>NZ_BJNW01000048.1 GCF_006539885.1 Kocuria varians | reverse complement strand
CCCTCAAACACTCTGTCGGCTGTGAAATGATGCTGGTGGGCGTGTGCGTCTGCCAGCAGATTCATCGGGGTGGGATGCGTGAGGGAAAGGCTGAATTGTGAGTTGGAAGGGGCCGACTGCACTTTTTGCGGCGTGGGTAATCCACGACCTCGAAGAGGCGTTCGCGTTTCCTGCATCCTGCGATCGTCTCGTGGATCGCACTGGTATAGAACAACTCAGAATCACGCCGCAGCAATCGTGGATCGCCGTGGGTCTGATGGGAATTCTGGTGGCGGTGGCGTGTGGCTGCGGCGGGCGCTCTACCGGTAAGTCGGCGATCTATCGGGCAGTCGTTGCCGGGCTGGAAGCCCACGTCGTGACTCACCTCGGCGCTTCAGTCGCGCAGCGTGGTTACACCGCCGGAGTTGTGACGGCTTTGCCGATCATGCTTCCCGGGGCACTCATGGCACGTCGAGAACTCCAGCGGGACGGGTGCGAGCTGCGGTTTCGGGACACGGTCAACGGCGTCGCATTGCTCCTGCCCGCCGCCCTGGTATGCCAGGTGGTCGCACGACTGATCCGTCGGGTGTCCGCGGCCAAGAACTGACCGGAAAAG
>NZ_BJNW01000047.1 GCF_006539885.1 Kocuria varians | reverse complement strand
GAATTGACACCACGCTATTGGACTCACCCGCGGCCAGGCCTCCCGCTGACGCAGTGCTGGACCTGCCACGCGCAACCCGAATCGAGGTCTTGTCCGGCACGCTAAAAGAGCAGGTCAAAGATAGCCATGGCCCGCTCCCAGTGCACGCTCTGCGGGTTTTTGACCTTAGGATCGAGGATTTTGAAGGCACGTGCCAGCGCCACCGTCAGCCCGCCGACCAGGCGCGGCAACTCCGCTTCCATCTCATAGCTGTAGGCCAGGTCGAGCGGGGGCAGGGCTACCAGCTGATCCAGGATAGGCTGAAGCTCCAGTGCGGTGTCCAGCCCGTCGAAGGCCCGCATGCTCTCCTTGAAGCCGAGCGTCAGCGGCAGGTCGTGCAGCTGGATGACGTCTCGCTGGTTGTCCTTGGCCGTGGCCTGCGCCGCCAGCAACAGATCGTAGACCTTCTGCCGCACGAAATCGTTCAGCCGCGCCAGGTCGTTCTTGTCCACGTCCAGGCCGGCTGCCTCCCGAAAGAGCCGTTCAAACTTCGATACGCCGATGATTTTCGCCATAGTTCTATCTCCTCCTGTCAGACTTACAGTGACACTATAGC
>NZ_BJNW01000046.1 GCF_006539885.1 Kocuria varians | reverse complement strand
GGAGGCGCTGCGCTAGGTGTACTTCCCCGGCAGGTTGTGAACACGCGGGGTAGATGAAAGCCTCCGGGCAAGATGTGGGTTACCACACTCAACATCTTCACCACGGAGGCCTTCGTGACTCACGCTAACGCACCTTTGACGCCCTAGGGACGTCGTCGCCTCGCTATCCTCGTCGTGAAGCAGGGGTGGCCGTTACGCCGAGCAGCCGAACGCTTCCAGTGCTCCCCGGCTACAGCGAAGCGATGGGCGGACCGGTACCGCGCTGGGGAAGCACTCACCGACCGCGGTTCACGACCACGCACGTGCCCGAACCGACTGCCGCACAAGACGCAGCGCAGGATCATCGCGTTACGGTTCACCCGCCGCTGGGGTCCGCACCGAATTGCGTATCACCTGCACCTGCACCGCTCCACGGTGGGGAGGGTTCTGGCCCGGTTCCGGATGCCGAAGCTGGTCAACATCGACCAGACCACCGGGCTACCGGTTCGAAAGCCGAAACCAGTGCGCTACGAAGTCGCCTCACCGGGCCAGCTGGTGCACGTGGATATCAAGAAGCAAGGCCGTATTCCTGACGGCGGTGGTTGGCGGGTCCACGGTCGAGGCTCCGCCCAGGACCGTGCCGCCGGCGTCGTGCGGGATAGAGCCAACCGACACGGAGCAGCGGGCTCACGTGGCTACCGGTATCTCCACCATGCGGTGGATGACCACTCGCGGGTCGCATACTCCGAGCTCCTCGACGATGAACGCAAGGAGACTGCGGCGGCGTTCTGGAGAAGGGCCGAAGCGTTCTTCGCCAGCCTCGGAGTGCGCGTGACGGCAGTGATGACGGACAACGGTGCCCGCTACCGCTCCCATGCCTTCGCTGAGGCACTGGGTGAGGACATCAAGCACCGATGGACGAAACCCTACAGGCCGCAGACCAACGGCAAGGTCGAGCGGTTCAACCGGACGCTGGCCGCTGAATGGGCCTACGCGCAGCCCTACACCAGTGAGGCCGAACGAGAAGCCG
>NZ_BJNW01000045.1 GCF_006539885.1 Kocuria varians | reverse complement strand
GATGGGTGCATTGCCGAGCGTACTCGGCTGGGGGTAGGTAGCCGAGCCAGGAGTGCCGGCGGTGATGGTTGTACTCGTCCTTCCAGTCGCCGATCACGACCTGTGCGTGCAGTAGCGAGTAGAAGCTGTTGATGTTGAGACACTCGTCGCGGATCCGGCTGTTGAATGACTCGACGTATCCGTTGCGCCAGGGCGAGCCCGGAGGGATGTAGGACAGGCCGGTGCGGGTGCCGGCCCAGTCGGCCATCGCTTCGCTGATGAACTCCGGCCCGTTGTCGGATCGGAGCACCTCGGGGGCGCCGCGGACGGCGACGAGGTCCTCGAGGTGGGCGGTGAGCCGGTCCGCGGTGATCGATCGTTCGGTGAGTCCGCCGATGCACTCCCGGGTGTGCTCCTCGACGATCGAGCAGATCTTGATCGGTCTGCCCTGCTCCTCGGCGTCGAACTGGAAGTCGACCGCCCACACCACGTTCGGCGCGTCCGCCGTCGGCGCGTCGATGGTCGAAGATCCGACGCGCTTGCGTCGCCGCCGCTGCGGGACGCGAAGCCCCTCGTCACGCCACAGGCGTTGGACCTTCTTGTGGTTCACCACCCAGCCCTCGGCGCGGGCGTCGTGGTACGCCCGCCGGTACCCGTAGCGGGGATGGTCCTTCGCCCAGGCGCGCAGCCACTCCCGCAGCGCCCGGTCTGGGTCCGTGACCGTGTCGGCGTTGAGCGGGCGTCGGTACGCGGAGCGGGAGAGCCCGGCCAGACGGCACGCCATCCGCTCGCTCACCTGCAGTGTCCTGATCAGGTGCGCGACGGCGGCACGGCGCCTGCCCGGGCCTAGAAGTTTCCCTCAGCCAGCTCCTTGAGCGCGGCCTTCTCCAGCTCCGCTTCGGCGAACAGCCGCTTCAACGTCGCGTTCTGCTTCTCGAGCTCCTTGAGGCGCTTCGCGTCGTCGGCCTTGAGTCCGCCGTATTGGTTCCGCCACCGGTAGTACGTCTGCTCGGACACCCCGAGCTCTCGGCACACCGCCGCGACATCCTGCCCGTCGGCGAGCATCCTGTCGGCCTGCCCGAGCTTGCGGACGACCTGCTCCGGAGTGTGACGCTTCCTACTGTTCGTCATGATCTGACCAGTCTCCCTGCCCGCCACCGCGGGCAACAGGACGACTCGCATAACGACCGGACCTACGAAACGGGGTCAGCCCAA
>NZ_BJNW01000044.1 GCF_006539885.1 Kocuria varians | reverse complement strand
TGATTCGCCCCGGGGATGATGGAGGGACTGAAGCCACGGAAAGGACTTCACCCTCATGGCCGCACCCCGCAAGTACCCCGACGAGCTCCGAGAACGAGCGACCCGGATGGTCCTGGACCTCCTCGAGGACGATCCCGGCTCCCAGCGGGGAGTGTTCCGTCGAGTCGGTGACCAGCTCGGCGTGAACCCCGAGACCCTGCGCGGCTGGGTCCGTCAGACCCAGATCGATGCCGGCACCCGCCCGGGGACCACCACCGACGATGCGCAGAAGATCATCGAGCTCGAGAAGGAAGTCCGCGAGTTGCGGCGCGCGAACGCAATCTTGAAATCCGCGTCGGCTTTCTTCGCGGCGGAGCTCGACCGCCCCTCAAGATGACCTGCTCGTTCATCGACGAGCACAAGGACGAGTTCGGAGTCGAGCCGATCTGTACGACCCTGCGCGAAGCAGGAATCCAGATCGCTCCGAGCACCTACTACGCCCGCCAGCAGCGCGAGCCCTCCGCCCGGGCACGCCGGGACGAGATCCTCAGAGAGGAGATCGCGCAGGTCCACCACGACAACCTCCGCGTGTTCGGCGCTCGGAAGATGCACATCGTGCTCAACCGCGAGGAAGACCGCCTCGGGCGCGGGCACGTCGCGCGCTGCACGATCGAGCGGCTCATGCGCGACCTCGGTCTCCACGGGATCCGCCGGAAGAAGTCGCCGAACACGACGAGATCCGCGCCGAGGGAGGACTGCCCGTCAGATCTGGTGGACCGGCATTTCAGCGCGTTCGCGCCGAACCAGCTGTGGGTCGCGGACATCACCTACGTCCACACGTTCTCCGGATGGGTCTACGTCGCGTTCGTCACCGACGTGTTCAACCGGGAGATCGTGGGCTGGCGAGCGTCTCGCTCGCTGCACACCGATCTCGCTCTCAATGCCCTAAACATGGCAATCTACCTGCGCAGACGCGAGGGAGCCGACCTCAGCCGGCTCGTGCATCACTCCGATAGAGGAGTCCAGTATCGAGCGATCCGCTACGGGCAGGCGCTGGCCGAGCAGGACGCGGTCGCCTCGGTCGGCTCGCGCGGCGATTCCTATGACAATGCACTGGCCGAGGCTCTGAACTCGCTGTTCAAAGCGGAGGTCATCCGGAACCTCGGCCCCTGGAAGGGCATCGACGACGTCGAGATCGCGACCGCGGAATGGGTCCACTGGTTCAACACTTTCCGGCCCCATCTCTCGCTCGGCGGCCTCACCCCGCAGGCCTTCCGCGAGGCCCACCAGCCCTCCGTCACCACTGCTACCGAACCGACCCCCGAGACCCTCAACGCCAGATAACCAACCCTCCACCAAAACCGGGGCTTGACA
>NZ_BJNW01000043.1 GCF_006539885.1 Kocuria varians | reverse complement strand
CCGGCTTCGAGCAGTGACCGTGTGATGTAGTGGGTGAGGTTGCGGAAGCCCAGGGCCGAGCCGCGGAGGTGTTCGAGGCGCCCGTTGATCGCTTCGGTGGGTCCGTTCGAGGTGCCGGGGCGTTCGAAGAACGCGAGCACGTCGGCGGCGCGCTGCTTCAACGTCCGCCCGAGTCGGCGGATCTCGGTGAGAGCGGCGGGGACGCCGCTGCTGACGGCGTCGATCACTGCGCGCATCATCTCCTTGGCCTTGTTCTTGTCGGGTTCGCGGTAGGCCGCGACGATGCGCTGGTAGATGCCCCAGGTCGCTTCGACCTCGATGTGCTCCTCGACGGCGAATACCGCGTCGAGGCGGGCGGTCTGCTTCTCGGTGAGGAAGCTCGCGCCGGTGTGAAGGATGCGGCGGACACCGTAGAGCGGGTCGCCGGCGTGGCCGCGGTGCCCGAGGGTGTCCTGCTGGACGCGCTGCCGGGTCCGGTCCAGGGCGTCGCCGGCGAGGCGGACGACGTGGAACGGGTCCATGACGGGGACGGCGTCGGGGAGTTCCTCGGCCGCGGCGGTCTTGAAGCCGCTGAACCCGTCCATCGCGACCACCTCGATCGCCTTCGACCAGTCCTTGGGTCGGGCGGCGAGCCACTGCTTGAACACCTGCTTCGAGCGGCCCTCGACCATGTCCAGCAGCCGTGCCGGGCCCGTCTTGTTCCTCGCGGGGGTGAGGTCGATGATCACCGTCACGTACTTGTCGCCGAGGCGGGTGTGTCGCCAGACGTGCTCGTCGACGCCGATCGTGGTCACCCCGTCGAACCTCGTGGGATCGTCGATGAGCCGCCGCTTGCCCTCGGCGAGGATCGCGGTGTTCGCGGTGTGCCAGGACACCCCGAGGCCTGCTGCGGCTCGGGTGACGGTGAGGTGGTCGACCACGATCGCGGTGAGTGCCCACGCGATCCCGCCGCGGGAGATCTTCGCCCGCGGCGCCGCAGCCTTCGTCGTGTCCTGCCGCCACGTTCGGCGGCAGTGGCCGCACCGGTAGCGGCGCACGCGGACCAGCAGCGTCGTCGGCCGATGCCCGAACGGCTCGTGCGCGAGCGGCCGGGTCACCGTGTCACGCGGCACACCCTCAGCGCCGCACTTCCGACACCACGGATCGTCGTCGACGACGCGGCACTCAAGTACTGCCCGGTCGGGCTCGAGCAGCTGTCCGACGGCTTCGAGGCCGAGCTCGTCGAGGCGGCAGAACGTGGTGAGGTCTGGGGTCGCGAACGTAGGGTGGTGCACGTCGAGGTCTTCCGGCGGACGGTGAGTGTGAGAACTTCCATCCTGGAAGACCTCGACGTCTATCCGCGAACCAGCCAGCGCCCCTCGACTACACCCTCAACTGCGAA
>NZ_BJNW01000042.1 GCF_006539885.1 Kocuria varians | reverse complement strand
GAGGGTGTAGCTGGGATCTGAAGCCTCCCGTCTCGAGCAGTGATCTGGCGATGTAGTTGGTGAGGTTGCGGAACCCTAGGGCTGAGCCGCGGAGGTGTTCGAGCCGGCCGTTGATCGCCTCGGTGGGTCCGTTGCTGGTGCCGGGCCGGTCGAAGTAGGCCAGGACGTCCTCGGCTCGCTTCTTCAGGGTGCGTCCGAGAGTGATGACTTCGGTCAGCACCTTCGGCACACCGGTGCTGAGGGACTCGATGATCCGGACCATGAGTTCGCGGCCCTGGCGTCGGTCTTCGTGGCGGTACGCGGCGATCATGCGCTGGTAGATGCCCCAGGTCGCTTCGACCTCGACGTGAGCGTCGTCGGCGAATAGGTCGTTGAGCCTGGTGATCTGCTTGTCGGTGAGCAGCCCAGCGCCGGTGTGCAGGGTTCGGCGGGACTTGTAGAGCGGATCGTCCTTGTAGCCGCGGTGGCCGTGGATCGCGAGCTGGACCCGGTGCCGGCACCTGTCCAGGGCATCGCCGGCCAGGCGGACCACGTGGAAGGGATCCATCACCGCGGTCGCGTCGGGAACCTCCTCGGCAGCAGCGCTCTTGAATCCGGTGAACCCGTCCATCGCGACCACCTCGACCGCGGCGCGCCATGCGTCGTCACGGTCGGCGAGCCAGGTCCTGAAGGCCTGCTTGGAGCGGCCTTCGACCATGTCGAGCAGGCGTGCTGGGCCGGTGCCGTCGCGCACGGGGGTGAGGTCGATGATCACGGTCACGTACTTGTCGCCGCGGCGGGTGTGGCGCCACACGTGCTCGTCCACACCGATCACAGCGACGCCAGCGAACCGCATGTTGTCGTCGATCAGGACGCGCTTGCCCTCGGCGAGCACGGCGTCGTTGGCGGTGTTCCACGCCACGCCGAGTCCTTCGGCGACCCGGGTGACGGTCAGGTGCTGGACGACGATCCCCTCCAGCGCCCAGCGCAGCCCGCGGCGCGACAACTTCGCCCGCGACTCAGCGGCCAGACTCGTGTCCTGGCGCCACACGTGCCCGCAGCCGGTGCACCGGTAGCGGCGCACGCTCACCTCCAGCAGGGTGGGTCGCCAGCCCAGTGGCTCATGCGCAAGCCGGCGGAGCACGGTGTCGCGGGGAACGCCTTCGCAGCCGCAGCGGCGGCACCAGAGATCAGGTTCGAGGACGCGACACGACAGGACCGCGCCGTCGGGCTCCAGTCGTTGACCGATCGCTTCGAGGCCGAGCTCGTCGAGTCGACAGAACGTGGTCAGGGCAGGACAGGCGAAGCCCGCCTGCGGAGTAGCGTCAGGCACGTCGAGGTCTTCCGGATGGTGAGTGTGAGAACTTCCATCCTCGGGAGACCTCGACGCCTATCCCGGGACCGACGCGCCAGCCGTCGCTACACCCTCAACTGCGAAGAGCC
>NZ_BJNW01000041.1 GCF_006539885.1 Kocuria varians | reverse complement strand
CGGCTCATCGCAGTTGAGGGTGTAGGGCTGGTCTGAATCCGCCGGCTTCGAGCAGGCTGCGGGCGATGTAGTGGGTGAGGTTGCGGAAGCCGAGGGCGGAGCCGCGGAGGTGCTCGAGCCGCCCGTTGATCGCCTCCGTTGGGCCGTTCGAGGTGCCGGGCCGGTCGAAGAACGCGAGCACGTCGACGGCGCGCTGCTTGAGGGTGCGGCCGAGCCTGCGGATCTCGATCAGCGCGGCGGGAACGCTGCTGCTGACGGAGTCGATCACTTCCCGCATCAGCTGCTTCGCCTTGTTCTTGTCGGGTTCGCGGTAGGCGGCGACGATGCGCTGGTAGATGCCCCAGGTTGCCTCGACTTCGACGTGCTCTTCGATGGCGAACACCGCTTCCAGGCGCGCGGTCTGCTTGTCTGTGAGCAGGCTGGCGCCGGTGTGCAGGGTGCGGCGGGCCTTGTAGAGCGGGTCGCCTGCGCGACCGCGATGCCCGAGCGTGTCCTGCTGAACGCGTTGCCGGCACCGGTCCAGCGCGTCGCCGGCGAGACGGACGACATGGAACGGGTCCATCACCGGGACCGCGTCCGGGAGCTCTTCCGCGGCGGCGGTCTTGAACCCGCTGAACCCGTCCATCGCTACCACCTCGATGCCGTCCCGCCATGCCTGCGGCCGTCCCGCGAGCCACTGCTTGAAGACGGCCTTGGAGCGGCCTTCGATCATGTCCAGCAGCCGTGCGGGGCCGGTCTTCTCGCGGGCGGGCGTGAGGTCGATGATCACGGTGACGTACTTGTCGCCCAGCCGGGTGTGCCGCCAGACGTGCTCGTCGACACCGATCGTGGTGACCCCCTCGAACCGGCCCGGAGCGTCGATCAGGCGCCGCCTGCCCTCGGCGATGATCGCGCTGTTCGCGGTATGCCAGGACACGCCGAGACCGGCGGCCGCGCGCGAGACGGTGAGATGGTCGACGACGATCGCCGTCAGCGCCCAACTCAGCCCGCCGCGAGAGATCTTCGCGCGCGGCGTCGCGGCCTTCGAGGTGTCCTGCCGCCACGTCTTCCCGCAGTGCGCACACCGGTAGCGGCGCACCCGCACCAGCAGGACCGTGGGCCTGTGCCCGAACGGCTCGTGCGCGAGCCGGCGGACCACCGTATCCCGTGGCACGCCCTCTGCTCCGCACTTGCGGCACCACGGATCGTCGTCGACGACGCGGCACTCGATCACCGCCCGATCCGCATCGAGATGCTGACCCACGGCCTCGAGGCCGAGCTCGTCGAGGCGGCAGAACGTGGTGAGGCAGGGCGCGGCGAAGGTAGCGTTGAACACGTCGAGGTCTTCCGGATGGGCAGTGTAGGAACTTCCATCCTCGGGGGACCTCGACGCCTACCCGGCCACCGCCACCCGAACCCCGGTTACACCCTCAACTACGAAGAG
>NZ_BJNW01000040.1 GCF_006539885.1 Kocuria varians | reverse complement strand
GGCTCTTCGCAGATGAGGGTGTAGAAGCTGACGGCGCGGCGGTGTCGGGATCGAAGTCGAGGTCTCCCGAGGATGGAAGTTCTCACACTGCCCATCCGGAAGACCTCGACGTGCACGACGCTACCTTCACTCGCCCTGACCTGACCACGTTCTGCCGACTGGATGAGCTCGGTCTCGAAGCCGTTGGGCAACGGCTCGAGCCCGACCGCGCGGTGATCGCTTGCCGCGTCGTCGAGCTCGACCAGTGGTGCCGTCGCTGCGGCTGCGAAGGGGTTCCGCGGGACACGGTGGTCCGGCGGCTTGCGCACGAACCGCTCGGGTGGCGACCCACGACCCTGGAGGTCGTCGTGCGTCGCTACCGCTGCACCGACTGCTGCCATGTATGGCGACAGGACACCAGCCTGGCGGCCGAACCACGGGCGAAGCTGTCGCGCCGCGGGCTGCGCTGGGCACTAGAGGGCATCGTGGTCCAGCACCTCACCGTCGCCCGCGTCGCCGAGGGGCTCGGGGTCGCGTGGAACACCGCCAACCTCGCCGTCCTGGCCGAGGGCAAGCGCGTCCTGATCGACGACGAGCACAGGTTCGACGGGGTGAAGGTCGTCGGCGTCGATGAGCACGTCTGGAGGCACACCCGCCGCGGCGACAAGTACGTCACCGTGGTCATCGACCTGACCGGCATCCGTGAGGGCACCGGACCAGCACGGCTGCTGGACATGGTCGAGGGCCGCTCCAAGCAGGCGTTCAAGACTTGGCTCGCCGAGCGACCGCAGGCGTGGCGCGACGCGATCGAGGTGGTCGCGATGGACGGGTTCACCGGCTTCAAGACCGCCACCGCCGAGGCGCTGCCCGACGCGGTCGCGGTGATGGATCCCTTCCACGTCGTCCGGCTGGCCGGCGATGCACTGGACCGTTGCCGCCGCCGGGTCCAGCAGCACACCCAGGGCCACCGCGGCCGCAAGGACGACCCGCTATACCGGGCGCGGCGAACCCTGCACACGGGAGCTGACCTGCTCACCGACAAGCAGAACGACCGCCTGCACGGCCTATTCAGCGTCGATGCGCATGTCGAAGTCGAGGCAACCTGGGGCGTCTACCAGCGGATGATCGCCGCCTACCGCGAGCAGGACCGGCGTCGAGGCCGCGAGCTAATGGTCAAACTGATCGACTCGGTCAGCCACGGCGTCCCGAAGGCGCTCACCGAGGTCATCACGCTGGGGCGAACACTGAAGAAGCGAGCCGACGACGTACTGGCCTACTTCGACCGACCCGGCACCAGCAACGGGCCCACAGAGGCGATCAACGGACGGCTCGAACACCTCCGCGGCTCCGCACTCGGCTTCCGCAACCTCACCAACTACATCGCCAGATCGCTGCTCGAGACCGGCGGGTTCAGACCCCAACTACACCCTGGATCATGATGAGCC
>NZ_BJNW01000039.1 GCF_006539885.1 Kocuria varians | reverse complement strand
GGCTCATCGCATTTGACGGTGTAGCAGGGGTCTGAATCCGCCGGTGTCGAGGAGGGATCGGAGGATGTAGTGGGCGAGGTTGCGGAAGCCCAGCGCGGTGCCACGGAGGTGCTCGAGGCGGCCATTGATGGCCTCTGTTGGGCCGTTGCTGGTGCCGGGCCGGTCGAAGTAGGCCAGCACGTCCCCGGCCCGGCGTTTCAGAGTGCGGCCGAGCGTGATGACCTCGGTCAGCGAGGCTGGAACGTTGCCGGCGAGGTCCTGGATCACGGCGGTGAGTTGCTGCTTGGCGGCAACGCGATCGGGATTGCGGTATGCCTGGACGATCCGCTGGTAGATGCCCCAGGTCGCCTCCACTGCGGCGTGCTCGTCTGCGGCGAACACGCTGCTCAGGCGGCCGCACTGGCGATCGGTCAGGAGATCTGCGCCGGTGCGGAGGACTCGGCGGATCTCGTAGAGAGGATCCCCGGATCGGCCACGATGCCCGCAGGTGGTCTGCTGGATCCGTTGCCGGCAGCGGTCCAGTGCGTCACCGGCCAGGGCGACGACGTGGAACGGATCCATCACCGCGACGGCCTGCGGGATCTCTTCCGCAGCGGCGGTCTTGAAACCGGTGAACCCGTCCATCGCCACGGTCTCGATCCGGTCGCGGAAGCCCTGTTCCTGCTGGTCGAGCCAGGTCTTGAGCACCTTCTTCGAACGGCCGGGGACCATGTCCAGCAGCCTCGAGGCTCCGGTGCCATCGCGGACCGGGGTCAGGTCGATGATCACGGTGACGTACTTGTTACCGCCTCTGGTGTGGGACCAGACGTGCTCGTCCACGCCGAGGACCCGGACCCCCTCGAACCGGGCAGGATCGTTGATCAGGAGCTCGGAGCCGGCTTCGAGGACAGCGTCGTTCACGGTGTGCCAGGCGGTGCCGAGGTTCTCGGCGACCCGCGCGATCGACATCCGGTCGATGACCACGCTCTTGAGTGCCCAGAAGACCGCGTCGCGCGACAGCTTCGTGCGGGACGCGGCAGCGGCTGTGGTGTCCTGACGCCACACGGTGCAGCAGTCCGGGCAGCGGTAGCGACGCACTCTGACCTGCAGCATCGTCGGTCGCCAGCCGAGGGGGACGTGCACGATCGTTCTGAGGACCGTGCCGCGAGGAACTCCGGCCTGGCCGCAGCGATGGCACCACTGATCGTCCGCGAGGACCCGGCACTCCAGAACTGCCTGGCCCGTCTCGATGCGCTGGCCGGTGGCTGTGAGGCCGAGCCCGTCCAGGCCGCAGAAGGCATCGAGATCAGGGGACGAGAAGGTAGCGTGGGGCATGTCGAGGTCTTCCAGATGGCGAGCGTCAGAACTTCCATCATCGGGAGACCTCGACGTCTATCCCCGCACCGACGCGCCCACCCCGCCACCGACCGCTACACCCTCATCTGCGAAGAGCC
>NZ_BJNW01000038.1 GCF_006539885.1 Kocuria varians | reverse complement strand
GGTTTGCCGGGCGGACTACATGGCGAGGTCGCCGAGGATCCACATCCAGCCGGTGCCCACCACGGTCCAGATGATGATGATGGCCACGGACATGATGAAGGCGACCTTGAACCACTCGGAGACCTTGACGTACCCGGAACCGTAGACCACCCCGGACGGGCCCGAGGCGTAGTGGCTGATGGCGCCGAACAGGTTGCCGATGTAGCCGAGGGCGAGGGCCGCGAACATCGGCGGGGCACCCGCGGTGATGGCCGCACCCAGGAAGACGCCGTACATCGCGACGATCTGCGCGGTGTTCGAGGCGAACATGTAGTGCGCATAGAAGTACACGAGCGCGAGGATGGCGAAGGCGACCGGCCAGGACATGCCGCCGACGGCACCGGAAACCACCGAGCCGATCCACGTGATGACGCCCAGGTTGTTCAGGTTCTCCGCCATGCCCACCAGGACCGCGAAGAAGATCAGGGTGTTCCAGGCGGAGCCGTTCTTGGCCATGTCGTTCCAGGTGAGCACCTTGGTCACCAGTAGCACCGCGATGCCGACGAAGGCCGCCGTGGTGGCGTTGACGCCAATGGCCGTGCCGAAGACCCACAGCAGCAGGAGCAGCACGAACGTGGCCGCCATGATGATCTCACCGCGAGTCATGGACCCCATCTTCTGCAGCTCGCTGCGCGCCATGGTGGGTGCTTCCGGAGTGCTCTTCAGCGTGGGCGGGTAGACCTTCATGAGCAGCCACGGGACCACCGCCAGGCTCACGAGGCCGGGGATCAGGGCGGCCAGGGCCCACTGGCCCCAGGAGATGTGCACGCCGAGCTTCTCGGCGGAGGCCACGGCCAGCGGGTTGCCGGCCATCGCGGTGATGAACATGGCGCTGGTGATCACGTTGACGTGGGCGGCGGTGAACGTGAGGTAGGAGCCGAGCTTCCTGCGGGACTCGTCGGTGTCCGGGGTGGAGCCCTGCACCTCCGCGACGGAGCGAACGATCGGGTAGATCACACCACCGGCGCGGGCCGTGTTGGACGGGGTGGCCGGGGCGAGCAGGAGGTCCGTGACGGCCATGCCGTAGGCGATGCCTAGGGGCGACTTGCCGAGGACCCGGAGGAACATCAGGGCCACGCGGCGTCCCAGCCCGGTGAGCAGGAACCCGTCTGCGATGAAGAACGCCGCGACGATGAGCAGCACGGCGGAGTTGGAGAACCCACTCAGCGCCTCCCCGCCCTTGACGTCCATGGCGCCGGTGATCATGGCCGTGGCCAGACCGATCAGCGCCACCGAGGGGGTGGGCAGGGGCTGCAGGATGAGCCCCAGGATGGTCGCGACGAAGATCCCGAGCATGTGCATGCCGCGGGGGTCCACGCCCTCCGGCGCGGGGATGAAGAAGATCACCGCCCCGATGAGGAGCATGAGCCCGAATTTCCAGAGCATGGAGACGGTGTCCCGACTCATGGTTCTGGATTCGTGGGTGGAATCAACCTGATGGCCGGACATTTCTGCCTCCGAGTGTCGCTCCGGTGTGAGACTCTTCTCGCCTCAATTTTAGACCCGGGGCCAAGGGAAATACGGTTCCCCGGGCATGTGGGGGCGGCCTGATTCGTGTTTCCCGTCACCATTCATCGGGTGACCATGGTCACTGGGTCAAAGGCCGGATGCGGGTCGGTTTTCAACCGCCCGTAGGTGTCGACGTCGAGACGTTCTCCGTCCACCAGGAATTTCTGGCGCTGGGTGCCCTCTTTGAGGAAACCGGCTCTTCTCGCGACGACGCCGGAGGCCGGGTTGTTGACGCGGTGGCCAAGTTCGAGACGATCCAGTCCGCGCTCCGCGAGGGCCCACTCCGCGATCGTGGCCGCGGCACGGCTCATGACTCCCCTGCCGCGCGCCTGGTCGGTCATCCAGTACCAGAACCAGCCGTTCCTGTTGTCCTCGTCCACCGTGACGCAGACGAGGCCGATCAGTGCGTCCGAGTCCACGATGGCCCACGGTTCATGGGAAGAGTCTGTGCTCACGAGGCGGGCGACGTACGCCGACGCTTCCTCGACCGAAGTGACCACGCCTTGACGGGCCATATC
>NZ_BJNW01000037.1 GCF_006539885.1 Kocuria varians | reverse complement strand
GTTAAACCGCAGGCTACAGTCTCACGATGGTAGAGAGGCAAAGCTAGTGACCGCTCAAAGCTATTTGAGGACGAACGAGGCCTTCTCCGCTCGCAGCATGTCGAATGGCCCGGCCCACTTCACACCCATAGCGTTACACGCGTCGGGAATTTTGATCCTCTTCTTGCGCTGTGGGTCGGGCTTCTCCATCGTGACCACAGTCATGTCATGGGCTCGCGCGTAGGCGACCAATTGGTAGTCCGCGACGCTCAGAAATTCGCTAACGGCTGCCTGAGTGAAGTGATGATTATTAGCCCACTTAGCTACTGCGGTCAGATGCGGACCACAACTCGCGTCAAGAGGAACGAACAGATTCGACCGGTTCGCAGCCCACGTCGTTAGATCGTCGTGACCCGCAGCGATCTCGGAGCCGACCTGCTTGATGGACTTCAACGTGCCTGCGGCGTAAGAACGGTCAAGCCAATCCCAAAACGCAGGCACGAAGTCCAAGCCATAGTGCGCACGGTTTGACTGAATGAAGATGTTTGCATCCAGAAGATACATCACGCCACCCCCAGCCTTTCTGCAAGGCCTTCGAAGGTGCTTGCCTTGACCGTCCCTAGAAGACGGAATGCGTCTCTATACAAAGTACGTCCCTCGTAGGCGTCAACGATGACAGCCCTCGAAAACTGTTGTCCGACTTGGAGCGGGTGGGTGTTATAGTAGTCGCCCCCGGACCCTTGCTTCTTCTTCTGATCGCTCAACTCTTTGAGATGCTTCTCTTCAGCGCGATAGCTCGCGATGTAGGTGTCCCAGTCGACCAAGCGGGCGTCGAAGATTCGCCTTAAGACAACTAGCGTGCTCGCCTTGTAGCGTTTAGCAAGGCGTGAAACCTCTGCAGAGGTTAATGAACCCCTGTACTCCGAACGAATCTGCGCGAGCGGGATCAGAATCTCGGCGGCGACAGAATTAGCCCACCGCTCGTTGCGTAGCTCGCTCGGCGAGTCCAAATCCTCAGAAGAGATGCCGCTCTCTCCCAGCCAAACATGGGCAAGTTCGTGCATGAGCGTGAACATCTGGGCGGACTTAGAGTCCGCGCCATTCACAAAGATTACGGTCGCGAACGGGTCACCGAGCGTGAAGCCACGGAACTCGTCCACACTCAGACTACGGTGCGTGTTGTTCCCGACGACGCTACTCACCATGACCAGAACGCCCAGCTCCTCAACAGCGTCAATAAGGTAGCGAAGAGCTTCCTCCCAAGTTCGGAACCGAGTGCGACGTTCCATACTGAAGTCGAGAGCTTCACGGATCTTCTCAGAGATCTCAAGCGGCGAGTCGTCTACAGTAGCTGAGCCGAAGAACTCAAGAGGGTCTGCATCCTGTGATTGCGCGTATTCCCGATACCAATCCTGACGCATTTGCGCTTCGTAAATAGTGTCGAGCAGGTTGGCGCTTGGTTCACTCACGCCCGAATCCCCAATCGTACGGTAGTCCGGAATGGGCACCGACTCTTGTGGGGGCTCGGGAAGAAAAAGGTAGCCGAAGGGAACGTGGGTCGCCGACGCGAACTCTTCCAGTTGCCTCAGAGTTGGAGGCTTCTCTCCTGAAGCGTATTGCTCAAAGCGGGCGTAGCGCTTCGTCTCCGTGTTGAGGTCAGCACGGTCGAGCGCCCATCGGAGCATCGAGGGCGCGACTTGCACGGTGGACACGCGGGCTCCTTCGCAGCTAGCAGGGTGTCAAACCGATCCTAGCGGAGCGGGGCCACCCGGTACCACACCGACGCGCGCGGCACCGCAGCTGCACGGTACGGAACTACGGCAGGTAACAACTCCCAACGATGAGCGACGAGAGCGAGGCGGTCGCCCGGAGTTCGAGTGTCAGAACAAGGTGGCCCACTGTCTTTTGCAGCCCGTAGCGGTTCATAAACCGATATGGCATTGGACAGTCACCCAACCAACACTCAAAAACAGGAGACGGGCAAACACCTGGACTACACAATCGGCTACGCACGAGTGAGCACGTCGGCTCAAAACACAAAAGTTCAGGAGGAACAACTGCTGAAGGCCGGATGCGACGAGATCATCAGCGATCCGGCCGTGAGTGGAGCGAAGAACCACCGTTCACCGAAGTACAGACAACTCTTCAAGACAGTGGAACGCAAGATCGAAGACGGCTACAACGTGACTGTCCTCGTACCAAAGCTCGACAGGCTCGGACGCAGCACGAAGGCCGTGCTCGAAGGACTTGAAAACCTCACGCGCATGGGCGCGAGCTTCCGTGCGCTCGACGGTGGACTCAAGTACGAGGCAGGCAACGCGCACGACGAACTCGTCATCACCATCTTCGCCGCTCTAGCGCAGTTCGAGCGCGAACTCATCACCTCACCCCGACCGGGCAGCCGGCCGCGTCC
>NZ_BJNW01000036.1 GCF_006539885.1 Kocuria varians | reverse complement strand
ATCTGCGAAGAGCCAGTTCACCCCGGTCTCCTCCGCGGACAGGGGCCACAGCACCGCCACGGACATCACCACGTACGCGAGGGACACGCCGCACGCCCCCACGAGCACGGGCATCAGCCCGCCGAGGAACAGGGCGGCGGCGCCTCCCGCGGCGATCCCGATCACCACGGCTGCCGCCAGTCTCATCTGGGCGGAGATGGGCCGCCGCTGTGTCGTCGTCATCCCCCCCCAGGCTATCGGGGTGCGCCGCCCTGGGGTCCGCCACGGCGCGCCCCGCCAGCCTGCCCGGCCGGGCTGTCCGCCTGCCCGGCCGGAGCCCCGGTCTGCGTGCCCGAGCCACCGGGTTGGTCTGCCTGCCCGGATTGGTCTGCTCGGCCGGCGGGTCAGCAGACCAGGAGTCAGCGCAGGGACGCGGGGAGGTCCTCCAGCAGGCGCAGCCAGATCTCGGACGCGGTGGGGTAGCTCGGGACGGCGTGGCGCAGCAGGCTGACGGGGATTCCTCCCACCACGGCGATGGTCGCCGCGTGGACGAGCTCGGCGGCGTCCGGGCCCACGAAGGTCGCGCCGAGCAGCCGCCCGGTGTCCTCGTCCACCACGAGTTTGGCGCGCCCGGCGGCGTCGTCGCGCAGCAGCGCGGCACCCGCGGCGGCGGTGATGGGCGCCTCCGCCACGACCGTGCGGTGTCCGGCCGCCCGCGCCTCGCGCTCGGTCATGCCCACGGCGCCCACCTGAGGGTCCGTGAAGACGGCCTGCGGGACGGGGACAACGGCGGGCGGCGCGCTCTCCTGCGCCCCGGCCAGTCGGGCGCCGAGCACCCGGGCCTCGTACTTGCCCATGTGGGTCAGCAGGGCGTCGCCCGTGGCGTCACCGACGGCGTGCAGCCACTCGGGAAGGTTCCCGGAGCGGACGTCCTGCGGCGTGACGCCCACGGCGTCGAGACCCAGGTCCGCGAGCCGCGGCGTGCGGCCGGTGGCCACGAGCACCTCGTCCGCGGTGAGCTCCCCCTCGGTGGTGCTCAGCGTGACCGGGCCACCGTGCACGCGGCCCAGACCGGTGTTCCGCGCGTTGTCCCGCGAGGCGGACTCCACAGAGGTTTCGAACCGGAGCCGCACCCCGGCCCGTTCCAGGGCGCTCTTCACAAGTTCCCCCACGAACGGCTCCTGGCTGTTCAGCAGCGCGTCCCCGCGCACCAGCAGGGTCACCTCGGACCCGAGAGCGGCCATCCAGGTGGCGGCCTCCACGGCCACCACGCCCCCACCCACGACCGCCAGGCGGTCCGGGACCTCCACCACGCCGGTGGCGTCCCGCGAGCTCCACGCGTGGATCCCCTGCAGCGCGGGCGGCACGAGCGCGCTGGACCCGGTGGCCAGCACGACGGCGCGGCGGGCCGTGAGCGTGCGGGTGCGCCCGGCGTCGCTCACGCGCACCTCGCGGGGACCCACGATCTCGGCGTGGCCGTGGACCACGCGCAGACCGGCCTTCTCCGCCCAGCGGACCTGCCCGGCGTCGTCGTAGTGGGAGACCCAGGCGTCCCGGCGTGCGAGCAGACCCGCCCGGTCGAGCTGCGGGGTGCTCACACCCTCCAGGTTCCCGGCGGTGGCCGCAACCTCCAGGGGTCGCAGCAGGGCCTTGCTGGGCATGCACGCGTAGTACGAGCAGTCCCCGCCCCTCAGGGACTCCTCCACGACCACCGCGGACAGCCCGCCGTCGTGGGCGTACTGCGCCACGTTCTCTCCTGCTGGCCCGCCACCGATCACGACGACGTCCGCGACCTCCTGCCCGCTCGCACCGGCTTCCGAGGTGCTCTGGTTCGAGGTGGTCATGGGGGCTCCGATCGTCGGGGTGGTGTGCCGCGAGTCTAGGCCCGAAACCGACCGATGCGTCTCTTCAGACGCGGTGCAGTCGGGTCATCATGATCAGCCCGTTGCCGATTGGCGCGGGCTGATTTTCTTTCGGAGGTGGACCGCGGTCTCGGACGACAAGCCGACTTCGGTCTCCGGCAGGCCCAGGAACGACGGTGTGCCATGCTGGCAACGTGACTCAGCTGACACACCAGGACAACGTCTTCACCCTCGACATCAGTGACTCCCTCGACGGGGACCACCGCTTCACCGTGGAGCGGATCCGCGCCATCGACGCCGCGCTCACGGAGGTCGAGTCGACGCCCGGAGAGCTCGGACTCGTGGTCACGGCACAGGGCAAGTTCTTCTCGAACGGTCTCGTGCCGGAGCTGTTCGCCGAGCCGGGCTACAGCGCGGCGTTCCAGGCGCTCGTCGCCCGCATCCTGGTCCTCGGGGTTCCCACGGTCTGCGCGATCAACGGCCACTGCTACGGCGGCGGTCTCCTGCTGGCCCTGGCGTGCGACGAGCGGTGCGCCCGTTCGGAGCGCGGGTTCCTCTGCCTCCCGGAGACCTCGATCGGGGTCCCGTTCACGTCCGGTCTGGCCGCGCTGGTCTCCGCGCGCCTCGCGCCGCGCGAGGTCCACCGCGCCATGGTCCTGTCCGAGCGGTACGACGCCCCCACCGCCGCGGCGGCCGGGATCGTCGACGACGCCGTCCCCGCCGCAGACCTGCTGGCCCGCGCCCAGCGCCGGGCCGGGGAACTGAGCGGACTGCGCGGCGTCGTCCTGGCCGCCAACAAGCGACGCCGGTACGCAGAGGTCGTGGAGGCGCTGCACCGCGCGGAACCGCTCAGCGTGGAGGCCTCGGATGCCTGAGCAGGAAACGAACCAGTTTTCGATGCGCGGCCGTCTTCACGACGACGCGGCGTATCAGGACGCCAGGCGCACGCGGCGTCGTGAGGCACTGGAACAGCTCACGGCCGAGGCCTCGGAGGCGGGGTTCTACGAGTACGCCGCAGAGGCCTATAAAAAGCCTCTCGAGGAGGCCCGCCGGAGCATTGAAGCCGAGAACCATTAGATGATGCTCACATGCCCGAGGATCACGTGTCGGAAGAGATGATCGAGGCGTGGGTCGCCGAGGCCGAGGCGGGTTACGACGTGGAGGAGCGCAAGCGTCGCGGTCGCGGGCGCCCGGGACGAGGTGCTGAGCCGATGCAGGTCGTCGCCGTCAGGCTGACGGCCGAGGAGCTGCCCCCTCGATCGCATCGTGGAGCGTGAGCACACCTCACGATCCGAGGTGATCC
>NZ_BJNW01000035.1 GCF_006539885.1 Kocuria varians | reverse complement strand
GATTGTAAAGAGCCAGTTTTCAGCGTGCGCTGAACCTGCCCGGCGATGCCAATCAGGACTCCATCAAGGCCAATTTCAAGAATGGTGTGCTACCATCACGATGGACAAGCGCGAGCTGCGTTCACCCCAAGCGGGACGAACGATTGCGATCGAGTCCTAACAAGCGCTGGTGAGAAATAAACCGTTCAATTGAGCAAAGAGAGGATGGTAATGAATATCATGAACCAATAGACACTTTACGCCGCCCTGCTGAGTCTGGGCTTGATTGCCTCGTCGCCGGCCTTTGCCCAAGACACTGCGCTGCCACACAAGCCGCAGGAACAGACCGAGGTGGGCAAATCGGTCCAGCCACAGGTGGATGCGAAGGCAACGGAGCAGGCCGCGGAAAAGCGCAAGAAGATCACCGCCGACGCGATCGCCGCGGTAGCCGAGACCAGGAATGCCTTGAAGCTGCTCGATGAGAAGAAGGCCGACGAGGCCTTGGCTGCGTTGGAAAGGGTGACCGGCAAGCTGGAGCTGATTCTGGCGCGTGATCCGAAACTGGCGTTGGCGCCGGTGGACGTCGAGGTCATCACCTTTGACCTGATAGCGAAGCTCGATACCATCAAGGCCGTCATCAAGGAAGCAAAGGATTATCAGATCGAGGGAAAAAACTGCAGACGGCAAGAGCGGCAAGGGCTGGTTCGACAAGATCAAGCAGCAATTGTCGGACTTGATGTAAGTCTCTTATGAAATGGATAGGCGCTGGCGGCAAGGGTTGCCGGCGCTCATCCAACTAATGTTGAGGAGTATCAGAAATGAGCGACAAGGAAGTAACCGAAAACACTTTGGATCAAGCCAGCGGGAACGCAAGTGAAGTCGCCGGCGCCGAGCCCAAATCCGCTATGGTGGAGGCGGTGCAACCCGCCGTGGATCAGGTGGTCGAGGGCAAGACTGCCGAGAAACGCAGGCAGACGATCGGCGAGGCGGTCACCGCGCTGACCGAGACCAAGAATGCCCTGGCGGCATTGGACGAAAAGGACACGACGAAGGCCCTGGATGCCTTGGCACAGGTCACCGGAAAGCTGGAGCTGCTTCTTGCCCGGAGACCGAGGTTGGCCTTGGCGCCAGTGGACGTGCAAACCGTGGTTCACGACATTTTTGCCGGCACGGACACCATCGAGGCCATCTTGGATGAGGCCGAAAACGCTCTTAAGTACGGCGAGGTGCAAAAGGCCAGACACCTGCTCTCCGGCGTGGCCAGCGAGATCGTGATCACGACCACGAGTCTTCCCTTGGCCACGTATCCCAAAGCCATCAGCGCCGTTGCCCCCCTGATCGATCAGGGCAAGATCGACGAGGCCAAGGCAGCCTTGCAGGCGGTGCTGGGTACGCTTGTATCCAGCAGCGTGGTCATTCCGCTACCGGTGGAGCGTGCCCGCGCCATGTTGAAGGAGGCCGAGTCCCTGGTGGAGAAATCCGATCGCAGCGCGGAGGAAGACAAGCGCTTGGGCGCTCTGCTCGATGACGCGCGCAAACAGCTCGAAATGGCGGAGTTGCTCGGGTACGGTCGCATGAAGAAGGACTTCAAGGATATTTACGACCAGATCAAGTCGGTCAAGGAAAAAGCTAAATCTGGCCAGTCCGGCAAGGGTTTTTTCGATGACATCATGGCTACCTTTCGCTCGCTGTTCGATCACAAAGAGGATGGATCGTTGCCGCAAACCGATGCTGACAAATCCCGCCAGCATGGCGGCAAATGAGCCAACAGGAGACGACGATGAGCGGAACACAGACGATCGGGCAAGGTGGCGACACCCTGTGCTCGATGAGCAGAAACTGGTGGGCCTTCGTGCTGCGTGGCGTGCTGGCGCTGGTATTTGGCGGTACTCGCCTTTCTGATGCCGGCCGAGGCACTGCTGGCGCTGACCCTGGTCTACGGCGCCTTTTCGCTGGTTGATGGCGGGTTTTCACTGCTCGCGGCGGTGCGCAAGATTCGTCGCGGCAGACGCTGGGGTTGGTTCGCCTTCCGTGGTGTCGTGGGGATCGTTACCGGGATCGTGGTCCTGGTCGTTCCCTTGGTGGCGACCTGGGTGCTGGCAATCTTCCTGTGGACCAGTATCGCCGTATGGTCGATGCTGACTGGCTGGGCGGAGGTGTTTGCCGCCTGGCGCCTGCGTAAGGAAATTCGCGGCGAGATCTGGCTCATGCTCAGCGGATTGAGGGTGTCAGATGGTTTGTGTAAGGGGTGGCTCCTGACAAGGAAGCAGACACACTGATGACCATGACCACCAAGGAAGACCGTGAAGACCGGCGACGTGCCCAGAGGGAAGGCGTCGCCGCGCTGGAGGCCTCCGGTGCGCTGGATGACCTGTATGCCCGCATCGATGCCGGTGAGGTCCAGCTCGAGGGCAAGGACGGGCAGATCCAGCAGCTGATCAAGGCCGGCTTGGAACGGGGCCTGCAGGCTGAACTGACCGAGCACGTCGGCTACGACAAGGGCTCCGCGGAAGCGCCCGCGTTCCCGAACTCACGCAACGGCTCCTTCTCCAAGGAGGTCTCGACCAGCGCCGGCGACGTCGAGCTGGCGATCCCAAGGGACCGGGATGGAACGTTCACCCCGATGCTGGTGCCGAAGGGCTCCAGGCGCCTTTCAGGGCTTGATGACATGATCATCAGCCTCTACGCCGGCGGGATGACGGTGCGTGACATCGAGCACCATCTGGTCTCCACGGTCGGCACTGAGATCAGCCGCGAGACGATCTCGAAGATCACCGACGAGGTCCTGGCCTGGCAGCAGCGACCGCTGGACTCGTTCTATCCGGTGATCTACCTCGACGCGATCATGGTGAAGATCCGCGACGGGGCCCACGTGCGGAACAAGGCCGCCCACATCGCCGTCGGTGTCGACATGGACGGCATCAAGCACGTGCTGGGGATCTGGATCCAGGCCACGGAAGGGGCGAAGTTCTGGGCCGGGGTGTGTGCACAGCTCGCGAACCGGGGCGTCAAGGACGTGTTGATCGTGTGCTGCGACGGGCTGACCGGGTTCCCCGAGGCGATCGAGGCCACCTGGCCCGAATCGACGGTCCAGACCTGTGTGGTCCACCTGATCCGCGCGGCGATGCGGTTCGTGTCCTACAAGGACCGCAAAGCCGTCGCGGCAGCGTTGAAGCCTGTCTACCAGGCCGCTGACGCCGACGCCGCGAGGGCGGCGCTGGACGAGTTCTCCGCCTCGCCGCTGGGCAAGGGCAACCCGAACACGGTCCGGGTCTTCGAGGACGCCTGGACGAAGTTCATCCCGTTCCTCGCGTTCCCGCCGATGCTGCGCAGGGTGATCTACACCACAAACGCGATTGAGTCGCTGAACTACCAACTGCGGAAGGTCACCAAGAACCGAGGCCACTTTCCTTCCGATGACGCCGCGGTCAAGCTGCTGTGGTTGGCGATCTGCAACATCGAGGACAAACGAGCCCGTGACCGGGCCAAGGAGAAAGGACGACCCCGAGGAGCCAAGCGCAACGCTGAAGGCCGCCTCGTCGAAGGACAGGTGACCACGAACTGGAAACAGGCCCTGGCTCAACTCGCCATCGCCTACCCCGACCGCATCAACCCCTACCTCTAAACCAACCCCCGGAGACCACCACTTACACAAACAACTTGACAGGCTCAAAGATTCATTTAAAAGGAAGAAGAACATGAAAATACAGACTTATTTTGAGGGTGTTGGCGACGAGATCAGGCATCGCTGGCCCGCGCTCCTCGAAGCGCTCGCTGCCAAGCAGATCCTCCCCCTACTGCAAAAACATGGGGCGAGTGACACCGTGCTCCATGCCACTTTGGAGAAGCGCAAGCGCGGCGAAAAATCCTTCACGGTCAAACTGCACATGCACCTGACGGGCAAGAAAATCGTCACCGCCCATGCGGAGGGCAAGGACGTTGATATGGCCAGCCAAAATGCCATGAAGATCTTGTTCCGCGAAAGCAAGAAGCACTTCGATCGGTTGCGACATCAGCATGAGTACAAACGGCATAGTCGGCGTGAGCGTCTGCGCGCCCTCAAGGCGCAGCTCGACGCCCTGCCGTCTGCCACGATCGAAGTGGCACAGAAGGGCATCGAGCCCTTGAAAGCGCGCCTCGAAACGGTAGCCCGACGCGAATTGGCTTATCTGCGTGCCGTCGGTGACTTGCCGGCCGACTACCCAACGCTTGCCGATGTCGTTGACCAAGCGATCGCAGAGACCGAAGTCGCCTGGCAACTGGGCAAAACTCAGGATGCGGTGTATCGGCAACTAATAAAGAACCTGTTCAAGGTCATTGACCGCGAAGTGGCAGCGAGCCGTCAGTTCGGCGAAAGCGTATCGTTGGATGTCCCGGTTCCGGCAGACGCCGAGGACCAGGCCGAAGCGATGGTGGAAGAAGAAATCTATGAGTACTACCAGCCAGATGACAGCCTCCGTCTGGCCGACATCTTGCCGGCCGGAGACGAAACAGCGGCGTCACTTGAGAGCGAAACGGCAACTGATGCCGAAAAAGTGGCGCAGGAAGCCATCAGCGAAGCAGCCTGCCTAACTGACATGCTCAAGGTGCTACCTGTGTCTTGGCGTCGGGCGCTGCTGCTTGCCGAACTCGATGGGATCACTCCTTCTGTCATTGCCGAGGTGCTTGATGCCGCCGAAGATTCGGTGCAATTGTGGATCGAGCAGGCAACTGCCTTTGTCATCGCGCGCCTGGCCGATGCCGGCATTACCGTTGCCGACCGTGCGCATCCGCTGCAGCTGTTACGCCTTGATGGCTCTTTACAATC
>NZ_BJNW01000034.1 GCF_006539885.1 Kocuria varians | reverse complement strand
GCCCGAGTTCCGATTCTTAGAATGACCCCTTTGAACCGGAAGAGAGGGACTGTCGCTTTTATAAAGGGTTCCGTTTGCGCACATGTGGATCAGCAGCCGGATTGTTAGGCTTCAGGGCGAGCCGCCATCGTGAGGGCGGCTCGCCCTGGGGATGCTTCAACAGCAGCTGGGGTACGCGTCGGCGGTGACGGTGTAGAACTCCCAGGGCTTCTTACCGGGACCGGTGACCCAGACCTCGTTCTGGACGGCGTAGTGATCTGTTTCCGGGGTTCGAGTTGTCCCAGCCCACGCTCAGCCACTATCCGAAGGCTCTGCATGAGGCCGGGAGGGCTGGAGCGGAACAAGCGCGGGGTGTGGATGTACTACCGCACCCACCCGGTGGCGCTGGAGGCGCTGGGGACCCTGTTCGCACCCGAGGAGGCCACCGCGTGAGCAACACACCGGTGCCCGCGGACGGTGCGGTGAGGGCGGTGGGGCAACACTTGTTGCCGGGCGACACCGCTGGGGCGATCACAGTGGTCGGGCTTCAGGAGTACCGCTAGTCGGCCGTGCGCGAGATCTACGCCGCGGGCATCGCCACCGACCAGACAACCTTCGAATCCCGCCCACCAGACTGGAAGACATTCACGGGGACACGCCGGAGGATCTGCGACAGGCGGCGGTGAATAAGCACGGCGCGGTGCTGGGCTGGGTCGCGGCCGCACCGGTCTCGGCCCGTCAGGTCTGTGCCGGGGTGGTGGAGGAGTCCGTCTACGTCTACCCGGAGGCGGCCGAGCAGGATCGGTCGGCTCCAGCTGCAGGCCCTGATTGCCGCCGCGGAAGCCGCAAAAATTTGGACGATAGAGGCGAAGGTCTTCCCGGAGAACACCGCCAGCCTGGCCCTGCACCGGAAGCTCGGTTTTGAGCCGGTGGAAGTGCACCGACGCCTGGGCCGCATGAATCATGGGCCCAGGCGGGGCAGTAGTGTGACGTGATCCTAATCGAGTGGCACAGCGACACCACCAACATCTGAAACCGCCCCCGTCGTTTGACGGGCATGCCGGAGGTCAATGGGCGGGCGCCGGCGTCGAGGTGGCTAGCTGGTGTTGGAGGGCGGTGGCGGTGGCCTTGGCGGTGGGGCCGACTCCGATGAGGGTCGCCGACCCGGGTCCGGTCCAGTCCCCGTAGCCCACCAGGTAGAGGCCTGGCACCGTGGTGGAGGCGGTCCCTGCGGTGGGGATCAACCCGTCGGCCGTGCGTATCGGTAGCTGGCGCAGGTGGCGCAGGGCGGGGCGGAATCCGGTGCACCAGATCACCGCGTCCACCTCCTGTTCCTGCCCGTCGGCCCAGGTGACGCCGGCGGGGGTGAAGCGGTCGAACATCGGTTCTGGGTGCAGCAGTCCGGCGTCCCGGGCGCGCTTGACCGGGGGCACCATGACGATGTTGCCCAGGGCGGCGACCCCACCCGGGTCCGGATGCCCGGCGGCCAAGGCCCGAGAGCGTTCGGTAGCAACGCGGAAGAGCTCCCGGCCGTCGACCTCATCGGGCAGCCAGTGCGGTTCGCCCTTGATGCACCAGGTCAGCTGGGCAACCCCGGCAATCTCGGCGGCAATCTGGGCCCCGGAGTTCGCTCCGCCCACCACCACCACGCGCTTTCCCGCATAGGGGGCGGGGCCAGCGTAGTGAGCGCTATGCACCTGGGTGCCGGTGAACGCTCGTTGGCCGGGGATGGTGGGCCAGAAGGGCTGGGACCAGGTTCCGGTCGCACTGACTACCGCCCGGGCGGACCAGGTGTCTTCGGTGGCGGTCTTCAGACGGAAGCTCTGCCCATCGCGGTGCACCGCGGTCACGTGCACCGGCCGGCGGACCGGCAGGTCGTAGCGGGTCTCGTAATCGGTGAGGTAGTCGATGACATGGGCCGCATCCGGGTTGTCCGCCCCGGTGGGGGGCATGAGCCTCCCGGGCAGGGAGGAATACGAGGAGGGGGAGAACAACCGCAACGAGGGCCAGGTATGCCGCCAGGCCCCGCCGGTGGTCTCCTGGCCGTCGAGGATCACGAAGGATAGGTCCGTGCGACGGCGCAGATACCACCCCACGGCCAGACCAGCTTGACCGGCCCCGATGATCGCCACGTCCATCCGGTGTTCCATAATGCTCAGCCTCCCATTGGTTTCGCTCTCCCCCCGGATTTGGTCCCGCCCTCTGCGCGGCGGGACCGGACCTGGGGGTGTGGTTAGTTACGGATCTGGTCCCACAGGGCCTCGGCCCGGGCGTCGATGGTATCGACGATGCCCCGCACCCCCTGCAGGTTTTCCTCGGAAGGATCAGCGGTGCCCCAGTCCAGGTAGCGCTTGCCCGGGTACACGGGGCAGGCGTGCCCGCAGCCCATGGTGATCACCACGCCGGAGTCCTGCACCACCGCATCGGTGAGGATCTTCAGGGCCTGGGTGCTCAGATCGATACCCTCCTAGGCCATGGCCTCCACGGCGGCCGGGTTCACCGCCTCGGCCGGGGCGGAGCCGGCCGGGCGCACCTCGATGCGCCCACCGGAAAAGAAAGTAGGTGAGGTAGGCAGCGGCCATCTGGAACCGGCCCGCGTTGTGCACGCGCACGAACAGCACGAAAGGCTTTTCTGCGGTCTCTGCCGGGATCGTGATGGTGTTCTCGGGGGTGGTCTCAGCAGTCATGGAGGTCACCCGCTCTCTCGGAAGGGAAAGAGGAAAGGGGGCATGGTTCAGGCGGGGTCGCCGGCGGTGAGCTCGGTGAGTAGCTTCCGGACGCGGGTGTCGATGTCGTCGCGGACCAGGCGCATCCTCTCCGCACCCTCGATCCCGCGCTTGGAGGGCTCGTCGGTGTACCAGATCTCGATGGTGCCGGTCATGCCTTCGACGGGTTCGACTTTCGCCTCGTCACCCAGGATCACGACGCGGTCCACGGTGCGCAGCAGGTCCGGGTCAATCGGTTTTGGGAAACCGGTCGACATATCGGCTCCGACTTCGGCAACGACCTCGGCGGACAGGGAGTTGATCTTACTGCCGGGATTGGTACCGGCAGAGTGAACCTCTACGGCATTTGCTGCACGGTGTTCCATGAGGGCGGCGGCCATCTGGGACTTGCCGCCGTTCTTGGCGCAGACGAACAGAACGGAGGGCTTGGTGGACTCGGTGCTCAACTGGTGCTCCTGGGAGGTCGCGGGGTTAGCGGGTGGGGACGGTGCGGTCACCGGGGAAGAGCTTCCGGCCCGCCCACAGGGAGACGTAAACCAGGGCCATCAGCACGGGCACCTCGATCAGGGGACCGACTACCCCGGCCAGGGCCTGTCCGGAGGTGACCCCGAAGGTGCCGATCGCCACGGCAATGGCGAGTTCGAAGTTATTGCCGGCGGCGGTGAACGCCACGGTCGTGGACTTCGCGTAGTTCAGCCCCAGGGCGCGGGAGGCCAGCAGGGCCACCCCGAACATGAGGAGGAAGTAGACCAGCAGGGGGAGGGCAATGCGGGCGACGTCGAGGGGGTTGGAGGTGATCGCGTCACCCTGAAGGGCGAAGAGCAGCACGATGGTGAACAGTAGCCCGTACAGCGCCCAGGGACCGAGCTTCGGCAGGAACGTGCCCTCGTACCAGTCCCGGCCCCTGGCCTTCTCCCCGAGGGTGCGGGTAAGGAACCCGGCCACCAGCGGGATGCCCAGGAACACCAGCACCGAGAGGACGATGGACCACGCGGAGAACTCCGTTGACGTCGTCGGCAGCCCCAGCCAGGACGGGAGGACCTGGAGGTAGAACCAACCCAGGGCGCCGAAGGCAATGACCTGGAACACCGAGTTGATCGCCACAAGCACGGCCGCTGCCTCACGGTCGCCGCAGGCGAGGTCGTTCCAGATCAAGACCATCGCGATGCACCGGGCGAGCCCGACGATGATCAACCCAGTCCGGTACTCCGGTAGATCGGGCAGGAAGATCCAGGCCAAGGTGAACATCAGGGCGGGCCCGACGATCCAGTTCAGCATCAAGGAGACGCCCATCAAGCGTCGGTCGCCGGCCACCCGGCGGGTCTCGTCGTAGCGGACCTTGGCCAGGACCGGGTACATCATCACTAGTAACCCGATCGCGATCGGCAGGGACACCTCGCCGATCTTCACGGTTTCCAGGGCCGTGTTCAGCCCGGGGACGAACCGGCCCAACAGCAGCCCGACAACCATGGCCGCGATGATCCAGGCGGGCAGCCAGCGGTCAAGGAAGGATAAATCTTTTATCACCCTCTGGTGGACGGCGGGGGCGGTGGTGGTATTGCTCATGATCAGGGGCAACCCTTCGTATTGACGACGATCTATCGAAAACACTAGGGATCACATTGACATTGGTCAATGTAGGATGGGGCGATGATCCCTGCATCCGGTGTCCAGGCCATCTCCGCCGATCAGTGCGCCCCCGCCACGATGGGCACGAAGTGCTGCTCGCTCTCGGCCGGGCCAATGACCCCCGATGATGCGCAGCGGATCGCCGGCCGACTCAAGGCCCTGTCCGACCCGACTCGCCTGCAGCTGCTCTCGCACGTGGCGGCCCAGGGCTGCGGTGCGGTCTGCGTCTGCGATCTGACCGCGGTGGTGGACATCAGCCAGCCCACGGTCAGTCACCACATGAAGAAACTCGTGGACGCCGGGCTGCTCACCCGCGAGCAGCGGGGCAAGTGGGCGCACTACTCCCTGGTGCCCGAGGCCTTCGCCGAACTGCGGGCATTCCTGGACCTACGCTGACACTCTGGCGCCGGGTTTCTCGACCCCGGGCGCTGTCTCATCCAACACACCGCACGAGGGGATGACCACGATGGGCGGCGATACCTCGTCCACTCGTCAGGAAATCCACGATAAAATCGAACGGGTCCGGGTGGACTTCCACGCCCTCGTGACGGTGGCGACCCTGGCGGAGCTGCGCCGAGCTTCATCCGGTACCCGGTGGGCCAACGGGCGTCTGCTGTTTCGGATGTTCTTGAGCTATCTGATCACCCGGCGCCTGATCCCGCTGGTGCGCCCTGATGGGCCGGCTCCCCGAGCCAGTCAGTCGCACCTTCGCCTGGGTGCTGGGGGCCGGCACCCGGCCCTTCCACCTCATCAACTACCCAAGCGATCGGGGCTCGGCTCGGGTAGTGCACGGTCCGCGACTGATCCGGTGGTTCGACCGCACCATCGACGTCCTGCAGGGCCAGCTCGAGGCCGAGCCCGAGGATGTCATGGGCCGCGGAATGCACATGCCCGTGTGCTGGGCCCCGTACTTCCGGCATCGGCTGCGCCTGGCTGAGATCTACCACGACGGCACCCAGCACTATGACCACCACCGACAGCAGCTGACCCTCGGCCAGGCATCATGAAACCGTCCAGTTTCATGGCTC
>NZ_BJNW01000033.1 GCF_006539885.1 Kocuria varians | reverse complement strand
GGGTGTTAAATGCGGGGAGGCCCCACACCATCACGCTCAACCGAGCGTGCGGTGTGGGGCCTCAACCCTCTTACGTGAATTCCGGCGGTGACTTACTCTCCCACACCCTACCGAGTGCAGTACCATCAGCGCTGTGGGTCTTAGCTACCGGGTTCGGGATGGGACCGGGCGTTTCCCCCACGCTATAACCACCGGAAACCTACACCCCCACACCCACCAGCAAGGCGGGTACCAGGGGAAACCTGTACGTCCCCGTGCCATACACGAGAAACCATTATTCGTTGACCAACCACACACCCCCACCACCCTTACGGGCTTGTAGTGTTGGGTTGTTAGTGGTCAACCACATAGTGAACGCGAACACCACACCTTCGATGAAACATTGTGTGTGTATAAGTCTTCGGTGTATTAGTACCAGTCAGCTCCACGCCTTACAACGCTTCCACACCTGGCCTATCAACCCAGTCGTCTACTGGGCACCTGACACCCCCTTACGGGGGTTAGGAAATCTCATCTCGGAGCAAGCTTCCCGCTTAGATGCTTTCAGCGGTTATCAATCCCGAACGTAGCTAATCAGCGATGCTCCTGGCGGAACAACTGACATACCAGAGGTTCGTCCGTCCCGGTCCTCTCGTACTAAGGACAGGCCTCCACAAATTTCCAACGCACGCAGCGGATAGGGACCGAACTGTCTCACGACGTTCTGAACCCAGCTCGCGTACCGCTTTAATGGGCGAACAGCCCAACCCTTGGGACCAACTCCAGCCCCAGGATGCGACGAGCCGACATCGAGGTGCCAAACCATGCCGTCGATATGGACTCTTGGGCAAGATCAGCCTGTTATCCCCGAGGTACCTTTTATCCGTTGAGCGACGGCCATTCCACAATGTACCGCCGGATCACTAGTCCCGACTTTCGTCCCTGCTCGAGCTGCCACTCTCACAGTCAAGCTCCCTTGTGCACTTACACTCAACACCTGATTGCCGACCAGGCTGAGGGAACCTTTGGGCGCCTCCGTTACTCTTTAGGAGGCAACCGCCCCAGTTAAACTACCCATCAGGCACTGTCCCTGACCCGGATCACGGGCCGAAGTTAGATATCCAGAGTGACCAGAGTGGTATTTCAACAACGACTCCACCATAACTAGCGTCACGGCTTCACAGTCTCCCACCTATCCTACACAAGCCACACCGAACACCAATACCAAACTATAGTAAAGGTCTCGGGGTCTTTCCGTCCTGCTGCGCGAAACGAGCATCTTTACTCGTACTGCAATTTCGCCGAGTTCATGGTTGAGACAGTAGGGAAGTCGTTACTCCATTCGTGCAGGTCGGAACTTACCCGACAAGGAATTTCGCTACCTTAGGATGGTTATAGTTACCACCGCCGTTTACTGGGGCTTAAATTCTCCGCTTCGACCCCGAAGGGTCTAACAGGTCCTCTTAACCTTCCAGCACCGGGCAGGAGTCAGTCCGTATACATCGTCTTACGACTTCGCACGGACCTGTGTTTTTGATAAACAGTCGCTTCCCCCTAGCCTCTGCGACCCCCACCAGCTCACACCGTAAAGATGATCACCAGCAGGGGCCCCCCTTCTCCCGAAGTTACGGGGGCATTTTGCCGAGTTCCTTAACCATGATTCTCTCGAACGCCTTAGTATTCTCTACCTGATCACCTGTGTCGGTTTGGGGTACGGGCGACTAGAACCTCACGTCGATGCTTTTCTTGGCAGCATAGGATCACCGAATCCCCTCACCTAAGAGGGTCCCATCACATCTCAGGCACACAACCCGCGGATTTACCAACGGGTCACCCTACATGCTTAGACCAGGACAACCATCGCCTGGCTCGGCTACCTTCCTGCGTCACACCTGTTAACACGTTTACCTCCCCGGATCAGGTCCCACGCTCCCCACACACGCCGTGCACCACAAGGGCACACGATCACGGTGGTTCGGGTGGTTAGTATCCCCGGTTTAGTAGGGTCGGTTCTTCGTCGGTACGGGAATATCAACCCGTTGTCCATCGACTACGCCTGTCGGCCTCGCCTTAGGTCCCGACTCACCCAGGGCAGATTAGCTTGACCCTGGAACCCTTGATCATCCGGCGGACGGGTTTCTCACCCGTCTATCGCTACTCATGCCTGCATTCTCACTCGTTGAGGTTCCACCACTGGGTCACCCCGCAGCTTCACTACCCCAACGACGCTCCCCTACCCACAACACCACCTCAACCACAAACGGCTCAGCTATACGGTGTCATGCCACAACTTCGGCGGTGTACTTGAGCCCCGCTACATTATCGGCGCGGAATCACTTGACCAGTGAGCTATTACGCACTCTTTCAAGGGTGGCTGCTTCTAAGCCAACCTCCTGGTTGTCTAAGCAACTCCACATCCTTTCCCACTTAGCACACGCTTAGGGGCCTTAGTTGATGGTCTGGGCTGTTTCCCTTTCGACTATGAAGCTTATCCCCCACAGTCTCACTGCCACGCTCAACTTGACTGGCATTCGGAGTTTGGTTGACGTCAGTAACCTTGTAGGGCCCATCAGCCATCCAGTAGCTCTACCTCCAGCAAGCAACACGCAACGCTGCACCTAAATGCATTTCGGGGAGAACCAGCTATCACGGAGTTTGATTGGCCTTTCACCCCTACCCACAGCTCATCCCCTCCATTTTCAACTGAAGTGGGTTCGGTCCTCCACGCGCTCTTACACGCGCTTCAACCTGGCCATGGGTAGATCACCCCGCTTCGGGTCTAGATCACGCCACTCACAACGCCCTATTCAGACTCGCTTTCGCTACGACTACCCCACACGGGTTAATCTCGCGACGTAACACTAACTCGCAGGCTCATTCTTCAAAAGGCACGCTGTCACCCCTAAAGGCTCCAACGGCTTGTAAGCACACGGTTTCAGGTACTATTTCACTCCCCTCCCGGGGTACTTTTCACCATTCCCTCACGGTACTGATCCGCTATCGGTCATCAGGAAGTATTCAGGCTTACCAGGTGGTCCTGGCAGATTCACACGAGATTTCACGGGCCCCGTGCTACTCGGGAACAACGTCCAGCCACGACAACCATGGTTTCGTCTACGGGACTCACACCCCCTACGGTCTGGCACTCACCACCAGTTCGACTACCACAACGCCGCGACTCCCAGGGTGGCGACCCCGGAACAACGCATCCCACAACCCCGATCATGCAACCCTCGCCAGGTATCACACACAACCGGTTTAGCCACCATCCGCTTTCGCTCGCCACTACTCACGGAATCACTATTGTTTTCTCTTCCTATGGGTACTGAGATGTTTCACTTCCCCACGTTCCTTCTCGCACCCTATGAATTCAGATACGAGTGACCACGCATAACACGCAGCCGGGTTACCCCATTCGGAGACCCTCGGATCACAGTTCGTTTATCAACTCCCCGAGGCTTATCGCAGATTTCCACGTCCTTCATCAGCTCCTGATGCCAAGGCATCCACCGTGTGCTCGTAACAACTTATACGCCACACAACACAAAACAATCATCAAAGAACACACCACACACCACCCCACAACAGGGGTACTGCGCGGCGTCAAAGATGCTCGCGTCCACTATATAGTTGACAAACAACAACCCACCAACACCCACCCACCAGAACAACCGTCCAGGCTCGCAGATGCTGCGGGAAACCAACCAACACTGACGTGTTGATCGACAACCCAACAATGTGCCACCACACCACACCCCCAACACCACCCACCAGACTGTGCCGGTGAGCGTTCCCGTGTCAGGGAGCAGTGTGTCCGCTTGCTGATATTCCACCCATGAGCATCAACCACAACCCACCGTTAGTAGCGGGTTCGTGGGTGCCGGCCACACGGCCAGCCACAGTGCTCCTTAGAAAGGAGGTGATCCAGCCGCACCTTCCGGTACGGCTACCTTGTTACGACTTAGTCCCAATCGCCGGTCCCACCTTCGACGGCTCCCCCCACAAGGGTTAGGCCACCGGCTTCGGGTGTTACCGACTTTCGTGACTTGACGGGCGGTGTGTACAAGGCCCGGGAACGTATTCACCGCAGCGTTGCTGATCTGCGATTACTAGCGACTCCGACTTCACGTGGTCGAGTTGCAGACCACGATCCGAACTGAGACCGGCTTTTTGGGATTAGCTCCACCTCACGGTATCGCAACCCATTGTACCGGCCATTGTAGCATGCGTGAAGCCCAAGACATAAGGGGCATGATGATTTGACGTCATCCCCACCTTCCTCCGAGTTGACCCCGGCAGTCTCCTATGAGTCCCCACCATCACGTGCTGGCAACATAGAACGAGGGTTGCGCTCGTTGCGGGACTTAACCCAACATCTCACGACACGAGCTGACGACAACCATGCACCACCTGTACACCAGCCCCACAAGGGGGAAGATCCATCTCTGGACCGGTCCGGTGTATGTCAAGCCTTGGTAAGGTTCTTCGCGTTGCATCGAATTAATCCGCATGCTCCGCCGCTTGTGCGGGCCCCCGTCAATTCCTTTGAGTTTTAGCCTTGCGGCCGTACTCCCCAGGCGGGGCACTTAATGCGTTAGCTACGGCGCGGAAAACGTGGAATGTCCCCCACACCTAGTGCCCAACGTTTACGGCATGGACTACCAGGGTATCTAATCCTGTTCGCTCCCCATGCTTTCGCTCCTCAGCGTCAGTAACAGCCCAGAGACCTGCCTTCGCCATCGGTGTTCTTCCTGATATCTGCGCATTTCACCGCTACACCAGGAATTCCAGTCTCCCCTACTGCACTCAAGTCTGCCCGTACCCACTGCACACCCGGGGTTAAGCCCCGGGCTTTCACAGCAGACGCGACAAACCGCCTACGAGCTCTTTACGCCCAATAATTCCGGACAACGCTTGCGCCCTACGTATTACCGCGGCTGCTGGCACGTAGTTAGCCGGCGCTTCTTCTGCACGTACCGTCACTCTCGCTTCTTCCGTGCTGAAAGAGGTTTACAACCCGAAGGCCGTCATCCCTCACGCGGCGTCGCTGCATCAGGCTTTCGCCCATTGTGCAATATTCCCCACTGCTGCCTCCCGTAGGAGTCTGGGCCGTGTCTCAGTCCCAGTGTGGCCGGTCACCCTCTCAGGCCGGCTACCCGTCGTCGCCTTGGTGGGCCATTACCCCACCAACAAGCTGATAGGCCGTGAGCCCATCCAAAACCAGTAAAACCCTTTCCACACGCCACCATGCAGTGACATGTCATATCCAGTATTAGACCCAGTTTCCCAGGCTTATCCCAGAGTTAAGGGCAGGTTACTCACGTATTACTCACCCGTTCGCCACTCATCCACCCAGTGCAAGCACCAAGCTTCAGCGTTCGACTTGCATGTGTTAAGCACGCCGCCAGCGTTCGTCCTGAGCCAGGATCAAACTCTCCGTCAAAAAAATCAACAGAAACCACCAACCACCCCAAAAGACGGTCAGTGGGATCCCAGCTGACACCCAACACCCCAGGAAAACGGGAAAACACCTGCAAGGCATTGGGCCATCAACCAAAAACAAAAAACTTTTGGTATCAACAAACTAGACACACTATTGAGTTGACAAACAACACACCACAA
>NZ_BJNW01000032.1 GCF_006539885.1 Kocuria varians | reverse complement strand
GGGTTAGCTGCGGCATGGTCGTCTCCTGGGGTGCCTTGTTCGTTTGCTTAGATGACTCAACTCTATCACTATGCACACTGATGGTGACATCGTCAGTCATGGACGGCGCTTACGTCAGAGGCTAGACTGGGAACATGAACGAGCGCTCCACTTCACACCGCAAAGCAGCGATCTACCTTCGTATCAGTCAGGACCGCGAGATGGACGGGCTCGCCATCGACCGTCAGCGCGAGGACTGCGAGAACCTCGCCCGGTTCCGGCGCTGGGATGTCGTTGAGACTTACGTGGACCAGTCGAAGAGTGCCACCGACCGAACCGCGATCCGTCCGGACTACGACCGCATGGTTGCCGACTACCTGCTCGGACGGTTCGACGCGATCATCTGCTACGACCTGGACAGACTCACCCGGCAGCCTAGGCAGTTGGAGGACTGGATCGATGCTGCTGAGTTGCGAGGCCTTGCCCTCGTCACGGCCAACGGAGACGCGGACCTCTCCACCGACGGCGGGCGCATGTATGCACGCATTAAGGCCGCAGTGGCGCGTGCTGAGATGGAGCGCAAGAGTGCCCGTCAGTCCGCAGCCCAGCGTCAGCGCGCCATGCAGGGGCGTGCTCCGAAGGGCATGCGCCCACTCGGCTACGCCGTCGACGGTGAAGTGATCCCCCACGAGGCTGAGGCCGTGAGGGCGATCTACGACCTGTTCACCAGGATCGAGCACCCCGAGTCGCTGCGATCGCTCGCCCGGGCTCTCAGTGGCACCGAGCAGATCGATGGGATCACACCACTGCCCAAGCACACGCACACTGTGAGCGTCGAGCGCGCCACCGCCCGCGCGCAGCAGGGCCTCGAACCTAGGCCGATCGTCGAGGACGGTCCGTGGTCTCCCTCGACCGTGCTGGGCATCCTGCGGAACCCGCGTTACGCGGCGCTGAGCACGTACACTCCGAAGTTTGCTCAGGCGGATGGGAAGCGGCGCCGGATGTGGAAGGCGCAGATCCTCCGTGATGACGCTGGAGAGCCGATCCGGGGGCAGTGGGAACCGATCGTTAGCGATGAGACGTGGTGGAAGGCGCAGCAGGTCCTCGATGACACGGAGCGGGTGACGAACACATCCGGCTCGACCAAGCGCAAGCACCTCGGCAGCGGGCTCTACCGGTGCGGATACGTCGACGAGGAGACCGGCGAGGTGTGCGGGAGGAAGGTGACCGGGGCACCGCGCGGGTACAAGTGCGCAGGGCACATCGTCCGCTCGGGCGCCGCCATCGACGATTTCGTCATGACGGTCGTCGCCAAGCGTCTTGCACGCAAGGACGCGACGGTGATGGTCGAGGTCGCGGTCGGTGGGCCGCATGCGGCAGGCATCGACTCGGCGATCAGCGACCAGCGGGCGCGCATTCTGCGCGCCGAGGCCGACTACGACGCCGAGATCATCGAGGCCCGCGACCTCAAGCGCGTACGGGACGCTGCAGAAGTGCGTATTCAGGAGCTGGAAGCCGAAAGGCTCATGCAAGGGCGCGCGGGCGCGCTGTCGCCGATCCTGGGCGTCGATGATCCTGCCGAGGCGTTCCAGGACGCTTCACTTGACCTCCGTCGTCAGACCATCGACACCCTTGCCACGGTTACCCTTCTCCCGCAGCCGCGCGGGCGCAAGGGGTTCAGGACCGAGTCCGTCGTCGTCGACTGGAGGTAGACCACCTGGTTGGGTAGCCACGCGGAGCGTGGCCGGGAGACCTCTTGAGAGCGGCGACGTGGCGTAAGCGCGTCGATTCACCGAGCACGACTGCCTGTCGCGCCCGCCGCTCTCCTCGACCACGGAGGAGACCTGCCATGACCACCCGAACGAACACCGACACCACGCCCCGAGCTTGGATCGGCTGCCTCGCCTGCGACAACAACGCTCGCCTCGTCGGCGAGTGGTTCGATGCCGAGACCGCCGACGAAGTCACCCTTGCTGACGTCCACGGCGGCGCTCATCGCGTGCACAGTGGATGCGAAGAGCTGTGGGTCATGGACCACGAGAACATCCCCACCTCGGGCGAGATGAGTCCGTCGGAGGCCGCAGAGTGGGCTCGCGTCCTCCTCGCGGTCCCCGAGCACCAGCGCGATGCTCTGTGCGCTTGGACGGCCTCCGGCAGCTACGTCGCAGAAGGCACTGGAGACCTGCCGTCTGTTTCCGACTTCGAAGAGCGCTTCTGCGGAACATGGGGCAGTTTCCGGGACTACGCCGAGACTCTCGCCGAGGAGATCGGCCTCATCCCGCAGGACGCGCCGGAAGAGCTTGTGCGCTACTTCAACTGGGTTGCCTGGACCCGCGACCTCGAATACGACTACACGGTGGTCCGAGCCGACGCGATCTCCGTGTACGTCTTTCGGGACCTGTGAGGGAGCGATCATGAGCGCTGAGACCAACGCCTACAGCCACGCCGAGTCGTTTCGGTGGTGGATCGGCGACCCCGAAATGAGCGATGAGGAGGCCCACCTCCATGACCTGCTCGCCCTGCACAAGGCAACCGTCGAGCTGATCCGCCAGCAGCGGGACCTTCTCGGGTACTTCGACACCGATGCCGAGTTGTTCGGTGATGACCCCGAAGTCGACTGAGTTCAGAGTGCTCCGTAGCTTCGGCTACGGGGCATCTCTTTTCGTCGTCTACCAGCCGCGATAGCTCTCGTACAGCTTCTTGCCTAGCCACCAGATCAACCAACCGAACAGAGCGCATCCTCCGAGGGCAGCGAGGGCAATGAGCCCCTTCGTCCACCAGACGCTCGCGGCGGCGAACGAGTCCCAGGCCCATCCAAGCAACGGTCCGAGGCCGAGCGTCTGCGTGGTGCCACCGACCATCCCCGTGAGCATGATGAAGGCGACGGTGAACGGGATGAGGGCGAGGCACATTCGCCCGACCATCGCCCAGTTGACCTTCGCCGAGAGCTGCTCGACCCGGCGCTCCGCCCGCCCGGCAGCGCTGACCACTTCGTGGGCGCGGTCGGTCACCTCGGCGAGCTTCTCGGTGCCGAGCCTGCCCACCCGTTCTTCGAGCCCCGCGACGGTCTGCTCGATCCTCTGGACTGGAGCCTCGACAGCCTTCGCCAGACATTGATCAAGCACCTTCACAGCGTGCTCGGTGAGCTTGTCCGTGTCGATACGGACGTTGCCGCGCTTACGGACGGCCTCGGCGAGGTCAGCCGAGGCCGAAGTCGTCGACTTCAGCTCCTCGCTGATCTTCGTCGTCATCGAGTACGCGGCCAGGTCCGCCCTGGTGACCGAGGACCCGTCGGGCAGCTTCACGACCTCGCTGCTGCTCAGCTGCTGCGCGACGGCGCTCAGCGTCTTCTCGATCTCGTTCAGCCGCTTCTTCGTCTCGGCGTCGAGCGGCAGCGTGGAGGGAAGTTCGTGCTGCCGCGAGGTCGATAGGCGATCCAGCCGCGTCATCTGGTCCTCGTCCATCACCTTCACGTACTCGGTCAGGTCGGCGACGGTCTTCGTCAGCTGCGCGATCTGCTGCATGTCGGCGTCGTGCTGTGAGATCAAGTTCTCCAGGAGCTCCGTAGTCTTCTGCTGCTCGTCGGCCTGCTTGATCCTGTCCAGCGCTCCCATGAGCCTGTCCCTTCTGTGCGTGATAGTCGAAGATCTCTTGAGCACCTTCGGCGGTGAATTCGGGTGTCAGCGCCGAGGCCTTCTTCCGTCCGAGCTTCCCGTTGTCATCCCGGCGCATCTTGTAACTCCAACCGTCGCGGCTCGTCACCGCGAGCGTGACCCCGCGCTCGGCGAGGACGTGCTCGAACGCCTCGCGATTCGTTGAGCGCGAGTCGGTCAGTGCGTCATAGACCTTGTCCCCGAGGGCCTGCTCGAATCCGCCCGGCGCGAAGTCCTCGCGCCGCAGCTCCCAGTCGGGCTTCGGTTCCGCGGGATCGGGGAGCACCCGCAGGCCCTCGTCTGCCATCAGCTCGTCGTTCAGCTGGCGCAGTCCGTGCTTCCACGATGTGTACCGCTGGAGGCTCTTACCGGTGAGGTTGTCGTGGTTGATGACCAGGATGTGTGCATGCCCGTGACCTCCGGCGGAATCAGAGTGCGCCGCGACCATGTAGTCAGCGCTGTGCATGCGTTCCGCGAGTTCGACGGCTACGTCCCGGATGCGTTCAAGATCGGCCTGCGAGGTCACGTCGAACTCGTCAGGGTGGAACGCCAGAACGTAGCTCTGAAGTTGGTTCGTCCGACCGTGAGCAGCGGCGTGCGCCTCGGCACACGCTATGAACTCCGACGGGGTCGTCCCGCCATCGACCATGGACATCGCATACGCGGCTGCACGTGTCGATCCGACCTTGAGGAGCTCCTTTCGCACCTCAGGGTCACGCCCGTAGAGGATGTACCCAACAGCTCCTGCAGCGTTGGTCGAGGGGCGGATGTTCACGGTACTCATACCCGTGTCCAATCGCCGAGCGAGGCACGCATCTCGTCCACCGCAACCATCACCGCGTGAAGGAGACTGTCATCGACGGCAGCACCCTTGCGGAGCGCCTGGTTCAGGTTCACACCAACTCGACGCAGCTGCTCTACTGCCGGAGCAAGAGACGTGAACGCCGCCTCCTTCAATCCCGCGTTGTTCTCCAGCTGATCGACCTTCGAGGACCTCGAGTCCAGCGCGTCGAGCATGACGGCACGAGCCCATGCGCTCGGCTTGACGCTGAGCACGTGGGCACGGCGGCGGATCGCATCGCGATCAGCCACCGTCAGCCGGACGTCGAGAGAGACCTCCCGACGACGGCTGTTCCGAGGCTCCACCGGAGCCTCGGCCGACCCTGCCCTCTGCGCAGCACCACGACCGGTGTTCACCTGGGGGTCGTGGTGCTGCTCCGCTGCCAGGGCCGGGTCTTCCGCACACCCCTCCGCACGAGCCCGACCAGCGCTGCTTGGGGAGTCGGGCTCGCTCTCCGGGGCGTACGGAAGACGGCCAGCAGGGTTTTTGTCGGACATTTCGCTGACGCTCATGTCCTCCAAGAACCGCTGGCCTCCGTCCTCGGTCGCTGCGGTCCCTGCGGGCGGAGGGGTCCCGGGACGCTGGCGCAGGTCCCGGAGCGGAGTCGTCAGCCGTTCCACGGTGCCTCCCCCTTCGGCTCAGGATCGCCGGTCTGCGCGGCAGACCTGTCGACCACATCGCTCGAACGCGATGCCGCCTTCCTCGACCGGATAGACCGCTTCGCCTTCTCCGCCGCGAGAGCATCACGAGCTTCCCCGGCGAGGCGGTCGTAGAGGTCATGGTCCTGGTCGCGCAGCAGGTCGATGACCTTCGCTTCGATGCGGCGCTGCTCGGCAGCGGCCGCACGCTTGAGCTTGGCGATGCGTTCGGACGCACGGCGGCGCTCCTGCTCGATCAGCTCTTCGAGGTTGGTCGTGATTTTGTTGCTCATGTTCAGTTCTCCTTTTCGTTCAGGGAATGGCCCTCTTCGAGCTCCAGCGACGCGATCTCGGCCGGAAGGTCGAGGGCGGCGATGATCGTGTCTTCGCGCAGGCCTTCGTCGCGTGCTTCCTTCACGTCCTCACGGAGCAGGTCGAGCACCGCACCAAGCACGAGTGCCTCGGAGCGCAGGGAACCCTCGATCGTGGTGCGTCGAGGGTCGCGGGCCTGCCATGCATCACCGGGCGCGTGCCCGCCGATGAGCCAGTCCGTCATCGCGATGCGCACCGTGTTCCGGTCGTGCATGTCCTGCATCAGGTCGTCGAGCATCTGGTAGTCGTTGTTCATGGTCATTCCTTTCGGGTCGTTGGGCTGGTCAGTACGGGAGTCGGTCGGCGTCCGTAGGGTGGTCGCCGGGCGCCATGGATGTCATCCGGTCGAGGTACGGGTCGAGGGTGTCGATGGGGAGCATCTGGGACGCCCGCTCGGGCCGGCGGGCGTTGTCCCAATCGCCTAGGGAGACAGTGCCGAGCCCCCACTCGCCGAGCCAGTCGAGGCGGTCGGCAATGGTCATCGAGCGGTCAGCGAGAGTCGGGATCGTGGCGACGCCTTGACGGTGCGCCATGACGATGGACATGAGCACTGCGCGCTGCGGAGTGACGATGCGGCGGCCCTTACCGTGCGTGTACTTCAGGTTCCAGTCGCGCCACTCAGCGACGGTGCGCAGGCATCCGGTCTCAGCCATGTCGCGGGCGATCTGGCGAGCGCGCAGGCAGTCCTCGACCCGCTCCCACGGCTGCGTGGTGAAGGTCGCCATCTCCTCAACGGAGCCGTCCGGCAGAGGCACCATCTCGGGTGTCATGGAGGGCATGACGGGCTGACGCTTGAGGTCGTAGTCCATGCTCACCGAGCGCTCGACCCGGGACGGCAGGAAGTCCTTACGATCCTCGGTGCGTGACAGCTCCTGGAACGAGGGGAATCGCGTGTACCCGTTCGGCACCCGGCCCTCGCGGGTCACGACAGCGGTCAGCAGCAGTTCCCGGTCCTCGGCACTGTCCGGGACGGTACCCTTCGGAGCCTTGAGGCCGTTGTGAGCGCACACCCCGCCTGGAGAGAGCGACACGTTGCCGCGCGTAGTGAAGTTCACCAGGCCGTCCTGCGCGTGCTTCGCCTCCCAGATACTCGGGTCGCCGGTCAGAGCAGTGCGAGAGTCGCTGAGCACCTCGTCAAGCCCGTAGAGGTCGAGGCCAGCGACCTCATCAACGGTGAAGTCCGTGATGAACCCGTCCGTGGTCACCGAGAAGACGTGCCCGCCGTGTTCGACGATCTGGTTCATGGTCGCGAGCAGCTGCGCACGAACGAAAGACGTGGTGGTTGCGGCGTGGTAGGGGCTGGAGACCGCCGAGCCGCCGACGCTGTCCATCTCCTGTGCGCGAGCGTCCCATGAGCGCTGCTCAGCGACGTCCTGCGCGGTCTTGCCGTACACCGAGTTCACGCCGGTCTTCAGCGTCTGCTCTTCCAGAGACCCCTTGCCGAAAATCTTCTTGGCAGCGTTCCGGTCGTCGATGAGCTGCTTCACCCCATGGCGCAGGGACAGGCTCGGCCCACCGTCCTGCCCCAGCTCGCGACCGAGATAGCCGATCTGGCAGTGGACCTCAGCGCCGAGGCGGAGAGCGAGCCACAGCTCCGGGCCGCAGACCCAGGTGCCAGCAACACCCTCGGACGTGCGCGGATAGACGAGGGTGCCATCAGCGACGATCGGCAAGCACGGATGCGCCACGTCTGCGGGGAACTCGAACGACACGAAGCCGACGAACGGGGTCGCCGCCGAGGACACGTCGTCAACGGTGAGCGATCGCTCATGCACGACCTCCTCGATGGCACCGGCCTCCCAGTCGAGATCACGCACAAGAGCCATCGCGGTCGGGTAGGCGTTCTGCGCGTCGATGTCCACAGTCGGGGTCGGGTAGTAGCCCGGCATCGGACACGAGTTCAACCCACCGTGATACGCACGGGCGAACGCGGAGGAGAGCTGCGCGGCAGCGCCATCGAGCGGGTTGCGACCCCGCTTCGCGTAGAAGCTCAGCCGGTCACCCTCCTCGACAGCCTCGACGCCCTCGTCCTCGTCCACCAGCCCAGCGAACTTCCGGCGGAACTCCGAGGGGCTCGACGCCCCCAAGTAGGAGCTTCCAGAGTCCACGAGCGCGGCAGCAGCACCACCGCTGAGTGTGATCGGGGGAACGACTCCGTCACCCCACAGCCGAGCGAGGTATTCGACGACGATCACCGCGTCGTTGATGCCGTACTCCAGGAACTCATCCAGGTGCTCACGTCGGTAGTCCGTCATGCGGGAGATCCAGCCCTCCGGCACGTCCAGCTTCGTGACACCGCACGCCTCGCCGAGGACGGCAAGACTCTTCTTCCCGGCGGGTGCCTGCGACATGGTGTCGCGGACGGACACCGACAGGCTCTGCCACCAGTGCCCGTTCTCGTTGCCGCGCTGCGAGCGGAACGGCAGGAGTGTTACCAGGCCACCGGCAGCCGAGGTTAGTCGGACGAGGCTGTCCAGCTCGCGGCTCTGACCGCCCGTGCGGAAAGTCGTAAGGTCCGCCGAGCCGTAGTGGCAGGCGAGCACGATGGGCACGCGCAGCTTCGCCAGCGCGTCCCGACGCTCCTGCCAGTCATCAGACCAGAACGCCCCGCGCGGCACGCCACGGGGACCGACCTCGTCGGGCACCAGCGCGGAATGCCACAGCTCGGCAGCGACCACCACGGTCCACAGCGCCGTGTGCAGCGAGAGGCGAGCGCCGGAGCCCAGCGGGGGAAGGATGACAACCTCGACCATCATCGACGGATCGACCGGGTCCGGCGTGACGAGCTGGTACGAGTCGATGATCCGCGCTCCGTCCACGGTCGTGAACTCGGTGTCGAAGCCCACGACGATCCCGGCGCGGCCGGTCCCCATGGCCTTCACCGACGGGAGATCGCCGAACGCCGTCGTTGACACCGGCACGCCTGCCCCGACAGACTCCGGCGCAGGTGACAGCGGACCGCTCGCGGCGCCACGGTCATACAGTCGTAACTCGGGGCTCCCCATAGGGGCTAATGACCGTGCCGGGGCATTTCCCTCCTGGCCAGGGGAAATAGTCGTCTCGGAGAGGTCGAGAAGGTGTGACAGTTCGGAACTGTCACACTCGGTGACGGGAGGCTGAGACCCCGCCGCCCCGCCGGTCGAGGCATCGTTGGGCACGGTCGCGCGCCCGCTGACCGCGGCTCGTGTGCGACGTCGCACGAGCACCTCGAAGACGATGCCGCGCCGCACGCCGTCGGTGATGTCGTGGCGCACCCAGCTGGAGGCCGCGGCGCTCATGCCGCACCGCCGAAGATCGTGCTGAGACGACGAACCTGAGCGTCGTTCAGTGGGGGAGCGGATGCGGCAAGCCGTTCTGCGGCAGCCTCAATCTCCTCGAAGGTCGCGGGCCTGACGGCCACCGCGAGAGCTTCGAGGTCGGCGCGCAGCACCTTGACGCGGGAACCGACCTTGACGGCGGGCAGTCGGCCGTCAGTGATGTACTTCCGAAGTGTGGAGTACGCGGCATAACCCTCGGCAGCCGCCTGCTGGAGGGTGAGATAGATGGGTTGGACGTGAGGTGTCGAGGACACAGGGACTCCCTAGGAGTCATTACCCGTGTACTCGTGGCCGCCTCTTGAGTCCCTCACCTACCGATGAGGGCGGCTGCGCTCTGGCCTCTGTCCTCGTCGCTGGAGCGCCAGGCCCGACGAGTGTGGTTCGCAATCGGCCGGTCTACCCGAGCGCGTCCATCTCGCTCGGAACCCGTGACTCTGGCCTCTTTCCTCGCGCCGAGAGTCACGCCGGTCCCGCGAGTGTGGGTCACCAGTGGCAGTCGGAGGAGCCCATCCCTTGGGTCCGACACGCGACCCTGCCCTGTTATCCGAAGGTGGTGGGTCGCCCGCCAGTCCCTCTTACCCCGGTGTGCTCGTCCCGGGGTCTTCATCTTTTCCGCCGGAGGAGCACTGCTCCGGTCGGGGTAGTAGTCGACGTTTGGCTACACCACTAAGTCTAGCAAGGTCGGGCGCGTGTTGGCAGCCGGGAGCATGAAATCCGAAGTCCAAGAGGTAAGCAATATACGTGATGCGGTGGAATTCCGCTTCAACGTTTAATCGAGTTCCGGTTCAACCTCTCGATCGCATGG
>NZ_BJNW01000031.1 GCF_006539885.1 Kocuria varians | reverse complement strand
ATGGTGACACCCCCAACAACAAGGTCCCTAGCCAGGGAGGGGTATCAGGGGGTTCCAGTGCGGTGTTCACCATGAAGGAAGCCGCCGATGTGGCAGGTGTCAGCGTGAGCACCCTCCGCCGACGGCGCGCCGAGCTGGAAGGAGCAGGGGCCACCATCACCTCCGCCGGGTGGCAGGTGCCCATGACCGCACTCATCGCCGTGGGCCTCATCCACGGCGAAGGTTTCCATACCGCCCCCCAGGCCAGACCATCGACGCCGTCTGCCCAGTCCCCGGATGAAGCAAAGAGCACCGGGCGTCTGCTCGAGCGCGTCCGTGAGTTGGAAGCTGAGGTCCAGGAATGGCGACGGCGCGCCGAAGTTGCTGAAGCACGAGCCGAAGAACGCCGCCGAGCTCTCGATGCCCTCCAGATCGCCAACGAAACCGAACGCATAGCGCTGCGGATGCTCACCGGGCAGAGCTCCCACACACCACAGGCTCCTACGGCTCCCGAGCCTGCTCGTGCCAGGCCGGCCGAGGAGCCGGAAGCATCCCCGGGACCCACCACACCCGTGACCTCTCAAGAGCCGCGCCGCGGGTTCTTTTCCCGCATCTTCTCGGCCTAAGAGCTTCCGCCGATAGGTGTGGTGGAGCGGTGGCATGAGACAGGCACGAGACCTGGTAAACACGGATTTGTTGAGAATCAGTGTGTTGACGAGGAGCACTCGTGCCTGCCGTTCCATCGTGCATCATCGAACCCATCTGGGACCAGTTCCAGATGCTGATCCCTGCTGTGGCGGACGAGCATCCATTGGGTTGCCACCGGCCACGGATCCCGGACCGGGTGGTGTTCGACAAGCTGGTCCAGGTCCTCGTCCCCGGGGCCGCCTACGAGAGGATCTCCGACACGACGTGTTCGGCTACCACGATCCGCCGCCGGCGTGATGAGTGGATCGAGGCCGGAGCCTTTAAGGAGCTGGAACAGTTTTGTCTGGAGGGCTACGAGAAGATGGTCGGGCTCCAGCTGGAGAACTTGGCCGTGGACGGGTGCATCACCAAGGCCCCGTGCGGTGGCGAGGCCGCCGGGCGGTCACCGGTGGACCGCGGCAAGCAGGGCACGAAACGGTCGCTGCTGGTCGAGGGCGCCGGGATCCCGCTGGGTACCGTGGTGGCCCCGGCCAACCGCCACGACTCCCCGTTGCTGCGCCCGACGTTGGAGACGCTGTCCAGGTTCGGTTTCGACCGGCCGGAGCGGATCACCGTGCACCTGGACGCCGACTACGACTCGAAGGGCACCCGGGGGTTGCTCGCCGAGCTCGGCTGTGAAGCCAGGATCGCGGTCAAGGGCGTGCCCGCCCCGATCCAGAACACGTCCAGGTGGGTGGTGGAACGGACGAACTCCTGGCACAACCGCGGGTTCCAGAAGCTGGCCGTCTGCACCGAGAAACGTATCCGGGTAATCGAGGCGTTCATCGCCCTGGCCAACGCCATCATCATCACTCGCAGGCTCCTCCGCGAGGCCTGGAACACCCACCGCTGGGCCACCCGCCCGACCCGACGACCATGGCCTAATGGCGGAACCTCTTACTCATCCTCCACGGCCAGGCGCAGGTGGTCATCGCCCTACACGGATACCACAAGGCTTTGCCGCATGTTGGCAATGGCCAGGCGCCGGTAACCAGTCGCGAGAAGATCGTCGCTTCCCACGGCGGACAGCGCACTTTTAGACACCTCCTGCGTTCGTCAAAAGAAGCGGTCCGGGATCATTCCCGGTTTCAGCCCGGACCGCCGCGATCCGTCGACGACGTCGAGTGCTTCACCCTGGCCTGGATCGACAGGTACAACAGCGCCCGCCCGCACACCCGCCTCGGCAACGCCCCACCCGCCGAGTACGAGGCAGCGCACTGCGCTGAGCCCACCAAGTCATCGCGACCGGCAATGACACCTGCATAGACGTGGCATCAACGCGTAGATGTTTCAGTTTCTTCTGTGCTGGGGCTGTGTCAGGTGCTGGACCGGGTGTAGGCAGCGGCGCGCACCACATCTTCGTCCTCCAGTCCAGCTCCTAGTGCTCCGCCCATGGTGGCCAGGCTGGCGGTGAGCCAGCTGATCTTCGCGTAGTCCAAAGCGTTCACTGGGTGACCGGCGACACCGGCCAGTACCTGCTCGTCGATGAGCAGCAGCGCGCCGACCCAGGACAGGATGAATAAGACGAGGTAGAACACCACAACCCCGATGGCCACGGTCGCGGTGGTGGCCAAATTGAACAGGATCACCTGCTCACGTTGGGCTCGCCGCCGTGGGCGCTCCCACAAGTCGGCTCCCAGGATCAGGGTGGCACTCACCGCCCCGATCGCCATCACCGCCAGCAGGACCAGGCGCACCGGCCCGTAGGCCATGGCCAGTACCCATAGGTCCGAGGCCACCAATGTCAGCATGCCGGTGGCCGCTGCCACGACCAGCGCCCGGGAGAGCCGGGCCACGAAGACCCAAGGCTGGTTGGCGCGGATCATGCCCAGCAGCAACCGCACGTTGCCGCTCAGCACTCGGGCCGTGAACTGCACGACATTGTCGTCCGGGCGTTCGTCGAGATCGGTGGCCAGCTGGTGGGCTCTTCGAGCAAGATCCCGCTGGGCGTTGAGGTCTTCGGCGTCGTAGCCCAGGAGCTGCCCGACCACGTGCACGGTGGTCTCTTGCACCTTCTGCCGCACGCGCACGGCTCCCAGGGTTGGGACGGAGACCAGTCCTACCCCGTGCACGGGGCTGAGCTGGGTGAGCACCGGACGTCGGCCGGTCTTCAGGGGGATCTCGGTGAGCACCACGGCCAAATCCCAGTTCTCCTCCAGCACGCGGTTTCGGGCCGCCTCCAGCAGGTCCAAGGTCTCGGTGGGTGGATCGACCAGCCGGTCTTCGGCCATCTTCAGTTGCCAGCGCACTCCCGGATACCGCTGCACCAAAATCTTGCGCACCGAGGTGGTGACCTCGGGGCCGAGCACCGCACTCAGGGATGGTGAGACCACCAGGCCGATGAGCAGCTCGGCATCGGAAAGGGGTTCGGCAGGATCGGCGGTGGATCGGCAACGCTCAGCAGTCACCGCTCCATAGTGAGGCAACCACGGGCCGGATTGCCACTGGCTCGATGGAGCCCCCAAGGTTTCGTGCAGCACCGCGGGCCGGATTCGGTGGTCGCCTCGATCCCGGAAAGAGCGGTGCTGCTCACTGCGAAATCCTCTCCCCGCCGACGCCGCCAGCGCGAAGACATCACAGCCAGCGGGCCCGGGACCTGCCGGTGTCGAGGACGGCTTCTCGATGATGCTGCAGTGACGGATCGGTTGAAGTGCTTCGGCGGTGTGGGAGCAGTGATCAGCGTGGGGCCGGTCGATTCCGTTCGGACAGGTGATGCATCGACTGCCCAGCGGCAGGTGCGGTACTGATGCGGGGGTACCCGGTGCAGGGGTGTCAAGGCCCAGCTCCGAAGACGGCAAGCCGGGCACGTGAAAGGCGAATTATGGCCCGCCGCAACCCGAGCGGGAAGGCATGTGTGGCACGAGGCGCCGAAGACGGGCCGGGCGTTTACTGCAGAGATAAATATGCTTATCCTGGTAAGGTCCGCGACATCTTGTAAGGCCCTGAGAGCGGGCCCGTCGCTGGTCCACCACGGACCGACGGGCTCGGGGACGGGGCTGAGGACCCGGAGAGGAGCCAGTGGCAGAAGTCCACGAAGATCGCAGGCACCGCGGCTGAACGGCCGATACCGAGGGGGAGCAAGGGAGGCCAGGGCTGCTGATGTGCCCGGACTGTTCCGCGATTTCTCTTCCTAACTTTCCGTCCACTCCCGACCCAGGTGCCCGGCAACCCCGGGTGCAGGCCACCGTCCGGGTCGGATCGTCACCACGAACAGGAAACGATAAGCATGTCCCATCCCTCCCCTCTTCCACCCACTGCTTCGACTCATTACCAGGTCCTGCGCACAGTGCCCTCCTATGACCAGGCTCAGCGCCTTGTCGATCGACTCTCCGACGCCGGGTTCCCGGTTGAGCACGTGCGCGTGGTCGGCACCGATCTGCGCCTGGTTGAGCAGGTCACCGGGCGGATGACCTACGGCAAGGCCGCCCTGTACGGAGCCGCCTCCGGGGCCTGGCTGGGATTGCTCATTGGCTTGCTGTTGGGTCTTTTCACGGTCGTGGGGTGGCTGTCGGTAATCCTGTGGGCGGTACTCCTGGGCGCGGTGTGGGGGCTGATCTTCGGGTTGCTGGGCCACGCGGCCACCGGCGGGCGCCGGGACTTCAGTAGCGTCCAGGGCCTGGAGGCGTCCTCCTACGAGATTCTCGTGGAGGCCGAGTACCTCGAGGCGGCCAGGGCCAAGCTCGACGGCCAGCCCTGACAGCACCGGGCACGTGGACGAGAACGCCCCCACCGGCGATACCGGGCCCACTCCATAACCGCACCCCGGCACCGAAGAGCCCGCCATCTTCGACACGCCCCGACGGGGCGGGGGTAGCCCCACCACCTGCCCCCGCCCCGCCCTGGGCTGCTGGTGAATCGGATCCGCCGGGCCCGCATCACCGCCCGGGTCGAAGGGTGCGAGTAGGCCTTGTCGGCCAGCACCGCGTCCGCCGTGACGGGCCGGGCCGGCCCGTCACGGCGGACGCTGATCTGCTCCAGCAGCGGCAGCAACTGTGGGTTGTCCCCGGTCTGTCCCTCGGTCAGGATGATGCTGATCGGCATCCCGGCTCCGTCGACGGCCAGGTGGATCTTGGAGGTCAGTCCTCCGCGGGACCGTCCGAGACATTCTCCGGCCACAGCGATGGCCTCGACCGGATCGGAGCAGCCCCCTTTTTCCGGGCCCCGGCGGCATGCTGGTGGGCCCGGATGGAGGACGAGTCCACGGAGAACACCCATTCGACCTCCCCGGCAGCGTCGTCCTTGACCACCGCCTCATCCAGGATCTTGGCCCCAGTGCCGTCCATGGTCCAGATCCGCAGCCGCTCGTGGCCGGTCTTCCACGGCCCATACCGTTCGGGCACGTCCCGCCAGGGCGCCCCGGTGCGCAGCTTCCACAGGATCCCGTTGACCACCTGCCGGTGATCCCGCCACCGCCGGCCCTTACCGTTGGCCGGCAGCAACGGCGCGATGCGTTCCCAGGCCTTGTCCGTCAGTTCTCCACGCCTCACCATGCCCCAGGATTAACAGGACCTGACGGGGATTAACAACCCCACGCCGCCGTTCCGGGGTACTTAGAGGTTGCGCGGGTAGGTCAGGGTCTTCGGCGGGGGCGTGTGTCCCAGCGGTGAGTGGTCCAGACGGTCCGGATCAGGCGTCGAACGATGATGATGGCGTTGGCCAGCGCGATCCAGGCGCGCTGGATCGCTTCGCTGCGATCGGTGACGATCTGCAGGGCACGAAAGCCGCGGGTGTGCCAGGAGTTCGTGCGTTCGACCTTCCAGCGGTGGGTGTGGTTGACCGGAACGAACTGACCCTTCGGGTTGATCTGCCAGGTGCAGCCGAGCTCATCGAGTAGCTCTCGAGTGACGGCGGAGTCGTAGCCGGAGTCGAGGTGGACCGTGATGGTCTCAGGCAGGTCGAACCCGAACCTGCTCAGCCGCTCCAGGATCGGGCGCAGCAGCGGTGAGTCGTGCCGATTGGCACCGGCAAGCTCGCATCCGATCGGGACGCCGGCGCCCTCGACGAGCAGCGAACGTTTCAGGCCCGACTTCGCCCGGTCGACCGGGGACTTGCCAGTGTTGTCCCCGCTGCACGGGGCCTTGACGATGCAGCCGTCGACGACCAGGTCACTCAGGTCCAGTCCCACGACCGTGTCGTAAGCCTCCAGCGCGGCCTGTTCGAGCCGGTCGAACACCCCCGCGGCGATCCACTCGTCGCGGCGGGCCCGCAGCAGGGTTGTGGCCGAGACCCGGTCGTCGGCGTGCCTGTGGTAAGAGCCGCCCAGCACGAGCCGGGCCACGAGCTTGTCGAACACCACCCGGTCCGGTATCCGCCGCCGGTGACACCCCAACGGATGGGTGTCGACCCGCGCAGGAATCAGGGCCTCGAAACGGCTCGATGAACGATGCTGGCACCGCAGGCACGGGACTCCTCGCGACGACGTAGATCTAGGCAATCCACATCGAAGCGGACATCCCGTGCCTGCGTCACATCCCCGACAAGCCGCGCCCTACCCGCGCGACCTCTAAGCCCAGCTACAGGCCCCGCCCACGATCCCCCCGGCCGGGGCCGGGACGACGAAGGTGCTGCACCTGCTCCACCGAATGAGGTGGGGCTACCCACTGCTGCTGTTGGGGTGCCGGGGACTGTTTCCGGGGTGCCGGGTTGTCCAGCTCCACGAACTTGCGGATCTGCTCCCACTCCGCGCGGCGGGCCGCCACCACCTGAGCCTGCTGCTCCTGCTGCTGACGCACCGCGAGCACTGAACGTTTGCCGCGTCCCGCCTCACGGCGCCGCGGTGCGGTCTGCAAACCGTGCTCCAACTCCAGACGGGTGCACGCGCTTTGGGCGGCGCGGCGGTCGTTGCGACCGTGCCACACCGTCCCCTCGTCACTGACCCGGCACACCACCACATGCACGTGGTCATCGGCGTGGCGGACCATCACCCACGGGTGCTCCGCGAACCCCATCGACTCCGCAAACGTCTGGCCTGCCTGCGCCCACTCCGCATCCGTCAACCGCCGATCCCCAGCCGTGTTGCGCAAAGAGGCCTGCCAGATCGGTTTCGTGATCTCCGGGCGGGTGCGCATCGCCGCGCGCATCTCCTTCACCCACGCCTTCTCATCCGCATCCCCGGTCACGAACACGTTCCCGCCCACGACCACACCACCGGCATACCGGCCCCCGTTGCGTTCGTAGAAGTGCTCATTGGCATGCCCCGGCCCATGCAGATAAGCCCCGATGTTGCCCGGGTTCGCCCCCCGGGTGATCTTCGCGATCACGGCAACTGCCTCCGCACTACTCCCAGCTGACTCGCCAGCGCGTCCACGGCCTCATACAGCTGCGGGGTCGGGACGACCTGCCCCTGGTTCACCGCACGCATCAACTGGTTCAGATTCGACCCCACCCGCGCCAGATCCGCCCGGATCCTCGCCAACTCCTGCACCTCACCCATCCGCGGACTCTCCGCATCAAGCTGTTCCTGGACTCGTTCCCGAGCCCACACCGACAACCGTTGCCCGCCGGCGGCCTCCGCCCACGCCCGGTGCTCAGCCTCGGTCAACGACATCGACACCCGCCGGGTCCGCGGCTCCACCGCCACCGGCCGCCCACCAGCACCCCGCATCCGAGGCGCCGACGCTGTATCGGTTGGTTCCGGGTCCGGTGAGGCGAGGGGCTGCTCGAGGAGCAGCCCCTCCCACCGGTTCCCGGACCCCGACGGGACCGTGCCCGGCGAGGTCGAACGACGTGAGAACAAGCCCAACGGGACCACCCTTTCGAGACCCCGCCAAGGGGTCGAGACCAGCCCTCCGCAGGAGCAAGGGGATTGACCGGAACGGGAACACCTGGCAGCGAGGAACGAGCGGTGCGCCAGGTTTTCCGTTCCGGACAATCATACCTTGCATCCCCGTTTCAGCGCCCCGACGAAGGAGGAGAACAGCGCGCTGGAACAGGGGGCGTGGTGGTGTGCTGGGCCTGACCGACGCAGGAGGACAGAGCCAGGGCCAGGGCACCACCACGCATCGTCTGCAGCGCAGCGGAAGACGATCCCCCACCTACCCAAGGTGGGATGCGTGAACGAGGTTCTTCCTCGGTCACCGACCAGCCCAAAGGGCCTGGTGTTCTAGCTGTGGCGGGGAAAGGAGCTCGCTTCGCTCGCGCTCATTCTTTTCCTGCCCTCCGCTCTTCCCCAGTCCGTTCTGTGGTGCTGTTCAGGAGTGGACCAACCGGCCAGCCTGGGAGGGAGGGAGGGAGCGGAGGGCAGGGGGATGCCTTAAACGTTCCCGGGGCACACCTTCGGTGAAGAAGGGTGGGGTGGGGAACGTCTAAGGCATCTTGGAACACGGTGCGGATCAGCCCGGTCGGTCGATCGGTCGCATCGGTTGACCACCTCATGGGTGGTTGAAGAAGGCTCACGGCATTACTCGTGGGCAGTGGCGGCATGTGCGCACAGCTCCGGTGCTCGCTGCGTGGCAGGGCTGCTGTCCACGAGCGGCACTGTAGGGCTTGGCACTCCTTCGCTATCCAGGTCTTGCGATCCCTGGTGACGGCCCCCGTCTGTGCGCTCGGCAAAAGGAACCGGCTCTGACCCGGGGAGCACCGCGTGTAAGGCGGCTGGTGATGTTGATACGGGGCCGCGTCTCAGGCCCCACCCAGGTCTTCCATCGCTGGGCGCTCCATTGGCACCCGTTGGCGCAGGCGCTAGAATGGACTCACTGTTTCAGTTCAACTTCAGGATAGGGCACCGTTGGCGCGGTGCCCTTCCGCATGTCCAGGGCGTGTCGCCAGACACGCGGTCTGCGGGCCACCCCGTTGTAGGTGGCCCGCAGACCGCTCTAGATACTCTTCCCGTCACTGCGTCGGAGTGGCCGCTAGCCCTTCACTGATCTGGGAGAATTCCTTGCATTCAAGAGGACAGAAGCCAAAACGCGGACAGGGAATAGCACGCTACAGGTGACTCGGATACTGTTCTGCCCCAACTGAGCAATACATTATAATGGTTTTGATGAAAAATTACATTCGCCAAATCCCCGTGGATGGTCGGACGCCGCCGATGAGCGATGAGGAGTTCGCTGCTGTTGTTGCCCAGGCAGGCGATCCCGCCATGTTCGGGGATTGGTACACCAAAAGCGTGAAATCCTCCAATGGTGCAGGAGAAGGTGAGTTTACTGGCCGCATCTCTATTGACTTGTCTGATTATCTGAATGCGTTCTTTCCCGGGGAAATTGAAAAACGCATCAAGGCGGTTCAGGAGCAGCTTCCGCATGTTCCCGATTCCGAAACGGTAAGGAAACTAGTCACAGACGCACTCACCCCGGACGGGTGGTCTTCTTTGGTGCGGCCGTTCTCTATAGCGCGCATCCCTGCCTGGAGCACGTATTTATATCGGGTGCGCCCTGGACTTCACGGCCCTGAAGACATCAAGACTGTCGGGGACATCTGGACACCACCCACTGGCACCTCGCCAGGACGCGTCAACCGTCGAGGTCAACCCATCCTTTACACCTCAGCGCAATACCCCTCCGTCGCTTTCCGCGAATCGAGAGCCAAGGTTGGAGAAGTCGTCGCGCTTAGCTGCTTCGCCATAACTGACGATCTCAACCTGCTCAACCTTGACGATATGAGTCCGCAGGGGAACTTGAACACCAGTCAGCAACGCAAATGGCGGCAGCTTGCAAAATTTTACCGGTGGGCCTTCCGGGATTCAGGGAGCGACTTGAATAGTCCACAACATCTTGTACCCCAAGTATTGACTCTGGACTTAAATATGCTCATCCCGCCCCTCGTCGGTTATGGTTATCAATCCGTCATTGTCAACCACCACGCCGCGATCAACGTGGCCCTAGACGAGCAAAAAGCAATGGATCACCTACGCCTGGTAGGCACGACTGTGTGGCGTATTGGCAAGCCCACAAGCATGCTTCTTGCCTCCATGGTACCGAAACATCCGAGACTTACTAGAGACACGCCGCTGGTCCCAGGTAACTTTGCATGGCCTCCAGATCTTGAAGTCACCCAAAGGTCGTATCAGAGCCGCGCATAGCCAGCGTCTGGCCATCGCACCTCACCCCATATATAAATGGGGAGGCCAGATGTAGTACCGCGGTTCCTGATGGCCCAGCCGTTTTTACCGAGCAACCCGCTCGTCTGATCCTATGAGGCGCCGACGAACTCAGACGGTCGCTGTGGAGGGCAGATTTCGGATCCGCCGGTAGAGAGTTGCCCTAGATATCCCGAGATCTCGAGCTACCTGGGCGACTGGATCCCCGGACTCGATTAATCGGACGGCAGTGCGGATCTGAGAATCAGTGAAAGTTTGGCGACGTCCCCCGAGATCCTTGCCAGCGGCCCTACGTTTCTCCACCGAGTCAGTGATCCGCTCACGCTTAATCTCCAACTCCATCTGTGCCAACGCGGCCATCACGGTGAACACCATCGACCCCATCGGGATCGATGTGTCCACGTCTCCCCCGCCGAGGTTGAGCACCCGCAACCCCACGCCGCGCTGCCGAAGTTCTTGAGCCAGTTCCAGCATGGTCTGAGTGGAGCGCCCCAACCGGTCCAAGGTCGTCACCACCAGGGTGTCGCCCTCGTGGAGAGCTCCTACGGCTTGGTCAAAGCCCGGGCGGGATGCCCGGGCCCCCGAGACCCCGTGATCCACGTAGAGGTCATCCCGACGCACCCCCGCGCCCAGCAGGTCTGTCACCTGCCGGTCCGTGCCCTGGCTCCTCGTAGACACCCGCGCGTACCCAATCAACTTCCCCATGCTCTGTCTCCGCCTCCCGTATGTCTCGCAACCGACCGTCAGCACCCCGATCGGGGCGACCGGTTGAGAGACAACGCTACGAGACAGCCCCCGCCCCGGATCTCCGGCGCCAGTCCAAGACGCCATGAGACGTCTTGCAACCCATTGATTGCGAGACTCATTCCGTCGCGTCTCGCGTCTCTCGCGCTTGGCACAGGGGACTTGGACACCGTGTACCACTTTGCTTTGCCTGAGCTCATCGAGGCGGTCGCGGCGACGGGCAACGATGAGGCGCAGACCATGCTCACCATGCTGCTCAGCGGTAAGCGTCTACGCGACATTAGCGACTTGCCGCTCGACCTGGCGGTCTAGCGGCAAGAATCAGACGCCGCAACACTTCATGGCCTGAGATCGCCGCGGGGGCTGGTGCGCCGATCGCCGACCCCAGGTATCAAAACGCTTGAAGCAGGGGGGTTTCATGCCACCCCCTGCAGGGGTGTCAGAATAGGTGTCATGACCACCT
>NZ_BJNW01000030.1 GCF_006539885.1 Kocuria varians | reverse complement strand
GGTATACCCCGGTACAACACCGACTCAGCCCTATGACCGACCGCCACCCGGGGAAGCGATCGAGCGTGCCGGATCATCACGGGGTGAACCAGGTCCAGCGCTCGGGGTGTCGTCGACGTGCAGCATCAACGACGAAGGTTGGGTAGAGACGCCCCTTTCCCATGAGTGCACTCATAGCCCCCACCTCCCTCTCTCCGAGCTGGTGGATTGCAGCGCTCACTTGATCGGAACCGAACACTTCTCCACACTCGGCGCACACGAGCTTCGAAGGGAAGAAGTAAAAGAGTCGACGCTGCTCCACGGGGTGTGCCCTATCCAGTTGCGGTAACGCATCGAAGAAGGCTGCCTCGAGCTGCTCGGGGGTGTCTGCGACAAACCACCCGTCTTGCCGGAGTTTCCGACCGTCGTACCAGGGCCGGATAATGGCTAGCCACTCCGGAGGAACTCCGCGCTTGGCCATGTTTTTTGACATCTGAAGATGACCGTCGTCGTCGTACACGGGTCCGTCATCGAGTGCCCAATGGGCATGTCGCGCATCGAAGCGCCACTTCTCTTCTTCGGTTAGCGTGACACCGCGTTCGACAACCCGCGTCACCTCGACAGGCGAGGTGGTCCTGAGGAAAACTCCCCTCGTCCGCCCGATCTGAGGGTAGTCATGATCCAGCAGCAAGCCACCACGGGAGGTCACCTCATAAACATCCCCGGGAGGTCGGCTGCCATTGGGATGCAGGTAGTTAGTGGCGTAACGGCGGGCGCTGTTAACGTCCGTGGTGACGTAAACGTAATTCGAACCATAGATCGAGCCTGGCGCGTATTGGTAAGAATCCTGCAACCCTTGGCTCTTGGCGGAGATAATTTTATCGCCAACCTGGAGACCCGGGACGCCCCCATGGAAGAGCGGCCGACCGTGCTCAGGACCCTTTGACGCGTTCATGTTGTCTATTCCTCTCAATTTCGCGTATGCGCGGACGGTCGCCCGGCCAGGCTTCCCAGCCAACGTCCGCGCAGCTGTTCGAGGGAGCCCGCTCGCTCGCCGCTGAGGGGGGAGAGGGCGGGCGAGCGGGCCATGTCCAGGAACCTACTCCGTATCGGCGGCTGGATGACGGAACGAGAGCACGGTCCAGCCAGCGAAGCCGAACACGCCCGCGACCGCACTCCAGAGGATCAGGCAGGCTGAGGATGATGCCGCCCTGACGGCGATCCTCCAGGCCGTCCTCGGCGAGGGCACCCTCGAGGAGGTCGCCGGCGAGTACCGCGACGCTCAGCACTCGCTCGACGGGTGGGTCCGTGGCATGGCGGCGCGTGGTGTTCCCGAGGTACAGCTCGCCGCGCGCTCTGGCCTGTCGCGCATGACCGTGCGGAAGCGCCTCGGGAAGTAGCACCGGCGGGCCGGGGCTCTGGCCCGCCGGCGCCGGTGGCTACGGCAGCGGCACGATCCCGCTGCCGGCGGTGACCACGGCGGCGAGCAGCGCCACGATCACGGCACCCCCGCAGCCGCCGTCCGAACCCGCGACCTGGTGGGTCACCGGGCAGACGGTCCCCGGCCGGTGCCTCTGGATCTCGTCCCGCTTGGTGAACTGGCACATGTGGCACCTTCCTTCCCCCGCCCTCCGGGCGGGCGTCGCCGGGAGGGCACTGGGTGCGCCCCGATAGTCCGGCTTTCGCCAACAGTGGGCGGCGAGAAGGCCTGGGCTTTCGAATCAGGAGGTGGTGAGCAGCGTGGTCCACACGAGCGCGGTGCCGAGCACGACGGCGGCGGTGCTGACGTAGACCAGGGCGCGCCGGCGACCACGCAAGCGCTCCGTCAGGCGGCCGGCGCGGTGGGCGTCGAGCCACGCGGCGCCGTTGATGATGAGGCCGCCGGCGCCGGCGGTGAGCAGCAGGAATCCGAGCAGGATCACGGCGTCGCCGTCCTCTCCTGTGCGGGGTCTCGCGGCAGCCTCGATCGGTCGGGGGTCGCGCGTAGGGTGGCTCGCTCACGGTGACGGGAGGAGGTGAGCCGAGGCATCACGGAGGCGCTGGTCATGGGCATGGGACTGGTGGCGGCGGTGCTCAACTTCGGGAGCGCGGTGCTGCGTCTGGCGGAGACGCTGGCCGCGCGTCCGGGGCGGCCGGTCGGGCTGCGGGCCGGTCGGTACCGGCGGTGAGCACGGGAGGGGTCGACCTCATGAGGTCGACCCCTCCTCGCGTGCGATGAGGGCCGCGGTCTCCTCGTAGCAGCGTTGGATGTAGGCCTCGAGCTCGGCGTGCTCGACGCGCCACTGCCCGCGGCCGCCGACCTGGATCGCGCGCAGTTCCCCGGAGCGGACGAGCACGTAGGCCTGGGAGCGGCTGATGTGTACTGACCGGAGACGTTGGTCAATCGTGAGAAGGGCGGCTGGTTCCCGCAGGCCGTGTGGGGCCGGTGGTGGTTGTAGTAGTGCAGCCAGCCGTCGAGCTCGCCGCGGCGCTCGGCTTCGGAGGTGTAGCAGCGGGCGTAGGCCCAGCCGTCGGCCAAGGTTCGGTGGAAAAGTTCGATCTTTCCGTTGGTCTGCGGCCGATATGGCCGGGTCCGCTTGTGCGTGATACCGAGCTCGGCGCAAGTGTCGCGCCACAGGTGCGACTTGTAGGCGCCACCGTTGTCCGAAAGGACTCGCTCAACGGTGACTCCGCGGGCGTTGAACCACTCAACTGAATCGGCCCGGGTTCTCTGCCGCTACTTTGCGGGTTCGGGCTCTCGGCTGAGGGCCTCGTAGTGGAGCGTCTCGGACTCTACCGGGGTGAGCATCCCGAGAGTGCCGTGGAGGCGGCGGTTGTTGTACCAGTCGACCCAGCCGGCGGTCGCGAACTCGACGTCCGCGAGAGTCCGGAACGGCCCGGAGTGGAAGACGGTCGTGCGGATGCACTCGGTCTTGTAGAGCCCGTTGATCATCTCCATCAGCGCGTTGTCATATGCGTCGCCGACGGTCCCGATCGACGGGGCGATGCCCTCGAGGGCGAGGTGCTCGGTCAGTCGAATGGCGGTGTACTGGGATCCCGCGTCGCTGTGATGGATCAAATTCCCTGGTGAGACTGGGTTTCCTTCCCTTTCGCGTTGCCAGAGCGCGATCCGCAGCGGGGTCATGACCAGGTCGACCTTCTTCGATGTCGAGGCGTGCCAGCCGACGATCCGTTGGGCGAAGACGTCGACGACGAACGCGACGTAGACGAACCCCGCCCAGGTGCGGACGTAGGTGAAGTCCGTGACCCAGACCCGGTTCGGAGCCGGGGCGGTGAAGTCACGATTCAACAGGTCATTGGCTCTTTTCCCGTCCGGGTCGGAGATCGTCGTGCGGAGCTTCTTGACGCGCCGGACGCCCTCGAGCCCGAGGGTGCGCATCACCCGGTCCACCGCCCCGCGAGACGTGCCGACGAGGCCCTTCTGACGGCGGAGCAGGGCGACCCACTTCCGTCGCCCGTAGAGGCCCTCCGGCGTCATCTGGATGAGCCCGGTGACGCGGTTGGTCGTCCAGGCGAGCTCGCGAATCTTGTCCTCGACCAGGGCGTCTGTGACGGTGCGGGCAGCGATCCGCGTCGGATTCTTCCAGGCTCGGTAGGTGCGTGCAGCGATCTCCAGGCCCTGCTGACGCAGGACGCGGAGGATCGACTCGACTGCATAGCCCTCGGCGCGCATCTCGTCGATGAACGCCAGGATCAGCGGCTGCGGGGGTCGAGCTCCCCCGCGAAGAAAATTGAAGCCCGACGAAGGATCTCATTGTCCTCACGCAACCGCTTGATCTCGGCCTTCAGTCGTTTGACCTCGGCAGACTCTTCGCTCGTGATGCCTGGACGGGTTCCGTCATCGACCTCGGCCTGCGCGAGCCAACGCCGCACAGACTCCCGCGAGACGCCTTCCTGCCGAGCGACCGCAGCGGTCGCCGCGGTCAGGGTGGGGTACTCCTGCTGGTGCTCAAGCACGAGCCGCACGCACCTCGCGCGCAGCTGGGGATCGATCTTCTTCGGCATGCTGTCCATCCTCTCGGACTCAAACAGCAGCGGCATCAAACCTGGGCCGATTCACGGCGCCACAGATCATGTGACACCTGATCGTGCATCAGTCCCAGTCGAGGTCTTCTGGATGGAAGGTGTAGGAACCCCCATCATCGGGAGACCTCGGCCCCTACCTGGCCACCGCCCCAGCTACACCCTCATCTGTGATGAGCCGATTAAGATACCCGGTGGTTGGAAAACGTCTGCCACTGAGTACTTCTCCTGGTCAACTGGCTGCGGGTTCGGGTGGTCGACATCGCGGGTGGGGTGAGGCGTGTCGTGTCCCGATGAGGCAGGTGCCGTGGTCAGCGGGTCTCACTCGCTTATGTCGGGATGGGCGGTGCGCGCCTGCCACGCCGAGGTGACCATGTCGTCGATGGAGTGGCGCATCCGCCAGTCCAGGTCGCGGGCGGCGGCGTCCCCGTTGGCGACGATGCGCGCCGGGTCGCCGGGGCGGCGCTCGCCGATCACCGGCTCGAAGGTGTGGCCGGTGCCACGCTGCATCGCGTCCATGATCTCGCGCACCGAGAGCCCGTCGCCGCTGCCCAGGTTGTACACCGGCCGCAGCTCGCGCCCCTCGGCCATCGCCGTCGCGGCGGCGACGTGGCTGGTGGCCAAGTCGGCGACGTGGACGTAGTCGCGCACGCAGGTGCCGTCCGGCGTCGGGTAGTCGGTGCCGTTGATGCGGGGCGTGCGGCCCTCGATGAGCGCCTCGATGACCAGCGGGAACAGGTTGTGCGGGCTGGTGTCGTAGACCTCGTCGGTGCCGGAGCCGACGACGTTGAAGTAGCGCAGGCTGACGTGCTGCAGCGGCGTGGCACCGTCGGTGAGCTCCAGCGCGCGGGCCTGGTCGGCCAGCAGCCACTCGCCGATCAGCTTGCTCTGGCCGTAGGGCGACTCGGGGGCGGTGGGCTGGTCCTCGGTGACCAGGTCGACGTCGGGGGTGCCGTAGACGGCCGCCGAGCTGGAGAACACGATTCGGCTGACGCCGACGCGCTGCATCGCCTCCAGCACCGCCGCGGTGCCCTGCACGTTCTGGCTGTAGGTGTGCAGCGGCCGGGCGACCGACACGCCGGCGTACTTGTACCCAGCGATGTGCATCACGCCCTCGACGTCGTGCTCACGCATCGTCCGCTCCAGCAGCGAGGTGTCCTGCACCTGGCCTTCGACGAAGTCGACGCCGTCGGGCACGAATTCCCGGTGGCCGCTGGACAGGTCGTCGACCACGATCGGGGTGATGCCCTGCTCGATGAAGGCCCGCACGACGTGCGACCCGATGTAGCCGGCTCCGCCGGTGACCAACCACGACATGTCTTCTCCTGTGTCTCTGGGGATGCTCGAAGAGGGTGCTGGTGCTCACGCGGTCACGCGGTCTGCCGACGTGCGCAGCGCCCGGTTGGCCTTCTCGACGTCGAGCCGGGTGAGGAAGGCGAGGATGATGAGGGTGGCGATGGCGGGGATCCACAGGTACATGAAGTAGAGCATGTGGATCGCGGAGCTGCTCTGGGTGGTGGCGTTGCCGACGTAGCCGCTGGCGGCCAATAGCCATCCGGCCAAGGCTGTTCCGACGCCGCCGCCGATCTTCACACCGAGGGTGGTGCAGGAGAACATCATGCCGTCGATGTGCTTGCCGGTGCGCAGGAAGGTGTACTCGGAGGCCTCGGCGATCAGCGCATTGAGAGTGCCTTGCAGGGGGCTCATGCCCAGAGAGGCGATCGCGGAGGAGGCGATCATGAGGGGGATGCTGCCCATGTAGCCACCGGCCACGACACCCAAGCGGCCCAGGACGGCGACGACGTAACCCCAGATGTTGAGGCGGTACATCTGTCCGTAGCGCTTGACCAGAACGGGGGTGAACAGCAGTCCGATGATCAGCGGAATGTTGATCGCCCATGCGAAGGCGCCCAGACGGGTCGCGTCACCGAGGACGTAGCTCATGAAGTAGATGCCCATGTTCAGGGTGGCGGTGAAGATCTGCTGGACCAGGTAGATGACCAGGATGATCAGATAGAACTTGTTGGCGAGCAGGATCCGGGCGCCCTCCTTGAACGAGTAGCGCTCGGCGGCGGCCGGATCGTGGCCCTCGTCAAGCTCTTCGGGCGGCAGCTCCTTGACCGACAGCACCGAGATCGTGTTAACCGCCAGACCGATGACGGCATAGATGATCGCGATGGCCCGCCACCCGTCGGCGCCGCCACCCAGCATGCGCACGCCCTGGACGGTGAAGGTCTGGATGAGCATGCTGGTGGCGAACGCGAACATGAAGCGGATGGAGCCCATCTGCACTCGTTCGGCGGGGTTCCTGGTGATCAGCGCCGTCAGCGCCGAGTAGGCGATGTTGTTCGCGGTGTAGAACACCGAGTTGAGCAGGATATAGGCGAGGAAGAACCAGATGTACTTGCCCGTCTCACTGAGCCCGCCGGGGATGGCGAAGCTGGCGACCAGGGTGACAGCGCAGCCGATGTAGGGCCACAGCATCCACGGCCGAGCCTTGCCCATTCGGGTATGGGTGCGGTCGAGCAAGGCCCCGAAACCGATGTCGGTGACACCATTGAACAGCTGGGCGACCATCATGAGCGTGCCGATGACACCGGCGTTGAGGCCCATCTGGTCGGTCAGGTAGATCATCAGGAAGGCCGACAGGAACGCGTAGACCACGTTGCCGGCGATGTCACCGGAGCCGTAGCCGATCTTGTTGCCCCAGGTCAGGTACGTCTTGCCAGAACTTGCAGCGTGTGTGGGCATGGTTTCGGGTCTCCCGGTGGGTTCAGCAGCGGGTGGGGGCGAGGACGAGGTCGACGTGGTACGTCTCGTCGTCGACCCGGTAGCGGGCGAGCAGCTCGGGGCCGCAGCTGTTGGAGCCGATCCCGGCCATGGCGTGGTCGATGCACAGCACCACCTGGTCGTCGGGGTCCAGCTCGACGTCGTGTCTCGTAATCGACAGCTGCTCTTGGGTGATCCGGGAGGCGTTGAACGAGAACGGTCGCGGTGAGGTGACGGTCAGGCCACGCGCCGCATCGGCTTGCTCCACACGGACCCAGTCGCAGTCTCCGCGGCTGCCGTTCTCCTGGGGGCGGAGGTAGTCGACGAACAGTCCGTCGATGCTGCTGGTGAAGTGGCCGTGGCGGCTGGCCTGCCGCTTGTCTGGGTAGTTCTCGCCCGGACCGAGCCCGACCCACGACGCCTGGTCGAGTTCCGGTGCCAGGAAGAAGCGCAGACCCAGTCGGGGCAGGGTTGGGAACCCCGGTGTGCGGGTGACGTCCATCTGGCACCGCAATCGGCCCGCGACGTCGATGGTCCAGCTGGCGTCGAGGCGCAGGATGGGCTGGATCGTCGCGGCGTCCAGGGTCATGCGGGCGCGCACCACCACGGACCCGTCAAGGGTCTGGGCGGAACACTCATGTGCGCGGACCGCGGCATACGGGTAGCGGGCCCGTTCCCACTCCAGGCGGATGCGTCGGTCGTTGTCGGTGGGCGCGCGCCAGATGTTGACCTCCGCAGGTGCCGTGAACATCTCCTGGTCGCCCACGAGCATCGACGTGGGCATCCCGGTGCCGGTGTCGAAACGGTACTGGAAGCCGTCACCACGCACCGTGATCGCGGAGGGGTCCTGCTCGACGGCGGGGGAGACGCCACCGGGCGGTGACTCGAGCAACTGCACGGACTGCTGGTTGCGGGGGTCGGCGACAGGGACGGCGACCTCATCGAAGCCGAGCTCCTGGCCCGCGGCGCGCACCGCGTCGCCGACGCGGAGGCGTTGCGTCACACGCAGGTGACAGCGCCCTACCCGCGGCAGCTGGGGGCGGCAGGTCACTTGGGTTTCGGTGTGGGGCGGAACAGGACGCGTGAAGGACAGGTCGCCACGATCTAGGACGATCCCGTCGCAGACCAGCTCCCAGGACAGGTCGACCACCTCGTCGAGATTTGTGAAGTCCAGGTCGTTGCGCAGCGTCAGCATGCCCGCGCCGGGGTCGTGCGCGACGACTCGGGCTGGGCGCTGCACGTTCTTCAGTTCCAAAAGGCCGGGGTGGGGTCGGCGGTCGGGCCACACGAGGCCGTCGACACAGAAGTTCCCGTCGTGGATGACTTCACCGGAGTCGCCGCCGTACAGGTAGCAGGGGCGGCCGTCGTCGGTGTGGCCGGCTAGGACGGCGTGGTCGCACCACTCCCACACGAACCCGCCGCACAGGCGAGGGTCGGTGTGGATGAGCTGCCAGTAGTCCTCCAGGTCACCGGGCCCGTTGCCCATTGCGTGGCAGTACTCCACCAGCACCAGCGGCTTGTCTGGATCGCCTGCGAGGTAGTCGAGCATCTCCTGCTGTGACGGGTACATGCGGCTGCACAGGTCGATGTTCGAGTAGTCATAGCTGCGCTTGGAATCGCGGTAGAAGGCGCTCTCGTAGTGGGTCACCCGGTCCGGGTCGAACTCCTTCATCCAGGCCAGGGAGACCTCGAGGGTGCAGCCATAGGCGCACTCGTTGGCGGCCGACCAAGAGAAGATGCTCGGCCGGTTCTTCTCGCGCTGGACGCAACGCTGCACGCGGTCCAGGGTCGCCTCCGTCCAGTCGGGACTGTCGGCGATCAGCTCGTTCCAGTGCTCGACGACGTTGTCCCAGGACTCGTCGGCCAGGAACTGGGCCTGCGTTCCGTGGCTCTCATTGTCGGCCTCCGACATGACCAGCAGGCCGTACTGGTCGCACAACTGGTAGAAGCGGGGGTCGTTGGGGTAATGGGAGCTGCGCACGGCGTTGATGTTGTGCCGCACCATGAGTTCCAGGTCGCGGCGCATGTGGGCGACGTCGACGGTGGGTCCGGTGGCGGGGGCGGAGTCATGGCGGTTGACGCCCCTCAACGTCACCGGGCAGTCGTTGAGGCGCAGGACCACGTCGTCGATCGAGACCTCTCGCAGACCCACCTGGTCGGTGACGACCTCGTCTCGCATCTCCAGCAACAGGGTGTACAGCTCCGGGTGCTCGGGGTTCCACAGGCGTGGCCGGTTGACGTGGAGTTCGACGGCGTGGCTGTACCCGCGGGCGTCGTTGGCCTCGGCCAGCACACCGCTGGCCACCGTCGTGCCATCTGCGCCGAGCAGCGTGGCCCGGGTCTCGACCGGGCCACCCACGTAGGAGGCACGCAGGCGCACCGTGGCGCCGGCCTCGTGGATCTGGGTAGTGGTGAAGTAGTCGAGCAGGCGACGGGTAGGGCGGTCGACGAGGTAAACGTCGCGGAAGATGCCGCTGGTGCGGAACTTGTCCTGGTCCTCGAGGTAGGTGCCGTCACACCACTTGAACACCAACACCGCCATGTGGTTGGTGCCCTCCACGAGCGCCTCGGTGATATCGAACTCGCTCGTGGCGTGGCTGACCTGGCTGTAACCGACGTAGTGCCCGTTCACCCACACGTAGAAGCAGGAGTCGACGCCCTCGAAGACCAGCGTCGTGTCGGGCGCCGCCGCGTCGGCGTGGTGATCGAAGGTGGTCCGGTAGGCGCCGCAGGGGTTGTCCACGGGGACGTGGGGCGGGTCCAGCGGGATCGGGTAGCGCACGTTGGTGTACTGGTGAGCGTCGTAGCCCTGATGCTGCCAAGTACCCGGAACGGTGATTGGAGCGAAACCCTCGACCGTGCACCCGGGGTCCATGAAGGCCTCGTCTAGGTCGTTGACCGAGTGGTGGTAGCGGAAGTCCCACTGACCGTTGAGCAGTTGGACCCGGTCGGACGACTCACGGGCGGTGACGACATCGGTCACTGCCGCTGAGGCCGGCACGAAGTAGGCATGGGCGGCCAGCGTGTTCTCGTGCAGGACCTCCAGGCCCTGGTGGTGCTTCGGGATGCTCACCGCTGCTCCTGTCCGTTCCGTCCCCGGCCACCACGACATCGACCGCCTCGGCTATCTGGGGGGAGTGCCGTGGCGACCGCATCGGCCACTTTGTGGTCCTCGGCGTTCATCACCTGCACCACCTCGAGGGAGGACATGCGGTCGAGGTCGCTGGAGGCGGTATTGCGCTGCTCGGTGGTGCTGACCTGGTGTGTGGACTCCTGAGGCGACACCGGTGTTCCCTTCCGTCACGAGTGGCTTCGTCGCCACGATCGTGACACGACATTACATCGAGATAGCCATCTATGGAATAGAATTTCAATACGAGCCCTGATGAGGGGCTGGCTACCGTTCAAGGAGCTCAGCGAGATGACCGCACCCCGCGAGGTCGCGCCCGATTCGACCGTCCCATCCCGTCTCGATGACGTCTCGTCCCAGCCTGCCGACCGCGACACCTCGCCCAATTCGACCCTCCTCGTGGAGCGCATCCGGAGGGCTCGTCCCTCCTTCTCGGCCATGGAGACCGCGGTTGCTGACCATCTCCTGTCCGACCCGTCTGCCGTCGTCTCCGCCACGACGGCCGAGCTCGCAAAGGCAGCCGGTGTGAGCCAGGCCAGCGTCGTGTGATTTGCGCGCTCCTTGGGGTATGAGGGGCTTCCGGCCCTGCGTCTTTCCCTGGCGCGAGAGCTCACGCGCCTCGACGTGGAGCATGAGCTCTCCGGTGTCGCAAGGGGTCGTATCGACGCCTCGGACTCCTTGCATGACCTGGCTCACAAGATTGGTTTCCATGAAGCACGCTCCATCGAGGACACCGTCAGCGGTCTCGACCTCACCTGCCTCGACGAGGTTGCCCACGCCATCGCCGCGCGGCGCCCTGTCACGGTGCTAGGCGTGGGGGCGTCTGGACTGGTGGCCAAGGACCTCTGTCAGAAGCTGCAGCGCATCGGACAACAGTGCCAGTTCACCTCGGACACACACCTCCAGCTGGTGCAGGCGGCTATGCGGACCCCGCAGGACGTTGTCATCGGCATCTCTTTCTCCGGACGGACCGTGGAGACTCACAAGGCCCTCGCGTTGGCCGCCAACGCCGGGGCTCTGAGCGTTGCCATCACCGGAAATCCCGATTCCCCCATCGGCCAGGTGGTCAGTCACGTCCTGACCACCACCGCGCGGGAAGATGAGCTGCGCATCGGTGCGCTCGCCTCCCGCATGGCCCAGCTCGCTGTCGTCGACGTACTGTTCGCACGAATTGCCCAGCTTCGCTTTGATGACCTCGATGCCGCGCTAGGTGTACTTCCCCGTGACTGAAGCGCCCTAAGTTTGTTGGAGGCTCCTGACCTTGGAAACGAGGATGGAGTCATGGTGTCGAATCAGGGATCTGGGAAGCCGACGACGCGTCGGTATTCGCCGGAGGAGAAGGCCGCGGCGGTGCGGATGGTGAGGACGCTGCGAGCCGAGCTGGGGACCGAGCATGGGACGGTCCAGCGGGTCGCGACGCAGCTCGGATACGGGGTCGAGTCGGTGCGGACGTGGGTCAAGCAAGCCGACATCGATGACGGGAACGTCGCTGGCGTGAGCACGGCGGAGGCGCGTCGGGTGCGTGAGCTTGAGCAGGAGAACCGTGAGTTACGGCGGGCGAACGAAATCCTGAAGCGGGCCGCGAGTTTCTTCGGGGCGGAGCTCGACCGCCAACACCGGAATTAGTCGCGTTCATCGACGCGAACAAGAACGACGTCGTCGAAGGTCGCCCGCTTGGAGTCGAGCCCATCTGCAGCCTGTTGCAGGTGGCTCCGAGTACGTACTACGCCGCGAAAGACCGTGCCCCGTCGGCGCGGGCCATCAGCGACGCGGTGGTGACGCCGGAGCTGGTGACGCTCTGGACGGACAACTACCGCGTCTACGGGGTCCGCAAGCTCTGGAAGTGCGCCCGCCGTGCCGGGATCGACATCGGCCGAGATCAGACCGGCCGGCTGATGCGCGCAGCCGGGATCGAGGGCGCAACACGCTCGAAGCGGGTCAAGACGACCAGGCCGGACCCTGCCGCCACCCGGCACCCGGATCTGGTGAGGCGGGAGTTCACCGCGACCGCGCCGAACCGGCTCTGGGTCACCGATCTGACCTTCGTGCCGACCTGGGCCGGCGTCGCCTACGTCTGCTTCATCATCGACGCGTTCTCGCGGATGATCGTCGGCTGGCGATGCGCGTCACACATGCGCACCGAGATGGTGCTCGACGCGATCGAGATGGCGCGCTGGGGTCGCGGCACTCACCACGACGATCTCCGTTGCCACAGCGATGCGGGGTCTCAATTCACGTCAATTCGCTACGGCGAACGCCTCGCCGAGATCGGCGCGACACCCTCGATCGGAACCGTCGGCGACAGCTACGACAACGCCCTGGCCGAGACGGTCAACGGCTACTACAAGACCGAACTCGTCCGCGGACCCGCCCGCCCAGGACCTTGGCGGACCGTCGAGGATCTCGAGCTCGCGACCCTCGGCTGGGTGCACTGGCACAACACCCAGCGCCTCCACGGCTACCTCGACGACATCCCGCCCGCCGAGTTCGAGCAATCGTTCTATGCTGACCAAGCCGCCACTACTGAGATGGTGGGAACCAAATAGCGCGAGTCTCCATCAGACCCAGGGCGCTTCAACGTGCACGAGCTGGCCCGGCGCGGCGACCTCGTACCGTTTCGGCTTCGGGCGGCGAACCGGCAGCCCGGTGGCCTGGTCGATGTTGATCAGCTTCGGCATCTTGTATCGGGCGAGCACCCGACCGACCGTGGAACGGTGCAACCGCAGGTGATACGCGATCCGGTGCGGACCCCACCGGCGAGTGAACCGCAACGCGACGATCCGATGCTCCGTCTTACGCGAAAGCCGGTTCGGTGACGAGGTGGGCCTCGAACTACGGTCGATCAACGGCAGCCCTGCCCGGTACCTGTCGGCCCACCGCTTCACCGTCGCGGGCGAGCACTGGAACCGTTCCGCCGCCCGCCTCAACGACCAGCCCTGTTCCACGACGAGAACAGCAAGACGACGACGCCCTTCCGGTGTCAAGGGTGCGTAAGCGTGAGTCACGAAGACCTCCGTGGTCAGGAGAGTGAGTGTGGTAACCCACATCCTGCCCGGAGGTCTTCGCTACCTCACCCGTTCACAACCTCCCGGGGAAGTACAGCTAGGGCATGTCTCTTAAATCCTGGTCCAGGTGATGCAGGCCGCGAGGACGACGGCGGCGCGGTAGGTGAGCGCGAGCTTGTCGTAGCGGGTGGCCAGTCCTCGCCACTGCTTCGCGAGAGCGAAGGAGCGCTCGACGACGTTGCGTCCCTTGTAGGCGACCGCGTCGAACCCAGGCGGCCGCCCGCCCCGGGAGCCTTTGCGCTGGCGGGAAGCGATCTCGTCCCGCTTCTGCGGGATCACGCCCGTGATACCGCGCCGGGCGAGGTGCCTGCGGTTGATTCTCGAGGTGTAGGCGCGATCGGCGAGGACCTTGTCGGGGCGAGTGCGGGGCCGGCCCCGGCCCGGGCGAGGAACCCTGATCTCGGCCAGTACCTCGATCAGCATGACGCCATCGTTGCGCTGCCCGCCCGTGACGACCGCCGCCAGCGGACGTCCGTTCCCATCGACCACGGCATGGATCTTCGTCGTCAGCCCTCCTCGCGACCGACCGATCCCGTGACCTGCAGGTTCGCGCGCACCACCCAGAGGACTGTGGACGAAGTCCTCACCGCGCGGCCTGTGATTCGCTCCGGCCCCCCCGTGTCCTGCTCGGGGCGGGTCGTGTTGCTCGCGTGCTGATGCGCACGCGTGATCGTCGCGTCGACCGACACGTCCCAGGAGATCTTCCCGGCCGCGTCGGCCGTGGCGAGGAGCTCCTGGAGGACGTGATCCCAAGTGCCGTCCGCGGCATAGCGGCGATGTCGCTTCCAGACCGTCTGCCACGGCCCGAAACGCTCTCGCGGAAGATCCCGCCAGGGGATCCCGGTGCGGTACCGGTAGATGATGCCCTCGACGATCTGGCGACTGTTCCGGAAAGGACGCCCCCGCCGGCCATCGCTCGAGGGCAGATGCGGCTGGATCTGCTCCCACTGCCGATCCGACAGGACCGCGAACCTCGACTCACTCACCCCGACATCATCCCGCGAGCCTCACCCACCATTAAGGAGACACGCCCTAGATCCCTTCCACGTCACGCGCCTCGCTGACGAGGCGCTCGATGAGTGCCGACGGCGAGTTCAGCAGGCCATCTGTGGGCACCGCGGCCGCAAGGGCGACCCGCTCTATGCCGCCCGCCGGACCCTGTCCACCGGCGCCGACCTGCTCAACGACAAGCAGAAGGACCGACTGGACACCCTGTTCGCCGACGACGCCCACGTCGAGGTCGAGGTCACCTGGAGCGTCTACCAGCGCATGATCGCCGCCTACCGCCACGAGAACCGGCGCCACGGCCGCGAGCTGATGGCCCGGCTCATCGACTCGATCAGCACCGGCGTCCCCAAGGCCCTGGTCGAGATCACCAAGCTCGGCAGGACGCTGAAGAAGCGCGCCGCCGACGTCCTGGCCTACTTCGACCGGCCCAGCACCTCCAACGGGCCCACCGAGGCGATCAACGGCAGGCTCGAGCACCTGCGCGGCTCGGCGCTGGGGTTCCGCAACCTGACCAACTACATCGCCAGATCCCTGCTCGAGACCGGCGGGTTCAGACCCCGACTACACCCTGGATTCGGATGAGCCGGTAAAACCCCTGGTCAGAGGACTTTTTTAGACATTGAACCTGAATTCCACCACGTCGCCGCACATACCAACCTCACACGACATGCCGTTTCTTGCTTTTCCGG
>NZ_BJNW01000029.1 GCF_006539885.1 Kocuria varians | reverse complement strand
TGTAAACTTGAGTCACGAAAGCTCAAGTCTTCACGGTTCGAGCGACGCGGGGATCCCGGTCATCGCGCGAACCGCATGGCATCAACGAAAGGATCGACTATGTCTCGCGCAGTAGGAATCGACCTCGGCACCACCAACTCCGTGGTAGCAGCTCTGGAGGGCGGCGAGCCCGTCGTCATCCCGAACGCCGAGGGCAACCGCACCACCCCGTCCGTTGTCGCCTTCTCCAAGGACGGCGAGACCCTCGTGGGCGAGGTGGCCAAGCGCCAGGCCGTGACCAACGTGGACCGCACCGTGGCCTCCGTGAAGCGCCACATGGGCACCGACTGGACCATCGAGATCGACGGCAAGAAGTACACCCCGCAGGAGATCTCCGCCCGCATTCTCATGAAGCTCAAGGTGGATGCCGAGTCCTACCTGGGCGACACGGTCACGGACGCCGTGATCACCGTCCCCGCGTACTTCAACGACGCCCAGCGCCAGGCCACCAAGGAGGCCGGTGAGATCGCTGGCATGAACGTGCTGCGCATCATCAACGAGCCCACCGCAGCGGCCCTGGCCTACGGTCTGGAGAAGGGCAAGGAGGACGAGCTCATCCTGGTCTTCGACCTCGGTGGCGGCACGTTCGACGTCTCCCTGCTGGAAGTCGGCAAGGACGAGGACGACTTCTCCACCATCCAGGTCCGCGCCACCGCCGGTGACAACCACCTCGGCGGCGACGACTGGGACCAGCGGATCGTGGACTGGCTGCTGGAGCAGGTGAAGTCCAAGACCGGTGCGGACCTGTCCAAGGACAAGATCGCCCTGCAGCGCCTGAAGGAGGCGGCCGAGCAGGCCAAGAAGGAGCTGTCCTCCGCGACCTCCACCACCATCTCCCTGCAGTACCTGTCCGTGACCCCCGAGGGCCCGGTGCACCTGGACGAGAAGCTGTCCCGCGCCAAGTTCGAGGACCTCACCAAGGACCTGCTCGCCCGCACGGAGAAGCCCTTTAAGGATGTCATTGCCGAGGCCGGAATCAAGGTCTCCGACATCAACCACGTGGTGCTCGTGGGTGGTTCCACCCGCATGCCCGCCGTGGTGGAGAAGGTCACCGAGATGGCCGGCAAGGCCCCGAACAAGGGTGTGAACCCGGACGAGGTCGTGGCCGTGGGTGCCGCCATCCAGGCTGGCGTGCTCATGGGCGACCGCAAGGACGTGCTGCTGATCGACGTGACCCCGCTGTCGCTGGGCATCGAGACCAAGGGTGGGGTGATGACCAAGCTCATTGAGCGCAACACGGCCATTCCCACCAAGCGCTCCGAGACCTTCACCACCGCCGAGGACAACCAGCCCTCCGTGTCCATCCAGGTCTTCCAGGGTGAGCGCGAGTTCACCCGGGACAACAAGAACCTGGGCACGTTCGAGCTGACCGGCATCGCGCCGGCCCCGCGCGGCGTGCCGCAGATCGAGGTCACCTTCGACATCGACGCCAACGGCATCGTGCACGTGTCCGCCAAGGACAAGGGCACCGGCAAGGAGCAGTCGATGACCATCACGGGCGGCACCTCGCTGTCCCAGGAGGACATCGACCGCATGGTCAAGGATGCCGAGGCCAACGCGGACGCCGACAAGCAGCGCCGTGAGGCCGCGGACCGCCGCAACAACGCGGAGCAGACCGCGTACTCGGTGGAGAAGCTGATCAAGGACGACGAGGGCGCCATCCCCGAGGGCGTCAAGTCCGAGGTCCAGGCGGACGTGGACGCCGTCAAGGCCGCGCTCGAGGGCGATGACGACGATGCCGTGAAGACCGCGTTCGAGAAGCTGCAGTCCTCGCAGACCAAGATCGGCGAGGCCCTGTACGCCCAGTCCCAGGCCGAGGGGGCCGCGGGTGCCGGGGCCGGTGCCGAGGGCGCCCAGGCCAAGGAGGACGACGACATCGTCGACGCCGAGGTCGTGGACGACGACAACGACGGGAAGAAGTGAGCATGAGCGATTCCGAGAACCCGACGGGCAACGGCCAGTCCGTGCCGCAGGACCCGGACCACTCGGCTGAGCACGCCCAGCAGGCCGACGGCGCACAGGGACAGGAGGGTCTGACCGTGGACGACATCCTCGACACCCCCCAGTCCCAGGACGCCGGGGCCGCGGACGCGGCGTCGCTCCAGGGCGACGCCGCCCCGGCGGGCGGATCGGAGGCCCAGGGCTCCGAGGCGCAGAAGCTCGCGGACGAGCGGTTGGAGGAGCTCCGCCGGCTGCAGGCGGAGTTCGTGAACTTCAGGAACCGCACCGTGCGTGAGAAGGACCAGTTGCGGGACTTCGTGTCCGGCGAGATGGTTGCCGCGCTGCTGCCGGTCCTCGACGACGTCGACGCCTCCCGCAAGGCGGGGGACCTCGGGGAGGGCCCGTTCGCGGCGATCGCCGCGAAGCTCGAGGAGGCCCTCACCAAGAAGGGGCTCACGCGGATCGGCGAGGTGGGTGAGGTGTTCGACCCGAACATCCACGAGGCCGTTCTGCAGCAGCCCACCCAGGACGTGGCACCGGATCATGTGTCCATGGTGCTGCGCTCGGGCTTCAAGGTGGGCAACAAGGTCGTCCGAGCGGCCCAGGTGGCCGTGGCGACGCAGCCGTAGCGACACCATGAACTCGGGGCGGGTCCACATGACGGGACCCGCCCCGAGCCGTATCACAGCACATCGAAGAGAAAGGAGGCGTCATGGCCAGTCAGGACTGGATTGACAAGGACTTCTACAGCGTCCTGGGCGTCTCCAAGGACGCATCCCAAGCTGACGTCAAGAAGGCGTACCGCAAGCTGGCCCGCAAGTACCACCCGGACCAGAACCCCGGGGATGCGGCTGCGGAGAAACGGTTCAAGGACATCACCGAGGCGAACTCGGTGCTCTCGGACCCCGAGGAGCGTGAGCAGTACGACGCGATCCGGGCCATGGGTTCGGGGGCCCGCTTCACCGCGGGCGGTCCCGGTGGCGCGGGTGGCTCCGCGGGCGGGGGCTTCGAGGACATCTTCGGAGACCTGTTCAACGGCGGTGGCGGCGGTGGCCGCCGGCGCTACACGACCTACAGCGGAGGCGGCGGAGGGTTCGAGGACCTCTTCGCCCAGTTCGGCGGGGGCCAGGGCGGCGGCTTCGGCGGCCAGTCCGGGTTCGGCGCTCAGGGTGGCTTCAGCGGCTACCAGGCCCCTCCCGCCAAGGGCGAGGACATCCACACGACCACCACCATCCCGCTGCGCTCGGCGTACAACGGCACCACGGTGAAGCTGCGCCGAGGCAACGGCCAGACCACCACGGTGCGCGTGCCCAAGGGTGTCAAGGACGGTCAGCGGCTGAAGATCGCGGGCAAGGGCCACACCGGCCCGGGCGGCAACGGGGACCTCTTCGTGACCGTCAAGGTCAAGGAGCACCCGTTCTTCACCCGCGAGGGCCTGGACGTGCACGTCACCGTTCCGGTCTCCGTACCGGAGGCGGGTCTCGGCGCGACCGTCCAGGTCCCCACCTTGGACGGGGGCCACGTGAACGTGAAGATTCCCGCCGGCACCTCCTCGGGGCGCCGGATGCGCGTCAAGGGCAAGGGCTTCACGTCCGGGTCCAGCACCGGGAACATGATCGTCACCGTGCAGATCGTGCTGCCCGCCGCGATCAACGACGCCGCACGGCAGGCACTCGAGGACTTCGCCGCCGCCACGGAGGACTTCGACCCGCGTGCGGACCTGGGTGCGCAGGCGGCCGTCTGAGATGGCGGAGGACTTCACGAAGCCCGGGTTCGTGATCTCGGTGGCGGCCGAGCTCGCGGACATGCACCCCCAGACCCTGCGCCAGTACGACCGGTTGGGGCTCGTGACGCCCTCGCGGGCCTCCGGGCGGGCCCGGCGCTACTCCGAGCTGGACATCCAGAAGCTGCGCCAGATCCAGGAGCTCTCCGAGGAGGGCGTGTCCCTCGAGGGGATCAAGCGGATCATCCAGCTCGAGAACCAGGTGGAGGCCCTGCAGTCCCGTGTCACGGAGCTCTCCGAGGAGCTCGCGAACCAGGTGCAGGCCCTGCAGTCCCGTGTCACGGAGCTCTCCGAGGAGCTCGAGGGCGAGCGGCAGGCCCGGCGCGAGCGGGACATGGTCTTCACCGCCGGCTCTGGCGGGGGCGTGATGCGGGTGGCGCGCGGCTCGCACCGCTCGCCCCGCAAGGTCTCCCAGGCGCTGATGCTCTACCGCCCGGCGAAACCCGGTGACGCCCAGGAGCAGGACGGGCAGCACACCGGAGCCTCGGAGAACCGACGGCGCGGCCGACGCTGCACCGGCACCCGCAGCTGAGTTCCGGCCACGAGCCCCGCACCACCCCGGGTGGTGCGGGGCTCGTCGTCGTCCGGGGACATAGTGTGGGGAGGTCACCGTCACCGTCCCCCAGGAGCTGTCCGTGTCAGAACCCCACCAAGCGCAGGGACGCCGTCCGGCGGATCCCACCCGGAGAAGACGCCCGGAACGCCGGTGGCGCGGCGCGGTGTGCGCGGCGCCAAGTCCTTCCTCTCCGAGATCAACTACCCCCACAACATCCACCCGGCCGTGGTGCCGGGCGTCTCCGTGGAGGACCAGCTGGTCCGCTACGGCGTGGACAAGCTCGTGGTGGGCGTGGCCGGTGGCCTGATCATCGGTTTCATCGTGTGGGGGGTCGTGGACACCGACTTCCTCACGGCGGTCTCCGGGGCGGCCCTGAACTGGACCATGCTGAACATGGGGTGGGCGTTCAACCTGCTCGCCATCGGGCTGCTGGTCTACCTGCTCTACCTCGCGTTCTCGCGCTACGGCCGGATCCCCCTGGGGCTCGACGGGGACACCCCCGCCTACTCGACCGCGTCCTGGGCGGCGATGCTCTTCGCCGCGGGTATCGGGATCGGCATCATCTTCTTCGGCCCGTTCGAGCCCATGACGTACTCCCTCTCGCCGCGCCCGGGCTCCGCGGATCCTGGCACGATGGACGCCATGAAGAAGGCCTCCGCGCAGGCCGCCCTGCACTGGGGGCTCAACGCGTGGGCCATCTACGGGCTCGTGGGTGTGGCGGTGGCCTACACCTCCTACCGGCGCGGTCGCGTGCCGCTGATGAGCTCCGTGTTCGCCCCGTTCTTCCGCCAGGGCCGCACCGACAACCTGGTGGGGCGGGTCATCGACATCCTCGCGATCCTGGCCACGCTGTTCGGCACGGCCGCAGCACTCGGGCTCGGTGCGCTGCAGATCGCCCGCGGCGTGGAGATCTTCACGGGCATGGGACCCACCGGCAACGCCGGGGCGCTGATCATCATCTCCGTGCTCACCGCCGGTTTCATCGCCTCAGCGGTCTCCGGGGTCGCGCGCTGCATCCGCTGGCTGTCGAACATCAACATGGTGCTGGCCGTGGGGCTCGCGCTGTTCTTCTTCGTGCTGGGGCCCACGGCGTTCCTGCTCAACTTCGTGCCCTCGGTGATCGTCACCTACTTCGCCGAGCTGCCGGACATGCTTTCGGCCTCGATGTCCGACGGGCCCGAGATGCAGAAGTTCCTCTCCACCTGGACCACGTTCTACTGGGCGTGGTGGGTCTCCTGGGCGCCCTTCGTGGGCATCTTCGTGGCCAAGATCTCCCGCGGGCGCACCATCCGCCAGTTCATCCTGGGGGTGCTGTTCATCCCCTCGACCATCGTGGTCATGGCGTTCACCGTGCTGGGCGGGACCGCGATCTGGCAGCAGCTGCAGTCCCGTGCGATCGCCCCGGACAACACCGTGGGCTCGCTGCCCAAGCCGGAGGAGATCTTCTTCACCGTGCTGGACGGGCTGCCCGGCTCCGGGATCATGGCGGGTGTCGTGGTGGTCATGCTCGCGATCTTCTTCGTGACCACGGCGGACTCCGCCTCGGTGGTGACCTTGCAGATGTCCCAGCGCGGCAACCCCAACCCCAAGCGCCGCGTGACCGTGTTCTGGGGGCTGTGCATGGCCGGGGCCGCCGTGGTGATGCTGCTGATCGGCGGGCAGAACGCGCTGTCCGGGCTGCAGAACCTCATCACCATCACGGCCCTGCCGTTCACGCTCATCATGTTCGCCATGGCCGTGGCCCTGCACAAGGACCTGCGCAGCGACCCCATGGTCATCCGCGAGCAGTACTCGCGGTGGGCCGTGGACAAGTCCGTGCGCCACGGGATCGACGAGTACGGGGACGACTTCACGTTCGCCGTGGAGCACGCCCCGGACAGCAAGTGGGCCACGGGCGCGGACTTCGACTCCGCCGCGCCGGAGGTCACCGACTGGTACCAGCGCACGGACGAGGACGGCAACCCCGTGGACTACGACTACGAGACGGGCGAGTTCACGGCGCCGTCCTCGGAGCAGCTTGGGGCCACCGCTGAGGCGGCAGAGGGCGAGTCGGGACCAGCCGCCGGGGACGACGCCGGGGCGCCGCAACGCCGGGGCCCCGCACCGGAGAGGAGCCGGCCTCAGCGGCGCCGGTAGGCCAGGTCCCGCGGGACCCTCCCGGCCTCGGTGGCCTTGCGCTCGAAGCTCGTGAGCACGCGGCGCTCCCAGCGGGGGGCCCAGCCGACGTCCGGGTGCTCGTCGTCCGCGACGGGGCCGGGGTGGAGGTTCTCGAAGTCCGCGTCCGCGGCGTCGAGCACCTCGCGCATCACCACGGCGTACTCCTGCCAGTCCGTGGCCAGGTGCCAGACCCCGCCCGGCTCCAGCACGCGCGCGGCGAGCTCGGCGAAGGCGGGGGAGACCAGCCGGCGCTTGTGGTGGCGGGTCTTGTGCCACGGGTCCGGGAAGAACACCCACAGCTCGTGCACCGATCCCGGTTCGAGCATGTGCTCCAGGACCTCCGGCGCGTTCGCCTGCGCCACGCGCACGTTGGTCACACCGGCCTGCGCGGCCTTCATCAGCAGGTCTGCCACGCCGGGCTTGTAGACCTCCACGGCCAGGTGGTCCAGCTCCGGGTGCGCCGCGGCGTGGGCCACGATGGCCTCGCCCAGCCCGGAGCCGATCTCCACCACGAGCGGCGCGACCCGGCCGAAGACCGCCTCGCGGTCCAGCCGGTAGGACGGGTCCACGGAGGTGTCCGTCATCACGCGGGGGATGTCCAGGACCCACTCGCCCGCGTGCCGCTCCCACGCCTTCTGGCGCTTGGGGGACAGCCGGTCCCCGCGGCGCACGAACGAGTACGGCTGGCGGGGGAAGGCGACGCCGGAGGGGGCGCCGCCCGCGGCGTCGGTGTTCTCGGCGGGCTGCTCGGAGGGGGAGTGCTGTGGGGTGCTGTCGCTGGATTCCATCGAGGAACATCCTAGGCGGACGCGACGCCTCGCGCCCGGGTCCGCAGCTCCCGTGCTGTCGCGCCCGAGCCACACGCCGTGGGCTCACCCCACCCGCGGCGCCCGGGCGGCGTCGCCCACCCACCCCGGCCCGCGGCGTCGTCGTCCGCCCCGACTACGATGGGGTGACCCCACCACGATGCCGCGCCGCCCGGCGCCCAGGAGATGCCGCATGTCCCAGCACCACGAACCGCCTGATCGGGTCCGCAGCAGGCTGGGGCTGAGCCCACGGCTGGACTGGGCGGTGTTCGTGGGCGCGTTGGGGGTCCTCTCCGCGGTGAGCCCCATGGCCACGGACATGTACCTCGCGTCCATGCCGGAGATGGCGCCGTGGTTCGGGGCCTCGGCGAGCATGGTGCAGCTGACCCTGACCGCGTACATGGTGGGCATGGCCATCGGGCAGTTCCTGCTCGGGCCGCTCTCGGACGTGCTGGGGCGCCACCGTCTGATGGTCGCGGGCACGGCCCTGTTCCTGGTGAGCTCCGTGGCCGTGATCTTCACCCCGGACATCCGCGTGGTGCTCGCGCTGCGCTTCCTGCAGGGGGTGGCCGGTGCGGCGGGGGTCGTGATCGCACGCGCCATGGTCTCGGACATCGCCCGGGGCCACCGCGCCGCGCAGCTGTACTCGGTGCTCTCGCTCATCACGTCCCTGGCGCCGGTGGTCGCCCCGCTGGCCGGCGGCGTGATCGCCACGGTCGCGGACTGGCGCGTGGTGTTCTGGGTGCTCACGGTCTTCGGAGCCGTGATGCTCGCGTGCACGGTGTTCGTGATCCCGGAGACGCTGCCGCGCGAGGCCCGCTCGAAGGGTGGGTTCGGGCGCATCATGCGCAACGCCGGTGAGGTGCTCTCCGACCGCACGTTCCGCCGCTACGCGCTGAGCTTCGCGTTCGCGTTCGGTGCCCTGTTCTCCTACATCTCCGCGTCCTCGTTCGTGATCCAGAACGTGCTGGGCTACAGCGCCCTCGCGTACTCGGTGATCTTCGCGCTCAACGCGTGCGGCTCGATCGCCACCGGCGTGGTCAACACCAAGCTGGTGGCCACCCGCTCTCCACAGGCGCTGCTGCTGCTGGGCGTGGCCGGCCTCGCGGTGTTCTCAGTGCTCGACGTGGTGCTCGTGCTGCTCGGCGTGCAGGGCGTGGTCACCCTCGTGCTGATCTTCCTGGCGCAGGCGTGCATGGGCTTCGTGCTGGGCAACGCCGTGGCCCTGGCCCAGCGGCAGGCGCAGCGCAAGAACCTCTCCGGGATGGGCTCGGCCCTGATCGGCATGGGGCAGTTCGTGATGGCGGGGATCGTCACACCGCTCACCGGCCTGGCGGGCGAGGGGAGCGCCGTGCCCATGGTCGTGTGCATGGCGGTGTGCTCCGTGGTGGCCCTGGCACTGGTGCGCCTCGCGAACGCGTCCGCGAACGCCTCTGTGGACACTTCCCCGGACGGGCACGACGACGCCGCCTGAGGCCTTCCGTCTCATCCGTCGCGGCTCCCGTTCCGCACGTCACGCAGCGCGCCGTTGCCGCAACCAGTTCATGATGTGGTTCACTTTCCGGAAACGGTGAGGTTCTTCCCAGGGCCATCCCGCATTCCTGCCCCCACCACGACCGAGGAACACCTCCATGATCGATGCGCTGCAAACCTTTCTCGACACCGTCGACGGCTTCGTCTGGGGGCCGTTCCTGCTGATCCCGCTGCTGCTGGGCACCGGGATCTACCTGACCATCCGGCTCTCCGGGCTGCAGATCACCAGGCTGGTCCCGGCCCTGCGCCTCGCGCTGTTCGAGCGCGCGGACAAGGACGCCCCGGGCGGTGACGTCTCCCAGTTCCAGGCGCTGACCACCGCGCTCGCGGCCACCGTGGGCACCGGCAACATCGTGGGCGTGGCCACCGCGCTGTCCATCGGCGGGCCGGGTGCGCTGTTCTGGATGTGGGTCACCGGCATCCTGGGCATGGCGTCCAAGTACTCGGAGGCGTTCCTGGGCGTGCGCTTCCGCACCCGGGACGCCAAGGGCGAGATCTCCGGCGGTCCGCAGTACTACCTGTTCCGCGGCATCCCCAACGGCTTCGGCAAGTTCCTCTCCCTGTTCTTCGCGGTCGCGGCGGTGCTCGCGTCCTTCGGGATCGGGAACATGACCCAGGGCAACTCGATCTCCGCGAACCTGGACGCCTCCTTCGGCGTGCCCGTGTGGCTCACCGGCGCGGTGCTCGCCGTGCTCACGCTGCTGGTGCTCGTGGGCGGCATCAAGTCCATCGGCAAGGTCACCGCGGGTCTCGTGCCCGTGATGATCGTCTTCTACGTGCTGGGTGCGCTGTTCATCCTGATCGTGAACATCCAGTCCGTGCCCGCCGCCTTCGGCACCATCTTCGCCACCGCGTTCACCGGCCAGTCCGCCGTGGGAGGCTTCGCGGGCTCCGCGATCATGATCGTGGTGCAGATGGGCGTGGCCCGCGGCATCTTCTCCAACGAGTCCGGCATGGGCTCCGCGGCCATCGCGGCGGCCGCGGCGCAGACCACCCACCCGGTGCGTCAGGGCCTGGTCTCCATGACCCAGACCTTCATCGACACGATCATCGTGGTGACCTGCACGGGCCTCGTGCTCGTGACCACCGGCGTGTGGGAGCAGGGCAAGGACTTCGCGGCCACCATGACCGGGGACGCCTTCAGCCACGGCCTGCCCGGCAGCTGGGGTCACCTGATCGTGACCCTGGGCCTCGTGCTCTTCGCGTACTCCACGATCCTGGGCTGGGCCTACTACGGCGAGCGCTGCATGGAGCGGCTCTTCGGCCGCCGCGCCGTGATGCCCTACCGCGTGTTCTTCTCGCTGATCGTGTTCGTGGGCTGCAGCGTGCCGCTGGCGATCGTGTGGTCCTTCGCGGACCTGATGAACGGGCTAATGGCCATTCCCAACCTGCTGGGCCTGCTCATCCTCTCCGGTCTCGTGGCGCGGGAGACCAAGCACTACCTGCGCAACGACCCCCAGCTGCGGGCCGGCAAGCTCCAGGTGGACGGATTCATGGAGGGCCACCCCGGGGCGATCGACAGCTACGTGATGCCGGGGGAGGACCGCACCTCGCGCGTGCGCTGACTCCGGTGGCGGCGACGACGCCGCACCCACCTCCGCCCGCTCCCGGCACCTCGTGCGCGGCGTCGGCCCCGTGGCGCGGCCCCTCCTCGCCGGTCCCCGGAAAGGAGGGGCCGCGCCACTGTGTGCCACGCCACCCGTGAGGGGGTGTCGGGTGTAACCTCAGGGCTCATGACCAACAGCTCCACCGCCGCGACCCCGCCCCACGCCCACTCCGGACCCCCGCGGGGTCTGAGCAACCGGCACATCCAGCTGATCGCGATCGGTGGTGCCATCGGCACCGGGCTGTTCATGGGCTCCGGGCGCACCATCTCCCTGGCGGGGCCCTCCGTGGTCTTCGTCTACATGGTGATCGGCTTCTTCCTGTACTTCATGATGCGGGCCATGGGGGAGCTGCTGCTCTCGAACCTGCACTACAAGACGTTCGCGGACTTCGCGGCGGATCTGATCGGCCCGTGGGCCGGGTTCTTCGTGGGCTGGTCCTACTGGTTCTGCTGGATCGTCACGGCCATCGCGGAGCTCGTGGCCATCACCGGGTACATGCAGTTCTGGTGGCCCTCGGTCCCGCTGTGGCTGCCCACCGTGGTGGTGCTCGCGGTCGTGTTCCTGCTCAACGCGGTGAGCGTGAAGAACTTCGGCGAGATGGAGTTCTGGTTCGCGCTGATCAAGATCGTGGCCATCCTGGCGCTGATCGCCACGGGTGCGGTCATGGCCATCACACACTTCACGTCCCCGGACGGCAACGTGGCCCAGATTGCCAACCTGTGGAACGACGGCGGCTGGTTCCCGCACGGCGCCATGGGCGTGGTCGCCGGCTTCCAGATCGCGGTCTTCGCGTTCGTGGGCGTGGAGTTGGTGGGCACCACCGCGGCGGAGGCCCGGGACCCCCGCAAGACCCTGCCGCGCGCGATCAACTCCGTGCCCGTGCGCATCCTGATCTTCTACGTGGGCTCCCTGCTCGCGATCCTGGTGGTCACCCCGTGGCGCTCGATCGACCCGGAGCAGTCCCCGTTCGTGGCCATGTTCGCCCTCGCCGGTCTCACGGGGGCCGCGTCCGTGGTGAACTTCGTGGTGCTGACCTCCGCGATGTCCTCCTCGAACTCCGGGGTGTTCTCCACGTCCCGCATGCTGTTCGGGCTCTCGGCGGAGGGCAGCGCACCGCGGTTCTTCACCGGGCTGAACAAGGTGGGTGTGCCCGTGCGGGCGCTCTACGTCACCGCGCTGGTGCTGCTGCTGACCATCCCGGTGCTCTACGCCGGGGACTCGATCATCGAGGCGTTCACCCTGATCACCTCGGTCGCCTCGCTGCTGTTCATGTTCGTGTGGTCCATGATCCTGGTCTCCTACATGCGCTACCGCAAGAAGTTCCCCGAGCGGCACCGGGCCTCGGAGTACAAGATGCCGGGCGGCGTCGTGGCGTGCGTGGCCGTGCTGCTGTTCTTCGCGTTCGTGGTGTGGGCGCTGAGCCGGGAGCCGGAGACCGCGGCGAGCCTGGTGGCGCTGCCCGTGTGGTTGCTGCTGCTGGGCGTGGCGTGGTTCTTCGTGCGCCGCACCGAGTCCCACCGCCAGGCGTTCGCGTGGTTCAAGAAGGAGATGGAACGGCCCGTGGAGCGCGAGCACTCGGAGGGCTGAGCCGCACCCGGGACTGCGGGGTTCCCGGCGTGACCCGGGCCACCATGCCTAAGCTGGGGTCATGACACGACTGCCCGAACCCCTGACCCTGACCGGCGCCCACGGCACCGGATCCGTGCTGAGCTACGGTGCCCACGCGATGTCCTGGACCCCCGAGGGCGGTGAGCCCGTCCTGTGGGTATCTTCCCGGGCGTCCACCGAGACGGGCCGCGCCATCCGCGGCGGCGTGCCCGTGTGCTTCCCGTGGTTCGGCCCCGGCCGCACCGGGGACATGACGCCCGCGCACGGCTTCGCCCGGATCACCGGGTGGCGGCTCGAGGAGGAGGGCGAGGACGCCGATGGCAATGCCTTCGCGAGCTTCGCGCTGGCCCCGGAGGACGTCCCCGAGGAGCTGCGGGAGTCCTTCCCCCACGAGTTCGCCGCGCAGCTGCGCATGAGCGTCGGCAGCGCGCTGCGCCTGAAGCTGACCGTGACCAACACGGGGCAGGAGACCTTCGACTACGAGGAGGCCCTGCACACCTACCTCTCGGTGGGGGACGTCACCCGGGTGCGAGTGCGCGGCCTGGACGGTGTGTCCTTCCACAACAAGGTCACCAAGGAGCAGCGCACCCAGGTGGGCGATCTCGAGATCACCGGCGAGACCGACGCCGTCTTCGCCCACCGCGGCGAGGTGCGGGTCTCCGATCCCGCGCTCGGGCGCACCCTCGTGATCTCCAAGGAGGGCTCGGACAGCACCGTGGTGTGGAACCCGTGGGAGGACAAGGCCGTGGGCATGTCCGACTTCGCGGACCACGAGTGGCGCGAGATGCTGTGCGTCGAGGCCGGCAACGTCATGGGCTCACCCGTGCGCCTGGCCGCCGGGGAGTCCCACACGATCGCCCAGCAGATCGAGGTCGAGGACCTGAGCGGGGACGACGCCGCCGGGGCCTGATCCCGGCAGGCCCCGGCCAGCGGAGAACTGTCAGGGGCGCGCGGGAGGCGCGGCCGCGGCGTCGTCGTCCGATGGCGGCTGGGACGACGCCTGCGGCGCGGAACCGGTCTCCGAGAGCGCCGGCGTGGGCGAGGTGAGGTCCACCTCGTGGTCGATCTGCGCGTCCAGCGCACCGGGGTGGGTGCCCATGAAGGCGTCCACCTCGGCGGTGGTGGCGTTGAACTTCGGGTCGTGCTCGAGGTACAGCTTCGTCTCCCGCACCACGAGCCCGGAGAGCACCACCAGGCCGATCAGGTTGGGGACGGCCATGAACCCGTTCATGATGTCCGAGAACGTCCACACGAGGGTGAGCGGAGCCAGCGCGCCCAGTCCCGCGGCGAGCGAGAAGACCACCCGGTAGACGACCGCCGCGCGGGCCCCGGCCAGGCGCTCGACGTTGCGCTCGCCGTAGTACGCCCAGCCGAGCACGGTGGAGTAGCCGAGCAGCACCAGGCAGATGGTCACGATGCTGCCACCCCACGTGCCGGGCAGCCCCGTGGCGAAGGCCACCGAGGTCATGGTGGCGGTGTCCGTGCCGCTCCACACGCCGGTGGAGAGGATCACGAAGCCCGTGATCGAGATGACCACGATCGTGTCCACGAAGGTCTGGGTCATGGACACCAGGCCCTGCCGCACGGGGTGGCTCGTCTGGGCGATCGACGCCGCGATGGACGCCGTGCCCATGCCGGACTCGTTGGAGAACAGGGAGCGTGCGGCGCCCATCTGCACGGCCATCAGCACGGTGGAGCCCACGAACCCGCCGGTGGCGCCCATGGGGGTGAACGCCCCGGTGAAGACCAGCCGCAGGGCCTCGGGGATGCCCTCGTAGTTCACGCCGATGATGTAGAGCCCCGAGCCGATGTACAGCACGATCATCAGGGGCACGAGGTACGTAGTGACCTTGGCGATGGACTGGATGCCGCCCAGCAGCGCGATGCCCGTTCCCACGGCCAGGACCACCGCGGTGAGCAGGGGCGGCACGTTGAAGCTGTGGGCCAGGTTGGAGGCGATCGCGTTGCCCTGGGTCATGTTGCCGATCCCGAACGTGGCGACCACGCAGCACACCGCGAACACCACGGACAGCGCCCGCCCGAACTTGTTGGGGATCCCGCGTGCAAGGTAGACCTGCGGTCCGCCGGTGAGCCGTCCGGCGGTGTCCCGCGTGCGGAAACGGACCCCCAGGAAGCACTCCGCGTACTTGGACGCCATGCCCACGAGCGCGGTGATCCACGTCCAGAACAAGGCGCCCGGGCCTCCCACGGAGATGGCCGCGGCCACCCCCACGATGTTGCCCGTGCCCACCGTGGCAGCCAGTGCCGTGGACATCGCCGCGAAGGAGGAGATGTCCCCCTTCTCTCCGGTGCCCCGGGAACGGCGGCCGAAGCCCAGGCTCATGGCCTTGGTGAACAGCCGGAACTGGATGCCTCGCAACCGGATGGTGAGGAACAAACCGGTGCCGAAGAGCAGGGGCAGCAGCAGCCAGGGCCCCCAGACGACATTGCGGACGGTGTCCAGGATGTTCTGCAGGGCGTCCATGGGGTGGGGACTTTCCGTGAGGCCTGAGGTGGGGCGCTGAGGTGGTGTGCGGACGGGGGTGCTGACCAACCTAGCGCACGGCGTCGGCGAGGGGCGCCGACGCCGCTGCCCGGCGCCGGGCGTCGTCGTCGGCCGTGGCGCCCCCCGGACAGACCTCGGCGCCGCAGAGGAGACCACTGCGGCGCCGAGGTGCGCGAGGTGCGAACGGCCCTACTTCTTCTGGACCATCAGGCCCGCGCCGATGGCGGCCAGGAAGAAGTCCTTGGAGAGCTGGATGCCCTGCTCGGTGGGGCGGATGCCGTCCTCCTGGGTCATCTCCGGGTTGCGGAAGTAAATGGTGAGCAGACCGGCGCTGAACGCGAGCAGCCCGGCGCCGGCAAGGCGCGTGGAGACGAACGGGGTGACCAGGGCGGCACCCACGGCCAGCTCGCTGCCCGCAATGAACGTGGCGAAGGTCTTGGAGTCCCACTCCGCGAACTGGGGCACGCCGGTGGCGGCGAACTGCTTGAGGTGCTCGGCGGCGTCGGCGGGCATGCCGAGTTTGCCGTAGCCGGACTGGAGCAGGTAGGCACCGGGGATGCCGCGGAGGATGGCGTTGGACAGACGCATGGGTGAGCCTTTCGTCGACGGGGGGCGAGGCTCGGGCGGGCGCCCGGGACCCCGTCCGGGATCGATGCTCATGCTAACAGCGGGGTGTTTTCCGCCCGCCCGCGGCACGGCATGCCGTCAGCGAACGCCACGCGCGGGTTGCGCGGCACCCTGCCTAGTGTGGGGGCACGTCGCGCGCACCGCGCGCCTGGTCGAGAGGGGAACCCCATGGACATCACCACCATGAAGAAGATCCTGCTGGTGCTCACGAGCCGGGACACGCTCGGGGACACCGGTGAGCCCACCGGGTACAACGTGGCCGAGGCGTCCCACCCGTGGAAGGTCTTCCGGGACGCCGGGTACTTCGTGGACTTCGCGTCCGTCGAGGGTGGGCAGCCGCCGCAGGACGAGGTCCAGCAGGAGGACCCGGTGCAGGTGGAGTTCGCGCAGGACGAGACCGTGAAGGCGTCGCTCTACAACACGCCCCGGATCGGTGTGGTGGACCCGGCGCAGTACGACGCCGTGTACCTGGTGGGCGGGCACGGCACCATGTGGGACTTCACGGGCAACGCGGATCTGCAAAAGCTGGTGGCCGCGGTGTACGACGCCGGCGGCGTGGTCGGTGCCGTGTGTCACGGCCCGTCCGGGCTGGTGGACGTGGAGCTCGACAACGGTGTGCGCCTGCTGTCCGGGCGCAGGGTCGCCGCGTTCACCAACGCGGAGGAGGAGGCCGTGGGCCGGAAGGACACGGTGCCGTACCTGCTGCAGGACAGGCTCGAGGAGCAGGGCGCCACGGTGAAGACCGCGGAGAACTGGGAGGAGAACGTCCAGGTGGACGAGCGGCTCGTCACCGGACAGAACCCGCAGTCCGCCGCCGGGGTCGCCAAGGAGATGACCAAGCTGCTCACGGAGGTGCTGCGCGAGCAGAAGGCGCAGGAGGAACAGGCCGCGCAGGAGCTGCGGGCCGAGCACGACGCCCAGAAGGCCGCCGAGGACGAGGACGAGGAGCAGTGAGGCCGCTGGCCCTCGTCACGGGGGCGTCCTCCGGGATCGGGTTCGAGATCGCGGCGCAGCTCAGCGCCCGCGGGTACGACATCCTGGGCGTCGGGGCCAGCGGACGGATCGGCTCCCTCGAGGAGAAGCTGCGGGAGGCCGCGGACGACGACGCCCCGGTGGGCACCGTGGTTCCCGTGCGCGCGGACCTGCGCACCGCGGAGGGCGTGGCCCAGGTGTGGGAGAGCTTCGAGTCGCTCGACCGGCACCTGGACGTGGCGGTGCTCAACGCGGGCAAGAGTCTGGGTGGCTCCTTCGTGGACACGGACCTCGAGGACGAGCTGGAGCTGCTGGAGCTCAACATCACCGGACAGATCCGGCTCGCCAAACGGGTGGTGCGCACCATGGCCAGCCAGCGCGCCGGGCGGATCCTGATCACGGCGTCCCTCTCCGCTCTCACGCCTACTCCCTACGAGTCCATCTACGGGCCCACGCGCGCGTTCACCTACGCGTTCGCCCAGGGGCTGCGCGAGGAGATGAAGGAGTACGGCGTCTCCGTCACCGCCCTACTGCCGGGGGCCACAGCCACGGACTTCCACCACACCGCCGGGATGGACAACACGGTCTTCGGCTCCAACGAGTGGAAGAACGACCCCGCGGAGGTTGCCCGTCAGGGTGTGGACGCACTCTTCGCGGGCAAGGACCACGTGATCGGCGGCAACCGTGCGACCCGGCGGGCCGCACTGCTCAACAGGGTGCTGCCCGAGACAGCCAAGGCGCGGCGGTTCGCGAAGGACAGCAGGCCCTCGCGCTCGGGTCACGCGGGCTGACGACGCCGCCGGGTTCCGTCCGCGCGTCCTCACGACGGCGCGCGGCGGCGAGGCCTCCCTCAGTTCGTGGAGCGGGGTGCTCGCCCCACGAACCACGCGACGACGCCGCGCGGCATCCTGGCCGCGCGGCGTCGTCGTCACGGCGGGGTCCCGACCACCGGGTTCGGGGCCCTGCCGACTCATTCCCGCGAGTGCTGGAAGTGAGCTGCGTCACGAGCAAGACTGGGGGTGACCTTGCCCCGCGCGACGCCCAGGAGTTGTCATGTCAGAGTTCACGTCCCGAGTAGCACTCGTCACCGGAGCGGCCTCCGGGATCGGCGAGGCGGTCGCCAAGCACCTCGCGCGCCTGGGTGCGAAGGTGGTGGTCACGGACATCGACCCGACCGGCATCGACAACGTGGTGCAGGCGATCATGGCCGCGGGTGGGGACGCCGCCGGAATCCGCCAGGACGTCGCGAGCAGGGTGGACGCCGTCGCCGCCGTGGACTTCGCGGTGCAGACCTACGGCGGGCTGCACTACGCGGTCAACAACGCGGGTGTGGGCGGTCAGATGGAGGCCCTCGGGGAGACGGACATGGAGGCGTGGGAACGCACGGTGGCCGTGGACCTCAACGGCGTGGCCTACGGGATGCACGCCCAGCTGCCCGTGATCGAGCAGCACGGCGGCGGCGCGATCGTGAACGTGGGTTCCATCCATTCCACCGTGGCCACCACGCTCGGCAACAGCGCCTACACCGCCGCGAAGCACGGCCTGATGGGCCTCACCAAGCAGACCGGTGTGGACTACGCGCAGCGCGGGATCCGCGTGAACGCGGTGGGCCCGGCCTACATCGACACCCCGCTGCTCGGCAACGTGCCGCCGCAGGTCCTCGCGGGGCTGATCGCCAAGCACCCCATGGGGCGCCTGGGCACCGCACAGGAGGTCGCGCAGCTCGTCGCGTTCCTGCTCTCGGACGCGGCCTCGTTTATGACCGGCGGGTACCACCTGGTGGACGGCGGCTACACGGCGGTGTGACGTCCCGTGGCGTCGGCCGGTGGTGCGGTTTCGGGGTGACGACGGCGTTGTGGTCGCGTCGCCTACCCGGCGCCGTGATCCCGGGGCGGACGACGGCGTGGTGGTCGTGCCGTGCGCCCGGCGGCGGGCGCGGGTGGTGAACCTCCGGTGGTGGCCCGCGGCCCCGATCCCACGGGACCCGTGGCCGCCCCCGTTGACGGGGCGTGTAGACTGGTTCAGTTCCCCCGTACATATTGCGGGGTCGAAGCGCGCCGGTCCGAGGCGCGCAGTTCGCGCCCCTTGCGAGGCGCGTGCGCGCGGAATCGTTTCGCGCGGACCAATCCTGAAAGACGTTCTTTCTTTGTCTCATTCTTTCGAAGACCTCGGTGTGCCCGAGGCGCTTTCCGCTGACCTCGCCCGCGTGGGCATCACGGAAGCTTTCCCCATCCAAGAGAAGACCCTCCCCGACTCCCTGGCCGGGCGCGACGTGCTCGGCCGTGGCCGCACGGGCTCCGGCAAGACGGTCGCGTTCGCGCTGCCGCTCGTGGCCCGGCTGGCCGGCATGGCCCCCGGAACCTCGCGGGCTCCGCGCCGGGCCCACCGGCCCACCGGCCTGGTGCTCGCCCCGACCCGTGAGCTCGCCACCCAGATCGACCGCACCGTGGCCCCGCTGGCCAAGGCTGCCGGGCTGAACACCACCGTGATCTTCGGCGGTGTCTCCCAGAAGCGCCAGGAGAAGGCGCTCGCGGACGGCGTGGACATCGTCGTGGCCTGCCCGGGCCGCCTCGAGGACCTCATGAAGCAGGGTCTGCTGAGCCTCGACGACATCCGCGTGACCGTGCTGGACGAGGCGGACCACATGGCCGACATGGGCTTCCTGCCCGTGGTCACCCGCATCCTCGCCAAGACCCCCAAGGGCTCGCAGCGGCTGCTGTTCTCCGCAACCCTGGACAACGGCGTGGACGTGCTCGTCAAGAAGTTCCTCAAGGACCCGGTGCTGCACTCGGCGGACAACGCCCAGGCCGCGGTGACCACCATGGACCACCAGGTCCTGGTCACGCACGCGGACGACAAGCAGGCCCTGATCGAGACGCTCGCGTCCGGCACCGGGCGCCGCATGATGTTCACGCGCACCAAGTACCGTGCCAAGAAGATGGCCAAGAAGCTCAGTCAGGCCGGCATCCCCGCCGTGGACCTGCAGGGCAACCTCTCCCAGGGCGCGCGCGACCGCAACCTCGCCGCGTTCTCGGACGGGGACGTGCGGGTGCTCGTGGCCACGGACGTCGCCGCGCGCGGCGTGCACGTGGACGACGTCGAGCTCGTGGTCCACATCGACCCGCCCGCCGAGCACAAGTCCTACCTGCACCGTTCGGGCCGCACGGCCCGCGCCGGTGCCTCCGGGGCAGTCGTCACGATCGCCACCACGGAGGAGCGCTCGGACGTCAACAAGCTCATGAAGAAGGCCGGCGTGACCCCGCAGGTGGACGAGGTCACCCCGACCTCTGACGTCGTCAAGGAGCTCGTGGGGGAGCGCGCCGAGCGCGTGGCACCCCAGGCTGCTCCGACGGTCACCCAGGGCGGAGGGGGCGGCAACGCCTCCGGTGGTCGTTCCGGCGGGCGTCGTGGCGGCTCTGGCCGCGGTTCCGCCAAGCGCGGTGGCCAGGGCTCCGGGCAGCGGCAGGGCCAGGGCCGCGGCGGCCGTTCCGGCTCCGCGGCCAAGAGTTCCGGGCCCGACAACTCCGGTGGCGGGCGCTCCTCGTCCCCGCGCAAGGGCCGCGGTGGCGACGCCGCCGGCTCGGGCCCCGCACGCACGTCCTCCTCGCGCCCCGCTCGCGGCGGCTCGGGCCGTGACGGCCGCGCGGCCGGCCAGGTGCCGGACCGCGCCACGGCGGCGGCGCAGCGGCGTCGTCAGAACAACCGTTCGGGACAGACCACCCGCTGATCCCGCTCACGGCGCACGAGGCGACCCGCGTGGTCGCCCGTGCCCGTGGCACGACGAACCCCCGGTCCAGGCAGACCGGGGGTTCGTCGTCTCCGGGGCCGCTCGTGGCCGTCGCCGGAGGGCAGCTCTGCGCGGGCCGATCAGCCCTGACCCCGGAGGGCACCGGGGAAAGACGGGCCCCACGACGGCCAGCCAACCGAGAGCACGGAGCACGGTCCGGGCCGGGTCACTCCGGCGGGGAAAGGGAGCGCAGGAAGTCCAGCGTGACGTCCTCGTGCGCGGCCACGAACACGCGGTGCGGGCCCTCGGGCACGGGCTTGTCCCCGGGCACGACCACCACGGTCATGCCCGCGGCCACCGCGCTACGCACACCGGGCTCCGAGTCCTCGACCGCCACGCAGTCGCGCGGTGCCACGTCGAGCAGACGCGCACCCGTGAGGTACGGCTCGGGGTCGGGCTTGGGGTGGGTGACGTCGTCGTGCGAGACGATGTGCGTGAGGACGTCCGGGGCGCCGGCGGCCGTGGTGCGGGCGACGGACGTGAGCGCGTTCGTCACGATCGCCGCCGGGATCCCGGCGTCAGCGAGCTCGCGCAGCAGGGACTGGACGCCGGGCAGGAACGGCACCTCGTGGCCCGTGGCCTCGATGACGTGCTCGGCGAGCCGGCGGGTGATCTCGTCCACGGAGTCCGGGGCGCCGCGTTCCACGATCCGCCGGGCGGCGTCCTGGACGGTGCCGCCCAGGGTGGCGTGGTCGTCCTCCACGCTCCACGTCTGGTGGTAGCTCTGCGCCACCTTGCGCTTGGCCACGGCCCACTGGGGCTCCGTGTTGACCAGGGTGCCGTCGTGGTCGAAGAGGACGGCTCGGGGGTAGGTCATGGCCACCTTTCGGGAGTGGTCGTTCTGTCAGGAGAGGGTGGAGCGTTTCAGCCCCGGGGATCGAGCGAGCGGAGCAGGTCCAGCGTGAGCGAGGCGTGCTCCGGGACGTGCACGATCCCCGGACCGGGCGCCACCTCCTGCTCGCCCGGGACCACCACGGTGACCATTCCTGCGGCCACTCCGGCGGCGGCACCGGACGGGGAGTCCTCCACGACCACGCAGTCCTGCGGGGCCACCCCGAGGCGACGGGCGGCCTCGAGGTAGGCGTCCGGGTCCGGCTTGGGTGTCACGCCCGCGGCGACCTCCTCGTCCCCGATGATCACCCGGAACAGGTTGTCCGGGGCGAGCCCCGCGGTGTACCGGGCGACTTCCGAGGTGGCGTTGGTGACGATCGCGGCGGGGATCCCCGCGCGGTTCAGCTCCTCCAGCAGGGGCACGACACCGGGGATGAACGTGGGCGGGTTCTCGGCGAGGACGTCGCGCAGCACGCCGTGGAACTCCCGGAAGATCTCTTCCTGCGTCCCCGGCACGCCCAGCTCTCCCAGGCGCTGCACGGTGAAGGAGATGGGCCTGCCCAGGGTCTCCTGCGTGTCCTGCGCGGTCCACTCCCCGCCGTGGGCCGCGGTGATGCGGCGCTTGCCCAGCTCCCACAGCGGTTCGGTGTCCACGAGGGTGCCGTCGTGGTCGAAGAGGACGGCGCGGGGGTAGTCCGAGGTGCTCATGGCACCAGGCTACGTCCGGGATCCGACACCTCACGGGACCTATCATGGGCGCATGAGCTCCCCGGCCCCGTTCCTCCCCGCGAGACCCGGTTCGTGGCTCGCCCGCGGCTTCCCGGCGGTCATGGTGGCGGTCGCCGCCCTGCTGGCCCTGTGGGTGGCGTTCGGGCGCGGACTCGTGGGTCTGCTCGGCTCCCTGACCCCCGTCTGGGCCCTGGCGGTGGCGCTGCCGGTGCTCGCGCTGCACGTGGTCGCCGCTGCCCTGTTCCGTCGGGACAGCCTCAGCTACCCCGCCCACGCCGTGAGCCGCCGGACCATGGCCACCGCCGTGGCGGCCTGGGTCATCACCGCGTGCTTCGGCTTCTTCCTCCCGGACGCCACCCCGGAGGGCATGCGCTCCGTGTTCACCCACGTGGCCGGCGCCGAGTTCGTGGAGCTGGGGTACGGGTTCGTCAACATCTTCGGCGTGCTCACGGTCGCACTCGCGGTGGCCCTCGTGCTGCTCGCGGTCACGGAGCTGCGCGTCACCGCTCGACGGCTGCGCGGAGACCCCCTCACGGAGGACGAGCGCCTCGACCGTCTGGAGCGTGAACGGGCAGGGGACGACGACCCCGCGGCGTCGGCCCCCGTGAACCCGGCAGGTCGCGGGGTGGTCACGGAAGACCCGGCGGCCAGGACCGCGGGCCCTGGCACCCGAGACGCGGGGCAGCCGGGCGTCGACGCGGCGTCGGGATCTCGGCCGTGACCGTTCCCCTGCGCTCGGCGCGGCTGGTGCTGCGCGCCTACACCGCCGCGGACGCCCCGTTCGTGCGGGACCTGTACTCCCGGGAGGCGGTGCAGCGGTACCTGGGGGACGGCACCGCCCGGGTGAGCACGCTCGCGGCCGCCGCGCAGAAGATCGGCGGGTGGGCCGAGGCGTACCGAGGGCACCCGCTGCACGGCGTGTGGGCGGTCTGCGGACCGGACGGCTCGCCCGTGGGCACGCTGCTGCTCAAGCCCATCCCGGACTCCGGTGCGGACACCGCACACGACGTGGAGATCGGGTGGCACTTCCACCCGGACGCGTGGGGGCACGGCTACGCCACGGAGGCGGCGCGAGCGGTCCTGGAGCACGCGTTCGGCGCGGGGCTGGGGCGCGTGGTCGCGGTGACCTGGCCCGCCAACGCGGCGTCGCAAGCGGTGTGCCGGAGGCTGGGCATGCGTCACCTGGGCCTCTCCCGCGCGTACTACGACACGGAGTGCGAACTGTACGAACTGCGCGCTCCCGCATCCGGCGCGGGTGCCCCGGGAAGGAAAGCGACACCGTGAGCGAGAACCCTGACCTGGTGGTCGGCGAGGACGGTCTGGCCCGTCCCGTGTGGGCCGCCGCAGACCCGCTGCTGCGCGCGTACTACGACCGCGAGTGGGGCATGCCCGTGCGGGACGAGGCCGGACTGTTCGAGCGGATAGTGCTGGAGGGTTTCCAGTCCGGGCTCTCGTGGCGCACGGTGCTCGCCAAGCGCCCCGCGTTCCGTGAGGTCTTCCACGACTTCGACCCGGATGCCGTGGCCATGATGGGCGAGGAGGACGTGCGACGGCTGATGCAGGACGCCCGGATCATCCGCAACGAGCGCAAGATCCGTGCCACCCTGACCAATGCACGGGCCACGGTGGCGCTGCGCGAGCAGGAGGGGCTCGTGGACCTCGTGTGGTCCTTCCAGCCGGAGCAGACGCCGCGGCCGGTCCGGTTCGCGGAGGTGCCCACGGTCTCGGCGGAGAGCACGGCGCTGTCCCGGGAGCTGAAGCGGCGCGGCTTCGCCTTCGTGGGGCCCACTACCATGTACGCGCTCATGGAGGCGATCGGCGTGGTGGACACGCACCTGGTGGGCAGCCACCGCCGCGGCAGCTCGGGAGTGTGGGCGTAGGGGACGACGACGCCGCGGCGCCCGGGAGGGCGCCGTCGTCACCGCGGGTTCAGCCCTCCCGGCGCCTCAGGTAGCTCTGGCCGTTGGCGTCCTTGACCATCTCGTACTCGGACTGCAGGTCGTCGTACCACCGCTGGGTCTCCGCGCTCATCCGCTCGTTGCCCCGCAGGTCCAGGGAACTGCGGTCCGCGGGGCCCACGAACTTCATGACGAAGTCGTCGAAGCGCTTGAAGAGGCTGTGGCGCGGGCGGTCGGGGTCGCGGCGGCGGGACATGGGAGATCCTTTTCACGGGACGGACGGGGTGGTCTCACCCCGACGATTAGGGCACTAATCATAGCCTGTCCACCCCCGAATTCCCCCAAAATTCCGGCGCGGAGGGCTTCACAAAGCAGGTTGAGCGGAATAG
>NZ_BJNW01000028.1 GCF_006539885.1 Kocuria varians | reverse complement strand
GCTTATTGAATTATCTGGTGTTATTAGGTGTCATGGCTGGGGTGCTGCCGCCGCGTCTCCCGGGTCGAGCTGAAGCACGAAGGAGCTTGTGCACCTATTATCATAAATTATATGTTTAATTAAGTGAATAATCTACATGCTTCGTCCCGCCGCAGGGCCAACCGTTCCGCTCTCTTCTCCGGTCTCGCGCTGACCGGGATGGGGGTGCTGCACCTCGTCCGCCCGGAGAAGTTCGATCCGCTGATCCTCGAGCAGCTGCCCGGGACCCCTCGACAGTGGTCCCTCGGTTCGGGCTACGCGGAGCTCGCCGTCGGCGCGCTGCTGCTCGTCCCGGCCACGCGACGCATCGGCGGCGCTGCGGCCGCCGCGCTGTTCGTGGGCGTGTGGCCCGGCAACGTGAAAATGGCGTGGGACTGGCGCCACGAACCCGCGTCCAGGCAGGTCGTGTCCCTGGGACGGCTGCCCCTACAGATCCCCATGATCGTCAGTGCCGTGCGGATCGCGCGCAACGCCTGAGTTGGCTTCCCGTTCCTCCTTCGAGAGGCGGATGGCCCAGAAGCCCGTGACGCTGAGGGCCACGATGCCCATGAATACCAGCAGGAGCACCAGGGGTTTCCCCAGCACCGCGCTGAGCGCCACAGCGAGCAGCACGGCAATCCATGCGGCCGAAACGGCGTAGAGGGCGGTCTTGTTGCGGATCGTCGGGGGTGTGTGAGCCATGCCACTAGTATCGACCACACGCCGTCGTCTCCGAGTGCGAGAGCTCCCCCCCAGCTGACCGAACCGTCCTTGGCGGGATCTCCTGGCCCTTCTCGTCGATGGCGTGTGCCTCTAGGGTGACAACCATGCGCATCGCACTCGGACAGCTCCTCAGCACGTACGACCCGCAGCAGAACCTGGACCGCGTCAGGGACCTCGCGCGCCGCGCGGGGGAGGACGGCGCAGAGCTCCTGGTGCTCCCGGAGGCCACCATGGTCGCCTTCGGCCGCGGCCTGCAGGGCGTCGCGGAGCCCCTGGACGGGCCGTGGGCCACGGCGGTCTCCAAACTGGCGCGCGAGCACGGCGTGGCCATCGTCGCGGGCATGTTCACCCCCGGTGACGAGGACCGTGTGCGCAACACCGCCGTGATCGCCCTCCCGGACGGCACCGTGCAGGGCTACTCCAAGATCCACCTCTTTGACGCCTTCGGCTTCCTGGAGTCGGACACCGTCATGCCCGGTGAGGAGCCGGTGACGTTTGACCTCGCGGACACCACCGTGGGCGTGGCCACGTGCTACGACATCCGCTTCCCCCGCCTCTTCACGCGTCTCGCGCACGACGGCGCCCTGGTCACCGTGGTCGTGGCCTCCTGGGGGGACGGCCCCGGCAAGGTCGAGCAGTGGGAGCTGCTGGCCCGCGCCCGGGCACTGGACACCACCTCCTACGTGGTGGCCGTGGGGCAGGCGAACCCGCTGGCCGCGGGGGAGGAGAACCCCGAGAACGCGCCGCGCGGCGTCGGCCACAGCCTGGTCGCCGGCCCGGACGGCGCCGTGCTGGCCTCCCTCGGGGACGGCCCCGACTACGCGGTCGTGGACCTGGACCTCGACGCTGTGGAGCGCACCCGCAAGGCCATCCCGGTGCTGCGCAATGCGCGCGAGCTCTAGGCCGGGCGGCGTCGCCAGCGAGTGTGCGCGCTGGGTGAACGGGCCCTGACAAGCCCGGAGGCCCGTGCCTACAGTGGAAGCAGAACACGTCATAAGCCCACTGACTTGTGCGCGTGCACTGCTGTTCCCCAGACATCCCGGAGGTCGCGACCATGACTGACAGCACCCAGAACGCCGCCCCGCTGCGCTTCGCCGTGGTGGGGGTGGGCCAGATCTCGCAGCAGGCCTTCATCCCGGGCCTGTCCCGGATCGACGACGCCGAGCTGGCCGCCCTGGTGACCTCCAGCCCCGAGAAGGCGGAGGAGCTGGGCCGCGAGTACGGCGTGGCCGCCTACTCCTACGAGGAGTACCCCGCGCTGCTGGAGTCCGGCGACATCGACGCCGTCTACGTGGCCACCCCGGTCTTCCGTCACCGCGAGTTCGCGGAACCGGCCCTGAAGGCGGGCATCCACGCGCTCGTCGAGAAGCCCCTGGAGACCACCGTGGAGGACTGCCAGGCGATGATCGACGCCGCGGAGGCGAGCGGCGCAACCTTCATGGTCGCTTACCGGCTGCACCAGGAGCCCGGAACCGTGGAGATGATCGAGAAGGTCCGGGACCAGAAGGTCATCGGGGACCCTCGCTACTTCTCCTCCGTGTTCTCCCAGGACATCACCGAGGAGAACCACCGCGGCCACTCCGGTTTCTGGGGCGGACCCATCCCGGACATGGGCACCTACCCGCAGAACATGGTCCGCAACCTGTTCCACGACGAGCCCGTGGAGGTCTACGCCAAGGGCGTGCGCACCCCGGGCCGCGGGTTCAACTTCGACGACACCGTGGCCGTGACCCTGACCTTCCCGGGGGACCGGCTCGCGCAGTTCACCATCTCCTACGCCTCCGAGTCCGCCGAGCGCTTCACCGTGGCCGGCACCGAGGGTGAGATCACCGCGGAGCCCGCGTTCGGGTTCGGCCCGGACACCGGCATCGAGTACACGCTCACCCAGGGCGGTTCCTCCGAGTCCTTCGCCCACGACCCGGTGGAGCAGTTCGGCGGCCAGACCCAGTACTTCGTGGACTGCGTCCGCAACGGGGTCTCCCCGGAGCCCAGCGGCGAGGAGGGCCTGCTGGACGTGCGCGTCAACGCGGCCGTCCTCGAGTCCCTGGAGACCGGCGCGCCGGTCACCCTGGAGCCCCGCCGCCGCGAGCGCGTGGTCACCTCCGAGCAGGTCCGCCGGGTCTCCCCGGCGGACGAGCCCGAGGACGACGAGCTCGTGGACCAGGTGCCGCAGAACGGCTGAGCCTCCCGCCGCTGCGCGCACCCGGACAACTCCTCCTTGGCCCCTTCGATGAACGGACGGTACGACCGTGACCCATCACTTCACCCACGAAACCCGCGTTCCCCAGCCCCGTGAGAAGGTCTTCGCGTGGCACGAGCGCCCCGGTGCGCTGACCCGCCTTACCCCGCCGTTCGGTGGAGGCCCCGACCAGGTGCGCCAGGCGCCCTCGGACGGGATCAAGCCCGGCTCGGAGGCGAGGCTGGGTGTCTCCGTGCCGGGGACGTTCGGCACGGTGCACCTGCCGTGGACCGCCGAGCACGGCGAGTGGGAGCCGCCCCACTTCTTCACCGACCGCATGGTCAACGGACCACTGGGGGAGTGGGAGCACCGGCACGTCTTCGAGGAGTCGCCGCGGGGAGGCACGGTCGTGCGGGACGAGGTGACCGTGCGCCCCCTGCCGCAGTGGGCGGGAAAGCTCAACGATCTCGGCGAGCGCGCCATGACCCCGCAGCTGGAGCGGATCTTCGCGTACCGGGACCGGCAGCTGCGGGAGGACCTCGCGTTCCACGACCAGCACGACGGTCCCCGCCTGACGATCGCGGTGGCCGGCTCCTCCGGGCTGGTGGGAACCCAGGTCTGTGCGCTGCTCGAGACCGGTGGGCACACCGTGCTGCGCATGAAGCGCGGGGCCACCACCGGTGAGGGCGTGATCGGCTGGGACCCGGCCCGGGGCTTGCTGAACCCCCGGGACCTGGAGGGGGTCGACGTCGTGATCCACCTGGGCGGGCAGAGCATCGTCTCGCGCTTCACCGAGCAGAAGAAGCGCGAGATCCTCGACTCGCGCGTGGACAGCACCGCACTGATCGTGCGAGCGATGGGCCAGCTCCCCGCGGAGAAGCGGCCGCGCGCGTTCGTGGTCTCCTCCGCCGTGGGTTACTACGGAACGGGCCGCGGAGACGAGGTGCTCACTGAGGACTCGAGTTCCGGCGAGGGCTTCCTCGCGGAGGTCTGCCGCGAGTGGGAGAGTGCCGCCCACGGTGCGGCGGCCCACGGCGTGAGGGTGGTCAACGTGCGCACGGGGCTGGTGCTCTCGCCATCGGGCGGTCTGCTCCGGGCCCAGTTGCCACTCATGGAGGCGGGCCTGTCCGGACCGCTGGGCGGTGGGAGGCAGTGGCAGAGCTGGATCGGGCTGGACGACATGGCCAGCGCCATCGCCCACCTCGCTCTCACCGAGGACGCGGAGGGGCCGTTCAACGTGGCGGCACCGAACCCGCAGCGGCAGAAGGACTTCGCCAAGACCGTGGCGGGAGTGCTGCACCGGCCCGCCGTGGTCCCCACCCCGCTGGCCGGGCCGAAGGCGCTCCTCGGGGCGCAGGCCACCGAGGAGCTAGTGGCGGCCAGCCACCGGGTGGACGTCTCCAAGCTGCTGGGAACCGGCTACCGCTTCCGCCACGAGGATCTGCGCAGCTGCGCTGGGCACCTGCTGGGCCGCACCGGTTGAACCCGGGGCGGCCTGCGAGGGGCGGGGCTGGATTCGGTATCATGTTCTCGTGACATCTCACCACAACCGGCCCGCGGCGTACCTCGGTGCGCTCGCCTCGGCCGACGACAAGGAGTCGGACAGTCCCGGGCAGCGCCGCTGCTCCCCTGATCCCCTCCCCACAGACCCCTCGTCCTTCCTCCTGCTGAGCAGGGCCTCGAGCGGGGTGAGCCAGTGCTGAGCGCCTGGCTCCTGCTGCTCGTCTTCATCCTCCTGGTCCTCGCCAACGGCCTCTTCGTGGCCGTCGAGTTCGCCTTCCTCACCGTGGATCGCCAAGCCGTCCAGCGGGCGAAGCAGGCCGGCGACAAGCGCGCCGTCGTGATCGAGGAGAGCCTCAAGAAGACCTCCACCAACCTCTCGGGCGCCCAGCTGGGCATCACGGTCACGAGCCTCATGTCGGGTTACATCACCGGGCCGAGCCTGGGAACCCTCTTCGCCGAGGGCCTCGGCTGGGCGGGCGTTCCCGACGCCGTGGCGGTCGGAGTTGCCACGGTCGCCGCGTTCATCGTGGCCACCTTCAGCCAGATGGTGTTCGGCGAGCTCGTTCCCAAGAACTGGGCCATCGCGGACCCCATGCGCGTGACCCACGCCGTGGTGCTCCCGCAGAAGTTCTTCATGACGGTCTTCGGCTGGCTCGTGTCCATGCTCAACAGCTCCGCGAACTTGGTGCTCAAGGCGCTGGGCTTCACCCCCACCGAGGAGGTGGCCAACGCCCGCACGGCGGAGGAGCTTGCCTCCGTGGTGAGCCGTTCCGGGCGCGAGGGTACCCTGGACGCCGGCACCGCCGAGCTCGTGGCCCGCTCCATCGAGTTCGGCGAGCGCACCGCGGCGGACGTCATGCGGCCCCGTCCCCGCGTCACCTTCCTGAACGCCGAGGACACTGTGAAGCACATGCTGCTCACGGCATCGGAGACCGGGCACTCTCGCTTCCCGGTCACGGGCGAGACCGTGGACGACATCGTGGGCGTGGTGCACTACACCCACGCGCTCGCGGTGCCGTTCGACGAGCGGGGGGTCGTGCGGGTCGCGGATGTGTGCGTCCCTGCGGACGTGGTCTCCGAGTCCATGACCCTTGACCCGCTGATGCGCCAGCTGCGCGTGAAGGGCCTGCAGATGGCCGTGGTGGTGGACGAGTACGGCGGCACCGCCGGGATCGTCACACTGGAGGACCTCATCGAGGAGATCGTGGGCGAGATCGACGACGAGCAGGACACCCGCGTGCAGCGCTTCCGCCGCACGCGCGACGGCGGCCTGATGGTCTCCGGGCTTCTGCGCCCGGACGAGCTGGGCGACGTGCTGCGCGTCGACATGCCCGAGGGCGAGGAGTCGGACACCCTGGGCGGGCTCATGGCCGAGGAGCTGGACCGGCTGCCCCGGGTGGGAGACACCCTCACCGTGGAGGCCGTGGACCACTTCCACCGCGACGACGACGACCTCCCCACCGAGGCCGAGATCCGCCTGGACGTTGCCCGCATGGACCAGCACCGCGTGGACCGGATCCTGGTGCACCGCATCGGCGGCAACCCGGACGAGCGCGGCGGTTCGACCACCTCCACGGCGTGGCAGCCACACGGACGCCCCGACCCGCTGGGCGGGGACGGCCGGGAGCCCGAGACCGCCGAGGAGTTCCGCCTCTCGCAGGGCGACCGGACGGGGGCACCAGGCTTCCACCGTGACGAGGACGTGTCCGAGGTAGACCCCGGGGAGGAGCAGCGATGACCACGAGCACCGCCATCATCATCCTGATCCTGCTGCTCGCGGGGAACGCGTTCTTCGTGGCGAGCGAGTTCGCCGTGGTCTCGGCCCGCCGCGACCAGCTGGAACCGCTGGCTGCGCGGGGCTCCAGCTCCGCGAAGTATGCCCTGAAGGGCATTGAGAACGTCTCCACGTCCCTGGCCGCCACCCAGCTCGGCATCACCGCGTGCTCGCTGCTGATCGGCGCCGTGGGCGAGCCCGCGATCGCTCACCTGATCGAGGTCCCCATGGAGGCGGTGGGCGTCCCCGAGGCGCTGCTGCACCCGATCGCCCTGGTCATCGCGCTGCTGATCGTGACCTTCCTGCACATGATCCTGGGCGAGATGGTGCCCAAGAACATCGCCATCGCGGTCCCCAGCCGCGTGGCACAGGTGCTCGGCCCCGTGCTGCACGGCTTCGTGGTGGTCTTCCGCCCCACCATCTGGGTCATGAACGAGACGGCCAACCACCTGGTGCGCTGGCTGTTCAAGGTGGAGCCCAAGAACGAGGTGGCCTCCGCGTTCACCTCCGACGACGTGCGCGGGTTCGTGGCGGAGTCCGGGCGCGAGGGGCTGCTGGACAACGACGAGATCCGGCTGCTCACCGGCGCCCTGAACTTCGAGAACAAGACGGCGGCGGACGTGGCCCTGCCCCTGGCCGGCATGCGTACCGTACCGTTCGACATCACCGTGGCGGGTGTCGAGGATCTGTGCGCGGAGACGGGCTACTCGCGCTTCCCCGTGCGGGACGCGGACGAGCGGCTCATGGGCTACATCCACACCAAGGACGTGCTGGGCCTGCCGGAGACGGCGCGCGAGCAGTCGATCCCCCCGGCCATCGTGAGGCGCTTCGCCCGCGTGGCCCCCGAGGACAAGCTGCGCAAGGTCACCCGCACCATGCAGGCCAAGGGCGCGCACTTCGCGCTGGTGGGCCAGGTGGCGCGCGACTCCCGCACCTCGGACGAGTCCGTGTTCATCGTCGCCCTCGAGGACGTCCTCGAGGAGCTCGTGGGCGAGGTCCGGGACGCCACGAGCAAGCCGGCCGAGGACGGCTCTCAGGCCTGACGCCCTGAGCTGCCGGGGGCCCCGGCCACCGACGACGACGCCCCGCGTCACCTCTCCTTCTCGGGGACGGTGGCGCGGGGCGTTGCCGTGCGCGCTGCCGGTGGGCCGCGGCGTCGTCGGGCTCAGGAACCCGCGCCCGCCGCGGCGCCGCTCAGTGGGCGGCCCCGGCCGGGCGCTCCAGGGAGGCACCCTCGACGTCCACGTCCGGGACGATGCGGTCCAGCCACTTGGGGAACCACCAGGCCCTGGAGCCCATGAGGTGCATCAGTGCCGGGATCAGCGTCATGCGCACCACGAAGGCGTCGAAGAGCACGCCCGCGGAGAGCACGAAGCCGATGGACGCGATCATCGGCTCACCGCTGAACACGAAGCCCATGAACACGCCGGTCATGATCAGGGCGGCGGCCACGACCACCCGGGCGCTGTGGTTGAAGCCCACGACCACCGCGGTGCGGCCGTCCCGCCCGTGGCTGTACGCCTCGCGCATGGCCGAGACCAGGAACATCTGGTAGTCCATGGCCAGCCCGAAGAGGATCCCGACCGCCAGGATGGGCAGGAAGCTCAGGATGGGCCCGGGCTCGGTGACGTTGAACAGCGATCCCAGCCAGCCCCACTGGAACACGGCCACGGTGGCGCCGAAGGCTGCGAGCAGCGAGAACAGGAAGCCGATGGTTGCCGACAGCGGCACCCACACGGAGCGGAAGACCAGGATCAGCACGATCAGCGACAGCCCCACGACGATCCCCAGGTAGACCGGCAGCACGCCGAAGAGGTTGTCGGAGATGTCGATGTTCATGGCCGTCTGGCCGGTCACGCCGAAGGTCGCCTCACCGCGGGGAGTGTCCAGGTGCAGGTCCCGCAGGCCGTTGACCAGCTCGGTGGTGGACTCCGCGCTGGGGCCCTCGTCCGGGATGATCTGGTACAGCAGCATGGAGTGGTCCTTGCTGATGGCGGCGGGCACCACGGCGGAGACGTGCTCCTGCTCGCGCAGCTGCTCGCCCAGGTCCACCTGCAGGTCCTTGGCCTGGTCCTCGGTGGTGCCGTCCGGGAGGTACGCGGCCGCGACCACGGTCCCGTTGCGGCCCGCCCCGAACTTCTCCTCCACGGTCTTGTACGTCTTGTACGCACCGGAGTCCGCGCTCTGGCTGCTGCCGTCCGGCAGGCCCAGGCGCAGCTGGCCCATGGGAATCGCGATGATCCCGAGCACGGCCACGGTGGCCAGGATGGTCAGCACGGGCTTGGCGAGCACCACCTTCAGCCACCCGCGCGGGGTGACGTCCCGCTCCGCGGTCAGGGCGTGGGCGCGGTCCGCGGTGTGGTGCTCGTCCTCACCGGCCGTGACGGCGGCCTCGCTGCGCAACCGGGCACGGCGCTGGATGGCGTCCCACGCGCGCCGCGGCATCACCCGGCGACCGACCAGCGAGAGCATGGCCGGGGTCAGGGTGACCGCCACCGCCACCGCCATGACCACGGCGAACGCGGCCACGTTGCCCATCACCGACAGGAACGGGATGCCCACCACGTTCAGGGCGAGCAGGGCGATCACCACGGTGGTCCCGGCGAAGAGCACGGCGTTGCCGCTCGTGCCGGTGGCCAGCGCGATCGACTCGTGCATCCCCATGCCGCGGCGCAGGTTGTTGCGGTGGCGGTTGAGGATGAACAGCGAGTAGTCGATGCCCACCGCGAGGCCCAGCATGGAGCCCAGCGCGGGGGTCGTGGAGTTCATGTCCACCACGTCCGAGAGCGAGAACGCCCCCAGGTACGCGGCACCCACGCCCACCGTGGCCATGAGCACGGGCAGCCCGGCCGCCACGAACGTGCCGAGCATGATGAACAGGATGATCAGCGCGATCACCATGCCGATGAGCTCGGAGGTCATGCCCATCTCCGCGCGGCCCTCGAGGTTCTGGTCGAACTCGACCTCCAGGCCGTGCAGGTCCGTGTCCTGGAACGCGTTGCGGACCTCAGCGAGGGTGTCCGGGGAGACCTCGTTGATCTCCTTCTCGAACCGGACGCCGGTCAGCGCGGTGGTGCCGTCCTCGGAGATCGAGCGGTACTCGCTGGTCAGCGCCAGGGTGCGCTCGTTGCGCTCGAGAGTGGGGCGCTGCTCGTCGATCTTCTTCTTCTGCTCGTCCAGCTGCGCCTGCTGCTGGTCGATCTGCTGGGTGGCCGACGCCGGGGCGCCAGCGGGGATCTGGGAGCGCGCGGCGTCGATCTTCTGCTGCGCCTGCTGCAGCTGCTTCTCACCCTGCTCCAGCTGGGAGCGGCCGTCCTCGAGCTTCGCGCGGCCCTCGTCCATCTGCTTCTGCTGGGCGAACGGGTCCGTGGTGGACTCCACGCCGTCCACGCCGTCCGCCTTCTTCAGGGCGTCCGCCACCGCCTGCTTCTGCGGGTCGGTGATCCGGCTGCCGTCCGTGGTCTTCACGATGGCCTGGCCCATGCCGGCATCGGAATTGACGTCGAACGCCCCGGAGAGGTCGTCCTGGACCTGGGCCGCCTTGGTGCCCGGGATGGTGATGCTCTCGCTCAGCTCACCCTTAAACGCGAAGAACGCGCCGCCCAGGGCGAGCAGGATCACCAGCCAGGCGGTGATGACCACCCATGCCTTGCGGGCGGCGAAGCCACCCAGTCTGTAGAGGAATGTCGCCATGACTCACTTACCTGGTTCGAGGTCGGAGCGGCGCTGCCGTGCGGCGGCACCGGTGGTTCGGGGGACGGCTCAGAGGCTCGGTGCTCCGGCGTCCACTTGCTGGAAGGCCCACTCGACGTGGGGGAGGAGTTCCGCGGCTGCGGGGATGCGGTTCTTGAAGTCCGCGACCGTGAGGACGTCCCCGGGAATGCGGTGCAGGGTGACGCGGGCCAGCCCGAAGGCCACGGCCAGCGCCAGGTCCGTGAGGTAGAGCCGCAGCCGCAGCCGCTGCTCCAGGGTGAGCTCCGGGTGCTGCTCCTCGACCTCGCTGCTCGCCAGGGCACCCATGCTGGTCAGCGTGAGCACCACGTGGCGGGTGAGGATCTCCCCGGACTCCGGGGCCAGCGCCGCGGCCAGACGCAGGAAGCCCTGCAGGGCCTGCTGGCCGGAGGGCGTGTCCAGGTTCGCGAGGAAGCGCTCGCGCACCGCGGCGGGAAGCTCGGCCACGGGGGTCTGCGCGGGGACGTCCAGGCCGCTGAACAGGGGAGTGAGGTACTCCTCGATCCGCGTCAGGGCGGTGTCCTCGATGCTGTCGAAGTGGTTGAAGACGGTGCGCTCCGAGACCCCCGAGCGGCGGACCAGGTCCTTGGTGCGCAGTCCGGCCAGTCCGTTCTCCAGCACGAGTTCCTCGGCCGCGGCGAGGATGTCCCGGCGCGTGGAGGCACGGCGGCCGCCCCGCCCGTCCCCGGTCTTCTCCGCCCGCAGGCACGCCCTCATCACGTTTCGACGATAGCCGCAAGCATGCAGTTTCTGCAAATACTTTCTGCGGCCCTGCGGCCCTGCGGCCCTGCGGCCCTGCGGGCACGCGGCTGCGTCGCGAGCTGGCGAGGCCCCGGCGTCGCAGTGTCTCGGTGCCCTCACCCAGCCCCGGCGGATAGTGTGCTGCGGTGATGGCAGTCCACCTCCGCATGGCCCACTGGGTCGAGAACCACCCGAACCTGACCAACGCCCTGCTCACGGGCGTGGGCGGGCTCTTCACCCTCTTCTTCCTGATCTCCGCGCAGTGGGACGGCATCACGTGGTGGTGCTCGATCGCGTGCTGGTTGCCGCTGTTCTTCCGCCGCGTGGCGCCCACGGCCACGGCCTGCGTGCACGGGGCGCTGGTGGTGGTGAGCCTGCTGGCGTTCAACGTGGCTCCGATCGCGCTGTGCCTGTGGTCCGTGCCGTGGGTGGTCTACACGGCGGCCATGCGTTCCCCGCGCCGCGGTCGACGGGGCGTGTTCCTCGCCGCGCTGCTGGGCTGCGCGGTGCTCGGGGTGCGCACCAACCACTGGTTCCTCTTCCTGACCGAGGGCTACACCCCCACGGAGTGGCTGCTGACCGGTGCCGTCTTCGGGATCATCTCCGCGGCGTTCGTGACCGTGGCCTACCTCGTGGGAGACCTCGCGCGGGGTCGGCTGCAGCGCCGCGAGCAGCTCGAGGACCGTGCCCGCAGGCTCGAGATCGAGCGTGAGCAGGAGGTCCGGATGGCCGCGCAGGACGAGCGGGCACGGATCGCGCGGGAGATGCACGACGTCGTCGCCCACTCCCTGTCCGTGGTGATCGCCCAGGCGGACGGCGCGCGCTACGCGGCCGCCGCGGACCCCGGGGTGGCGGTCGAGACCCTCGGGACCATTGCTGACACTGCCCGCGGCTCGCTCACCGAGATGCGCAAGCTGCTGGGCGTGCTGCGCACCGACGACGAGACCGCCACCGCGCCCGTCCCGCAGCTGGGCCAGATCGACCAGCTCGTGGGCTCCGTGCGCCGGGCGGGGCTGCCGGTCGAGTACCGCGTGGCCGGGGAACCCGCACTGTCCGCCGGCGCGCAGCTCGCGCTCTACCGCGTGGTCCAGGAGGCGCTGACGAACGTGCTGAAGCACGCCTGGCAGGCGGCCTCCGTGCGGATCGTCGTGGAGCACGGACCCCGGGGGTCCTGGGCGGAGATCACCAACGACGGCGTGGGCGGCACCACCCGCGCGCCCCGCGGCGGGTACGGTCTGCAGGGGCTGCGCGAACGCGTGTCCCTGTACGGCGGCACGCTCACCGCGGGGCCGCACCCCGACCGCTCGGACGTGTTCGTCGTCCGCGTCTCGCTGCCCGGGGAGGGCTCATGACCGACACCGCACCCGTCCGCGTGCTGATCGTGGACGACCAGCCGCTCGTCCGCGGCGGGTTCCGCATGCTCGTGGACTCGCAGCCGGACCTCACGGTCGTGGGGGACGTCGACGACGGCGCCGCGGCCGTTGCCGCCGTGCGTTCCGCGGTCGGGCTGCCGGACGTGATCCTCATGGACGTGCGCATGCCCCGGATGGACGGGATCGCCGCCACGCGGGAGATCCTGGCCCTCGCCCCGCAGATACGGGTCATCGTGCTCACGACCTTCGACCTGGACGAATATGCCCTGGAAGGCATTCACGCCGGGGCGAGCGGCTTCCTGCTCAAGGACGCCCGCCCCGAGGAGCTGCTGGACGCCATCCGCACGGTGGCCCGCGGGGACGCCGTGATTGCACCGTCCACCACGCGCCGCCTGCTCTCCCACCTGGTCGCCGGGACGGAGCAGTCCACGGGGGCCACGGCGTCGTCGTCGGCCCCGAGGGGTGGCCCCCGGGCGAACCCGGCCGGGCAGGCCCCCGCACCCCGCGACCCGTGGGCCGATCCCCGGCTGCGCTCGCTGACCGGCAGGGAGCGGGAGGTGTTCGAGCTGATCGGCGTGGGTTGCTCGAACGGCGAGATCATGGAGCGGCTCTTCCTCTCCGAGCCCACGGTCAAGACGCACGTGTCCCACATCCTCTCCAAGCTGGGAGCCCGGGACCGGGTGCAGGCCGTGGTGATCGCGTACGAGACCGGCGTGGTGCTCCCCGGCTGAGTCTCATCCCCCGGTATGAGACCGGCGACCCGGCCGTGATGCACGCCACCGGCGCGGCCGCGGAACCTCGTACCCCCGTCCGATGTTCCGGGGAAGCGGGTGCACCACACTGGAGGCATGACTTCCTCTGAGCCCTCCCTGGGCCGCTACGACAACCCGCCCTGGTCCGAGACCACCCGCCCCGACACGACCGGCGCGGAGACCGGCCGCGCGGAGGCCGCCCGTGCGGAGAGCGGGGCCCAGCGCCGTCTCGCCGTGAGCGCGGCCCACGTCTCCCGCACCTACGGCTCCGGCGGCACCGCGGTGGCGGCGCTGAAGGACGTCAGCCTGGAGATCCCCGCCGGCACGTTCGTGGCCGTGATGGGACCCTCCGGCTCCGGCAAGTCCACGCTCGTGCACTGCCTCGCCGGCCTGGACACCCCGGACCGCAACCCGGAGACCCGGATCGTGGTGGGCGGCCAGGACATCGCCGGGCTCTCCGACGACCAGCTGACCCGCTTTCGCCGCGACCACGTGGGCTTCGTCTTCCAGGCGTTCAACCTGGTCCCCACGCTCACCGCGCGGCAGAACATCGAGCTGCCCCTGGCGCTCGCCGGCAAGAAGGCCGACGCCCAGCGTCTGGATGCGCTCGCCGGAACGCTCGGGATCACCGAGCGCCTGGACCACCGCCCGGACGAGATGTCCGGCGGCCAGCAGCAGCGCGTGGCGATCGCCCGCGCACTGCTCTCCCAGCCGGACGTCGTGATCGCGGACGAGCCCACCGGTGCGCTGGACTCCGTGACGTCCCACGAGGTGCTCGCGCTGCTGCGCCGCTGCGTGGACGAGCTGGGCCAGACCGTCGTCGTCGTCACCCACGACGCCACCGTGGCCGAGGCCGCGGACCGCGTCCTGCACGTGCGCGACGGCGTGCTCGTGGACGATGCGCAGGGGGTCAACTGATGCTGCGCGTGGTCTGGTCGCGGCTGACCCGGCAGTGGAGCCGCTACGCCCTGGTGGTCGTGTGCGTGGCCGTGTGCGCGGGGTTCATGACCGCCGCGCTCGGCCTGGCAAGCACGCTGTCCGCCAGCCTCGCCGCTGACCTCGCGGCGCCCTACAAGAACGCCGACGCCGTGGTGAGCAGCCCGGACCAGGAGCAGTCCCCGGCCGCCGCGGACGCCCGTCAGCTGCAGAAGATCGAGGCGCTGCCCCACGTGGCCGGTGCCTGGTCCCCGGAGCGGATGCAGATCAGCGCGACCTCCTCCGGCGAGAACTCCTCCGACCAGTCCTTCATGATGCTCAGCGACCTCCCGAAGGACACCTCCCTGGTGCCCGCGGAGCTCACGCAGGGCTCGTACCCGGACTCCGCGAACCAGGTGGTGGTCTCGGAGAAGACCGCCGGTGACCTGCACGTGGGCGTCGGGGACTCCGTGGAGCTGCAGAACACCGCGGCGGACGCCGGCCCCGCCGCGAAGTACACCGTGAGCGGCATGACCTCCGCGGAGGCCTCCGCCTCCGGGCTGCCGCAGTGGTACGCCTCCGACGCAGGCGTGAAGCGCCTGGGCGGAACGGGCCTGTCCGGCCTCGGGCTGGGGTCGGAGATCCTGCTGCGCACCGACAACGGCACTCCCGGTCAGGAGCAGCTCGACCAGTTGACCACCGAGGTCAACCGCATCATGGGCACCGGCGAGGGGCAGCTCCCCGCCCTGACCGTGAAGACCCCCGAGCAGATCGCCCAGGAGTCCCTCAAGGACATGTCCCAGGGGACGGACATGCTCGCCGTCGTGCTCGCGGCCTTCGCCGGGCTCTCCGTGCTCGTGGCGCTGCTCGTGGTGACCAACACGCTCTCCGTGCTCACCGCCCAGCGGGCGCGTGAACTCGCACTCCTGCGCTGCGTCGGAGCCACCGGCTCGCAGCTGCGCCGTGCGGTGCTGCTCGAAGGTCTGGTCCTGGGCGCCGTGTCCTCGGCGCTCGGTGTGGCCGCCGTGGCGGGGCTCGTCGCCCTGGCGCGTGCCCTGTTCGACACCGGGACCCTGACACTGACCCTCGCGCCGCGGGACGTCCTCGTGGGCCTGGTGACCGGCATCCTGCTCACCGTGATCGCCTCCGTGGGCCCGGCCCGCCGCGCCCGTGGCGCCTCGGCGCTGGACGGCCTGCGCGGTTCCCGCGCCGCGGACGGTCTGCCGATGGTGCGCACCGTGCTCGGCGCGCTGATCCTCCTGGCCGGCGTGGGCACCCTGGTGTTCGCGGCCACGCAGCACAGCGCCGGGCTGGGCATCCTGGGTGGGCTGGCGTCCTTCCTGGGCGTGGTGATGACCTCCCGCGCCTACATTCCCGCCCTGGTGCGGGGGGTCGGGAAGATCCTGCCCGGCGGTGTGCCCTCCCGTCTCGCGGCGGCCAACGCCTCCCGCTACCCCGCACGGACCAGCACCACGGCCACGGCCCTGCTGATCGGGGTGCTCCTGGTGTCCACCGTGTTCACCGGGCAGTACGCGACCCGCGTGAACCTGCTCAACGAGCTCGACCGGCAGAAACCCGTGGACATCTCCGTCCCCGCGGAGGCCGGCCACCTCAGCGCGGACCAGGTCTCGCAGCTCAAGGGTCTGCCGGACGTCCTGGGCGTCCAGACGGACGGGGACCTGCCCTCCGGGGCGAGCGCCGCGATCGACGCCGCCCAGTACCTGGACACCTCCAAGGCCTCCGACCTGCAGAAGTCCGTGGCGAGCATCCTGCACGTGGACGCCGGCCAACTGGGCGGGGCGCTGCTCGAGAAGGCCAGCTACGTGAGCATCCTGGACATCATGCTCTCGGTGGTGCTCGGCCTGCTCGCCGCCGCGGTGGTGGTCTCCGTCCTGGGGATCGCGTCCACCACGTCCCTGTCCGTGCTGGAGCGCTCGCGGGAGAACTCGCTGCTCCGGGCGCTGGGGCTGTCCAAGCGGCAACTGGGTGCGTTGATCCGGCGGGAGACGCTGGTGATCGCCCTCGTGGCCACGGTCGTGGGACTCGTGGTCGGGTGGGCCTTCGGGATGCTGGGGCTGATGTCCATCCTCCCGGCCACGGTGACCCTGCACCCGGTGGTGCCGTGGAGCGGGTTCCTGATGATCCTGGTTGGCGCCGTGGTCGTGGCGGTGCTCGCCTCCGCCCTGCCGGTGCGCCGGGCCACAAAGCTCAGTCCCGTGGAGGGCATGGCCCGGGCGGACTGAGGTTCCGATGAACCAGGGGCGCGGTCGTGTACGGGCGGCCGCGCCCCTTTTCTCTGCCCGTGACGCGGTTTCCCGGGTGCCCGACGACGACGCCGCGGCCGCGCCGTCGTTGGCTCCCGTCCCCCTTGCCGACGCCCCTGGGGTGCCCGCCTTCGAGGCTGCCATGCCACTACGCCGAGACTCGTGGGGTTCTCGGGGTCGGGAATGGCCCCCGGATCGGCTCAGTCTTCGGGCAGGGTCAGGCGGTCCAGCGCTTCCAGCAGGTGGGCGAGGATCGCGTGCTTCTCGTCGTCGTCCTCCGGCAGCAGGCCCATGGAGGCCTGCTGGTAGAGGCCGTCGCTCATGGCCTTGACCGCGGCGGCGACGACCGGGTCCCCGACGTCCTCCAGGACTGCCTCGTACCAGTTCCGCTCGATGCGCGCGCACGCCTCCCGTGCCCCGGGCTCGCGGGCCTGCACGAGCCGGAAGGCGACGCCCAGGCTGCGGTCCAGTGGGCTGTCGTCGTACAGGGACGTGGCCAGGAACTCGCGGGCGGCGCCGCGCGGCGAGGTGCCCAGCCGCACGAGGTCCTGTGCGGCGAGGTCCTCGCAGCGGGCCAGGGCGGCGTCGACCAGGGCCTGCCGGTGCGGGAAGTGGTACAGCAGCCCGCCCTTGGAGACGCCGGCGTTCGAGGCGACGGCGTCCAGGGTCGCGGCGCGCTCGCCCTCCGTGAGCACCAGGTGCTCGAACGCGGCGAGCAGCTTCTCGCGGGCTTCGGGTTTGCGGGGCATGGCGGTGGTGGACCTCACGGTGTGACGGGAATTCTTGCGGATCGCGCGAGGTTAACTGTACCGTCTGGACGGTAAAGACTGGTGAGGCCCCCGTCCGCGGGGTTCGGTACAAGGGCGTACGGCTCCCGTCGTCCCCCGCCGCAATCCGAATCCCAGGAGGTTCCCGAGGTGTCCGTGATGGTCGAAGAACAGCGCAAGGCCGGTGCCCGCCAGTGGGGTGCCCTGGCTGTTCTGATACTCCCCGTGCTGCTGGTGTCCGTGAACAACACGGCCCTGAGCTTCGCGCTGCCCGCGATCTCCCAGGGGCTGCGCCCCACGGCCGCGCAGCTGCTGTGGATCGTGGACGTCTACCCCCTGATCCTCGCGGCGCTGCTCATCCCCATGGGCAGCCTGGGCGACCGGATGGGCCGCCGGAAGATGCTGGTCATCGGCTCCACCGGCTTCGGCCTGGTCTCCTTGCTGGCCGCGTTCGCGCCGAGCGCCGAGTGGCTGCTGGCCGCGCGCGTGGGCACCGCGGTCTTCGGCTCCATGCTGCTGCCCACCACGCTCTCACTGCTGCGCACCGTCTTCCGGGACGACCGCCAGCGCAGCCTGGCCATCGCCATCTGGACCGCCGGGTTCAGCGCCGGTGCGGCCCTCGGGCCCATCGCGGGCGGGTTCCTGCTCAACCACTTCTGGTGGGGCTCCGTGTTCCTGCTGGCCGTCCCCGCCCTGGTGGCGTTCCTGATCGCCGCGCCCCTGCTGCTGCCGGAGTCCAAGGACCCGAATCCGGGGCCCGTGGACCCCGCCTCCATCGTGCTCGCGGTGGCCACCATGGCGCCCGTGGTCTACGGCATCAAGTCCCTGGCCACCGGAGGCTCCCCGCTGCACGGCATCCTGTTCATCGCCGTGGGCGTCCTGTGCGGTGTGCTCTTCGCGCGCCGCCAGGTGGCCAAGGACTACCCCATGCTGGACCTGCGCTTCTTCCGCAGCGCCCGCTTCTCCGGCGGTCTCTCCGTGAACGTGGTGTCCAACGTGGCGCTGTTCGGCTTCCTGTTCTTCTTCACGCAGTACCTGCAGCTGATCAACGGCATGGACCCCATGACCTCCGGCCTGCTCATGATCCCCGGTCTGCTGCTGTCCATCCTCACCGGCCTGGGTGCCGAGCGGATCGCGCGACTGATCGGCGTTCGCTCCGCCGTGGTGCTGGGTCTGCTGCTCGTGGCCGCCGGGTTCTTCGTGGTGGCGTTCACGGACCAGATGTCGTCCTCCACCCCGATCCTCGTGGCCTTCACCGTGATGAGCGCGGGCACCGGGCTGGCCACCACGCTGTCCACGGACCTCGTGGTCTCCTCGGTCCCCGAGTCCAAGGCGGGTGCGGCGTCGGCCGTGTCCGAGACCGGTTACGAGGTGGGCGCCGTGCTCGGCACCGCCGTGCTGGGCGGGCTGACCACCGCGTTCTACCAGGCGCACCTGGAGCTGCCGGCCGCCGTGGACTCGACGCGCGCGCAGGCCGCCCACGAGACCCTGGGCGGCGCGCTGGACGTGGCCGCCGAGTCCCCGCTGAGCTCCGCGATCGCCGACGCCGCCACGGCCGCGTTCTCCGCGGGCATGCAGTGGACCTCGGTCTTCGGCGGGATCCTGGTGGCCGTGGTCGCGCTGGTCCTGGTGCGCGTGCTGCGCGCCGACCGCAGGGTGCGGCGCGCCCGGGTCTGAGCGTCCGCGTACGACGCCGCCGCGTGGCCCGTTCCGCGCGACGCGCCCGCCGTGCGGATGAGACCGTTCACACGCATCCGAGGTGCACTTCTGACCGGATTCCGCGAGGGCGGAGTGTCAGAAGTGCACCTCAGCTTTTCCCTGGCCCCGGGAGCCGCTCCGGCTGTGGGAGTACGCTGACCACGTTCGCGTACCTCGGGGTAACAGCCCCGGTGGCGGCGATGGAACGGACGGGCCGACCGGAGGGGACCGAGCATGCACCTGCAGCCCAAGGACCAGGAGAAGCTTCTGGTGGTGGTCGCCGCGGACCTCGCGCGCAGGCGCCAGGCGCGGGGGTTGAAGCTGAACTACCCCGAGGCGATCGCGATCATCACGTACGAGATGCTGGAGGGCGCCCGGGACGGGCGCACCGTGGCGGACCTGATGAGCTGGGGCAGCACCATCCTGACCCGCGAGGACGTCATGGAGGGGGTCCCCGAGATGATCCCGGACGTCCAGGTGGAGGCCACGTTCCCGGACGGCACCAAGCTCGTGACCGTCCACGACCCGATCCGCTGAGGCGACACCACCAGCCCGGCGCTACGGCGTCGTCCCACCCCGGCGGCACAGAACCGGCACTACGAGTACACGAGGAGCAGCCATGACACCCGGAGAGTACGTGCTGGCGGACGCACCCGTCGTCTGCAACGAGGGCCGCGAGGCCATCACCCTGGAGGTCCTCAACCGCGGGGACCGCCCCGTGCAGGTGGGTTCTCACTTCCACTTCGCGGAGGCCAACCGGGCCCTGGAGTTCGACCGAGACCGGGCCGTGGGCCACCGCCTGGACATCCCCGCTGGCACCGCGGTGCGCCTGGAACCGGGGGACTCCACCACGGTGCGGCTGATCCCGCTGGCCGGGGACCGGATCGTCCACGGCTTCCGGGACCTGATGGACGGCCCGCTGGACGCCCACGCCCCGGAGTCCTTCGACGACGACGCTGCGGCCACCCCCGCGCGGCACCGCTCCGCCGCCGGGGACGCCCCCGCGCCGCTGCAGCAGCGCGACGACTTCTCCAATGAGACCCGCTGAGCAGCACCAGCACCCCCGACCCGATGCCGAACGAGAAGGCCGACCATGAGCTTTGAGATGAGCAGGGAGCAGTACGCGAGCCTGTACGGGCCCACCACCGGGGACGCCGTGCGTCTCGCGGACACCGAGCTCTTCGCGCGGATCGAGAAGGACCTCACGACCCCCGGGGAGGAGGCCGTGTTCGGCGGCGGCAAGGTGGTCCGCGACGGGATGGGCCAGAACGGGCAGCTCGTGCGGGACGTGGGCATCCCTGACCTGGTGATCACGAACGTGGTGGTGATCGACTGGACGGGGATCTACAAGGCGGACGTCGCCGTGCGGGACGGCCACATCCAGAAGATCGGCAAGGCGGGCAACCCGCACGTGATGGACGGCGTGGACATCGTGATCGGTGTGGCCACGGACGTGATCGCGGGGGAGGGCAAGATCCTCACCGCGGGCGGGATCGACTCGCACATCCACTTCATCAGCCCGGACCAGATCGAGACGGCGCTGGTCTCCGGGATCACCACGATGATCGGGGGCGGCACGGGGCCGAGCGAGTCCTCGAAGGCCACCACCATCACCCCCGGCGAGTGGAACATCCACAACATGCTGCGCTCGTTCGAGGAGTTCCCCATGAACTTCGGGCTCCTGGGCAAGGGCCACGGCTCGGCGGTCTCGCCCATGGCGGAGCAGATCCGGGCGGGCGCGATCGGACTGAAGGTGCACGAGGACTGGGGCGCCACGCCGTCGTCCATCAACACGTCCTTGCAGGTCGCGGACGAGTACGACGTCCAGGTGGCGATCCACACGGACACCCTGAACGAGGCGGGGTTCGTGGAGGACACCCGCGCGGCGATTGCCGGGCGCGTGATCCACACGTTCCACACGGAGGGCGCGGGCGGTGGTCACGCCCCGGACATCATCGAGCTCGCGCAGGACCCGAACATCCTCCCGGCGTCCACCAACCCCACGCTGCCGTACACGCGCAACACCATCGAGGAGCACCTGGACATGCTCATGGTGTGCCACCACCTCAACCCGGACATCCCGGAGGACGTCGCGTTCGCGGACTCGCGCATCCGCAAGGAGACGATTGCCGCGGAGGACGTGCTGCAGGACATGGGCATCTTCTCGATGACCTCCTCGGACTCGCAGGCCATGGGCCGCGTGGGGGAGGTGGTGCTGCGCACGTGGCAGGTCGCGGACTCCATGAAGCGCCAGCGCGGGCAGCTCCCCGAGGACGAGGGCTCCGTGGGGGACAACCACCGCATCAAGCGCTACATCTCCAAGTACACGATCAACCCGGCTATCGCCCACGGGGTCTCCCACGCGGTGGGCTCCGTGGAGGAGGGCAAGTTCGCGGACCTGGTGCTGTGGGAGCCCAAGTTCTTCGGCGTGAAGCCGGACCTGATCCTCAAGGGCGGACAGATGGTCCACGGCGTGATGGGTGACCCCAACGCCTCCATCCCCACCCCGCAGCCGCGCTGGTACCGCAAGGCGTTCGGCGCCTACGGGAAGGCCGTGGCGGGGTCCTCCATCACGTTCATGTCCCAGGCGTCCATCCGGGCCGGGGTGCCGCGCGCGCTCGGCCTGCAGAAGGTCGTGCGCGAGTGCCGCGGCATCCGCACCCTCACCAAGGCGGGCATGAAGTTCAACGGCGAGACCCCGCAGCTGCGGGTGGACCCGGAGACCTACGAGGTCCGCGTGGACGGCGTGCCCGTGAGTTGCGAGCCCCGGGACGAGCTGCCCATGGCGCAGCGGTACTTCCTCTTCTAAAGGGACGACGACGCCGCGCGGCGTCGTCGTCCCGCGGTCCCGGCGGACGGCCCCGGCAACCGGGGCCGCACGCCCGGCGTCGGCCGGACGCGACCGCACCACCCACGAACGACGACGGAAGGAGCCCCCATGATCGTCACCGAGATCCTGGGCAACATCCACGAGGCCCCCGGCGCGGAGCTGGTGGCCGGGAGGCACCTGGAGAAGGTGGTGCTGCCCAGCGCGGAGCTGGTCAAGCGCATCCAGCGCCTCACCACGGACCACGGCCACGAGCTGGGGCTGCGGCTGCCTGCGAAGGCGCCGGACCTCAGGGACGGGGACGTGCTCGCCGTGGAGGGCGATCCGGACGGCGGCAACGCCGTGGTGGTGCAGGTGCTGCCCACGGACGTGCTGGTGATCGGGGCGCGGTCCATCACGGAGATGGCGTTCGTGGCGCACAGCCTGGGCAACCGGCACCTGCAGGCGCAGTTCTTCGACGAGGACAGCGAGTACGGGGCGCAGGTGATGGTGGTGCAGTACGACCACACCGTCCAGGACTTCCTGGAGCACCACGGTGTCCCGTACTCCCGCCAGGAACGGGTCATGCCGGTGCCCTTCCGCCACGCCGAGCACACGCACTGAGCCCGTGGTGGAGCCGTCCATGAGGGGTGTCCTGGGGCTGATGCAGCTCACGGACTCCGCCCTGCCCACCGGCGCGTTCAGCCACTCGCTGGGCTTCGAGACCTACATGGCCGCGGAGCAGCTGGAGGACGAGGCCTCGTTCTCCGCGTGGCTGGAGATGTTCGTGGACCAGCAGCTGACGTTCACGGACGCCCTGGCCATCCGGCTGGTCTACGCGGCGGAGGACTTCGAGCGGATCGAGGACCTGGACGAGCTCGTCACGGCGCAGGCCCTGCCCCGCCAGATCCGCGAGGGCGGGATGACCATGGGCAAGCGGCTGCTGAGCATCGGCGCCCGCAGCTACCCTGGCGAGTGGGTTCAGCGCTACGAGCAGGGGGTTGTGGAGGAGCGGCTGCACGGTCACCAGGCCACGGTGTGGGGCGTGCTTGCCCGGGAGCTCGGCGTTCCCGAGGACACGGCCGTGGCCTCGCACGTGTACGCCACGGTGATCTCCCTGACGCAGAACGCGGTGCGCGGCATCCCTCTGGGGCAGAACACCGGCCAGGCGGTGATCCGTGACGCGCAGGACTGGGTGGGGCGCGCCGTCGCCGTCTCCCGAGACCTCGTGGCGCAGGGGATCGCCGAGGAGGTGCTCGGCGCTGTGGCCCCCGGGCTGGAGATCGCGCAGATGAACCACGAGCGGCAGCGGGCCAGGCTCTTCATGAGCTGAGGCCGACGACGACGACGCGCGGCCGGGAGGGGCGCCCCGGGCCGGTTCACCCGGGACCGGCAGCAACGCACGAACCGCACGGCCGCATGAACCGGCGGAACGCACGACACGTCATGGGAACCAGAAGCACGACGAGCAGCAGGAGGAACAGCATGGACCCCGTCATCATCGGTGTGGGAGGCCCCGTGGGAGCGGGCAAGACGCAGCTCGTGGAGCGCATCACGCGAGCCATGAGCCAGGAGATCTCCATGGCCGCGATCACCAACGACATCTACACGATCGAGGACGCCAAGATCCTCGCACGCAACTCCGTGCTGCCGGAGGACCGGATCATCGGCCTGGAGACCGGCGGCTGCCCGCACACCGCGATCCGCGAGGACACCTCCATGAACGAGGCCGCGATCGAGCAGCTGAAGAAGCGGTTCCCGGACCTGCAGGTGATCTTCGTGGAGTCCGGCGGGGACAACCTCTCGGCGACGTTCAGCCCGGAGCTCGTGGACTTCTCGATCTACGTGATCGACGTGGCCCAGGGCGAGAAGATCCCCCGCAAGGCCGGCCAGGGCATGATCAAGTCCGACCTGTTCATCATCAACAAGACCGACCTCGCTCCCCATGTGGGCGCGGACCTGGACGTCATGGCTGCGGACTCCAAGGTCTTCCGCAAGGACAAGCCCTTCGCGTTCACCAACCTCAAGACGGACGAGGGGCTCGAGCGCGTCCAGCAGTGGATCCGCGACGACGTCCTGATGCTCGACCTTGCCTGAGACCCCGGTCGAGGGGCCGACGACGACGCCGACCGCCGCGGTCTCCGGGGCCGGGCACGACGCCGCGCGGGGCCCCGCTGCGGCCTCCACCGCCGTAGACCGCGAGCGTTCCACGGGCGCGCCCGCAGCAGCGGGAGACCGGGGGCGCGGTGCTGGCCTCGCGCCCGTGCCGGCGGACGCGCGGAACGCAGCCGCGGCGGCGTCGTCGGCCGGGCGCTCGCGGTGGACCGGGGAGCTGCGGCTGGAGGTGGCGCAGCGCGAGGGCCGCTCGTACGCGGCCCGGCAGTTCCACGAGGGTGCGCTGCGGGTGCTGCGCCCGCACTACCTGGACCGTTCCGGGCAGGTCACGTACACGGTGATCAACCCGGGCGGGGCGTACTTCGGGGCGGACACCTACCTCCTGGACGTGACCGTGGAACGGGATGCCTCCCTGGCGCTGACCACGCAGTCCGCGACCAAGGTCTACCGCACCCCGCAGGGCCCGGCGGCCCAGGAGATGACCGTGCGGCTCGGGCCGGGAGCCGTGCTCGAGTACGTCCCGGACCAGTTGATCGTCTACCGGGGTGGCTCGTACGTGCAGCGCACGCGGGTGGACATGGACCCGACGGCGTCGCTCGTGCTCGCGGAGGTCGTCACGCCGGGGTGGTCCCCGACCGGCGAGTCCTTCGCGTACGACGAGCTGCGGATGCGCACCGAGGTGCGGGTGCTGCCGCCGGCAGTCGCGGCGTCGTCGTCCTCGTCGGCGAGAACGCTCCCCTCGTCGGAGGGATCGCGGTCCTCGCAGGAGACGCAGGGCGAGCAGGTGACGCGGGGGACGGACCCTGTCGCGCGAATACCCGGTGCGCGCCCCCGTCGGCTCGTCGTGGACCAGCTGCGCATCCATCCGGACGCCCACGGAGACCTGACCGGCGTGGGGTTCATGGAGGGGCACAGCCACACGGGCCAGCTGCTGATCGCGGACGCGCGCCTGGACGAGGACGTCTACGAGCAGCTCGTCCAGCTCGTGGACGCCTCCGACACCCACTCCGGCATCACTCGGGCGGGGGCGGGAGAGCCGTACGGTGTGCGGTGCGTGTGCGCGCGCTCCCTCGCCGACTCCACGGAGGCGATCTCCGCCCTGCACCGTGCCGTGGTGAACGCGCTGCGGCAGCGGTGGCGGGACCAGCCGCCGCTGCGGCTGCGCAAGTACTGACTTCCAGACCCGACGACCCTCCAGGAGCACCGTGTCCACCACGTCCCACCCCACGCTCTTCCACCGCTACGTGACCGACCGCCACACCCTGCCGCTGCGGGTGCGGGTGGGGTTCACCCTCGCCGCGGTGGCCGCCCTGCACGTGTTGGCGTTCGGGCTGCTGGCGACGGCGCTCGCCCCCGGTGCGCAGCCCCTGGCCCTGGGCGTGGTGCTCACCGCGTACGCCGCGGGCATGAAGCACAGCTACGACTGGGACCACATCTCCGCGATCGACAACTCCACCCGCAAGTTCGTGTCCGAGGGGATGAACCCCGCGAGCGTGGGCTTCGCGTTCAGCCTGGGGCACTCCCTGGTGGTGACGCTCGCCGGGGCCATGGTGGTGGCAGGTGCGCAGTTCGTGAGCGGGGCGTTCGAGGAGGGCAGCTCCGCGAACCACGTGCTCGGTCTGATCGGTGCGGGGATCTCCGGGGTGTACCTGCTGGTGCTGGGGCTCTACAACGCGAGCATCTCGGCGGGGCTGCTGCGCCGGGGCTCCGCAGGTGGAGGTGCCGCGGAGGGAAGCGTCCCGGCCGGCGGCTCCACTGAGGTCAGCGACGCGGGCCAGGGCGCCCCGCACGGTCACGCCCACACCCTGGACGGCAACTGGGGGCTCGTCTCCCGCCTGCTGCGCAAGCCGCTGGAGCGGGTGCGCCGGCCGCGGGACATCTTCGTCCTGGGCTTCCTGTTCGGGCTGGGCTTCGACACCGCCACGACCATCGGCCTGCTGCTGCTCACGGTCTCGGCGTCGCTGGCGGGCGTCCCCGCACTCGCGCTGCTGGGTCTGCCCGTGGCCTTCACCGCCGCGATGACCCTGTGCGACACCCTCAACGGGCTGGGCATGATGAAGCTCTACTCCAACGCCCTCACGGAGACGGGCACCCGGATGCGCTTCAACGCGACCGTCACCGTGATCTCCGCGGTCTCCGCGCTGTTCATCGCCACGATCACCCTGGGCGGCTTCCTGCACGACCTCCTGGACCTGGAGGACCCCGTGACGACGGCGCTCGCGGAGATCGACCTCGGCCAGGCCGGGCTCGCGCTCATCGCCGTCTTCGCGCTCGTGTGGCTGCGCTTCTGGTGGGTGGGGCGCCGGGAGCCCGGGACGGCGTCGTCGACGTAGTTCCGGCGTCTCCCGCCAGCCGCGTCAGGCGCGGGACACCGCCGCGTGCAGCCCCAGGTACGCGCACGCGGAGGGCACCGGCACCCTTCCAGCGCTACGGGGCGGCGTCGTCCGGCTGCTCCGGGCGCGGCCCGCGCGCCGGGAATCTTTCCCCCGGGGGCCGGTGTTGGAACTGGTGAAGGGGTCGCGCGACGACCCCCGACCCGAAGAGAATCCGCGACAGAAGGAGACCTCATGGCTTACCGCACAGAGAACCCCGCCACCGGCGTCGTCGAGCAGGAGTTCACCTCTCTCACGGACGCGGATGTCGCCCGCGCCGTCGAGCGCGCGGACGCCGCATTCACCTCGTGGCGCAAGACCCCCGCGGAACAGCGCGCGGCGGCACTGGCCGCTGTGGCGGACGCGTTCCAGGAGCGCGGGGACGAGCTGGCCCGCGTGATCAGCACCGAGATGGGCAAGCCGTTCACGCAGGCCCAGGGCGAGGTGGCACTGTCCTCCTCGATCTACCGCTGGTACGCGGACCACGGGCCCGCGCTGCTGCAGGAGGAGACCCTGGACGTGGGCGACAGCGCGAAGTCCGTGGTCGTCACCGATCCCGTGGGTGTGCTCATGGGTGTCATGCCCTGGAACTTCCCGCAGTACCAGGTGGCCCGTTTCGCGGCCCCGAACCTCATGCTGGGCAACACCGTGCTGCTCAAGCACGCCTCCATCTGCGGCCGCACCGCGGAACTCATCGAGGAGATCCTGCACGCCGCGGGCATCCCAGAGGACGCCTACATCAACCTCTTCGTGAGCACGGACCAGGTCACGGACATCATCGCGGACCCGCGGGTGCGCGGTGTCTCCCTGACCGGCAGCGAGGGCGCGGGCAAGGCGGTCGCCGAGACGGCTGCCCAGAACCTCAAGAAGAGCGTCCTGGAGCTCGGTGGCTCCGACCCGCTGATCGTGCTCGACGACGTGGACGTGGCGGAGACCGCGAAGACCGTTGCCACCGCCCGGATGAGCAACGCGGGCCAGGCCTGCAACTCGCCCAAGCGGATCTTCGTGCCCGCGAGCATGTTCGACGAGTTCGTGAAGGTGGTCGTGGAGACCGTCGAGGCCATGACGGTGGGCAACCCCCTCGAGGACGGGACCGACGTCGGCCCGCTGTCCTCGGTCCAGGGTCGCGACGACGCCGTGGCCCAGGTGGAGCGCGCCGTGGAGCAGGGCGCCACCCTGCACACCGGCGGCACCGCCCTGGACCGCGACGGCGCCTGGATGGCCCCGGCCGTCCTCACCGGTGTCACCCGGGAGATGGACGCGTTCAAGGAGGAAATCTTCGGCCCCGTGGCCGTGGTCTACTCCTACGACTCGGTGGACGAGGCCGTGGAGCTTGCCAACGACTCCTCGTTCGGCCTCTCCGGCTCCGTGTGGGCCCAGGACACCGCGAAGGCGGAGGAGATCGCCCGCCGGCTCGAGGTGGGCATGACCTACGTCAACGAGCACGGCACCACCAAGGCCGGTCTGCCCTTCGGTGGCGTCCGCCGCTCCGGCTACGGGCGTGAGCTCGGCCGCTGGGGCTTCGGGGAGTTTGCCAACACGAAGCTGGTTCGCGTGGCGGGCTGACGCCTCGCTCCACCAGACGACGACGGCGCGGCGGCCAGTCCCGGGGCAACCCGGGGCGGGCCGC
>NZ_BJNW01000027.1 GCF_006539885.1 Kocuria varians | reverse complement strand
AGTTTACACGCGCGGTCACCCCTGTCAATAGAGTTGAGCAAGTTCGACTCAACTTTTTTGCTCCACGCCGTGAGGGCTCGTTACCCGGCGGTTTAGCCTCAGCACGGTCCCGCGTTACACTGGGGGGTTTGTGCGCCCTGGGCGAAATTCACGTGTCCCACGTGGCGCGATCCACCAGCACCGATCCGGGAGAACTGCAACGCCTCCACACGTCCCCGATCTCACACCGCCACAGTCAGGAGAACTGTCTTGAGCACCCCACCCCATTCCTCCGACCGACAACCGTCGGGCGCGACCACCACCGGCTCCCCCGAGCACCACACGCGCAGCCGCCCCCGCAAGATCATCGACGAGATCACCTACCCCCACGGCATCCACCCCGCGCTGGTCCCTGGCGTGGGCGTGGAGGACCGCAAGGTGAAGTTCGGCACGGACAAGGCGGTCTTCGTGATCACCGCGATCCTGGTGGTGGGGTTCATCGCGTGGGGCGTGCTCGGCACGCAGAGCCTGTCGACCGTGTCGTCCACCGCCCTCTCGTGGGTCACCGCCAACACCGGCTGGTTCTTCATCCTGCTCTCCACGGCGGCCGTGATCTACATGATCTTCATCGGCTTCACCCGCACGGGCCGGATCAAGCTGGGCCGTGACGACGAGGAGCCCGAGTACTCCTTCTTCTCCTGGCTCGCGATGCTCTTCGCAGCCGGCATGGGCATCGGCCTGGTCTTCTACGGCTCCTTCGAGCCCATGAGCTACTTCGAGGGCGGCATCCCCGGCTTCGCGAAGGACGCCGATCCGGGCAGCGACTCCATGGTCGTCTACGCCCTCGTGCAGTCCGCCTTCCACTGGGCCCTGAACCCCTGGGCCATCTACGCGGTCGTGGGCGTCTCCGTGGCCTACGGCGCCTACCGTCGCGGCCGTGCGCCGCTGATCTCGCGCGTCTTCACCGCCCTGCTCGGCCACAAGCGCGTGGACGGCACCCTGGGCAAGCTGATCGACGTCTTCGCGATCTTCGCGACCCTCTTCGGCACCGCCGCGTCCCTGGGCATGGGAGCCATGCAGATCGGCTCCGGCATCTCGATCGTGGGCGGCATGGACAAGCTCAGCAACAACGCCCTGATCATCATCATCGCGCTGCTGTCCGTGTGCTTCATCGTCTCCGCGGTCTCGGGCGTCTCCCGGGGCATCCGCTACCTCTCGAACATCAACCTGTCGCTCGCTTTCGTGCTGGCGCTGTTCGTGTTCTTCGTGGGTCCCACGGTCTTCCTGCTGACCCTGATCCCGTCCACGTTCTCCACGTACGTCTTCGAGTACCTCTTCATGACCGGCCAGTCCGCCGCGTGGGGTCCTGACAGCGCCGAGTTCTCCAACACGTGGACCGTGTACTACTGGGCCTGGTGGCTGTCCTGGTCCCCGTTCGTGGGCATGTTCATCGCCAAGATCTCTCGCGGGCGCACCATCCGCCAGTTCGTGACCGTGGTCCTCGTGGTGCCGGCGTCCGTGTGCATCCTGTGGTTCATCGTCTTCGGCGGCTCCACCATGTTCTTCTCCAAGAACGGTGCGGACCTCTCCGTGGAGAACGGCTCCGAGTCCATGCTGTTCGGCCTCTTCGACCAGCTCCCGCTCACCGCGGTCACCTCGGTGCTCGCCATGGTCGTGATCGGCATCTTCTTCGTGACGAGCGCGGACTCCGCGTCCGTGGTGATGGGCACCATGACCCAGCGCGGGCGCCCGGACCCCAGCAAGTGGATCGTGATCTTCTGGGGTGCGTGCCTCGCGGGCATTGCCATCGTGATGCTACTCGTGGGCGGCGACAACGCCCTGGCCGGCATGCAGAACCTGGTCATCGTCTCCGCGCTGCCCTTCGCGGTGATCCTGGCGCTGATGATGGTCGCGCTCTACCGCGACCTGCGCAGCGACCCGGCCACCCTGCGGACCCGCTTCGCGCTGTCCGCGGTGGAGAAGGCCGTGGCCACGGGTCTCGCCGAGCACGGTGACAACTTCGCGCTGCACGTGGAGCACGCCGAGGGCCACCGTGCGGCGGGCGACGAGTTCGACTCGCACGATCCGGCGATCACCGAGTGGTACCGCCAGACGGACGAGAACGGCGACGAGACCGACTTCGAGTACAAGTCCCAGTGGGTTTCCTCCGCCGTGGACGACATCGTCGCCGACACCCCCGAGGGGGAGGCACCGTGGGACCAGACGACTCCCACGAACGCCAACACCAAGGAGTAGCCGCACCGGGCGGCCTGCCCGCCCGAGCGGTTCCCTGAAGGGGCGCGCGTCCACGGACGTGCGCCCCTTCGTCATCCCCGCACGGGCCCGCCGGACGCGGATTTTTCGTACAGTGGAGACCATGGTCAACGTCGTCACGGTCTGCACGGGCAACATCTGCCGCTCTCCCATGGCCGAGGCCCTGCTGCGCTCGGAGCTCGAGCGCGCGGGGCTCGCCGGCAGCGTGGCGGTCGGGTCTGCGGGGGTGAGCGACGAGGAGCACGGCAACCCCGTGGACCCGCGCGCCCGCGAGGTCCTGGAACGCCACGGGCTCGCCCTGCCGGAGCACAGTGCGCACCGGATCACGGACGAGGAGCTCGCGGACGCCGACCTGCTGCTCGCCATGACCGCCTCCCACCGCGACCAGCTGCGGCGCCAGCTGCCCGCCGAGCGCGCGTCCGCCGTGCGCCTGATGCGCAGCTTCGACCCCGCCACCGAGCACGCGGACGGGGACCTGGACATCGCGGACCCCTGGTACGGGGGGGCCGAGGACTTCGACACCGCGTGGCAGCAGATCGAGGCCGCCACGCCGGGCGTCGTCGCCTGGCTGCGGGAGCGGGTCGAGGCCCCGTGATCGCCCCGGACGAGGGCTTCCAGGACGACGAGATCGCGCAGTTCCCGGAGGGCGTCAACCTCGCACGGCTGCTGCCGCCGGTGAGCCGCCGGCCGTTCGTCGTTGGCATCGACGGCCGCTCCGGGGCGGGCAAGACCACGCTCACGGACCAGCTGGCCAGCGTGCTGCAGCGTTCGCACGACGTCGTCGTCTTCCGGCTCGAGGACCTCTACCCCGGGTGGGGCGGGCTCGCCGACGGCATGGCCGAGTACCGCACGCGCGTCCTGGAGCCGCTGCGGCGCGGCGAGGACGCCCACTGGACCGCGTGGGACTGGCTGACCAGCGAACCCGGAACGCCCCGGCTCACCCGCACCGCGGAGATCGTCCTCGTGGAGGGCGTGGGTGCGTGCCACCGCGAGGCCCGCGACCTGCTCGACACCTCCGTGTGGGTGGAGCTGCCCACCTCGCAGCGCAAGCAGCGCGCGCTCGCGCGGGACGGCGCCACCTACGAGCAGCACTGGGACGAGTGGGCCGCCCAGGAGGAGGACTACCTGGCCGAGGACCCCGTGTGGGAGGCCGCGGACATCATCCACCCCGGCCCCACTCCCCCGGCACCGGCCACGCAGGAGCGGGACGGGTCGTGACACCCACCGCGAGCTCCGCCGTGGTGCTCTCCCCCGTGACCGGGACCCCGCGGCTCGTGGATCCCCTCGCACCGCACGTGGGTCTGGAGGACCAGGGCCTCACGCGCGGGGACGGCGTCTTCGAGACACTGCACGTGCTGGACGGGGACCCCTACAAGTTCGACGCCCACCACGCCCGGCTGTGCGCCTCCGCCCGCACCTCGGGTCTCCCGGCGCCGTCGGCTCAGCTGTGCCGCGAGGCCCTGGCCCTGGGTCTCGACGCCGCTCCGCCGGGTTCCCGGGACCCTTTCCGCGACCTCGGAGCCGAGCACTCCGTCAAGCTCAGCGTGAGCCGCGGTGTGCCGGGCGGGCAGCCGTGGGCGTGGCTCACGGTGGCCCCCGTGCCGGAGCAGACGTTCGCCGCGCGCCGGGGCGGCGTGTCGGTGCTGCTGCTCGAGCGCGGCCACGACCCCGCGGAGGACTCGGACCTGCCGTGGCTGCTGCCCGGTGTGAAGACGCTGTCCTACGCCGTCAACATGGCCGCGGTGCGCCACGCGCGTTCCCACGGCGCGCAGGACGCCATCTTCACGACCTCCACGGACCACAGGATCCTCGAGGGCGCCACGTCCTCGGTGGTCTGCGCGCGCACCGCGGCGGACGCCCCGCCCACGCTGCTCACACCGGAGCCCTCGCGCGGGATCCTGCCGGGCACCTCGCAGGCACGGATCTTCGACGCCGCCCGCCGCCACGGCTGGGCCGTGGACTACGGGCCCCTCTACCCGCAGGACCTGCTGACGGCGAGCGCCGTGTGGCTCACCTCCTCCGTGCGCCTTGCCGTGCCGGTGACCGCCGTGGACGGGCGGCCCGTCCCCACTGACCCGGCGCTCACACGGTCCCTGACGGACTTCCTGCTGGGCCGGGACTCGGCGTAGTCACCAGCGTCACTGCCAGATGAAGCGGTGCGTTCCCAGCCACAGCGAGAGCCCCAGGGACCCGAGGGCGATGATCCCCACCGCGGTGCCGAGGAGCAGGTCCACGCGGCCGTAGTGCAGGGTGCGTGCCCAGGTGCGAGGGCCGGCCCCGAAGCCGCGGGCCTCCATGGTCATCGCGAGCCGGGTGGCCCGGCGCAGCGACTGCACGAGCAGGGTGAACGACTGCCCCCCGAACTCCTTCACCACGCCCCACGGTCCGCGGGAGACACCGGCCCCGCGCGCACGACGGGCGGCGGCCAGGATGCCCCACTCGGTGATCATGACCTCCACGAGCCGCAGCGCCGCGAGCGCGGAGAGCACGAAGCGCGCGGGCAGCCTGAGCGTCTGGGCCAGGCCGTCCGCGAGGTCGGTGGGATCGGTGGTCAGCAGCACGGTGATCCCGGGCAGCGCGATGGCCAGCCCGCGCAGCGCGATCGCCCCGCCGGCGGCCAGGGATCCCGAGGTCACGGTGATCCACCCGACGTGCAGCAGCACGGGCCCCCTGGCGTCCGAGAGCATGACCGTGCCCCAGCCGCTGATCACCGCGGCCACGAGCACGGGCCACAGCCTCGCGAGCAGCCGGAGGGGCCCCATGCCCACGCCCGCGAGCAGCAGCAGCTGCCCCAGGAAGGCGACACCGCTGGTCACGGGGTCCGCGCTGATGACGACCACCAACGTGATGAGCAGCGCGCCGAGCAGCTTCACGACCGGGTTGGCCCGGGAGAGCGGCCCGCTGCGGGGGCCGAAGACGACCGGTGCGGCGGTGGTGCTCATGCGCCCATCCTCAGTTCCTCGGCCCCGAGAGCCGCCATCAGCTCGCGGTCGTGCGTCACGGCCACCACGGCGGTCCCCCGGTCCAGCTCCTCCACGAGCAGGTCCACGAGTTCCTTCCAGGTCCGGGAGTCCTGGCCGAACGTGGGTTCGTCCAGGATCACGACGCCGGGTGCCGCCGCGAGCACGGTGGCCACGGACAGCCGCCGCTTCTGCCCGCCGGAGAGCGTGAACGGGTTGGCGTCCGCGAGGTCCTCGAGCCGTAGCCGCCGCAGCAGGTCGTCCACGCGGGCGGCGTCGTCCTCCGCCGTGCGCCCCGGCCCGGCCGGGTCACCGGAACGGCCAGTGCGCAGCCGCAGCTGCTCGGGGCCGAACTCCAGCTCCTCGCGCACGGTTGAGCGCAGGAACTGGTGCTCGGGGTGCTGGAAGACGGTGCCCACGCGGGAGATCAGCTCGTCGCCGTCCCACAGGGCGGGGTCCGGCGGGGCACCCGCGGCGAGCGCGTCCGCGGCGCGCACCGTGCCCCGCAGGGGCACCAGCAGCCCGGCCAGGGTCAGGGCCAGCGTGGACTTGCCGGCGCCGTTCGGACCGGTGACGGCCAGGGCGCGGCCGGCGCGGACGTCCACCGTGATCCCCTCGGCCGCGACCGGCGGCTCGAAGCCGGGGAAACCGCCCTCGTGCGCTTCGCCGCGCCGCCACGCCCTGCGCGCACGACGCCGCTGCCGCGCGATCGCACGACGCGGGGGCTGGACACGGGAGACCGCGAGGTCCCGGGCGGAGAGCACCACGTCACCGCCGGGGGCCTCCGGGGTCTCCAGCGCAGCGGGCACGCGGGTGCTCGGCACCCAGTCCGGCACCCACGTGCCCTGCTCCTGCAGCACCGACCGGGCCTCGGCCAGGGTGCGCCGGGTGGGACCGTCGAACGCCACGCGACCCTGCTCGTCCAGCACGATCACGCGGTCCACCACCCCCTCCCACAGCGCCACCCGGTGCTCCACGACCACCAGGGTGATGCCGTCCTCGCGCACCACCTGGGAGACCGCGCGGCACAGCTCCTCCGCGCCCTCGTGGTCCACGCTGGCCGTGGGCTCGTCCAGCAGCAGCAGCCGCGGGCGCATGGCCATCACGCCGGCCAGCGCTAGGCGCTGCTTCTGCCCGCCGGACAGGGCCGTGGTGGGGTGGGCCAGCGGCAGCCGCAGCCCCACCCGCTCCAGGGCCTTGTCCACACGGGGCCAGATCTGCTCGGGCGGCACGGCCAGGTTCTCGAGACCGAAGGCGACGTCGTCGCCGATCCGCGAGAGCACCACCTGCGTCTCCGGGTCCTGGTGCATGAACCCCACCGCGCCCCGGCTCTCGCGCGGGTCCGCGCCGTCCACCGCCAGCTCGCCGCTGCGGGACTCGCCGTCCGGGTCCTGCTCGACCCCCGCCAGGGCCTGCAGCAGGGTGGATTTCCCGGCGCCGGAGGGACCCAGCAGCAGCACGCGCTCACCGGGCGTGATGCGTGCGCTGACGTCGCTGAGGCTCGGCCGCTGCCGCCCGGGGTAGTACCACCCGAAGTGCTCGAGCGTGACGTCCGCGCCCCGGGGGGCCGCGCCCCCGGGAACCGCGCCCTCCGGAACCGTTCCCCCGGGACCGGCGCCGGCGGCGTCGTCGTGCTGCCCTGCGCTCATCGACGGCGCGCGGCGCCGGAGGCGAGGGCCCCGAGCACGCCGGTGGCCTGCAGCGCGCGGACCACGAGCCACACCACGGCACCGGCGATCACGGCACCGGACAGCGTGGTGAACACGGCGTAGACGATCTTCTGGTCCGTGGCCCACTCGTAGTTGTAGAGGATGTTCTCGCTCACGGCCAGGAAGAGCCCGGACATGGCGCCACCCGCCACGGCCGTGCCCAGACCGAACCTGCGGTAGCGGGTGGCCAGGAACACGAGCTCCACGCCCAGGCCCTGGATCACGCCGGAGAGCACCACGAGCCAGCCTGCGTGCGTGCCCAGGAACATCTCCAGCACCGCGGCGAGCAGCTCGCAGAAGATCGCGGCACCGGGCTTGCGGATGATCAGGGCGCCCAGGGTGCCCGCCACGAGCCAGCCGCCCACGATCAGCCCGCTCGCCGGCGGGTAGGCCACGGCGGCCGCGGAGACCGCCGGGGCCAGCAGGTTCGACCACATCCAGAACACCACCGCGCACACGGCCCCGAGCACCGAGGCGACCACGATGTCCACCACGCGCCATGAGTACCGCGTGGGCGTGCGACCCCGCGGCGTGCGGGCGGGTGGGGTGCTGACCTGCTGCGTCATCAGAATCCTCCTGAAGATCCCAGGAGGGGAGGGGTCCCGGCCACGGTCGTGGACGGGTCCCTGAGATGCTCGACTCCCTAGCGCCGGTATGAACCGGATCAGGTTCGAGGGTCTGCGTTCACACGCACTCTCAGCGCCGCTGCGGCGCTCCCCTGTCGTTGGAACCAAAGTCTAGACCACGGGACGACCGACGGCCGGGTATGTGTCGTACCCGGCCGTCGGCGCGCAGTCCTGCGGGCGCGGGGCCCGCAGGACAGGGATCAGATCTCGGACTGCGAGGAGGACGCGGAGTCCTTCTGCTTGTCGGACTTGAGCTTGGCGACCTGGCGCGAGATGCCCACCTTGATGACGGTGCCCACCACGCCGGTGATCATGGCCCACAGCATGATGTCCCGCCAGGCCTCGTCCTCATCCGGGTTCTTGGCGGGGGGCTCGTTGCCCGTGACCTGCTTCCAGACCGCGGAGAGGCCCTTGTTGGCCAGCGCCACGCCGCCCAGGGACGCCACGGTGCCGAGGATGTCCATCGCCTTGTTCATGAAGTGCTCCTTCTCCTGAGAGTGCCGCCCGCGCTGTGTGGCCGACGGCGTCCTGCTTCCTCCCCCAGCATACGAACCTCCGCGCGTGCTCGGCGCGCGCGGGACCCGCGCGGACGGGAATTATGTCCTCAGCGTGATTCCTCGCGCCCGGCCCGGGCCACGACGTCGCGCAGCTCGTCCTCCACGAGGTTCTCCTCGTGCAGGTGCTTGGAACGGTAGGCGGCGCGGCCCACCATGTGCGCGGAGACCGGCGCGGTGAGCAGCTGGAAGACCCACGCGAGCACCAGCAGGGGGATCATCCGGGGCTTGCCGCTCTCGATTCCCACCGCCGTGAGCATCAGCAGCAGCCCCAAGACCTGCGGCTTCGTGCCCGCGTGCATGCGCGAGAGCAGGTCCGGGAAGCGCACGAGGCCGATCGCCGCGGCCAGGGACATCAGGGAGCCCACCACGAGGCACAGCAGCGCGAAGACGTCCAGGACGGTGTGCCAGCTCATGAGCGGTCCAGCCCCACGTTGCGCGCGACCGTCACCGAGCCCAGGAACCCCACCAGGGACAGGATCACGAGCAGGATGATGTTGTTGGTGTGGTGGTTGTAGACCATGTCCACGGCCAGGCACGCGCCCACGATGGCGAGCAGCACGTCCGAGGCGATCACGCGGTCCAGCAGGGACGGCCCCTTCGCGAGGCGGTAGATGGTGCCCGCGGCGGCCAGGGCCAGGATGGCCCCGCAGACCCACACGGCGACGTCGAACATGCTCATCAGCGATCCTCCCCGTGGCCGTTGCCGGCCTCGTCCATCTCCTGCGCGGGCGACTCCAGCGCCCCGGTGGCCTCCGTGCGGTCCGGGTCCCCGCGCACCGGCAGCAGCTCGAGGTCCTCCCGTGTTCCCATGATCCGGATCCAGGCCGCCTCGATGTCCAGAGCGGAACGGCGGAACGCCTCCGCCTGCTCCCGCGTGGCGATGTCCAGCACGTGGAAGTAGAGGATCCCGTTGCCGCGGTCCACCTCGACCACCAGGGACCCGGGGATCAGGGCCATCGTGTGCCCCACCGCGGTCATCAGCAGGTCGTTGTTCTGCCGCAGCGGCACCCGCAGCACGGCGTTGCGCACCCGCGGGCCCTGCGTCACGGCCACGCGAAACACGTGCACGCTGGCCTTGGCGACCTGCCACACGAACGAGACCACGAACAGGGCGAAGTGCACCACGTTGAACCGCCCGGACAGCCGCACCGGCGGCAGGGTCAGCAGGCGGGTGACGAGCAGCGCGAGGATCAGCCCGAAGACCAGGTTCCCTGGGCTCCAGTCCCCCCACAGGGCACCCCAGACCACCACGAGCCACAGGATCAGGGGCAGCTCCGCGCGCAGGGAGTTGCGCGAACGGCGTCGCACGGCGGACGTGCTCATCGGTCCTCCTCGCCGGTGCCCGGCTGTTCCTGGGGGTGCAGCACGGCATGCACGTAGCGGTCCGGGTGCACCAGGTTCTCCGCCGCGTTCTCCGCGAGGTCGAACAGCGGCCCGGCGAAGACCGTGAGCGCCACGCCCACCGCCACGAGTGCCGTGGTCGCCCCCACCATGGTGCGCGGCAGCAGCACCACGGGAGAGCGCCCGGAGAAGCGGCTGCCGGATCGCCTGGCCACGGGACGGGACGTCCGGGGGCGCCGGCCCTCACGGGTCCTGGCCCGCAGCACGGGGTCCGGGTACTCGGCGTCGTCCACGCTGCGCAGGAACACACGGTTCCACACGCGCACCAGGGCCATCAGCGTGAGCAGCGAGACGAACACGGACACGCCCACCAGCAGGTAGCTCAGCCACGTGCCCGTGCTCACGCCCGCCTCGATCAGCCCCACCTTGCCCAGGAAGCCGGAGAACGGCGGAATACCGCCCAGGTTCAGGGCCGGGATCATGTAGAGCACGCCGAGCAGCGGGGAGATCTTGAGCATGCCCGCAAGGCGGTCCACGTTGGTGGAGCCGCCGCGGCGCTCGATCAGCCCGGCCACCAGGAAGAGGCTCGTCTGGATCACGATGTGGTGGGCGATGTAGTAGACCACGGCCGCGAGCGCGGCCTGCGTGCCCAGTGCGATGCCAAAGATCATGTAGCCGATGTGGCTGATCAGCGTGAACGAGAGCATGCGCTTGATGTCGATCTGCGCCAGCGCACCCAGGATGCCCACCAGCATGGTCAGCAGCGCGACCCACATCAGCAGGTCGTTGATCTGCGTGCCGGGGAAGAGCAGCGTCTCCGTGCGGATGATCGAGTAGACGCCCACCTTGGTCAGCAGCCCGGCGAACACCGCGGTGACCGGGGCCGACGCCGTGGGGTAGGAGTCGGGCAGCCAGAAGGAGAGCGGAAAGATCGCCGCCTTGACCCCGAACGCGATCAGCAGCATCAGGTGCAGCTGCATCTGCGTTCCCACGGGCAGGTCCGCGAGCTTGCCGGAGAGGTCCGCCATGTTCACGGTGCCCGTGGCCCCGTAGATCATGCCCAGGGAGATCAGGAAGAGGATCGAGGAGATCACCGAGACCACCACGTACGTAATGCCCGCCCGGATGCGCTGCGCGGTGCCGCCCATGGTGAGCAGCACGTAGGAGGCCGTCAGCAGGATCTCGAAGCCCACGTAGAGGTTGAACAGGTCCCCCGCGAGGAACGCGTTGGACACGCCCGCCACCAGGATCAGGAACGTGGGGTAGAAGATCGAGATGGGGCCCTCGTCGTCGCCCCCGGCCACGCCCTCGCTCACCGCGTAGACGAGCACCGCGAGGGAGACGACCACCGAGACCACCAGCATCAGCGCCGAGAGCTGGTCCACGACCATCACGATCCCGAACGGTGCCGCCCAGCCGCCCAGGTGCACCACCTGGGGGCCCCGGTCCCACACGTCCACGAGGATGACCGCGTTGAGGACCAGGGTCAGGGCCATCGCCCCCACCGTCACCGCGCGCTGCAGAGCGTTGCGGTGGACGATCAGGAAGTCCATGGCCGCCCCCAGGAAGGGGATCAGGACGGCCAGCGGTGCGAGCTGCGCCGGATCAATGCTCATGCGGGTGCCGCTCCTTCCCGTCCGAGGGCTTCTCGAGCCTGTGGTGACCGGGCGATTCCGCGGCCTCCTCCTCGTTGTGCCGTGCGGGGGCGAAGCGCGGGTCCGCCTGGTTGAACTCGGACGTGTCCTGGGGCATGGCGTCGTCGTCCTCGGCGTCGTACGAGGACTGCTGCGCCACGCGGCGGTCCTCGAGGTCGTCCTGGATCTCGTCCCGGCGGGCCAGGATCCAGGAGCGCCAGATCATGCTCAGGATGAAGGCCGTGGTGGCCAGGGAGATCACGATGGAGGTCAGCACGAGCGCCTGCGGCAGCGGGTCCGAGTAGTCCTCGGCGGCCACCCCGGACTCGTGGAGCGGCGCCCGGCCCGGCAGACCGCTCGTGTGCAGGATCAGCAGGTTCGCACCGTTGGTCAGCAGCATGAGCCCGAGCAGCACCCGGGTGAGCGAGCGCTCCAGCAGGAGGTAGACCCCCACGGAGAACAGGACCCCCATGACCACCAGCAGCGTCACGTTCACGGTCATGGCCGCACCTCCGAGGTCTCGTCCCCGCGCACCACGGAGCCCTCCGGAGCATCGGCGTCCGCCGAGGCGTCCGGGGCCCGGGGCGCGTCCGGGTCACCGGTGCCGTCCGCCTCGTCCACGCGCGTGGCGGAGACGGAGGGGCCGCTGCGCGTGAGGCGGATCCTGGACCCGCGGCCCGCGCGCTTCTTCTCGGATTCCATGGCGGAGCGCTCGATCCTCTCGTCGATGCGCCCACCGAGGGAACGCAGGATGTCCAGCACCAGGCCCACCACGATCAGGTACACGCCGATGTCGAAGATGGTGGCCGTGACGAACTTAACGTGCCCGAAGACCCACATGTCCCACTGCCACGTGTAGCTCTGCATGATGGACCCGCCGAAGAACACCGGCACGATCGCGTAGAGCGAGGAGATGGCCAGGCCCGCGCCGAGCATCCACCCGGCGTTGACCGGGGTGGCCCGCTCGAGCTCGAAGCGCCCGCCGGCGAGGTAGCGCAGCGTGAGCGCCAGGGACGCCATCAGACCGCCCGCGAAGCCGCCGCCGGGCAGGTTGTGCCCGGCGATCAGCAGGTAGACGGACACGATCATGAAGGTGTGGAACAGCAGCCGCGCGACGACCTCGAAGATGATCGAGCGACGCTCCGGGGCCAGGGCCCGCCCGGCGAGCAGGAACGGGTCCGCGTCCGGGCGCGCGGAGAACCGGCGCGCCACCTCGAGCTGCTGCGTGTCCGCGTGGGGCGAGTGGGCGGCGGCGTCCGCACCTCGGATGGCCTTCAGCTCGTCCGCGTCCAGCTGGTGCCGCTCGCTGCGCAGCCGGTCCCCGCGGCCCTTGACGAAAATCAGGGACGCTATGCCCGTGGCGGCCACCGTGAGCACGGTGATCTCTCCCATGGTGTCCCACGCGCGGATGTCCACGAGGATCACGTTCACCACGTTGGCGCCGTCGCCGAGCTTGTAGGCCATCTCCGGCAGGTCCAGGGAGATCCGGGCGGCACCGCGGGAGGAGATCGAGAACATGGCCAGGGCCATCATGAACACCCCGAAGACCACGGCGAAGACCGCCCGGAACACACGGTGCCCCGCGGGCTTGCGGTTCCACAGCGGGCCCGGCAGGGAGCGCAGGGCCAGCACGAACGCCACGAGGGAGATCGTCTCCACGAGCGTCTGGGTGAGGGCGAGGTCCGGTGCGCCGTGCAGCGCGAAGATCAGCGCGAGGCCGTAGCCGGTGACCGAGACGAGCAGCACCGCGAGGAAGCGCTTGCGGGCGGTCAGCACGAGCAGCGCCGCCACGACCATGGCCACGCCCGTGACGAGCTGCGCCGGGGTGTCCCCGTAGCGGAACCCTGCCAGCGGCGGGGTCTCGTACCAGAACAGCGCGATCAGCGGCACCACGATGGCCGTGACCAGGATGACGGAGAGGTAGAACATCAGCGAACCGCGCTGCGTGCGACCGGTCAGCCAGACGGCCACCAGGTCCAGCACGTTGATGATCTTGCGGTAGACGAAGTCGCCGGAGGGCAGCCGGGGGATGCGGTCCTGCAGCGCGGCCACGGGGCGGCGGCCCACGTACAGCAGGGCACCGGCGGCAATGATGAGCGCGGACAGGCCCAGCGCCGGGGTGAGTCCGTGCCACAGCTCCAGGTGCACATGGGACTGCGCGGCCCCCGGGAAGAGCTCCTGGTACGGGGTGATCGCGGCCTCGAGCGGGGCGGGCCACAGGCCGAGCACCACGGTGACCAGGGCCAGCACGGCCGGGGCGGCGAGGAAGTCCCAGCGCACCGGCGTGAACCGGCCGATCACCGACTGCCCGTCCGCGGCGGCGTCGAGCTGCGAGAACTCCGCCGGCTTGCGGGCGAAGCCGCCCCACACGAAGCGGGCGCTGTACGCGAAGGTCAGGATCGAGCCGAGCACCACGCACACGAGGGCGACGACGGCGAGCGGGCCGGGCAGCTGGTCCACGAACGCCGTGAGGACGGCCTCCTTGCCCACGAAGCCGAGCAGCGGCGGCACGCCCGCCATCGAGGCGGCACCGATCACCGCGACCACGAACAGCTTGGGGGCCCGCCCGCCCACTCCCGAGAGCTTGCGGATGTCGCGTGTGCCGGCCTGGTGGTCGATGATCCCCACCGTGAGGAACAGGGTGGCCTTGAACAAGGCGTGCGCCACGACCATGCCGAGCCCGGCCATGGCGGTGTCCGCGGTGCCGAAGCCCACGACGGCGGTGATGAACCCGAGCTGGCTCACGGTGCCGTAGGCCAGGATCAGCTTGAGGTCGAACTGGCGCAGCGCCACCCACCCGCCGAAAATCATCGTGCCCAGGCCCAGCGTCAGGGTGATGAGCAGCCACCACGCGGTGTCCGCGAAGCCCGGTGCGAGCCGCGCGACCAGGTAGATGCCGGCCTTGACCATGGCCGCGGCGTGCAGGTACGCGGAGACCGGCGTGGGCGCGGCCATGGCCGCGGGCAGCCAGAAGTGCGTGGGGAACAGCGCGGACTTGGAGACGGCCCCGGCCAGCACGAGGGCGAGCGCGACGTCGACGGCGGGCGAGCCCAGCAGCCCGGGGGCCGCCGCCAGCACCCCGGAGATCCGCATGGTCCCCGCGGCGTGCCCGAGCATCAGCAGGCCCACGAGCATCGCGAGCCCACCGGCGGTGGTGATGATCAGGGCCTGCAGGGCCGCACGGCGCGCGGCGAGCTTGGTGCGCGAGTAGGAGATCAGCAGGAAGGAGAGCACCGAGGTGATCTCCCAGAAGATGAACAGGACCATGAGGTCGTCAGCGGTGACGAGACCGAACATGGCGCCGGCGAACGCGACCAGCTGGGCGGCGAACGAGCCGATGTTCTGCGCGTCCGCCTTGAAGTAGCGGGCGCAGTAGGCCAGGACGAGCGCCCCCACGCCCAGGACAAGCAGCGACATCATGTACGCCAGCGCGTCCATGCGGAAGCTCAGCGTGATCCCGAGCTGCGGGATCCACTCGAGCGAGGCGGTCCAGCCGGCAGGGTCCGCGTAGGTGCGGGACGTGGTGGTCAGCAGCCACACGAAGCTCGCGAAGGGCACGAGGGCCACGAGGTAGAAACCGGAGCGTCCGGCGCGCTTGACGACCGCGGGTGCGCACAGGGCGGCGAGCCCGTGGACCAGCAACACCGCGATCATGTGACCTCACCTTTCGGGCCTCACCAGGTTGACGGGAACCCTCGGACGGCACGGCGTCACCCGGGGCATGAGGCGGAAGTTTGCGTGGCCCATCGTAACAACAATGATTGTTGACACGTCCCCACCAGTTGCGCCGCGGCCTCCCCGGGCGAGCGGGAACGCCCGCCCGCAGCACCCCGGGGATCGGCAGGCCGCGGCCCCCGCTGATCCACCCGCCGCCGTCACGGCTCCACGCCGAGCGACCGTTGCGGCGCAGGGCCGCCGCCTGCCCTTAGGGTGAGCCCATGAGCGGCGAGCACACGACCACCGCGGGCCGCGCGCCCGGGCCCACCGCACCCGAGGGCGGGTCGCGCGCCCGCGTGCTGATGTGGTGCCTCTGGGACACCGGGACCTCAGCCTACAACGCGGTGATGCTCACCTTCGTGTTCACCGTCTACCTCACGAGCGAGTCCTTCGGCTCCACCGAGCACACCTCCACCCTGCTCTCCGTGGCCATGACGGTCGCCGGGGTCGCCATCGCGGCGACCGCCCCCATCATCGGCCAGCGCAGCGACACCCCGCGCTCCCGAGCGAACTTCCTCACCGTCAACACGGTGGTGCTCGTCGCGTGCACCGCCCTCGCGTTCTTCGCCCGGCCCGAGCCCGCGTTCCTGGTCTTCGGAGTGGCCCTCGTGGCGCTCGGCAGCGTGGCGCAGGAGTTCGCCACCGTGAGCTACAACGCCATGCTCCCCGCCCTGGCCGGACCCCACCGCATGGGCAAGGTCTCCGGGTGGGGCTGGGGCGCGGGGTACGTGGGCGGGATCTTCGCGCTCGCGTTCGTGCTCTTCGGGTTCGTCACGCCGGGCTTCCTGGGGATCCCCACCGCGGGCGCCCTCAACTACCGTTCCGTGGCCCTGTTCAGCGCCGCGTGGATCCTCGTGTTCTGCCTGCCGCTCATGCTCGCCGCCCGCTCCATGCCGTTCCGAGCATACGACGGTGAGATTCACGACGAGGCCGCGGGCACCGCCCCGCTCATGCGCACCGACGCGCTGCCGGTCACCCCGCCCGCTCCGCGCCAACGCGGCATCCTGGGCGCCTACGCCGAGCTCTTCCGCACCATCGCCGGGTTGTGGCGGGTCTCCCGGGCCACCGTGTTCTTCCTGATCTCCTCCGCCGTCTACCGGGACGGCCTCGCCGGGATCTTCACGTTCGGCGGTGTCCTCGCGGCGGAGACCTTCGGCTTCTCCCTCACGGAGGTGATCATGTTCGCGGTGGCAGCCAACCTGATCGCCGCCCTCGGCGCCTTCGTGGGTGGCGCGCTCGACGACGCCGTGGGGCCCCGCGCGGTCATCACCGGTTCCCTCGTGGGCGTGCTGCTCGCGGGGTCCGTGCTGCTCTTCTGGAGCGGCAAGCCCGCGTTCTGGGTCTGCGGGCTGGCTCTGTGCCTGTTCGTGGGACCGGCCCAGGCGGCGTCGCGCACGTACCTGGGGCGGCTGATCCCGCCCGGGCGCGACGGCGAGATCTACGGCCTGTACGCCACCACGGGACGCGCCGTGAGCTTCATGGCGCCGGGGCTCTTCGGGCTGTTCGTGAGCGTCATGGGCGCGCAGATCTGGGGTGTCGTGGGGATCATGGTCGTGGTCGCGGCGGGGCTCCTACTGCTGCTGCTCACGCCGCGCCCGCCGGAGGGCTTCACGACCGCCCAGGTGTGAGGACCGCAGCGCGCACATGCCGCGCGGGGAATATCAGGCGAGTCCGGACAACAGGGGCGGACTCTGCGACCGGACGTGGCCGGCGTCGTCACTCGATGACGGTGCGCTCGAAGTTCAGGTGGCTGCGCGACGCCGTGGGCCCGCGCTGGCCCTGGTACTTGTTGCCGTAGGCGCCGCTGCCGTAGGGGTGCTCGGTGGGCGACGAGAGCTGGAAGAAGCACAGCTGACCCACCTTGGAGCCCGGCCACAGCTTGATGGGCAGCGTGGCCATGTTGGACAGCTCGAGCGTCACGTGGCCCGAGAAGCCCGGGTCGATGAACCCGGCCGTCGAGTGCGTCAGCAGCCCCAGCCGCCCGAGGGAGGACTTGCCCTCCAGGCGCGCGGCGACGTCGTCCGGCAGCGTGACCTTCTCGTACGTGGCCCCAAGCACGAACTCCCCCGGGTGCAGCACGAACGGCTCGTCCGGGGCGACCTCCACGAGCCGGGTGAGCTCGGGCTGCTCCTGCGCCGGGTCGATGTGCGCGTACTTGTGGTTGTCGAAGAGCCGGAACCACCGGTCCAGGCGCACGTCCACGCTCGCGGGCTGGATCATGGCGGGCTCGTAGGGCTCCAGGCGCACGCGCCCCGAGTCCAGCTGACGGCGGATGTCACGATCTGAGATGAGCACGGCACCACGGTAGTCCACGCCCCCGCCCACGGGCAGGTGCGGAACAGCGCCGCGCGGCAACGTGTTGTACAGTGGTGGGCGTTCGTCCGGGCGCACGGCGCACGAACGGGCCACGCGGCTGTAGCTCAATGGTAGAGCGCACGCTTCCCAAGCCTGATACGCGGGTTCGATTCCCGTCAGCCGCTCCGCACCTCTCGCAGGACGCCCCGGGTCACCGCCATGGTCCCCGGGGTGTTCCATTCCAGGGGTGCCCACGGCACGCTGGCCCCGCGCGGACACACCGGGACGGGGCCGGGCGCCACCACCCACCGCATGAGGAGCCGTCATGCTGCGCACCATGTTCACCGGCAAGATCCACCGCGCCACCGTCACGCAGGCGGACCTGCACTACGTAGGCTCCGTGACCGTGGACCAGGACCTGCTGGACGCGGCGAACATCCTGCCCGGCGAACTCGTGTCCATCGTGGACATCACCAACGGCGCGCGGCTGGAGACCTACACGATCGCCGGCGAGCGCGGCAGCGGTGTACTGGGCATCAACGGCGCCGCGGCGCACCTGGTGCACCCCGGGGACCTCGTGATCCTGATCGCCTACGCCCTCATGGACACCACCGAGGCGCGCTCCCAGGAACCCCACGTGGTGCACGTGGACGAGCACAACCGGATCGTGGCCCTGGGATCGGATCCGGCGGACGCCGTCGTCGGGGACATGGTGCGCCCGCCGCACGCCCGCCCGCACCTGCGGGCGCAGGAGGACGCCGCCGTCCCCGGCCCGTGACGCGGCTGCGGGGCCGCGCCGTCGCCCCCGCGGACCCGCAGTGCCGGGCCCTGAAGCGCCGGGGCCCGCACCACCGTCGAACCGAGGAGTCGGGAGCATGAGCGGAGTCGCCTCCGGGTTCTTCATCGTGTGGGCGGTGATCGGCACGGGCTACGTGATCGGTCGGCTGGGCCTGCTCGGCCCGCACGGGCAGCCGGTACTGTCCAAGCTCGCGTTCTACGTGGCCTCCCCGCCGCTGCTGTTCGTCACGGTCTCGAAGGCGGACATCAGCCACATCTTCTCCGCTCCCCTGGTGGTCGCGAGCCTCTCCGCGTGGCTCACGATGCTCGCCTACGCGGCGGTCTCGCGCCTCGTGCTGCACCGCGACGCCTCCACCGTGGTGATGGGCGCGCAGGCCGCCGGCCAGGTGAACTCCGCGAACCTCGGGATCCCCATCGCGCTGTTCGTGCTGGGGGACGCCTCGCAGGTTGCGCCCGTGATGCTCTTCCAGCTCGCCCTGAACACCCCGCTCTACCTCACGGTCATGGACACCCTCACCGGCGGCGAGCGCCCCACCCCGGCCTCGGTGCTCAAGACCGTGGTCACCAACCCGCTGATCGTGGGCTCCGGGCTGGGCATCGCGTCCTCGCTCACCGGCGTGACCCTGCCGGAGCTCGTGATGCAGCCCGTGGAGATCGTGGCCGGGGCGGCGGTGCCGGCCATGCTGCTCGCGTTCGGGATCTCGCTGGTGGGCTCGCGCCCCCTCTCCGAGCCAGGCACCCGCACGGACACCCTGCTGGCCTCCGGCGCCAAGGTGCTCGTGCACCCCGCCCTCGCCCTGCTCATCGCGTGGGCGCTCGGCCTCACGGACCACGTCCTCTACGCGGCGGTCATCATGGCGGCGCTGCCCACGGCCCAGAACCTCTACGTCGCGGCGGTGCGCTACGACCGCGCGACCACCGTGTGCCGGGACACCGTGCTCGTCACCACCGTCGTCTCCATGGTCGCCATGGCGGTCGCCGCGGTATTTCTCTCCTGACGCCGAGTCACGTGACGTTTGTGACACATACCACCCGTAGACTATGGAGATGCTGAATCGTCCGACATCCCCGCGGGATCCGTCGGGCCCACTCCGTCAGCAAATGCGCTCGTCAGAAGAGGAACCATCGTGAAGTCCACCCACCACTCGCACCGGGCCGGGAAACCGCGCGCCGTCCGCAGCGTCGCGGCCGTCGTCGCCGCGTCCGCCATGCTGCTCACGGGGTGCGGCAGCGGGGAGTCAGGCCCGCCCACGCTCACCTGGTACATCAACCCGGACGACGGCGGCCAGGACGTCCTGGCGCAGCAGTGCTCCGACGCGTCCGGGGGCAAGTACAAGATCCAGACCTCCCTCCTGCCGCGCGACGCGTCCTCGCAGCGCGAGCAGCTCGCGCGCCGTCTCGCGGCCGGGGACACCTCCATGGACATCATGAGCCTGGACCCCCCGTTCGTGCCCGAGCTCGCCGAGCCCGGCTTCCTCGCCAAGCCGCCGGCCGACGTCGCCTCCGCCACCACCAAGGACACCCTCGAGGGCCCGTTGCAGGGCGCCACGTGGAACGGCGAGCTCGTGGCCGTCCCGTTCTGGGCCAACACGCAGCTGCTGTGGTACCGCGAGTCCGCCGCCAAGGCCGCGGGGCTGGACATGTCCAAGCCCGTCACGTGGGACCAGGTCATCAAGGCCGCCAAGTCCCAGGACAAGTACCTGGGTGTGCAGGGCGTGCGCGGCGAGGCCATGTCCGTGTAGGTCAACAGCCTGGTGGAGTCCGCCGGCGGGCAGATCGTCGCGGACGGCCAGAACGGTCAGGACGCCAAGATCACCCTCGACTCCGAGGCCGGCAAGAAGGCCGCGGACGTCATCGGGACCATCGGCAGGGAGGGCCTCGGCGGCCCCGGTCTCGCCACCCAGGACGAGAACGCCTCCATGATCCAGTTCCAGGGGGACAAGGGCTCCTTCATGGTCAACTGGCCGTTCATCTACTCGGCCACGAAGGCCTCCGTGAAGGAGGGCAGCGTGGACCAGTCCGTGCTGGACGACATCAAGTGGACCACCTGGCCCCGCGTGGACGCGAACACCGAGGCGCACCCGCCGCTGGGTGGCATCAACCTGGGCGTGGGCGCGAACTCGCAGCACCAGGACCTCGCGTGGGACGCCGTCCAGTGCATCGTCTCCCCCGAGCACCAGTCGCAGTACTTCGCGACCAACGGCAACCCGCCGTCGTCGGCCAAGGCGTTCGACGACCCCGAGGTCAAGAAGGCCTACCCCATGGCCGACATCATCCGGAAGTCCCTCGACGCCGCCAAGCCCCGCGCGCAGACCCCGTACTACAACGAGATCTCCACGGCCATCCAGCAGCACTGGACCCCGCCGGCGGACGTCACCGAAGACACCCCGCGTGAGACCACCGAATTCATCAAGGAAGTCCTGAAGGGAGATGCGCTGCTGTGAGCACCACCGTGAATTCCTCCGCTCCCGCCGCGGCGCCGGAGAAGACCCGCACCAAGCGTCATCTCTCGGACCGCGCCCGTGCCGAGCGCAAGCTGGGCTGGCTGCTCGCCGGACCCGCGTTCGTGATCATGCTCCTGGTCACGCTGTACCCCATCGTCCAGGCGCTGTGGGACTCCCTGTTCAACTTCCGCCTCACCGCTCCCGGTGACAAGGAGTTCGTGTTCCTGGGCAACTACGCCACGGCGCTGTCAGACATCGTGTTCTGGCGGGACCTGGGCGTGACCCTGCTGATCACGGTGGTCACCGTGGTCGTGGAGCTCGTGCTCGGCCTCGCGCTCGCGCTCGTGATGCACAGCGCCGTCAAGGCCACGCGCGGCCTGCTGCGCACCGCCATCCTGGTGCCCTACGGCATCATCACGGTGGTCTCCGCGTTCGCCTGGTTTTACGCCTTCGACATCACCACCGGCTACGTCAACAACTGGCTGTCGTGGCTGCCCATGATCGGCCCGGACTTCAACTGGTTCGCCTCCGCGGGCCCGTCCCTGTTCGTGATCATGGCCTCGGAGATCTGGAAGACCACCCCGTTCATCTCGCTGCTGCTGCTCTCCGGCCTGGCTCAGGTCCCGGGCGAGCTCACGGAGGCCGCCCGCGTGGACGGCGCGTCCTCCTGGCAGCGGCTGTCCCGGGTGATCCTGCCGAACATGAAGGCCGCCATCATGGTGGCCGTGGTGTTCCGTGCGCTGGACGCCTTCCGCATCTTCGACAACGTCTTCATCATGACCAAGGGCCAGTACGGCACCGAGACGCTCTCGCTGCTCGCGTACCGCACGTCCATCGGTCGCCTCGAAATCGGCCTGGGTTCGGCCATCTCGGTGATCCTGTTCATCTGCGTGATGCTCATCGCGCTGGTGGCCATGAAGATCTTCAAGGTGGACCTCACCGGTGGCTCAGGGAAGGGGAAGTAACCCGCCATGTTGAGCACGAAACAGAAAATCGGCTGGACCGTCATCTCGATCCTGGTGTTGGTCTACGCACTGTTCCCCGTCCTGTCCATCCTGATGACCTCGTTCAAGTCCGCCTCGGACCTGAACTCCGGGAAGTTCATCCCCAGCAAGTTCGTCACGGACAACTACGAGCAGATCTTCGTGGGCGGCGCCAAGGACCTGTTCCTGCCGGCGCTGCGCAACTCGATCGCGATCTCGCTGATCGCCACGTTCATCGCCGTGGTGCTCGCCACGCTGTGCGCCTACGCGATCGCCCGCCTGGACTTCCCGGGCAAGAAGATCGTGCTGACCACCGCGCTGCTGGTCTCCATGTTCCCCGTGATCTCCATCGTCACGCCGCTGTTCAACCTGTGGCGCCAGGTGGGCCTGTACGACACCTGGCTCGGCCTGATCATCCCCTACCTGTCCCTGACGCTGCCGATCTCCATCTGGACCCTCGCGGCGTTCTTCCAGCAGATCCCGTGGGACCTGGACCGTGCGGCACAGGTGGACGGTGCCACCACGTGGCAGGCGTTCCGCAAGGTGATCGTCCCGCTCACGCTGCCCGGCGTGTTCACCACGGCGATCATCGCGTTCTTCATCGCGTGGAACGACTTCGTGTACGGCATCGGCCTGACCTCCACCGCGGCGGCCCGCCCCGTGCCGGCGGCGCTCGCGTTCTTCACCGGCGCCTCGCAGTTCGAGGCCCCGGCCGGTGCGATCTCCGCCGCGGCGATCATCGTCACGATCCCCGTGGTGCTGCTCGTGCTCGCCTTCCAGCGCCAGATCGTCTCCGGCCTGACCCAGGGCGCGGTCAAGGGCTGAGCCCGCCCGCCCCATCCACGCTTAGACACAGATAGGACTGAGTAGACATGGCAGCAATCACCATGGAACACCTCGTCAAGAAGTACGACGACGGTTTCCCCGCGGTCAACGACATCTCCATCGATGTCGCGGACGGCGAGTTCCTGATCCTCGTGGGGCCGTCCGGCTGCGGCAAGTCCACGCTCCTGCGCATGGTCGTGGGACTCGAGGACATCACCTCCGGGGACCTGAGCATCAACGGCGTGCGCGTGAACGACCGCCAGCCGCGCGACCGCAACCTGTCGATGGTGTTCCAGAACTACGCGCTGTACCCGCACCTGTCGGTGTACGAGAACATCGCCTTCCCGCTGCGCCTGTCCAAGGGCCAGTTCAGCGAGGAGGAGATCGACCGCAAGGTGCGCGAGGCCGCGGAGACCCTGGACCTCAACGAGCACCTGGACCGCAAGCCGGCGAACCTCTCCGGCGGCCAGCGCCAGCGCGTGGCCATGGGCCGTGCGATCGTGCGGGACGCGGACGCGTTCCTCTTCGACGAGCCCCTGTCCAACCTGGACGCCAAGCTGCGCGGGCAGATGCGCACGGAGATCGCCCAGCTGCAGCGCCGCATGGGCATCACCTCGCTGTACGTGACCCACGACCAGACCGAGGCCATGACCCTGGGCGACCGCGTGGCGGTCCTCAAGCGCGGGCAGCTGCAGCAGATCGCGTCCCCGCGGGAGCTCTACGAACAGCCCGTCAACCTGTTCGTGGCGGGGTTCATCGGCGCACCGTCCATGAACTTCATCCCGGCGCGCGTCAACGGCTCCGTGTTCCAGACGCCCATCGGGGACATCGAGATCCCCGAGCGTGTGCAGGGCAAGCTCGCGAACGCCCCGGAGATCGTGCTGCTGGGTCTGCGCCCGGAGCACTTCGAGGACGCCAAGTTCGTGGACGAGGCGAAGATCCCGCACGGGACCGTCTTCGACTCCGAGTTCACGCACACGGAGTGGTTGGGCAACCAGCAGTACGGCTACATCCACTACCAGCAGGACCAGGCGGTCCAGCACAAGCTCAACGAGCTCGCGCAGGAGCTGGACGCGGACGAGATGCCCGCCCAGGTGGTCGTCTCGCTCGACGCCTCGTCCCGCATCCGCGGTGGGTCCACCGCCAAGATCTGGCTGGACAGCCGCAAGATGCCCGTGTTCAACCCCGAGACCGGCGAGAACCTCACGCGTGACGCGGAGGCCGGTGCCGAGCTGACCCGCGAGGCCAACGAGGAGCGCAAGAACGAGATCGAGCGCGCCCGGCAGCGCGACAGCGCCGCGCGCGGCGGCGCGGAGCAGGCTCAGGCCGGGGCGGGCAGCACCGCCGCGGGCTGATTCCCGTTCCCTCCGCCAGGACGGATGACGGCCGGTTCCCCTCAGAGGGGACCGGCCGTCGTCGTGCCACGCCCCCACGCTGCGAGGCGCGGCGTCATCCGTCCGCGCCGCGCAGCGTCGGCGTCGGGCAGGACCCGACGGCGCGGCGGGGCGGCGGGGCGCCTCCTGATGGCACCCCGCTCAGGGGGAACCGTGCGCGACCGCCCACCACACGAGCAACCCGATCACTCCCAGCAGCGCGAGCGAGGACGCCGCGTAGCGCACGCGCGGGTACCGCACCCGCCACGAGACGAGGCGGGGCCAGTGCTCGCGCACCTGCGCGGGGGTGGCCCGCGTGAAGTTCACGTGCTGCGCGCCGGAAACGCGGGCGATCTCGTCGAGGCTCCGGGCGTCCCACACGGTGCCGTCGAGGGCGAGTGCGCAGCGGCCGGTCTCCGTGACGAACCACAGGTAGGGGCGCCCGCGTCCCTTGCCGGTGGGCGGCAGCAGCTTCTCGACCGTGACCACGCGAGCGATCCGTTCCCGCGGCACGGCCCGGAAGCCGACCCAGCGGGAGACGAGCACGAACCCCGGGGTCAGCACGGCCAGGGCGGGCCGCAGGTAGACGTAGGCGACCACGAGCCCCACCAGCGCAAGGAACGCCAGCGCCCCGGTGACCGGTCCCGCCGGACGCCGGTAGTAGATCATCCCCACGGCCAGCACCGTGAGCAGCACGGGGGCCAGTGCGGCGGACAGCCGCCTGCCGTAGGAGCCGAGCCTGGGGTGGAAGACGTGCTCGGGCACGCCGTACCTCGGGGGGACTTGTCGGACGGTCTCTGCCATGCGCTGCTTCCGTGCTCGTCGTCGTCGCCGCGCCGTGCCGGGGTGGCGCGGCCCGGATCAGCCTAGCCGTCGGCGGCGGACGGGGGCACGACGTCGTCCCCTCCCGGCCCCGGCGCACGGCACCGCGGCGCGCCTACCGCCGCGCGCGTACCGCCGCGCGCGTACCGCCGCGCACTCGCACCGCGACCCGCGGACGCCGCCATCCGCCGATGCCCCCGATGCCCCGATGCCCCGATGCCGGAGGACACCGGGGGACGCACGACGGCGATACGGCGGCCCCGGGGCCCGGCATGAACTACCGTGAGGAGCCATGGGACGCAGTGATCGCATCGTCAGGGCCGTGGGGGCGTGGTTTTTCCTGATCGTGCTGGCGGTGGCTGCGGCCGCCGTGACCATCGCACTCGTGAACAAGTACCAGTACGGCCCGGAGACCGAGGTCAGGGAGTACTTCCAGGCGCTGCAGGACGGGGACGGCTCCAAGGCGCTCGGCCTGCTCAACGCCACGGTCCCGGACTCGAACGCCGCTCTGCTGGACGGCGATCCGCTCGCGGAGGCGGGCAAGCACCTGCGGGAGGTCGAGGTCTCCACCGTCTCCTCGGACGGCGACACCACCACCGTGCGCGCCGACTACCTCCTGGACGGCAAGCAGGCGTCCTCGGAGTTCAAGCTCCACCCCGCCGCCACCCAGTGGGGCTTCTTCACCGTGTGGGACTTCGACCCCACCACGCTGCCCACCATGTCCGTGTCGATGCCCGGCTCCACCGCCGTGGACATCAACGGCGTCTCCGTGGCGCTGCGGGACTCCTCGCGCGAGTTCGCGGTCTTCTACCCCGGCGTCTACACCGGGTCCTACACCTCCCCCATGATCACCGCGCAGCCGCAGGAAGTAGCCGTGAGCGACGCCGCCAAGGGCACCACCATGAAGCTCACCGCCGTGCCCTCGGAGCAGCTGCGGCAGCAGGTGGACCAGCAGATCCACGACCGCCTGGACGCGTGCGCGAAGAAGGACAGCCTCTACCCCGCCGACTGCCCGTTCAGCCACGAGTTCGCCGGCCGGATCCAGGACAAGGTCACCTGGAGCATCAAGGAGTACCCGCGCCCCACCGTCCGGCTGGGCGGCAAGCACGCGGACCAGTGGTCCCTGCCGGACAGCAGGGGCACGGCGCACATCGAGTTCACCGCGGTGAACCTCTACGACGGCACCACCTCGAAGGTCTCCGAGGACGTCCCGTTCACCTTCCGGGGCACCCTGCAGGTCACGCGGGACAAGGTTACCGTCACGCCCCGCTGACGTCCCGTCGTCCTCTCCCGCGGCCTCTCATGGCTACGACGACGCCGCGCGGCCCGCGCCGGTCAGTCCAGTCCGCGCAGCTCCAGCGTCAGGGAGGACTCCGCCGCGGGATCCACGGTGAAGGGGATGCCCCAGTCCTGCTGATACAGGTGGCAGGCCGCGTGCTCGGGGATCTCGCCGTCCGGGGAGCCGTCGCACGCCGCAGCACGGGCCGTGATGTGCAGGACGCCCTCCGTGACCCCGTCCGCGAGGCGCAGGGTGCGGGTGAGGCCCTGGGCGGTCCCGTCCCCGGCCGCGAGCGCGTCCTCCGGGGAGGAGGAGACCTTCAGCTGGGTGGGGTCGCCCCACCGGGTGTCGAGCTTCTGCCCGGACGGCGCCGAGAAGCGCACGGCCAGCTCGAGCTCTCCCGGTGCCACCGGGGTGCGCTTGCGCTGCATCTGCGCGGCACCCTCGTCCACCGTCTGGGCCTGCTTGGGGACGGCCACGCGCACGAGGCGGTGGGCGTTGGTCTCCACGACCACGAGCACGGGCTCGTCGTGGCTCGTGTCGAGCAGCACGTCCGAGGGCTCGGCGAGGCCGCGGGTCAGGGTGGAGACCTCGTTCGTGGCGGGATCGTAGCGGCGCACGGCGCCGTTGTAGGTGTCGGCGACGGCCACGGAGCCGTCCGGGAGGACGGTCACGCCCAGGCAGTGCTGCAGGCGGGCCTGGTCCGCGGCGCCGTCGCGGAAGCCGAAGTCGAACAGACCGAGGCCCACGGCGGAGTCGACCGCGGCCACGGCGCCGTCGTCCGCGAAGCTCACGCGGCGCAGCGCGGAGGACTCCGAGTCCGCAACCCACACGGTGCCGTCCACCGCCTGCGCGAGACCCGAGGGCTGGGCGAACCAGGCCTGCGCCGGGGCGCCGTCCCGCAGGCCCTCGTCCCCGGTGCCGGCCAGCACGTTCAGCTCACCGCTGCGCGGGTCGAAGCCGAAGAGCTGGTGGGTGCCGGCCATCGCGATCACGAGCGTGCCCGCGGCCTGCGACCACACGAGGTCCCACGGCGAGGACAGTGCCACGGACAGCGGGTCCCCCGCGGGGATCACGTTGGGGTCCACGCCGCGCGCGCGGGCGTCGTCGAGCAGGCGCTGCACGCCGTTGCCCGCGATGGTGCGCACCGCGCCGGAGCCCAGGTCCACCCCGCGCAGCCGGTGGTTGACGGTGTCCGCGACCACGAGGTCGTAGCCGACCTCGGAGCGCACGTCCTGCGGGAGCACCGCGATGCCCTGGGGCTCGTTGAAGCGCGCGTCCTCGCGCGGGCCGTCCGCCCAGCCCTTGGTCCCGGAGCCGATGCTGCGGCGCACCGTGGTGAGGTCCGACTCGAGCTGCACGAGCCGGTGGTGACCGGTGTCGCTGACCATGAAGGAGCCGTCCGGCAGCGCCACGACCTTGCCGGGGAAGCGCAGATCGCCCTCCGGCCGGGGGCGGGGCACGTACGGCCCGTCGCCGCGGTGCAGCGTGCCCTTGGCCTCGTGCTCCGCGACGAGCTCGGCCACGAGGGACTCGAGCCCCTGCACGTGGCCCTCGCCGGAGAGGTGGGCCACGATGTAGCCCTCCGGGTCCAGCACCACGAGCGTGGGCCACGCACGGGCGGTGTACGCGTCCCAGGTCTGCAGGCGCGGGTCGTCCAGCACCGGGTGGGTGATCTCGTAGCGGTCCACGGCGGCGGCGAGCGCGTCCGGGTCCGCCTCGTGCTCGAACTTCGGGGAGTGCACACCCACGGTCACGAGCACGTCCGAGTACTTCTCCTCGAGCGGGCGCAGCTCGTCCAGCACGTGCAGGCAGTTGATGCAGCAGAAGGACCAGAAGTCGAGCACCACGATCTTGCCGCGCAGCACCTGCAGGTCCAGCTGCTCGCCGCCGGTGTTCAGCCAGGCCCGACCCTCGAGCTCTGAGGCGCGGACGGGTGTGTTCATGCGTGCAGCAGTCACGACGGAGGAGTCCTTCCGGGACGGGGAGAGTGGTCTACCGGGCACAACGCTATCGCCGTCCCGCTGCTTCCCGGGCCTCGCGTGACGCCCCGCGCACGGTGCGGGGCGGACTCGCGGCAGCGTCGGGGCACGGCCGCGGAGGCGCAGGGGGTCGCGGTGGCGAGGTCCGCCGCGGGGGCGACGACGCCGCTCGGCTCAGCGGCGGGTGTCGTCGCCCTCCGCG
>NZ_BJNW01000026.1 GCF_006539885.1 Kocuria varians | reverse complement strand
CGGGCCGGACCTCAAGAGGTCCGGCCCGCCGTCGCCGTTCGTGGGGCATCTCGTGGGTCAGTCGGTGCCGTAGCTCGCCTTGACGCACAGCACCGGGCACGCCGCCTCCAGCAGCAGCCGCTGCGTGGTGGGCGCCATGATCAGCTTGCCCACCGGGGTGCGCCGGCGCGTGCCGATCACGAGCAGCTGCGTGTGGGTGCGCTCGCAGGCGCCCAGGATGACGTCCGCGGGGTCGGCGTCGTCCGCGACGGGCACGAGCTCGTACCCGACACCGCTGGCGTCGAGAGCCGCACGGTCCTCGCTGAGGGCGGCCTCCGTCTCCTGGGCGTTGGTGTGGCGGGCCCAGCGCCTGGTGTGGTGGGCCTGGACCACCACGAGCTCTGCCGAGCGCAGGGTGGCTTCCTCGACGGCGGTGCGCAGGGCCGCTCGGCCTGCGGGGGTGGGAAGGTATCCGACAACGATCTTCATGGCATCTCCGGGTCAGAGTGTGGCGGGACGGTCTGGGGGTGGCGCCGGGTCACTGGTCGATGTCCTCCAGGTGGGCGATGTCCTCCGGGTGCTGGAAGCGCGTGCGGCGGCCGGTGAAGAGCCGCGCATAGAGGAAGTTCAGCAACCACAGCACCACGCCCAGGGCGATCAGCACGAGCGCGATCTGGTACTCGATGGTGTCCTGCGCCCACGGGCCCAGGAGGAACGCGCACGTCACGGCTCCCAGGTACGGCAGCAGGCGGGGTGCGTGGAAGTACTTGTGCCCCTCCTGCGAGCGGTCGCGGCGCAGGATGATCGCGGCCACGTTGACCACGGTGAACACGGCGAGCAGCAGCAGCGCGGTGGTGCCGCCGAGCGCGGACGCGGTGCCCTTGCCCATGGCGTTGTTGACCAGGATGACGAGCACCATGCCGAGGGCCGTGGTGAAGAGGATCGCGGTCCACGGGGTGCGGCGGCCGGGGAGGACCTTGCCCAGGAAGCCGGGGATGACACCCTGCTTGGCCATGCCGTAGAGCAGGCGGGAGGCCATGAGCATGTTGATCAGTGCGGTGTTGGCCACGGCGAAGATCGTGAGGAACGGGTAGATCGTGTCGATGGGCAGGCCCGGGGCACCGATCTTCACCACGTCCAGCAGCGGGGTGGTGGACTGGCCGAGCTCGCCGATGGGCACGATCGCCACGGTGAACACGGAGACGACCACGTAGATCACGCCGGTGAGGCACAGCCCGATCAGCATGACCCGGGGGAAGTTCTTCGTGGGGTCCTTGGTCTCCTCGACCATGTTGACCGAGTCCTCGAAGCCCACGAAGGAGAAGAACGCGAGGGACGTGACGGCGGTCAGCGCCAGGAACATGCCCTTGTCGTCGGAGGTCTCAAAGACCACCGTGCGGCTGAAGTCCGCGTTGCCCTGCGCCGCGGCCCAGAACCCCACGAGGATCACGATCAGCAGGCCGGTGAGCTCGATGACCGTGAGCACCACGTTGAGCTTCACGGACTCGGAGACCCCGCGCAGGTTGATCAGTGCCAGCAGGGCCATGAATGCCACGGCCACGACGGTGATCCCCAGCGGGCTCACGTCCAGGTGGAAGCCCTTGGCGAAGTTGGACGCCACGGTGCTAGACGCCGTGGCGGCGGAGGTGAGCCCGGAGCAGAGCACCGCGAAGGTCACGAGGAACGTGAGGAAGTGCAGACCGAAGGCCTTGTGCGTGTAGAGCGCCGCGCCGGAGGCCCCCGGGTACTTGGTCACGAGTTCCAGGTAGGAGAACGCGGTGATCGTGGCGACCACGAAAGCCACCAGGATGGGTGCCCACGCGGCGCCGCCGATCTCACCGGCGATGTTGCCCGTGAGGGCATACACGCCCGTGCCCAGGATGTCGCCCACGATGAACAGCAGCAGCAGGCCCGGGCCCATAACCCGCTTCAGCTCGTGGCTCTGGCCGCCGGAGTCCGTGGCGTCCTGGCCCGGGGCCACCGGCGAGGTGGTGGGGTTCTTCGATGCCGAGGCCGAGGTGGCTCCCGACGATGGTGATGGGTCGCTCATGGGGGTCGGCTCCTGTGGGATCCGCTCCGGATGTCGTCTCAGGTCACACGGAGGTGTGACGTGCGGCTCAGGTGTACAGGCAACCATAAGGGACGTGCGGCGAAAAGACGCGCGCCCCGCACCGGGGGACCGGTGCGGGGCGCTGTCTGCGCAGGGGTGGTCAGCGGATGCCGCGCATCAGCTTCAGGATGGGCTTGGCCACGAGGAGCATCACGATGCCCAGGACGATGGTGATCGCACCCATGGTGCCGAAGTAGCCGACCTCGTTCTCACGGGAGTAGAACTCCGCGAGCGAGCCGGACAGCGCCGTGCCGAGCGCCACCGAGAGGTTGTACAGCGCCACCATCTGCACCGGGAACTTCCGCGGGGCCAGCTTGGTGGCCAGGGACAGCCCCACGGGGGAGAGAAAGAGCTCGCCCAGGGTGGCGAAGAGCAGCACGAGGACGATCCAGCCGATGAACACCGAGGCGGTCTGGGCCTGCGTGATGAACAGCAGGAACGCCACGCCGATCAGCAGCAGGGCGATGCCGAACTTGATCGGGGTGCTGGGCTGGCGCCTGCCCAGCTTGGTCCACGCGGCGGCGAAGCCCATGCTCAACAAGATGATGAACACGGGGTTGATGGACTGGACGGCCGAGGGCTTGATCTCGAATCCGAACACGTTCAGGTTCAGGCGCGTGTCCGCGTAGATGGCCAGCACCGTGAACTGCTGCTGGAAGAGCGAGAAGAATGCCGCCGTGGCAATGAACAGCGGGATGAAGGCGATCACGCGGGAGTGCTCGTCCGCGGAGAGGTCCTTGTCCCGCAGCATGGTGGTGAAGAGCAGCACCGCGGAGACCACGACCACCAGGATCACGGCGTCGGAGAGGTTGCCCGGGTTGAGGACGCCGGTGAACAGCAGCACCAGGACCACGACCACGAAGGCCAGGGCGATGCCGATCCACCGCCCGTACTGGGAACGGGGGAGCGGGTTGGCCACGGTGTGGACGGTGGCGGGCAGACCTTTGCGGGTGAGGACGTACTGGACCAGGCCGAGGGCCATGAAGACCGCGGCGATGCCGAAGCCGGCGTGGAAGCCCCAGGTGCCCCACGCGAAACTGGTGAGCAGGGGACCGAAGAGAGCGCCGATGTTGACGCCCATGTAGTAGAGGGAGAAGCCGGCGTCCCGGCGGGGGTCGTCGCGCTCGTAGAGCGTCCCCACGAGGTTCACGCACGTGGTCTTCAGGCCACCGGAGCCCACCGCGATGCTCAGCAGACCGATGGTCAGGCCCGGCACGCCGGGAACGAAGGCCAGGGCCACGTGGCCGAACATGATGAGCACGGCCGAGGCGAGCATGGTGCGCTCGGGGCCGAGCAGCCGGTCAGCGATCCACCCGCCCAGGATGGAGCACAGGTAGACGGTGCCACCGTAGGCGCCCACGATGCCGGCGGCGACGCCCTCGTCGATTTCCAGGCCGCCCTCCACCGCCGAGCGGTACATGTAGTACAGGACCAGGGCCTGCATGCCGTAGAAGGAGAAGCGCTCCCACATCTCCACGGAGAACAGGTTCGCCAGCATGCCGGGCTGGCCGAAGAAGGTCTTGCGTCCCGCGGGGTTGCGCGGATCGACGGGTGCTGGGGGTGTGGCGGCCGCGGCGTGTGCGTGGCTGCCGTCCGGGCTGTTCTGACTCGTAACAGTCCATGATGCACCCGTGCACGCAGTGCCGCGGACCGCGACCCGCCCCCGGAGGCGGTTGCGGGGTCGGCACGTGAGACATGTCACGGGGCGTGACGCGGGTGGCCGCGTCACGCCCCGTGACGGTTCCGGTGTGGCCCGGGAGGGGCTCCGATCAGTCGTTGAAGTCCGCGGGGTCCGGGCCGATCCGGCCGTCGTCCCGGCTGAGGCCGTTGATCCGCTCGATCTCCTCCGGGCTGAGGGTGAGGTCCTGGGCGTCCCAGTTCTCCTGGATGCGCTCCGGGGTCACGGACTTGGGGAAGACCACGTTGCCGATGGCCAGGTGCCACGCGATGATCACCTGCGCGGGGCTGACGCCGTGTGCCCGCGCGATCTCCGCGATCGTCTCGTCCTGCAGCTCCTCCTTGCCCTGGCCCAGCGGGGACCAGGCCTCGGTCACGATGCCGTGGGACGCATCGATCTCGCGCATGTGCTGCTGGTTGAAGGAGGGGTGCAGCTCGATCTGGTGCACGGCGGGGACCACGCCGGTGGCCACGACGTCCTGCAGCGCCTTCTCCGTGAAGTTGGAGACGCCGATGGAGCGGGCCTTGCCGGACTCCCGGATCTTCTGGAACGCCTCCCAGGTCTCGCGGTACTTCCCCTTCTCCGGCTGGGACCAGTGGATGAGGTAGAGGTCCACGTAGTCCAGGCCGAGGCGCTCGAGGGACTTGTCGATGGCCTCCAGGGCGGAGTCGTGGCCCTGGTCCTCGTTCCACAGCTTGGTGGTCACGAAGATCTCCTCGCGCGGGATGCCGCTCTTGGCGATCGCGCGGCCCACGCCCTCCTCGTTGCCGTAGACCTTGGCGGTGTCGATGTGGCGGTAGCCCACCTGCAGGGCCTTGCCCACCACGTCCTCGGCGGTGTCCTCCTCGACCTGCCACACCCCGAAGCCGAGCTGCGGGATGGAGTGGCCGTCGTTGAGGCGGAGCGTCTGGTTCTTGGACATCCTGGCGGATCCTTTCTGTGACAACTACTGCCCATCAGTCAACTGCGGACCCGGGGGGCCTGACAACCCGTCACGCTCTCGGTGAAGTCCCTGGCCGGAGCCTGTTCCCGGGCGGGGCTGCGTGCGAAGCATGATGAAATAGGGGACATGAAGTTCAACTTCCGGCGTGCCAAGACCCCCGCTTACCTCACGTCCCTGGCGCTCATCGTGATCGGTCTGCTCCTGGCCGTGGCCTCCGTGAGCGTCCTCGCCTGGATCGTCACGATCCTGGGCATCGCGCTGAACGTGATGGCGGTGAGCATCACGCAGATCAACGAGGGCCCCTCCCGTGCCCGCGGCACGGGCACCAGCGTGGTCCCGGAGCCGGAGGCGGACACCGAGCAGCACGACGCCGTTCCCGCCGCGCGTCCCAGCTCCTCCTCCCTGCGGGGTGCCGAGGACCGCGTGGGCACCGCCCGCGACTCCTCCGCCCGCTGACGAGCCCGCCGACCCCGGCTCAGTTCATCGCCGCCGCGCGGTAGATCTGCTGCACCTTCTGCTCGTCCAGCCGAGTCTCGATCCCCACGGTGTGCTCCGGGTCCGAGCGCAGGTAGCGCACCGGTCCGTGCGACCCCACGGTGAGCTTCTCCGCGTCCGCGAGCGTGTAGACGGCGTCCACCGTGCCCGTGAACGCGGGGCCCTGCGTGGGGTTGACCCGCACGGTGAGGTGGGCGGTGACGGTGTCCGAGACACCGTCCTCGTCGAACGGCGACTCCACTTCCAGCTCCCGGGCGATCCCCACCCCGTGGCCGACCACGCCCGGCAGGCGTGCCGCCAGGTGGCGCTGGGCCTTCGCGAAGGTGCGCCGCAGCACGGAGACCCACGAGAGTGCGGCCAGCACCAGCACCACCGCGATGACACCCAGCCACCAGCCGTTGCGGGAGTCCGCGAAGCGCACGCCACTGAGCGCGATGACGAGCGTGGAGACCACGGGGATCACGAGCAGCAGGGAGGCCGTGAGCTTCTCCCGGAGGCTCGGCCGCCCCGTTCCGGCCTCGGGGGTCCGAGCCTCGTCCTCCCGGTCCCGAGGGGCCTGGTCCGCCTCTTCCTCTACCACGCTCGAGCCTCCCGCTGAGCCCTCGGAGCCGGGGGCGTCGGACGTGGCCGGCGTTGCAGCGTCGTCGTCCCGGGAGGGCTTGCGGCCCAGCTGACGCAGGACGTCGCGGTCGAAGCCGCGGTCGTCGAAGGTCACGGGCGTGGGCCAGGTGTCGAGGGAGTCCATGCGTTCCATTATGGTGGCAGGACGTCCTCGTAAGGTGGTTCCACCGTGCCCGCTGCACGCCCCAGCACCGTCCCCGCAACCCTCGGGAGGGGGCCTCGCGCGGGTCTGCTGCTGGTCGGAGTCCTGCTGCTCGGGGCCAACCTGCGCGCCGGGATCACCGCGGTGGGGCCGGTGCTGCCGCAGATCGAGCACCAGGTGGGCCTCAGCGCGTTCCAGGCTTCGCTGCTCGTGAGCCTGCCGCTCGTCGCGTTCGCCGTGGTCTCGCCGTTCGCCCCGCGCATCGCGGAGGCCTTGGGGCTCGAACGAACTCTGGGCTGCGCGCTCGCCGTGCTCGCGGTGGGCATCGTGGTGCGCTCGGTTCCCGGGCCCGGTCTCATCTGGGTGGGGACCCTGCTGCTCGGGGCGGCGATCGCCGTGCTCAACGTGCTCATCCCGTCCGTCATCAAGCGCGACTGGCCGCAGCGGATCGGTCCCATGACCGGGGTCTACCAGTCGGTCACCGCCCTGACCGCGGCGCTCGCGTCCGGTCTGGTGGTGCCGGTCGCGGACGTGGTCCCCTCCGGGTGGCGGCTCGCGCTCGGCATGTGGGCGGGGCTCGCGGTCATCGGCCTGGCGGTCTTCCTGCCGTGGATCCTGGGGCGGGTGGAGGGCCCCCGGGTGCCGACGCCGCCGCTGGGCACGGAGCCCTCCGCACCCTCTTCCGGGGGCGGGGAAGGCGCTGCCGCGCCCAGTGGGCCTGCCCGTGGCCCCCGTCCGGCGCGAGCGCACCCGGCTGCCGCTGCGCGCCGCACTCGCCTGGCAGGTGAGCCTGTTCATGGGCCTGCAGTCCACCGTCTACTACACGATGGTCACCTGGCTGCCCGCCATCCAGATCGCCAACGGGGCGAGCGCGGTGCAGGCCGGCTGGTACCACTTCGCCTTCCAGGCGTGCGGGCTCGTGGGCACCCTCTTCTCCGCGTTCATGATCCCGCGGCTGCGCGCGCAGTCCGGACTGGGGGGTGCTGCTCGCCGCCGTGGGTCTGATCGGGGTGCTCGGGCTGCTGCTCTTCCCGGGCCTGTCCTTCCTGTGGGCCCTGTGCGTGGGCTTCTGCACGGGCGGGGCGATCGTGGTGGCCATGGCGCTGTTCGGACTGCGCTCGACCGACTACCACCAGGCCGCCGCGCTCTCCTCCATGGCCCAGAGCCTGGGCTACGTGCTCGCCGCACTCGGGCCGGTGGTGATCGGGCTCGTGAAGGACGCCATGGGGTCCTGGACCCTTCCCCTCGTGCTGCTCGCCGGGGTCGCGGTGGCCCAGGGGGTCTTCGTGGCGCTCGCCGGGCGGCAGCGCACGCTGGGAGAACGGGGCTAGCCCGTGTAGACCAGCGGATAGACCCGTGTGAGGATCTGGCCACTGCTGAGTGTCGCAGTGACGGTGGTGTACGACCTGATGCTCTTTCGGCCCGCCGCCACATCACTGTTGTTGAGGGCTATCACGCCGCTGTACGTGACGGCGAAGCGCCCGGAAGGGCCGGTGGTGAAGGACCGGCAGCCGCTGCTCTGGGCGGTGTAGGAACCCACCCGGTCCCTCGAGGAGGACCAGGCCATGTTGATGTCCCACGAGGTGATCGAGCTGCCGTCGGGATAGGTCTTCGCCAAGTTGTTGGCCGTGTTGGTCACCGTGGAACTGAACCCGCTGCCGGAGGTGGGGGACCACGACGCGCTGCACGTGCCGCCCGTGCAGCTGCCGCTGGTGCTGGCCGTCTGGTTGCCCATCCAGAAGGCGCCCGGACCGCTGCTCTGCTGCCCCTGCCTGTTCTCCAGCCAGAAGTTGGAGGTGATGGCGGTGACCGTCACGCCCTCGGGAAGGTTGTTCACGGACGCCTGACCGCCCACGGTCAACATCTGATCTGTCCTGTTGGTCGTCCCGCGAGAGTAGATCTCCCCGAAGTTGTAGTAGAGACCGCCGCTGAAGGCGAGGGACGGCTCACACGCCGGTGAGGCCGCGAGTGCCGGGGCGGCGGTGGACAGTGCGATGGCCGGAATGGACCATGCCGTTCCCCTGGCAAGGGATCGTCTGGTCAGGCCGGGGGTTTCGTGAGGGGCGTCGTGCATGGGGGGGGAGCATTCTTCGTCGGGGGATCCGGACCGCGATCCGTCGGACGTGACCCGTGGGGGACGGGCCTGTGCGGCGGTGGTTCGGGGGGTGTCCTCAGTCTAGTGCCGGGCAGGGCGGCGCTCGATCTTCCGGTCTCCCGCGGAGGCGGCCTGTCGATGGGGAGCTGGCAGCTTCTCCTGCGATGGGCCACCGGGTGTCCCGGGGCCGAGGGGTCGTGCAGATGTCACGCCGGGGGCCAGAAACATTTGCTGCGTCAATATATTCTGACTACACTGCTGGGCATGAGTGAGACGAACTGGCTGTCGGCGCAGGAGCGGGAGGCGTGGCTCGCACTCGTCTCCATCATGTTCAGGCTGCCGGGCGCCATCGAGGGGCAGCTGCGCACCGAGGAAGACATGTCCCTCGCGGAATACCTCGTGCTGGCCATGCTGAGCGAGGCCCCGGACCACCGGCACAAGATGTCCGCGCTGGCCACCGCCACCAACACCTCTCAGTCCCGTCTCTCGCGCATCGTGGCGCGCATGGAGAAGGACGGCCTGGTCACGCGTGAGGGGCGCCAGGACGACCGCCGCGTGGTGATCGCGGAGATCACGGACGCCGGTCTGGAGCGCGTCAAGGAGGCGGCACCGGCACACGTGCGCCACGTGCGCGAGATCGTCTTCGACCGCCTCTCCCCGGAGCAGGTGGGCCAGCTCATGGAGATCGGCCGAGCCCTCAACTGCGGCTCCAACGCGCGCGGTGCGCTGGGCCTGGGCGGTGGCATGTAGCGTCGCCTGGTCGGCGATCTCAACTCGAAGGACATTTCATGGCCCACACCGTGACCCCCGGCGGTCCGGACACCCGTGCGGAGCCCCGCGCGGAGCAGCGCGAGCAGCACCAGGAGTCTCCCGCGCACAACCCCTGGGCGGCGCTCGTGGCGCTGTGCATCGGCTTCTTCATGATCCTGGTGGACGCGACCATCGTCTCGGTGGCCACCCAGACCATCGTGACCAGCCTGAACTCCACCCTGAACCAGGTGCTGTGGGTGACCAGCGCGTACCTGCTGGCCTACGCGGTGCCGCTGCTCGTCACCGGGCGCCTGGGGGACAGGTTCGGCGCCAAGCGCGTGTACCTCGCCGGCCTGGCGGTCTTCACCCTGGCCTCCCTGTGGTGCGGTCTCTCCGGGAGCATCGGCATGCTCATCACCGCACGCGTGGTCCAGGGGCTGGGTGCCGCACTGATGACGCCGCAGACCATGGCCGTGATCACCCGCATCTTCCCCGCGGAACGCCGTGGTCAGGCCATGGGTGCGTGGGGCGCGACCGCCGGCATCGCGAGTCTCGTGGGGCCGATCCTGGGCGGTGTCCTGGTGGACCACGGCGGCTGGGAGTGGATCTTCTTCGTCAACGTTCCCGTGGGTGTCATCGGCTTCGTGCTGGCCCTGCGCCTGGTGCCGAACCTCCCGGTGCACGCCCGGGGCTTCGACCTGCTGGGCGTGCTGCTCTCCGCCGTGGGCATGTTCTGCCTGGTCTTCGGTATCCAAGAGGGGGACAAGTACGACTGGGGCACCATCACCGGCATCATCTCGGTGCCCCTGCTGATCGTCCTGGGTGTGGTGGTCCTCGGAGTCTTCGTGTGGTGGCAGGGCGTCAACCGCAACGAGCCCCTGGTTCCGCTGCACCTGTTCCGCAACCGCAACTTCACCCTGGCGAACATCGCGATCACGGCGGTGGGCTTCGGCATCACGTCCATGTCCTTCCCGCTGATGATCTACGCACAGGTGGTCCACGGCTACACCCCCACGCGCGCGGCCCTGCTGCTGGTGCCCATGGCGGTCATCTCGGCAGCCCTGGCGCCCGTGGTCGGGCGGCTCGTGGACACGCGCCACCCCGCGGTGATCGCCGGGGTGGGTCTCACCTGCTTCGCGGTGGGGCTGGCCTGGTACGGGCTGCGGCTCGACGCCGGCACGAGCGTCCTGGAGCTGCTCGCCATCGCGGCGGTGCTGGGTGTGGGCAATGGCTTCATGTGGTCGCCGCTGTCCGTGTCCGCGACCCGCACGCTGGAACCGCGCTACGCCGGGGCGGGAGCGGGCGTCTTCAACACGACCCGCCAGTTCGGTTCCGTGCTGGGCAGCGCGGCGGTGGCCTCTCTCCTGGACTCGCGGCTGAGCCACCACCTGGGGGCCATGGCGGACGGTGTGAGCGAGCACGCGCAGGGCGGCCATGCCATGCCCGCGGCGATCGCGCACGACTTCGCCCGCGCCATGGGCGAGACGTTCTACCTCCCGGCGGCCGTGGTGGTCGTGGGCCTCGTGGCGGTGCTGTTCTTCAGCAACCCGCACCGCCGCGTGGGACGGCACGTGGCCACGCGCTGACCGAGCGGCGTCGGGCACCGGGGCGGCGTGGGCCGCGACGCCCCGGTTCACCCTGCGCACACGGGCCTCCGGGCCGTCTGAGCCCGGGTCTACAGTGGCGGGCGTGAGTATGCAGAGCGCCCAGATGGCCATGTGGCGCACTATGAAGGGCCAGGAGAACAAGGGTCGGAAGATCAGCCGGGACACCGTCCGCAGGATCCTGACCTTCGCCCGTCCGCACCGCGGCGCGATCCTCGCGTTCGTCCTGGTGTCCGTGGTGCTCGCCGTACTGGGGGTGATCACCCCGGTGCTGGCCGGGCGCGTGGTCAACGCGATCACCGGTGGTCACGACGTCTCGGTGGTGGTGTGGCTGGCCGTCGCCATCGCGGTGGTGGCCGTGGTGGACGCCGGCCTCTCCCTGCTGAGCCGGCTGCAGTCCTCGCGGATCGGTGAGGGCCTGATCTACGACCTGCGCACGGCCGTCTACGACCACGTGCAGACCATGCCCCTCGCGTTCTTCACCCGCACCCGCACCGGGGCCCTGGTCTCACGCCTGAACACGGACGTGATCGGGGCGCAGCGCGCATTCGCGGGAACCCTTTCCGGGGTGGTCTCCAACGTGGTCTCCCTGGTGCTCACGGTGGGTGTGATGGCCACGATCTCGTGGCAGGTCACGGTGCTCTCCCTGCTGCTGCTGCCCATCTTCCTGATCCCGGCGCGCGCCATGGGTGGCCGGCTCGCCGCGCTGCAGCACCGCTCCGCGCAGTACAACGCGCAGATGTCCACGCGCATGACCGAGCGGTTCTCCGCGGGCGGCGCGACCCTCGTGAAGCTCTACGGGGATCCCGTCCAGGAGTCCCGCGAGTTCGCGGCCCGCGCGGACGACGTGCGCGGCGTCGGAATCCGCGCCACCATGCTGCAGACCACGTTCGTCACGGCACTGACCCTGGTCTCCGCCCTCGCCCTCGCGCTGGTCTACGGAGTGGGCGGCACGCAGGCGCTGCTCGGCCACCTGGACGCGGGCGCCGTGGTGGCCCTGGGCATGCTGCTCACGCGGCTCTACACGCCGCTGACCATGCTGGCCAACGCCCACATGGACATCATGAGCGCGGTCGTGAGCTTCGAGCGGGTCTTCGAGGTGCTGGACATCAAGCCCCTCATCGTCGAGAGCCCCACCGCCCGCCCGCTGCCGGAGGGCCCCGTGGCGGTGGAGTTCGACCACGTGGACTTCTCCTACCCGTCCGCGGAACAGGTCTCGCTGGCGTCCCTGGAGGACGTCGCCGTCCTGGACTCTCGCGGCGGGGAGCAGGTGCTGCACGACGTCGACTTCCGCGCGGAGGCCGGGCACACCGTGGCGCTCGTGGGCTCCTCTGGTGCGGGCAAGTCCACGATCGCGCAGCTCGTGGCGCGGCTGTACGACGTCGACTCCGGCGCCGTGCGGATCGGTGGCACGGACGTGCGCGACGCCACCTTCGAGTCCCTGCGCCACACCGTGGGCATGGTCATGCAGGACGGTCATCTCTTCCACGACACCATCCGTGCGAATCTGGCCGTGGCGCGCGAGGGGGCCACGGACGCCGAGCTGTGGGACGCCCTGGAGCGCTCGCGGCTGCGGCATGTGATCGAGTCCCTCCCGGACGGCCTGGACACCGTGGTGGGGGAGCGCGGCTACCGGCTCTCCGGTGGTGAGCGGCAGCGGCTGACGATTGCCCGGCTGCTGATCGCGCGGCCGCGCGTGGTGATCCTGGACGAGGCCACCTCCGCGCTGGACTCCACGAACGAGGCCCACGTGCAGGCCGCCCTGGACGAGGCGATGGACGGGCGCACCGCCGTGGTGATCGCCCACCGGCTCTCGACCATCCGGCGCGCGGACCAGATCCTGGTGGTCGAGGCCGGGCGGATCGTGGAGCGCGGCACTCACGCCGAGCTGCTGGCCCGCGGCGGACGCTACGCGGAGCTCCACGAGACCCAGTTCGCCCGACCCGCGGGAGCGGCCGAGGACACCGTGCCAGGGACGGTGGGGGGCGCATGAGCGGCGGGGAGGAGCTGTGGGCAGAGCTGGGCATCAGCCTCCCGCACGCCGTGGCCGTGGTGCTCTCCGCAGTGGGCATCTACCTGGTGTTCCTGGTCTCCGTGCGCGTCCTGGGCCAGCGTCTGCTCTCGGCCATGTCCACGTTCGACGTGGTGATCACCGTGATGCTGGGAGCGGTCGCGGGGCGTGTGATCCTGGGCCACCCGCCCACGCTCGCGAGCGGTGTGGTGGGTCTGGCCACGCTCTTCGTGCTCGAGGTGGTCTTCGGCAGCCTGGGCGCCCGGGACCGCTGGCGGCGCGTGCTCAATACCCCGGCGCGGGTGCTGGTGGTCGGGGAGCGCATGGACGAGCGGGCGCTGCGGAAGGCCCACATCACGCGCTCCGAGCTCAACGGGGCCCTGCGCAAGGCCGGTGTGCGATCCATGTCCGAAGTGGCATGTGTCATCCACGAATCCGGCGGCGGGCTCAGCGTGCTGCGTCGCGGTGTGCCCCTCGACCCCGAGCTGCTGCGGGACGTGGCCGGTGCGGACCGGATCCCCCCGGAACTGACGACCCCTGCCGGACCAGTCTCCACCGCCCCGGAGCGGCCGGCCGCGCGGCCCGGGCGGGCGCCGTGGGAACCGGGCACCACCGGGGTGGGCGCGGGAGGCGAGCACCGCAGCAACGACCGCGGACCGTCACGCGAGGACAAAAAGTTCGATCACTGATAGTTGCAGGCGGCTAGAATGTTCGAACGCCAACGAAGGGACTCGGACGCATGACCGACATGGCCATCCGGTACCGCGGAGTGAGCAAGGTCTACCCGGACGGCACCACGGCGGTCGACCACCTGGACCTGGACGTCCCGGCCGGCTCCCTGACGGTGTTCGTGGGGCCCTCCGGCTGCGGCAAGACCACGTCCCTGCGCATGCTCAACCGCATGGTGGAGCCCACCTCCGGCGCCGTGGAGATCAACGGGCAGGACGTCTCGAGCATCCCCGCCGCCCAGCTGCGCCGCTCCATGGGCTACGTGATGCAGCAGTCGGGTCTGCTGCCGCACCGCACCGTGGAGGACAACATCGCCACCGTGCCCCGCCTCAACGGGGTTCCCCGGCGGAAGGCGCGCGAGGACGCCCGGGCGCTGCTCGCGTCCGTGGGACTCGACGACTCCCTGGCCACCCGCTACCCCGCGCAGCTCTCCGGCGGTCAGCAGCAGCGCGTGGGAGTGGCCCGGGCGCTCGCCGCGGACCCCCCGATCCTGCTGATGGACGAGCCGTTCTCCGCGGTGGACCCGGTGGTGCGCCAGGACCTGCAGCGGGAGCTGCTGGACCTGCAGAAGCGGCTGCACCGCACGATCGTGTTCGTCACCCACGACATCGACGAGGCCGTCCTGCTCGGTAACCGCGTGGCGGTCTTCGCACGCGGCGGACGTCTCGCCCAGTACGCGACCCCGGAGGAGCTGCTGCGCTCCCCGGCGGACGACTTCGTGGCGGACTTCATCGGCCGGGACCGCGGCTTCCGCTCGCTCGGCTTCGACAGCGCCACGGTGGCGCTGCAGCCGGTGGCCGCGATCTTCTCGGACACCGGCGAGCGCACGCTGCTCGGGCCGGGCACGGCGTCGTCGCCCCAGGGCTCCGATTCTGCCGGCGGCGCGCGGACCGCGCCGTGGGACGACGCCGTGGCGCCGGAGTGGCTGCTCGTGGTGGACGGGCGCCGTCACCCCCTGGGCTGGCTGCCGGTCTCGGCGGCCGGCGAACCGGCTCCCCGTGACGAGCTGCGTGTGGGCGGCACCCTGTGGCAGGACGGCGGGTCGCTGCGCACCGCACTCGACGCCGCCCTCTCCTCACCTTCTGGCCAGGCCGTGGCCGTGGACCACGACGGCGCGGTGGCCGGTGTGGTGCCCGGCGGCGTCGTCATGCGCGCCATCGAGCAGAGCCGCTCCGCGCGCTACGACCGGGCGGAGCGCCCGTGAACTGGTGGTTGAACAACTGGCACGCGGTGCTGGACCTCGCCGGGGCGCACCTGGTGCAGTCCGTGCTGCCGGTCCTGCTGGGGCTGCTGATCAGCGTGCCGCTGGCCCGTCTCGCCGCGGGCAGCCGGTGGCTGCGGCCCGTGTTCGTCACGGGTTCCTCGCTGCTGTACACGATCCCGTCCCTGACGCTGTTCGTGGTGCTGCCGCTCGTGCTGGGCACCCGCATGACCTCCGTGGTCAACGTGATCGTGGCACTGACCCTCTACGTGGTGGCCATCCTGGTGCGCTCGTGCGTGGACGCCTTCGAGGCCCTGGACCGTGACGTGCTGCAGGCGGCCACGGCCATGGGCTACCGGCCGGTGCGCCGCTTCTTCGGGGTAGAGCTGCCGCTCGCTGTGCCCGTGATGATCGCGGGACTTCGAGTGGCCACCGTCTCCAACATCTCCATGGTCTCGGTGGGTGCGGTGATCGGCATCCAGTCCCTGGGCACCCTGTTCACGGACGGGCTGCGCCGCTCGATCGTCGCGGAGATCCTAGTGGGCATCATCGCCACCGTGCTGATCGCCGTGGTGCTGGACCAGCTGCTGCGACTGCTCGGACAGGCGCTCACGCGCTGGCAGCGGCCGGGCCCCGCTGAGGCGGGCGGGCGTCGTCGTCGACGTGCTGGAGAAACCGGCGGCGCGCAGGACGCGACCGGTGCGCTCGCCGCGGTGGAGTCCCGGGGTGGTGCCGCATGAGCCTCGTCAGCGAAGCGGTGCAGTTCCTCACCGACCCCGCGAACTGGAGCGGGCCCGCCGGCATCCCCCAACGGCTGCTCGAGCACGTGGGCTACAGCGCGCTGACCATGGCGATCGCCCTGGTGGTCGCCGTGCCCCTGGGTCTGTGGGTGGGGCACACGCGCCGCGGTGGCAGTGTGGTCGTGGGTCTCGCGGGCGCGCTGCGCGCCCTGCCCACCCTGGGCCTGCTGACCCTGTTCACGCTGCTCATGGGCCTGGGGCTGATGCCCCCGATCCTCGCGCTCGTGCTGCTCGCGGTGCCGCCGATCCTCTCGGGCACCTACTCGGGCATCGCCGCCGTCTCGCCCGCGCTCGTGGACTCCGCGCGCGCCATGGGCATGACCGAGGGCCAGGTGCTCACCCGCGTGGAGATCCCCGTGGCGCTGCCCGTGGTTCTGGGTGGGATCCGCAACGCCGCGCTGCAGGTCCTCGCCACCGTGACCGTGGTGGCCTACATCAACCTGGGCGGCCTGGGCCGCTACCTGATCGACGGGCTCGCGGTGCGCGACTACGCGCGCATGCTCGGGTCCGTGGTGCTCGTGGCCGTGCTCGCGCTGGCCACGGACGCCGTGCTCGCCCTCGTACAACGCCTGGTGACGTCGCCGGGCCTCAAAACGGCAGGAGATCGACCATGACACCCTCACCCTCCCTCCGGCGCCCCGCCGCCTGGCTCGCGGTGGCCGCCACGGCCGCCGTGGGCCTCACCGCGTGCGGCGGCTCGGACCCCCTGAACAAGGACGACGCCGCCGCGAGCGGCTCCTCGGACACGGTCACCGTGGGCTCGGCGGACTTCCCCGAGTCGCAGGTCGTGGCCGAGCTCTACGCCGGCGTGCTGCGGGACGCGGGCGTGTCCGTGGAGACCAAGCCCGGCATCGGTGCGCGCGAGGCGTACGTGGGGGCGGTGAAGGACGGCTCCGTGGACGTGGTCCCGGACTACTCCGGCAACCTGCTGCTCTTCGCGGACAAGAACGCCAAGGCGGCCTCCGCGCAGGACATCATGAAGGCGCTGCCCACCGCGCTGGACGGGCAGAAGCTCTCGGTGCTCGACGCCTCGAAGGCCGAGGACAAGGACGCCCTGGTGGTCACCCAGGCCACGGCGGAGAAGTACCACCTCAAGAGCATCGAGGACCTCTCCTCCGTGTGCGGGGAGCTGGTCATGGCCGGGCCGCCGGAGTTCCAGGAGCGCGCCTACGGCACGAGCGGGCTGAAGCAGAGGTACGACTGCTCCTTTAAGTCCTTCCAGCCCATCAACGACGGCGGCGGGCCCCTGACCGTGCAGGCACTGACCAAGGGCGACGCCCAGGTGGCGGACATCTTCACCACCACCCCGGCCATCCAGGACCAGAAGCTCGTGGTGCTGGAGGACCCCAAGGACAACTTCATCGCCCAGCAGGTGCTGCCGCTGACCGCGCCGGACCGCCTGCCCCAGAAGGCGGTGGATGCCCTGAACGAGTTCTCCGCGAAGCTCACCACCGAGGACCTGATCGACCTCAACCGCAAGGTCAGCGGGGACGCCCAGCAGAACCCGGCGGACGCCGCGAAGCAGTGGCTCTCCGACCACGGGTACGACAAGGCCTCCTGAGCCGCCCACCGGGATTCCGACCACGTCACGCGCCGTTCACGTGCCCTGTGCACACGGACGGCGCGTGACGTCTGTCCACGGTTCTGCACAGGGTTGTCCACACGCACGGAGGTTTTCCCGGAACCCTGCTCTGGCCTGGGAGGATGTGAACGTTTCCCCTGTGGGCAACTCCGGGACACGCCGTGGTTTCCACGCCTGTGGATAACTCTGTGCACAACCTGTGGGGTGAACACACGGTGGCCGTGCGGGTCATCCTCCGGTCATGTGGGCGTCAGCTCCGGGGCGCCCCCGCGCCGCTGTCTATGCTGGACGGGACCGCCACGCCGGTGCGCGGGCGCGGTCGGACAGAGTTCGGTATCAAGGGGGATCCCGGGCGCCACGACTGCCCACGGTCGTGATGTGTGCCAACCGAGGAGGCATCCCCATGCAGCATGAGACCCAGATCCCCCGTGATCTCCACGACCAGGACGGCGTGCTCGAGTTCGTCCGGGAGCGGCTGCTCCGGGACACTCGCGTGAGCTCCGAGGACCGGGCCGTGTTCGCGGGCCGCACGGACACCCACGTGGACCGCCTGGTGACCTCCCTGCACGCCGTCTACGGCGAGGACCCGGACTTCTGGGAGACCGTCGCGCGAGCCGTGCTGACCGCGTGGGAGGCGTTCGTCGCGCGCCCGCAGGACCTCAAGGACCTGGACCGCCGCCGCGAGGGTGCCCAGCCGTGGTTCACGTCCCGGGACGCCGTGGGCGGGGTCTGCTACGTGGACCGTTTCGGGGGGGACCTGGCCGGGCTGCGTGAACGCATCCCGTACTTCAAGGAGCTCGGGCTGACCTACCTGCACCTGATGCCTCTCTACGAGGCGCCGGCGGGCAACTCGGACGGCGGGTACGCGGTCTCCTCCTACCGCCACGTGGATCCCGCGCTGGGGACCATGGAGGAGCTCGCGGAGTTCGCGGCGCTGCTGCGGGCGCAGGGGATCGCCCTGGTGCTGGACTTCGTCTTCAACCACACCTCCAACGAGCACGCGTGGGCCCGGGCGGCCGCGGCGGGGGACCCGTTCCACGAGCGCTTCTACTGGATCTACCCGGACCGCACCGTCCCGGACGAGTTCGAGCGCACCGCGCGCGAGATCTTCCCGGACGACCACCCGGGCGTCTTCACCCGCGTGGACAGCACCGCCGTGGGCCGCGCGGAGAGCCCGTTCCACCCGGACCCGCGCTGGGTGTGGACCACGTTCCACCGCTTCCAGTGGGACCTGAACTACTCCAACCCGCACGTCTTCCACGCCATGGCGGGGGAGATGCTCTTCCTGGCCAACCACGGTGCGCAGGTGCTGCGCCTGGACGCCGTCGCCTTCATCTGGAAGCGGCTGGGCACGTCCTGCGAGTCGCAGCCCCAGGTGCACGACCTGCTGCGCGCCTTCAACGCGGTGGTGGCGCTCGCCGCACCCGCGGTGGAGTTCAAGTCCGAGGCGATCGTGCACCCGGACGAGGTGATCCGCTACATCCAGCCGGACCAGTGCGCACTGTCCTACAACCCGCTGCAGATGGCGCTCACGTGGGAGGCGCTGGCCACGCGCGACGTCCGGATGCTCTCGGCGGCGCTCGCGGAGCGCCACGCCACCCCGGAGGGCACCGCGTGGGTCAACTATGTGCGCAGCCACGACGACATCGGCTGGACCTTCTCGGACGACGACGCCGCGCGGCTCGGAATCAACGGCCACGACCACCGCCGCTTCCTCAACGCCTTCTACACCGGCCGCCACCCGGGCAGCTTCGCCCACGGGGTGCCGTTCCAGGACAACCCCCGCACCGGCGACTGCCGGATCTGCGGGACCACGGCGTCCCTGCTGGGGCTAGAGAACGAGCCCGGCCCGGCCGTGGACCGGATCCTGCTCGCGTACTCGGTGGTCATGAGCACGGGCGGCGTGCCCCTGATCTACCTGGGGGATGAGGTCGGCCAGCTCAACGACGCCCACTGGCAGGAGAACCCGGACAACGCGCACGATGCCCGGTGGGTGCACCGACCCCTGTACTCGGAGGCGGACTACGAGCGCCGTCACGACCTCTTCTCCGTCCAGGGGCGGATCTTCGGCGGGATCCGGGGGATGATCACGGTCCGTCGCAGCACCCCGGAGTTCGACGGCACCACCCTGATCCCGTTCGACACCCACGAGGACCACGTCCTGGGCTACCAGCGTCCCGGGGAGCACAGCGTGGTGCTGTGCCTCGCGAACGTGAGCGACTGGTCCCAGTTCGTGAGCGGAGAGACGTTGAGCGGCTTCCTGCCCACGGCCACGAACGTGTACGACGGCGAGCAGGTGGACCTGCGCGGCGGGATCCTCCTGGAGGCCCACGGTTTCCGGTGGCTGCGGGTGCTCCCCGCGGTCTAGGAACCGGTCCGGAAACGCCCCTTCACCTCTGTCCCCCCAAAAGGGGGTAGGTCTCCGCAGATGGGTGGACAACGCCGGTTATCCACATGATTTGTCCACAGCGTGGATAAGTCACACGAGTGGGATTCGATCCGCTGTCCATATGTTTATCTGGTATCTCCCCTGGTGAGAGCTGGGTGCATCCCTGGGATGCGGCAGGGTGGCTCAGGACGTCGAAAACCTGTTCGAAAAATCCACAGCTTTTTCCACCCCTGTGGACAACTTTTATCCACCCCTGTGCACGCGTCATATGACCCCGCAGAGGGTGACGTGTCCACAAGTTTGCGTCAGACTGGAAGTGCCTGGTCATCCAGGCGCACTGTCACAAGCGTGTGTCGCTGCTCGGTGGGACGAGCGGCGTGGGGAGGGGCACGCACCAAGGGGGAAACATGTCTGCACATATCACGCGCCTGGAGAAGGACGCGCACGGATTCACCATGCTGGCCGAGCAGGACGTCCCCGTGGAGGGCGACGTCGTGGACGAGGCACTCAGCCGGCCGGCCGCACTGGGCAGGTGGTTCGATGTCCACTACGAGTGGCCAACGAGCATCGACGAGCCCCTGAACGTGGGGGCGGCACTGGAGTTCACCGCGGCCGTCGGGCCGCTGCGCTACGAGTTCATCATGATCGTGGCGGACCGCATACCCGGGGAGTCGCTCATGCTGCGCACCACCAAGGGTCCGACCGACGCCACCGTGGAGTACTCGTGGACAGAGGCCGACGGCGGTGTCCACGTGATCTTCGAGGGTGACTTCCGGCTGCGGGGTTCCCTGTGGTGGAAGTCGCCGTGGTCCCAGATGCTGGCCAGGCGCGCCGTGACCCGTGGTCTGGAGCGGATGCGGAAGGACCTGCTCTCGCATGCGCAGACACCCACGCCCGCCCTCCTCGGAAGGGCCGGCAGTGCTGCGGCCACGCCGCCGGCGGTGCAGGACGGGTGCGTGGGGCGTGGCCGCGCGGCTCACAGGAAGCCGAGCGGGCGTCGTCGGGCGCAGAGCGCCTGAGGACACGAGCCGAGAGGCTCAGGGCAGCGGGCGTTCCATGCGCTGGACCGTGACCCAGAAGTCCGGGCCGGGCACGTGGAAGGTGGCCGTGCCGCGCGGGGAGTAGCCCAGGCCGGTGTAGAAGCGCTTGAGCACGGGGTTGGCGTCGTCGCAGTCCAGGCGGGAGATGCTGCGCCCGGAGTCGGCGATCACCTGCTCCGCCGCGCGCAGCAGCCGGGTGCCCGTGCCGGTGCCGTTGAGGCTGCGGTCCACCGCCACGCCGTGGATGTACCCGGCGGGTTCGGGCTGCTCGCCCCAGATCTCCACGTCCTCCCAGATCACGCGCACGCTGCCGAGCACCTCGCCGGGACCACTCTCGGGCTCCACCACCCACCACTGTCCCGCGGCGATCTCCTGTTCAACCTGCGCGGGGGTGAACTCGCCCTCCCGCCACTGATCGATGCCGCGGGCCTGCATCCACCGGGCCAGCTCGTCCCTCAGCGCCACGATTCCCGGGGCGTGTGCGGGGGTGGCGGGAAGAACGTCTGTCACGGAGGAGACAGAGGGAACGGGGGCGGCGGACGTGCTGTGCGTGCGGGACATGACCCCAGCGTAGGGCGGTCCGTCACGGACGTACGCTGGTGGCTGAACGTCCTTGACCCCTCTCCGGTGCCGGACGGACAGTGGAACTGTCCCGATCCCATCCAGGAAGGATGATTCACCGTGGCTGAAAAGTTCACTCTCCCCGATCTTCCGTACGACTACGCGGCGCTGGAGCCCTACATCTCCGCGCAGATCATGCAGCTGCACCACGACAAGCACCACAACACGTACGTGACCGGTGCCAACACCGCCCTGGAGAAAATGGAGGAGGCCCGCGCCAACGGTGACGCCGCGGGTGCCGCCAAGCTCTCCAAGGACCTGCAGTTCAACCTGGGTGGTCACATCAACCACTCCATCTTCTGGAAGAACATGTCCCCGGACGGCGGCGACAAGCCCACCGGCGAGCTGGCCGCGGCCATCGACGAGTTCTTCGGCTCCTTCGACAACTTCCGTGACCAGTTCACGGCCGTTGCCACCACCATCCAGGGTTCCGGCTGGGCCATCCTGGCCTACGAGCCGATCGCCGGGAACCTCGTGATCGAGCAGATGTACGACCAGCAGAACGGTGTCCCCGTGGCCACCATCCCGCTGCTGCAGCTCGACATGTGGGAGCACGCCTTCTACCTCGACTACCAGAACGTCAAGGCCGACTACGTCAAGGCCTTCTGGAACATCGTGAACTGGGCGGACGTCGCCGAGCGCTTCGAGAAGGCACGCGCCGGGGCCAAGTCCCTCATCTGATCACGCGTGTGACCACCGTGTGACGCCCTGCCCGGCGCCACGCCCCGAGACGCCCCGTTCGGCCCCTGCCGGGCGGGGTGTCGTGTTTCCCTGCGGGGACGACGACGCCGCGTGGCCGGGCGGGCTGCCCGGCGTCGCCCGGGCCGCGCCCTGCCCTTCGCGGTGGACGGTGCCTGCCGCCCGCCAGCGCGACGGCCGCGGCGTCGTCGTCCCGTGCTGTCCCCCTGACCACCCAGAGGAGAACCACCCATGAGCACCCCGCGCTTCCTGGTGACCCAGGAGATTCCCGAACCCGGACCGAGCATCCTGCGCGAGGCCGGCGAGGTGGACGTGCGCCACGGCATGAGCGCCGCGGAGCTGGAGGGGGCGGTCACGAGCGGGGACTACGACGTGGTGCTCGCCCAGGTCTCGGACCGCTTCGACGCCCCGCTGCTCGCTCGCGCGCGGATCAGGGGGATCGCGAACTACGCGGTGGGCTACAACAACGTGGACGTGCCGGCCGCGGCGGAGCACGGGATCGCGGTGGGCAACACCCCGGACGTGCTGGACGACGCCACGGCGAACATCGCGATGTTGCTGTTCCTGGGTGCCGCCCGGCGGGCCCACGAGGCGTCCGAGTACCTGCGCGGCGGGCACTTCACAGGGCTGCGACCCGACCTGCTCGTAGGGCAGGATGTCACCGGGGCCACGCTGGGCATCGCGGGCATGGGACGGATCGGCAAGGCGGTCGCACGCCGTGCTCTGGGGTTCGGGATGCGCGTGCTGTTCACGCAGCGTCCCCCGCACGACCGCGAGGTCACACGGGAGGAGCTCGGGGACCTCGCCGACCACGTCACCCAGCTCCCGTGGGACGAGCTCGTGCGCGAGAGCGACTACCTCTCGCTGCACGTGCCGCTCACGGAGTCGACCACGCACCTGGTGGACGCGGATGTCCTGCACCGCATGAAGTCCACCGCGGTGCTCGTGAACACGGCGCGGGGGCCCGTGGTGGACGAGAAGGCCCTCGTCCGGGCCCTGCGCGACGGGGAGATCTTCGCGGCAGGACTCGACGTGTTCGAGAACGAGCCCGCCGTGGAGCCCGAGCTGCTCGAGCTGCCCAATGCCTTCCTGCTGCCGCACGTGGGCTCCGCGGAGGCGGGCACCCGGGCGGGCATGGCGCGCATGGCCGCGGAGAACGCCGTGGCCATGGCCCGCGGGGAGCAGCCGCCGTACCCGGTTCAGCCCTAGATGGACGGGGAGGAGCAGTAGGTGAAGGGCCGCCGTGGGTCTCTGTATGGGTGGGCGGCGTTTGTCGTCGTCATGCTTGTTGTTCTCGTCGTCGCGTATCCCCTGATGGGCAAGCCCCTCGGGGATGCGCTGATTCTGGCCGGAGTCGCTCTCGTGGGCGCCGTCCTGGGGGTCTGCCTGCGTGAGGTCTTCCGCGGCAGGTCACGGCGACGGGCGCGCGAGGCGCGCAGTGCTCGGCACGAGGCGGAGCAGCACGACTGATCCTTCGCCCTGTGCTGCGGTCCGTAGGCGTGCGCGAGTGGAAGCTCAGGGGGCCAGTAGGGCCGTGACCACCTCAGCGGTGGCCCGGACCGCGGCGTCGATCTCCTGCTCGGTGGTGTCCCTGCCCAGGCTGTAGCGCACCGCGGTGCTCGCGATCTCCGGTGACAGTCCCAGGGCGGTGAGCACGTGGGAGGGTTCCGTGGAGCCTGCCGAGCACGCCGAGCCCGAGGACACCAGCACGTCCCTGGTCTCGAGGTCCACCAGCACGGTCTCCCCGTTGACGCCGGGGAAGCAGAAACTCGCGTTCGTGGCCAGCCGCGCCTCTCCGGCCGAGGGGTCGGGGCCGGTGAGGACGGCCCCGGGAACGTTCGCGAGGACGCCCGCGATCAGCCGGTCCCGCAGTTCGGCGCAGCGCCGCGCATGTTCCTCGCGTTCCGCCTCCGCGCGCTCCAGGGCGACGGCGAGGCCCACCGCCCCTGCCACGGTGGAGGTTCCGGACCTGCGGCCGCGCTCGTGGCCCCCGCCGCTGAACAGCGGCCTGAGCGGTGTTCCGCGCCCCAGCCAGAGCACCCCGATCCCCGGGGGCGTCCCGATCTTGTGACCGGCCAGAGACAGTGCGCTCACCCCCAGTGCGCGGACGTCCAGCGGCAGAGTGCCCGCCGCCTGGACGGCGTCCGAGTGGAGGGGGACGCCCTGCTCCGCGGCGATCTCCGCCAGCGCCGTGACGTCCTGCACCGTGCCGATCTCGTTGTTCGCGAGCATCACGGAGGCGACCGCCACCTCGGCGTCGTCGCCCCGCAGCGCGGCGCGGAAGGCCTCCGGGGTGACGACGCCGCGCGCGTCCACCGGGACACGGGTCGCGGTGAAGCCGTCGTAGCGGGCAAGATCCGCCGCCGAGTCCAGGACGGCGGGGTGCTCCACCGCGCTCGTGACCACCCGGGTGCGTTCGTGGCGGCGTTCGCGGCGGGCCAGGGCGATGCCCTTCACCGCGAGGTTGTCCGCCTCCGTGCCGCCGGACGTGAAGACGATCTCCCCGGGGCGGGCGTTCAGCACGGCGGCCACGCGCTCGCGGGCATCCTCAAGCGCGCGGGCCGCCCGACGACCGCGCTCGTGGTGGCTCGACGCATTGCCGAACTCACCGGTCAGCCACGGCCACATGGCTTCGAGCACGTCCCGGCGCGGGGCGGTGGTGGCGGCGTGGTCCAGGTAGATCACGGGGAGGCCTCTCAGATGGTGGTGATCCGGTGGTCCGAACTCAGGCCACGGCGATATCCAGGCCCAGGTCCAGGGAGCGCACCGAGTGGGTCAGGGCCCCCACGGAGATGACGTCCACGCCCGTGGCGGCCACGCTCCCGATGGTCTCCAGGGTGATGCCCCCGGAGGCCTCCACGGCGGCGCGGCCGTCGATCATGGCCACCCCGCTGATCAGGTCCGCCCGGGAGAAGTTGTCCAGCATGACCACGTCTGCACCCCCGGCGAGGACGTCCTCGATCTGGTCCAGGCGGTCCACCTCCACCTCCATGCATGCCGTGTGGGGCATGGAACGGCGCAGCTCCCGCATGGCGCGCGGCAGCGAGGCGCCACCGGCGGTGAGGACGGCCAGGTGGTTGTCCTTGAGCATCACGGCGTCCGAGAGGCCGAAGCGGTGGTTGTGCCCGCCGCCGCACGTCACCGCGTACTTCTCCAGGACACGCAGCCCGGGCGTGGTCTTGCGGGTGTCGCACACGCGCGTCCGTGTGATGGTCCCGGCGGGCAGCTTGTTGGCCCGCTCCACCTCGGCCACCGCGGCCTCCACCGCGGCGACGTAGCGCGCGGTGGTGGTCGCGATCCCGGACATGCGCTGCACGAGGTTCAGCACCGTGCGCTCGGCCGTCAGCAGCGGACGCGCAGGACCGGAGACGGTGGCGACGGCGGTTCCCGGCTCCAGGGGGTCGCCGTCCGCCACGTGCAGCGTCACCTGCAGCGCGGGATCCGCGACGGCGAACCCCGTGCGGATCACCTCCTCCCCGCAGAGCACACCGCTCTCTCGGGAGGTCAGGGTGGCGGTCGCCTGCGCGACGGCGGGGATGGCGAGGTCCGACGTGAGGTCACCCCACGGGGCGTCCTCCGCGAGTCCGGCGCGAATCACGGCCTCAACGGCCGAGCGGTGCAGCATGTGCTGTCCTTTCGTGTGCTTCGTGTGCTTCGTGTGTGCTGGGTGTGGTGCCCAGGCTGTGCGGGCGTAGTCGTGGTCCGCCCTGTGAGGAACCGGGCGCCTGAGCCACGCGGCCGCGGGTGCCGCCGGTGAAGGCCACGGCGTTTCCGACCGTGCTCACGAACGGGGAGCCGGCCGTGCGAGCCGGGGTTTCCGGGGCGCCAGGGGTTGGGATCAAGGCCTCACGCACGCGGCACCGCGGCGAGCATGCGTTCGAGCGCGACCGACGCCTCCTGCGCGACGTCCCGCGAGACCGAGACCTGGTTGACCACCCGCCCGGCCACGAGCTCCTCCAGAACCCACGCGAGGTAGCCGGGGTGGATCCGGTACATCGTGGAGCACGGGCAGATCACGGGGTCCAGGCAGAAGATGGTGTGCTCGGGGTGCTGGGCGGCGAGCCGGTTCACCATGTTGATCTCCGTGCCGATCGCGAAGGTCTGCCCGGGTTCCGCCGCGGCCACGGCCTTGCGGATGTGGTCCGTGGAACCGGCGGAGTCCGCGGCGTCCACGACCTCCATGGGGCACTCCGGGTGCACGACCACGGTACAGCCCGGGTGCTCCGCCCGCGCCTGCTCGATCTGCGCCACGGTGAAGCGGCGGTGCACGGAGCAGAAGCCGTGCCACAGGATCACGCGGGAGTCCCGCAGCTGGTCCGGGGAGTTCCCGCCCAGGGGCTTGCGGGGGTTCCACAGGGGCATCCGCTCCAGCGGCACACCCATGGCCTTGGCGGTGTTGCGGCCCAGGTGCTGGTCCGGGAAGAACAGGACGCGCTGGCCGCGCGCGAACGCCCACTCGAGCACCGTAGCGGCGTTCGAGGACGTGCACACGATCCCGCCGTTGCGCCCGCAGAACGCCTTGAGCGCGGCGGAGGAGTTCATGTAGGTCACCGGGACCACGGAGGCCAGCGGCTCGCCGTCCCCGTCCGTGAGCACGGAGCCGTCCGCCGCGAGGGCGTGGGGGCCGAGGGTGTCCATCAGCTCCGCCCAGCACTCCTCCACGGACTCCTCGTCCGCCATGTCCGCCATGGAGCAGCCCGCCGCGGGGTTGGGCAGGATCACGGACTGCTCGGGGGTCGAGAGGATGTCCGCGGTCTCCGCCATGAAGTGCACGCCGCAGAACACGATGGCCTCCGCCTCCGGGTGGGCCTTCGCCTGCTGCGCCAGCTGGAACGAGTCCCCGATGAAATCCGCGTGGGCCACGATCTCGTCCCGCTGGTAGAAGTGGCCCATCACCACCACCCGCTCGCCCAGGGTCTCCTTGGCGGCGCGGATCATGGCGTCGAGCTGCTCGGGGCTCGCATCCCGGTAGCGCTGCGGGATGGCGGGCTGCGCCGAGGAGCCGGGCGGGACGACGTCGTCCTGCGAGGCCCCGGGGCCGTAGCCCTCCGCGAGGGGCGCGGGGAAGTCCCACGGCTGCTCGGCGAGCGCCGAGCTGCACGAGCCAGTGCCGGCCGGGACGCTCCCGGTGGCGTTCGCGGCGGCGCTCGCCGCGGCGGGAGGTGAGGTCAGCAGGGCGAGGCGGGTGGCCACGGAGGTCATGGGGTCTCCTGGGTAGTGCCGGATCGGAAGAACTCGGGTGCGTGGGTGCGGGTGAAGCGGTACAGGGCCGGTGGTCTGTGGGGTGTGCCGGCCACGCGCTCGCCGGTGTCCTCGAGGCGCCCGGAGCGCAGGACGTGGCGGCGGAAGTTCGGGGCGTCCACCCCGTGGCCGAGGATCGCCTCGTGGACCTCGCGCAGCTGGGCGATGGTGAATGTCTCCGGGAGGAAGGAGCGGGCCACGGTGGGCTCGGCGATCCGGTCCCGCAGCCGCTCCAGCGCGTGGGCGACGATCAGCGAGTGGTCGAAGGCCAGGTCGGGCAGGTCCGTGGCGCGCAGCCAGGTGACGTTGAGGTCCCCCTCGCCCGACGCCGCGTGGTGCGTGGGCAGGGCGGCCCAGTAGACCACGGTGACCACGCGCTCGTCGGCCCCCTGGGAGCGGCTGAGCCCGCCGAAGGTGGCGAGCTGCTCGAGGCGCGTGGCGTCCAGACCCACGGTGAGCCGCAGGTAGCCCGCGGCGGCGTCGTCGAGGTCCTGCTCATCGTCCAGCGGCCCGCCGGGCAGGGCCCACAGGTGGCGGTACGGATCCCGGATGCGCCGGACCAGCGGAAGCCACAGCTCGTGGCGCCCACCGGGGCCCGTGGGGCGCACCGTGAAGATCACGGTGGACACGGCGAGGCTCGTGCACGGGGTGCCCATGGTCACCGCCCTCCGCCGCAGGACCGGGCCGGTGCCCGGTGCTCTCGGGGGCGACTCTAGCCACTAAAAGTCACTGTGACACTAAGTGCGGGGATGTGACGCTTCCCCTCTGCCGCATTTCCCGCGCGCCCGTGTCCTCTCTCCCCACGAGGCCGGCGTTGCGTACGTTGGGCAGGTCACACGTCCGCCGCCCCCGACAGAACGGAACCCGCCATGTCGTCGTCCGCGCCCAGCGCCCGCCCTCAGGGCACGGAGAAGAAGGGGACCGGCGCCCTGCTGCGGGTCCTGAACTGGATCGAGTGGGTGGGCAACAAGCTGCCCGACCCGTTCTGGCTGTTCCTCATGCTCGCGGGCATCGTGATCCTGCTCAGCTGGATCCTGTCCTCGGTGGGTCTCAGCGCCGTGAACCCGGCCACGGGGGAGACCGTGGCGGTCACCAACCTGCTGGCCCCGGACGGGCTGCGGAAGATCGTGGCCGAGGCCGTGACCAACTTCGTGGAGTTCCCGCCGCTCGGGCTGGTGGTCGTGATCCTGCTGGGCGTGGCCGTGGCGGAGCAGTCCGGGATGCTCTCGGCCGCACTGCGCGGCTCGGTGGCGCGGGTGGGCCCCAAGTGGTTACGTTCGTGCTCGCGCTCACCGGCATCACCGGTTCCATCGCCTCGGACGCCATGTACGTGGTGCTGATCCCCCTGGGCGCGCTCGCGTTCAAGGCGGCCGGGCGCTCGCCGGTGGTCGGTCTGGTCGTGGCGTTCTGCTCCGTGGCCGCGGGCTTCAACGCGTCCCTGCTGCCCACGGCGTCGGACGCCCTGCTCGGCGGCATCACCACGGCGGCGGCCGGACTGATCGACAAGAGCGTGATCGTCACCCCGGTCTCCAACTACTTCTTCACGTTCGTCTCCTCCCTGGTGCTCGCGGCCATCATCACGGTGGTCACCGAGACGGTGCTCGCCAAGCGCGGCCAGGCCATCGAGGAGGACACCGACACCAAGCAGCAGAACATGGGCGACTTCGAGGACATGCGCCTGAAGCCCCGCGAGAAGCGCGGCCTGCGCAACGCCGGGATCGCCTTCGCGCTCATGATGGTGGTCTACCTGCTCGCGCTGCTGCTGCCGGGGTCCCCGCTGCGCGCCGAGGACGGCAGCGTGCTCATGTCCCCGTTGCTGCTCAACGTGGGCATCGTGATCGCGGTGGTGTTCGCCGTCGTCGGCTGGGTCTACGGGCGCGCCGCCGGAACCATGACCCGCGCCCGCGAGGTGCCCGAGGCCATGGCCGAGGGGCTCACCGGTGTGACCCCCGTGCTCGTGCTGTTCTTCGCCGCCGCCCAGTTCACCGCCTACTTCCAGTGGTCCGGGATCGGGCCGGTGCTCGCAGTGTACGGAGCAGACTTCATCGGCTCGCTGGGACTGCCCCCGGTGCTCACCTTCACCGGCATCGTGCTGATCGTGGCCGTGATGAACCTGCTCATCACCTCCGGCTCCGCCCAGTGGACGCTGCTCGCGCCCGTGATGGTGCCCATGCTCATGCTGCTGAACGTGTCCCCGGAGATGACCCAGGCGCTGTTCCGCATCGGCGACTCGGCCACCAACGTGATCAGCCCCGTGAGCCCCTACTTCGCGCTCGTGCTCGGGTACCTGCGGCGCTACCAGAAGGACGCCGGCGTGGGCACGCTCATCTCCCTGGTGCTGCCGCTGTCCATCGCGATGCTCGTGGGCTGGTTCCTGCTCTTCATCACCTGGTACCTGCTGGGTCTGCCGCTGGGGCCGCAGGACCTCTGAGCCTTCGGGCGCGCTTCCCCGGGCCGGGCCGGGCCGGACGACGACGCCGCGGCGCCACCCTCGCGCTCGTCGCGCGCTCTCCGGCGTCACCCCCTCCACCACGAAAAGCGCCCCTCCCCGCACACACGCGGGAAGGGGCGTTTCTCGTTCCGGGCACCGGAGGACCGGCACCGGAGGACCGGCACCGCCGGAGGGGTCAGTCCTCGGAGTTCACCGTGATCTTGTCCCCGGACACGGTGACCGTGCCGGAGCCGTAGATGCTGGAGGTGGTGTCCTTGTCCTTCCACTTGGCGGGCTCGTCGTCGTCGTACTCGGTGTTGTACTGGTAGTCCAGGCGCACCTCACCGGACTTGTCAGTGCTGTAGGTGGTGTGGTCACCGTAGGAGGACACCGAGTACGTGGGGTAGCGCTCGATGCTCCACGACGGGTTCCGGTAGTCCTTCTTGTCCCCGAAGATCGAGTAGGAGAATGGGCAACCCTCCGGCTCGAACGAGGTGCTCTTCGCACAGGTGTCGAGCTTGGCGTTGAGCTGCTTGGTGAGGTCCTCCTTCAGCACGGGGGTGAAGGATGCACTGAACGACATGGACGGGGCGGAGCCCTGCGAGCCGGCGCGGATCTGCGCCACCTGGTCCCCGCCGTAGGTCACGTACTTCCCGGAGGATGCGATGCTCACGTCGTAGTCGCCGGGGAGCACCGTGAACTCCTCCTCGTGGGAGTCGCTCAGCGAGTCCACGGGGACCTTGGTGCCGTTGACGGTCAGCTCGCTGACGCCGCCGGGGATGCGCACCGAGAAGGACTGGTAGAGCTCGGAGCCCGCGGTCGAGTCCACGCGCCAGGACTTGAACAGCCCGTTGCGCGAGTCGCTGACCATGGGCAGGGCCACGGGTGTGGTCACCCCGTCCTGGGTCACGGTGGCGTTCACGGTCGCGTGGTCGCCGTCGATCTGGGTGTCCTTGATCTCGTACGAGGACACGCGGTTCTCCGCGGCGCCGTAGACCTCGTCCGTGAGCAGGCCGCGCTGGCCGGTGCTCACGTTCGGGTCCGCGACCTCCGAGACCGCCTTGGCCTTGCCGTCCGTGACGGACTGCAGCAGCTCCTCGGCCTGGTTGTCCGGGCCGAACACGGTGCGGCTGAGCACGGAGAACACGATGATCGCGGCCACGACCAGCAGGATCACGGCTCCGGCAATGATGGCGATCAGCCGGATCCGCTTCTTCTTCTGCGGATCCATCGGCTCGCGCGGCTGGGGCTCGGCCGCGGCCTGGGCGTCCCCGTAGGTCGGCAGGACGCGCGTCTGCTCACCCGGCGCCGCGGCGCCGTCGTACGCACGCTGCGCGCTCACCGGTTCCGTGCGCGCGGTCTCCGCCGCGGGGTAGGACGGGGCCGACGACGCCGCGGCGGGTGCCGCGCTCGCCGCAGCCGGTGCCGCCGCCACGACCGCACCGCCCATCGCGGCCGCCGAGGCCACCACCGCCGGACGGCCACGGGCACGCTCGGAGCCGCGCAGCCAGCGGGTCACCACGGCGGGCAGGGATCCCATGAAGGCGGGGGCCACGAAGCGTGCGAGCAGCTCGATCACCGCGCCCCACAGCAGGAAGACGAGGCACGTCCACCCGGCGGGTCGCAGGCTGAAGCCCGCGCTCTGGCTGCTGCCGGAGGTGGCGGAGGCGTAGCCGCTGACGTTGAGCAGCCACATCGCCAGGAGGCCCAGGACGAAGTACGCGACCGGCAGGACCGCCCACGCCACGGGGTTGCGCGCGATCCGCTGGTTCACGGGACGCACGTGCGCCCATGCCACGGCGGCACACACCACGGAGACCAGGGCGAGCAGGATGCACAGCACCACGACCCACGCGGGCACGGCACCCTCGCTCCACAGGTAGGCGGCGTGCGAGCTGCCGGCCAGGTCCGTGTAGGTGGCCGCGGCGCCGCCGGCGGTGAGCGCGGAGAGCAGCGAGAGGACGAAGAGCCATCCGACGGCGATCGGCAGCCAGAACGGTGCGGAGAAACCGGCGACGGCCCCGCCCTTGACGAAGGCCCAGATCAGCAGGCCCAGACCGGCCACGGCCCCGAAGACGCAGAACTGCACGACCATGGGACGCAGCACCTGCAGGACACCGGGCATGCTGCGCTCGGCACCGATCACCAGGCGGCCGGGGGCGGCCTGGGTGGAGCGCACGTTCAGTGCGGACGCCACCGTCAGCAGGCCCACCAGGAACAGCACCACGAACAGGCCCACGCCCACCGCGGAGATCCGCAGCTGCACGGTCGAGTAGAAGACGGGGACGTCCAGGCGCAGCGCGGTGACGGCGGTGACGATCAGCGCGAGAGCACCCCACACCGCACCGCCCACGGCGGCCATGACCCACTGGACGGCGCGCGTCTGCACGCTCACGTCCTTGGTGAGCGCGCGGGCGACGAACCACGCCGCCAGGATGCCGCACACCAGCGCGAAGTACTGGGGCACCGTGATGCCCGCGTTGCCGCCCTCACCGGCGAAGCTCGCCGACAGGCGCAGCGGGACCAGCGCGGCCATCGCGGCCAGCTGGAACGGGATGGAGAGGAACCAGGACACCCCGGAGAGGTCCGGTGCGGTGCCCGTGTAGTCGTCGATCTGGTCGTCGAGCTGCTCCGTGAGGCTGCCGTTAGAGTCACCCGAGATGAGCGCGCCGAGCAGGGTGAGCAGCATCGCGACCACGGTGCCCACCACCGTGCCCACGTAGCCGGCCGCACCGGCCACGGCGGGGACCCACCAGTGGCGCGGGGTCATGCTCGCCAGCGCCGCCGGCGGGGCGTAGGTGTAGGGCTGCTGACCGTTGGGCGCGGCGGCACCCGCGGTGCCCGCCGCGCCGGTGGTGCCTGCGGCGCCCGGGGCAGCGGCCGTGCCATGCTCGGTGTGCGCGCCGTCCTCGGCGGGGACGGCACCGGCACGGGACGTGGGGGCGTCCTGCGCGGCGATGCCGTCATGGGTGGTCGGAGCGTTCTGGATGGTCGGAGCGTCCTGGGACGTGGTGCCGTGGCCGTCCTGGCCTGCGGCGGGGACGCCCTCGGTCTCCTCCCCGTGCGGTTCCCGGGGCTCGCCCGCGGGATCGTGTGCCGATGATGGCATGTGGTTCTCCCCTGTGCTGCGTTAAAGGCCCAGGGCACTCCCTGGACTTTCCCTGGATATCAGAGGAGGACACGCGGGCCCCGCACGGCCCGCCGTGCAGGGGTCATGTGTATGAATAAGTCTTTACTTGACGACCGGGCCCTGCGATCCTGCGGGGTACTCGCGCAGCGGGGCGCAGGTGTCGTAGGCGTCCTGGATGAGGTCGATGATCCGCCACCCCTCCTCGGAGGCGTCCGCGCGGACGGTGAACGTGGGGTCCCCGTCCAGGATCCAGCGCATCACGGAGCCGTACGCGGTCAGCCCGGGCTCGGGCACGCGGCTGGAGAGGGTCAGGCGGTTCATGCCGCGGGAGTCGAAGGGGCTGCCCACGTTGGCGTCCAGCTGCACGTGCTCCTCCTCGAAGCCCACGCTGAGCACGTTCGGGGCGGTGGGGTGCGGCCAGCCCTTGTACTCGTGGGGCGGGCGACGGAAGGTCACGCGGATGTGCTGGGCGGGGTCGCCGATGGCCTTGCCGGAGCGCAGGGTCACGGGCACGCCGTTCCAGCGCCAGGTGTCCACCTCCAGGATGGCCTGCACGAACGTCTCGGTCTCGCGCTGGGGGTCCACGTCCTTCTCCGCCGCGTAGTCGGGGACGTCCTGCCCGCCCACGGTTCCGGCGGTGTAGCGGCCGCGGACCACCGGGGTGATGCCCGGGTGCTCGGCCGCGTGGGTCGCGGACTCCTCGTCCCACAGGCGCGTGGCGCGCAGGATGTGGGCGGTGTTCGCGGGGACCTCCACGGCGTCGAAGCGCGAGGGCGGGTCCATCATGGTCAGCGCCATGACCTGCAGCAGGTGAGACTGCAGCATGTCCCGGGCGGCACCCGTGGTGTCGTAGAACTCGCCGCGGCCCTCGAGCGCCAGGGTCTCGTCGAACACGATCTCGATGGACTGGATGTGCCGCCGGTCCCAGATGGGCTCGAAGAGCCGGTTGGCGAAGCGCAGCCCCACGATGTCCAGCACGCCGGGCATCCCCAGGAAGTGGTCCACGCGGAACGTGTGCTCCTCGTCCACGAGCTCGCCCACCTGCGCGTTGAGCGCCCGCGCGGAGTGCAGGTCCGTGCCCACGGGCTTCTCCAGGGCCAGGTAGAGGTCCTCGGGCAGCGCGTCCAGCTCGGCCAGGGCCGCGCACGCCCTCTTGGTGATCGCGGGCGCCAGCGCGAAGTATAGGCACACGGGGCCGACGACGCCGCCCAGCAGCTTCTCGAGGTCCGCCGCCTCGGTGACGTCGCACGAGACCCACCGCGTGTTCTCCCGGGCGTGGTCCACGGCGGGGCCGGTGGCATCCACGGACGAGAATGCCTTGGCGACCGTTTCCTCCCACGTCTCCGCGCGCACGTCGTCGTCCGGGCCGAGCGGACCCGGGAAGTCCTCCCGAGCGGAACCGATGACCGTGATCTCCCGCTCAGGCTGCAGGGCCAGCAGCGAGCCCAGCCCCGGGAGCAGGAGGCGCGCGGTGAGGTCACCGGAGGCGCCGAGAATCACAAGGGTCCTGATGTTGTCCATGGAATCAGGGTAGGGGGTGAGGTGGAATGCGGGGTCGCGCACTTTTCAGGTCGCCGGCCTTACGCAGCCCGACTCGAGTCAGCAGCGCCACGCCCTCCTGTATCTAGGTAGA
>NZ_BJNW01000025.1 GCF_006539885.1 Kocuria varians | reverse complement strand
ACGCCCCCGCCCTGCGAGCGGGCGAGCTTGGCGAGCACCGGCAGTGCGGCGTCGAGGGCGTCGAGCTCCCTCTGGGACAGCTCACCCAGCACGTCCGCCACACGGGCGCTGCGGTGCCGGTCCTCCTGGGCGAGGACCTCCGTGCCGTGGGGCGTGAGGCACACGAGGACGGCGCGGGCGTCCGTGGGGTCCGGGTCCCGGCGCACGTACCCCGCCCGGCTGAGCCGGTCCACGCTCTGGGTGGCCGTGGACACCCGCACGCCCATGTTCGCGGCGATCGTGGTGATGCGCTGACCCCCGGAACGCAGCATGGTGAGAAGGCTGATCTGCTGGCTCGTCAGCTCCCGGGCCCCCTCCATGCGCCGCAGGAAGTAGACGCTGTAGCGCATCACCTCCCGCAGGCGGTGGGCGCGCAGCACGGCGCGTGCGCGGTCGTCGTCGGGCGTGGGTCCGGCGCTGTCGTTCATGAGAGCCATTCTAATCGGACGGGAGAGAGTGGACCCCCGACCGGCCCGCGCCGGATAATGAACGGCATGCGGGAGATCTTCACAGCACTCGACGGCGTGGTGGACGGTCTTCACGTCGCCGCCGCCACGGCGGTGCGTGGAAGGGGCACCTTCTGGCCGGGACCCCTGGACCCGCAGACCCTGGCGGTGTCGAGCGTGGGGCTCGCCGCGGCGTCGGCGGAGGAGTTCGCGCGCCGCACCGGGCGGCGTCGTCGCACCGTCACGGCACGCCTGCCCGAGGTGATCGCCACGTTCGGGTCCATCTCCCGGCTGCGGATCGACGGCCGGCCGGTGGCCGGCTTCGCGCCCTGCTCCGGCTTCTTCCCCACCGCCGACGGATGGCTGCGCACACACGCCAACTATCCGCACCACCGGGCGCGCCTGTTCGACGCCCTCGACATCGACGACGACGCCGCGCTGGCTCCGGCACTCGCGCAGCTCTCCTCGCTCGAGGCCGAATCCCGCATCATCCGCGCCGGTGGAGTGGCGGCCGCCGTCCGGGACGAAGCCGAGTGGAGGCGTGACGCCACCACGACACCGGGACCGTGGATCCACGTCCACCCGCACTCCACGGACGTCTCCTCACGCACCATGGCCCCGCGCGCATCCCGGGGACCGTGGCGAGCGGCACCGCCGCCCCGGGACGCTGCACTTCCCTTGAAGGGCATACGGGTGGTGTCCCTGACGCGGGTCATCGCGGGTCCCACCGCGGCCAAGTTCCTCGCCGCGCTGGGAGCGGATGTTCTCCGTATCGACCCGCCGGCCCTGCCGGAGCTCCTCGGCCAGCACCTGGACACGGACCTGGGCGTCCGGTGCACCTCCCGGGATCTCTCTTCGCCGGCTTCGGCCGCCGAGTTCGCGGAGGCCCTCGACTCCGCGGACGTCCTGCTGACCGGGTACCGCCCCGGATCGTTGACCGCACTGGGTCTCGGCTCGGCGCAGATCCGCGAGCGCTTCCCGCCCCTCGTGCACGTGGAGCTCAGCGCGTGGGAGCCCTCCGGGCCGCGCGCCGGGCAGCGGGGTTTCGACAGCATCGTCCAGGCGGCCACGGGAGTGGCCTCCCACTACGGCAAGCACGACGACGACGGCTGGCGGCCGGGGGCCCTGCCCGTGCAGGCCTTGGACCACGCCACGGGCTACGGGATGGCGGCCGCGGCCTGCGCTCTGCTGGCTTCCGTCCGCGCCGGGCATGCGCGACTGTCCCTCGAACGCACTGCCCGGGTCCTGCTCGACGCCGAGCACCCGCACCGGGAGGAAGACGGAGAGGCCGGCCTGGACAGCCCCACGCGGTCGGTGACGCTGAGCTCTGCCCGCGGGACGATCACGTGCGTTCCGGCTCCCGTGCGGGTGGACGGTCGTCGGCCCCCGGTGACCCCGCCCATCGAGTGCTGACGCCTCCCCTGAGGAAGTCTTCGGAACGTCCCCCATACCAGATGTTCAGTTTTTCTAGATGTTCATTTATACTGAACGTGATACAAAAATGAACGGAGGGGCTGTGGAAAGCACCATACGTACCGCGCTGGAGAACCACTTGGCCGAGTACGACCTCGGAGTCGACGACCCCGCCCGGCTTCGCAACCTGGCCTGGGACATCCCCGCGCCTCTTCGCATCAGCCACCCGCTGGGAACCCACAAGTTTCGTGCTGTCTTCACCGACACGCCTACCCTCACCCACGCACTGCAGCTGGAGGTCGGAGCCGGTGAGTCACTTCTCCTGCTCGCCCCGGTGATCCATTCCCGCAGCGCAGATGGCCTGCGGTCAGCGGGCATCCAATTTCTTGACGCCGCAGGCAACGCCTACTTCCGGTTCGACGGGGCCGTCATCGATGTGCGAGGCCGCAGGCCCAGCCCGCCCATTGCGCAGGGTCACCGTCCGCCCCGGTCCTCGGCGGGTCTCCTCACTCCTCGGCGTGCACAGGTCATTTTCGCGTTGCTTTCCTGGCCCGTGCTCCTGGGTGCCCCCGTCAGAGCTCTTGCGGCGGCCGCGAACGTATCGGTGGGGCAGGCTCAATCCACCCTGAAGCTCCTCGACGAGCAGGGATTTCTCGACCGCTACAGCAGGACCCTGTTGCGCACGGAGCGCCTGGCCGAACAGTGGGTGGACGCATTTGCCACGGGGCTCGGCCCCAAAACACTCGCGCACACGTTTCACGGGGATCCCCTGCGCATGGACCTCGCAGACTGTGGACCCGTCTACGTCAGTGGCGAGAAAGCAACCCCGTGGATCAAGCAGCCTGAAACCGCCACGCTCTACATGGCGGAATTCTCACCCAAGGTAGTCTTCAACAACCGCTGGCGAACGGATGGGGTCGCGAACATCATGATCCACACGTCTTTCTGGACTGCCCAAGACCATGACACCCAGCAGCCCCCTCACTTTCCTGCTCCCGCGCCTCCCCTCCTGGTGTATGCCGATCTGAAATCCACAGGAGAAACTCGCCAGTTGGAGGCCGCGCAGCGCGTCAAGGACGACCATGCTCACATTTGGCACCCCTGACCCCCAGATCTTGGACACCGTCCGCGCAGTCGTCGGGCGCCTCGAGAACGACACGGGCATATGGTCATCACAGGTCATGGTGGTGGGCGCGCACGCACGAGATGCCATCCACTCCGGCTTGGGGCGCGCTGGCTTCTTCCGGGCAACGGATGATGTGGACCTTGCTCTGGCGCTCTCCGGGTGGGACGCCTATCAGCCCGTCACGAAGACCTACACCCGCCTGGGCGACAGCGACATGCGCTACGCAGTGGACGGCGTTCCCGTGGACTTCTTGCCCTTCGGCCCCCATATCGAGGAGCCTCCGGGTACGGTCACTCCACCACCGCGCAAAGAGGGGTGGACCGTCGCCGGTTTTCAGGATGTCTACAACCATTCGCAAACCGTCAGGCTGACGCCTCGTGGAAACACCGTCCAGGTTCCCTCGCCCGCTGGCTACACGGCGCTGAAGTTGCGCTCCTGGGCCGACCGAGCAGCGAACTACGACACCAAGGACGCCCGGGATTTGGCTCTGGCGTGCTCCTGGTACACGTCGTCCACGTGGGTTGAGGACCAGCTCTACAACACCGCTCACGGCCAGAAGCTGCTGGAAAACTGCAGCTTCGACCAAGAACTCGCTGCCGTGGGATTCCTGTCCCACGAGGTGGCCGCCGTCTTTTCCCACTCTGTAAAGACAAACTTAGCCAGCGATCTCAGAGCTGCCAATCGGAGTCTGTTTGCCAGGGAATTCACCACCTCATCCAGGTTCTTGGATGAAGAAAACAGGTCTCACAGGGAATCCCTGATCTCGGCACTGTTCTCGGCAATCGTGTGACACTGACCTCGGTCCACGGAGCGATCACGTGTGTTCCGGCTCCCGTGCGGGTGGACGGTCGTCGGCCCCCGGTGACCCCGCCCATCGAGTGCTGATGCCTCCCCCGCCATCAAGGGACGCCGCCGCCCCTACCCAAGACCCACCACCCCGGAAGGACTCCATGAACGGCACGGACATCCAGGAGCAGACGGCGCAGCGCGCCCTGGAGCTGCCGGCCTCGGAACTCACCCACCCCTTCGACGAGCACTGGGACGTCTACAAGGTGCGGGGCAAGGTGTTCATGCTGCAGACGACCCTCGACGGGGAGCCGCTCACCATCCTCAAGGCGGATCCCGCGGAGTCCGAAGCCCTGCGCGCGACCCATCGGGACGTGACCCCCGGATACCACATGAACAAGAAGCACTGGATCACCCTCCGGCAGGGCAGTGACCTGGAACCGGAGGAGGTCCACGAACTTCTCACGGATTCCTACCGGCTCGTCGTCGCCGGACTTCCCGTGTCGCAGCGCCCCGTGGACCCCCGCACGTTCGGGTACCGCCGATAGCCCCCCGGCAGTTCTGCGGGGTGCACCATGCGTGCGCGACAGAACTGCCGAGGAGGCGGCCGCGGCGTCAGCCCGCCTTCAGCACCTCAGCGAACCGTCGGACGCCCTCGGTGATGCGCGCGGGGGCGACGCCCGAGAAGGCGAGCCGCACGGCGTCGGACTCCCGCCCGTCCATGTAGCACGCGGAACCCGGCACGAGCACCACACCGTGGGCCACGGCGTCGGCCAGGATGTCCCGGCCCCGCAGCTGCTCCGCCGTGACCCACGTGAAGAAGCCGCCCGTGGGCGTGGTCCAGGATGCCGATTCGGGCATGTACTGCGTGAGGGCCTCCTCCATGGCGGTCCACCGCTCGCGGTAGAGCTCCACGGCGCGGTCCAGCGCGGGCTGCCAGTGCTCGGACCCCACCCAGGAGGTGACGAGTGACTGCGCCACGTTGGAGGGGTGGATCACCACGGACTCCGCGGCGATCTGCAGCCGCCCGCGCACCTCCGGCGGGGCTGCCATCCACCCGACCCGCAGCCCGGGCGCGAAGATCTTGGAGAAGCTGCCCAGGTGGATTACATGCTTCGGGTCCATCCCGTGCATCGAGGGCACCGGTTCACCGCGGTCGAAGCCGAGCAGCGCGTACGGGTCGTCCTCGACGATCAGCACGTCCCGCTGCGCGCACACGGCTACCAGCTCGCGACGCCGCTCCTCCGGCATGGTCACGCCGGTGGGGTTCTGGAAGCTGGGGATCACGTAGACGAACGGCACGCGTCGACCCTGCGCCGCGAGCTCGTCCAGGGCCTGCGCCACGGCCTCGGGCTGCATCCCGTCGTGGTCCATCTCGACGTGGCGGACCTCGGCCTCGTACGCCCCGAAGACCCCGAGCGCCCCCACGTAGGTGGGACCCTCCGCGAGGATCACGTCCCCGGGGTTGCAGTAGAGCTTGGTCACCAGGTCCAGCCCGGCCTGCGAACCCGTGGTGGGCAGGACGTCGTGCTCAGTCACCGTGGACCCGCCACGGGCCATGAGCTTCACGACCAGCTGGCGCAGCTCGTCCATCCCCGCGCCGGAGCCGTACTGCAGCAGCTCTCCCGCTCGGCCGCGCAGCAGCGTCCCGGCGAGGTCGCCCACGGCATCCGCGGGCAGCACCGAGAGGTCGGGATTGCCCCCGGCCAGGGAGACCACGGAGGGATCGCGCGCCACCTCGAAGACGGCGCGGACGGGAGACGGCCTGAACTCGTCCGCGCGGGACGCGAACGCGCTCACGAGGACTCCCCGTAGCGCGCGCCGGAGATGCCGTAGGCAGGGCCGTCCGCGGCGGCGTCGGCGCCCAGGCTGATCAGGGAGAGCAGCTCGTAGACCACGTGGGCGGCGGCGATGCCCGTCAGTTCTGCGTGGTCGTACGCGGGGGCGACCTCCACGACGTCGCAGGCCACCACGTCCAGGCCGCGCAGCCCGCGCAGGATCTCCAGCACCTCGCGGCTCGTGATGCCGCCGGCCTCCGGGGTGCCGGTGCCCGGTGCGTGGGCGGGGTCCAGGACGTCGATGTCCAGGGAGATGTAGAGCGGGCGGTCGCCCACGCGCTCGCGCAGCGTGCGGACCACCTCGTCCACGCCGGAGCGCAGCACGTCCGCGGAGGAGACGATCTCGAAGCCGAACCGGGAGTCGTCCTCGAGGTCCTGCGTGCCGTAGAGGGGCCCGCGGGTGCCCACGTGCATCACCGCGTCCGTGTCGATGATCCCCTCCTCGAACGCACGACGGAACGGGGTGCCGTGCGTGTACTCGGCGCCGAAGTAGGTGTCCCACGTGTCCAGGTGGGCGTCGAAGTGCAGCAGCGCGACCTTCCCGTGGCGGGAGTGCGCGGCCCGCAGCAGCGGCAGGGCGATGGTGTGGTCACCGCCGATCGCCACGATCTTGGTGTCCTGCCCCATCAGCTCCTTGACCCCGGACTCGATGGAGTCGATGGCCTCGCGGATGTCGAACGGGTTGCCCACCAGGTCACCGGCGTCCGCGACCTGCAGGTTCGCGAAGGGCGAGTGGTTCTGGGCGGGGTTGTACGGGCGCAGCAGCCGCGAGGACTCGCGCACGTGGTTCGGGCCGAACCGCGCACCCGGTCGGTAGGAGACGCCGGAGTCGAAGGGGACACCCACGACGGCCACGTCCGTGTGCTCCACCTGGTCCGTGCGGGGCAGCCGCGCGAACGTGGCGGGCCCCGCCCAGCGCGGCGTGAGGGCGGCGTTCACGGGCCCCACCCGCTGCTCACCCGCGGCATTCGTCTCGACAATGCGTTCCGGTTCCACCGTGTCTCCTTCCGCCCGGGGATCGCCCGGGGAGCTTCCACATGGCCGACGGCGCATCGGCAGGTCACGCCGCGCGGCCTCCGGCGCACCCTGGAGGGACCGGAGTGATATTTTTCTGTGACCTGGTACATAAACCCTAGCGCCAGAGTTCTGCGCGCGGGCACTGCAGCCCGCCGGGCGCACCATCCTGCCGCTTTCCCGTCCGAGGAGATCCCCTGTGAACGTGCTCGTCATCGTGCTCTACCTGGCCGTGATGGTGGTGATCGGACTGTGGGCCGCCCGGCGCGCCCGCAACGCCACCGACTACCGCGTGGCGGGCCGTCGTCTCGGCACGGGGCTCTACACCTCCACCATGGCGGCGGTGGTCCTCGGTGGCGCCTCCACCGTGGGCGGCGTGGGTCTCGGCTACGAATATGGCATCTCGGGCATGTGGCTCGTGGTGGCGATCGCGGTGGGGCTGGCCGTGCTCAGCCTCTTCTTCGCCGCGCGCATCCAGTCCCTGAAGGTCTTCACCGTCTCCCAGATGCTGCAGCTGCGCTACGGCGCGAAGGGCGGTGCCACGGCGTCGTCGTTCGTGATGCTCGCCTACACGCTGATGATCGCGGTGACCTCCACCTCCGCGTACGCCTCCATCTTCTCCGTGCTGTTCCCCATCTCCCGCCCCTGGGCGATCCTGCTGGGCGGCGCCGTGGTGATCGCCTACTCGGTGCTCGGCGGCATGTGGTCCATCACGCTCACGGACCTGATGCAGTTCGTGTTCATGACCGTGGGCATGTTCGCGATCCTGCTCCCCTTCTCCCTCTCCGCCGCCGGTGGCTGGTCCGGAATCCACGAGCGCCTGGACGCATCCTTCTTCGACGTGGGGTCCATGGGGTTCCAGGCGATCCTCACGCAGTTCGTGGTCTATGGCTTCGGCATGCTGATCGGCCAGGACATCTGGCAGCGCGTCCTCACCGCCCGCTCGCCGCGCGTGGCCCGCTGGGGCGGCCTCGCCGCGGCCGGCTACGTGGCCCTCTACGGCGTGGCCGGCGCCCTGATCGGCACCGCCGCCGCGGCCGTGATGCCCGGTCTGGCGATGCCCGAGGAGGCCTTCGCGGCCATGGCCCAGCACCACGTCCCGGTGGGTCTCGGCGGCGTCGTGCTCGCGGCCGGCGTGGCGGCCATGATGTCCACGGCGTCCGGCGCCACGATCGCCGCGGCCACGGTCGCGCGCGTGGACGTGGTGCCCACGCTCAAGGGCCTCTTCGGGGCCTCCGACGACGACGTCGCCCGCGCCCGTTCCGAGGACGCCTCCGTCCTGAAGGACCGCGTCTACGTGGTGGTCGTCGGTCTGGTCGTCACCGTCATGTCCATGCTCGTGAGCTCCACCGTCACCGCCCTCACCATCGCCTACGACCTGCTGGTGGGCGGTCTGCTCGTGGCCGTGCTGGGCGGCCTGGTCTGGAAGCGGGGCACCGCGGCGGGTGCCATGTGGTCGATGGCCGCCGGCGTCGTCGCCACCGTGGTGGGCATGGTGGTCTTCGGCGTGATGGCCAACGCCCCCATCTACATGGGCCTGGGCGCCTCCGCCGTGGTCTACGTGGTGGTCTCGCTGCTCACGCGGCCCACCACCCCCGAGGTCAGTCAGGAATGGAACCGACGCATCCAGGAGTCCAAGGCATGAGCACCGAGAACACCATCACCACGGCACCCGAGACCCCCGGCGCCGGAGCGGGCGGCGAGCGCCCGGAGCGCACCGTGGCCACCGCCGTGCTCGAGACCCTGCGCGGCTACGGGATCGACACCGTCTTCGGCATCCCCGGCACCCACTCGCTCGAGTTCTACCGACCGCTGCGCTCGCTCGGGATCCGCGCGGTCACCACGCGGCACGAGCAGGGGGCGTCCTACGGCGCGGACGGCTGGTCGCAGGTGCGGGGACTGCCCGGCGTCGTCATCACCACCTCCGGGCCCGGCCTGCTCAACTCGCTGTCCGGCGCGGCGACCGCCTACGCCGAGTCCCGGCCCATGATCCTGCTCTCCCCGGGGCGCCCGGTGGGCCACGACTTCCGAGACATCGGCTCGTTGCACGAGACCAAGAACCCCTCCGCCGCGGTCAACGCGATCGTGGGCGTCTCCCGGCGCGTGACCTCCGGCGCCGAGGCCGTGACCATGATCCACGACGCCATGCGCGACTTCGTCCACTCCCGGCCGCGGCCCATCCACATCGAGATCCCGCTGGACATCCTCGAGTCCGCGGCGGACGTCCCGGAGTCGGCCACGGCACCACGCCCCCTGGGCGAGCCCACGCCGGCCCCCGAGCACGACGTCGCCGCGGCCGTTGCTGCGCTCGCAGCCAGTGAGCGACCGGTCATCCTCGCCGGCGGCGGCTCGCTCGCCGCGGGTCCGCGGCTGCTGGAGCTCGCCGAGCTGCTGGAGGCGCCCGTGATCACCACGACCAACGGCAAGGGCGCGATCCCGGAGAAGCACCGACTCTCCCTGGGCGCTGACCTGCGGCTGAGCACCGCCCACGAGTTCCTGCGCTCCGCGGACGCGCTGCTCGTGATCGGATCCAAGGTGGGCGAGGCCGAGCTGTGGGGCGGGGACATCACGCCCCAGGGCCCGATCGTGCGCGTGGACATCATGCGGGACCAGATGCTGTGCAACCTCTCCCCGGACGTGGAGGTCCCGGGCAACGCGTCCGCCGTGGTGCCCCAGCTGCTGGAGGGGCTGCGGGCCGCGTTCGACGCCGCCGGCGCCCCGCCGCGCCCGGAGCGGGACCTGCGCTCGGTGTTCGAGGCGATGGACGAGGAGGGACGCCAGTGGGCGCCCGATCTCGCGGCGCTGAACGAGACCATCATGGAGGTGGTCCCGGACGACACCATCCTGGCCGGGGACTCCTCCCAGGTGACCTACATGGGCTCCACCACGTTCTTCCGCGCGCCCCAGCCGCACTCGCTGCTCTACATGGGCACGTACGCGACCCTGGGCTACGGCCTGCCCGCCGCGGTGGGCGCCAAGCTCGCCGCACCGGAGCGGCCGGTGGTGTGCCTCGTGGGCGACGGCGCGCTGATGTTCTCCGTCCAGGAGCTCATGACCGCCGTGGAACTGGGCCTGGACCTGCCCGTGATCTGCGTGGACAACGACGGCTACGGCGAGATCCGGCAGAACATGCTGGACCGGAACATCGACCCCCTGGCCGTGGACCTCGTGCAGCCGGACTGGGTCAAGCTCGCGGAAGGGTTCGGCGCCACCGGGTACTCCGCGACCATGGACACCCTGGCCGAGACCGTGCAGAAGGCGCTCGCGACCACGGGGCCGAGCCTGGTGCACCTGAAGATCTGAGGCGAGAGCGAGTCAGGAACCAAAATTTAGCGCCGAGGGTTAAGAAAAAAAGTACCATCTCAGGCAAAATTTTTTGAGTAGTACGCACAGTCTGAGCCGAAGAATTTCGTACTAAATAAGTCATTACGTATAACGTAAGTTGGTATCATTTCAGTTGTAAAAATTAATTGAATCAGCCGCAAAAGAGAGGTGTGTTCAATGTTACTCGCCTACGTGGATGAGTCTTCTCGGACATCCGTGACAAACGGTGAAAAAATTTACGCGATGGGGGCTTTAGTAGTAAACGAAAGTCAGACTAGAGCCATAGAGAATGGGTTTGACAACATCTGTTCAATTGCTCTCGAAGAAATTGAGAAAATCTTGACCCGCGCCCACCTGGGTAGGGATTTGGCGCTAGTGTTAGCTGACGAACATCATACTGCACCAGATTCCCGCACTCGATTTAAGAGCCTCCGCCAGCATGCCGCCTCGGGACAGACAAGTATACCTCTGAATCATTTGATGGATACAATTTACTTCGGCCCATCGAATCACTCCAGGATACTTCAAGCGGTGGATGTTGCAACATTTTTTAAACTAAAATACAATCATTCTACGGAGAGCCATCCGGCTGCAAAGAAATCCATGATTAAGATTAAACAAAATATAAATAAGGTGTGCTGCTTTGATTATATTTGGCCCTAAAGCACAAGGCCCCGCATGTCTGCGGGGCCTTGGATGTGCGGGAGGCCTTCCGGCGTCCTGCTAGATTAATTATGCGGGGGTAGTGCCGTGACCTGCAACCCCATGCTCTCGCTCGTGCCTCCCCCGGCGAGCTTTCGTTCCAAATCTGAGCGCGGTTCTCAGCAGGACACAGCGTCACCGGGTACGCCTCTACCATGGACACCCGCGCGGAGACCGTGCAGAAGGCCCTCACTCGTCCGTGTGCCCCGTGCCGGGTGCTGGTGGCAACGGGTTCAGTCGGCCGCACCGGGACGGTGCGGCCAGGTGGCCGCGAGCCACGCCCTCGCCTCCCGGGAACTGTGCAGCCCCACCATCCGCAGGGGCGGGGTTGTCCGGGCTAGCGCGGGGATGCGCTCCCGGTAGACGTGCCGGGTGACGAGCGCCCAGCGGAGGATGTGCTCCGGGTCCGTGAGGATGCTGCGTAGCGGGGCTTCCCTGTTGCCGTTCCACAGCACCTCGCGGCACAGACTGCGCCGCACAGTCCGGCGCACGACGCGCGGGAACGTCACCGCCCAGAAGGGGAAGTCGAGCCACAGGAGCCTGTCGGCGTGCTCGGCGAGAAGGGGCCGTGCGGCGTCGTACTGCCACTCCGTGACCCATGCGTCCTGGGCTGCCAGGCACTTCACCTCCGCTGCGAACTCGGGGCGCGGCGTCCAGCCTGGGCCGTGGAACAGGGCGTCGATCTCGGTGTGCGGGATCCCGGACCGCCGCGCGACCTCCCGGCAGAGCGTCGTCTTGCCCGCGCCGCTGACCCCGGCCACCAGGATGCGGCGGGGAGGAGGCAGCTGGTGGGTCATGGGGGTGAGCCTACGGGCTGGCGAGGATCGGAACCGCTGCCGGGTCGAGCAGTGGCGAACCACTGGGCGGGAGCCCGCAGAGACTCCACCTGCTTCCGCATCCTGGAAGTCACCCGCCTCGATCCGAAAAGCGGGCGTGTTGCACCTCACACTCGCAGCCGGTTACGCTCAACTCCCTCCACGTCGCCGCGGTCCACCCTCGGGACGCGGATCCACCAGACCGGTTCCGGGTCGGAGGACGCGCAGGTAGGGACCACCACCGGCGTGTGCACCCGGCCCAGCGGCTCAAGAATGAGGGGTCGATCGCTGTGAAGCGCCTCCCGAAGACCAGCACCGCACCAGATGCAGCGGGTGCGCCCCGCCGCCCGGAGGACGCCTACCTGGGGGTCGGCAAGTCCCTCGCGTACGGGCTCCAGCACGTGCTCACCATGTACGGCGGGGTGATCGCCGTGCCGCTCATCATCGGCAACGCCGCCGGCCTGGACGCCACGGCCACGGGGATCCTGGTGGCCGCCGCCCTGTTCACCGGGGGCCTCGCCACCATCCTGCAGAGCGTGGGGGTGCCGTTCCTGGGGGCGCAGCTTCCCCTGGTGCAGGGCGTGTCCTTCGCGGGCGTGGCCACCATGCTCACCATCCTTCAGGGCACCCCCGGGGAAGAGGGACTGCGCGTGGTCTTCGGTGCCATCCTCGTGGCCTCCGCCCTGGGGTTCGTGCTCGCACCGTTCTTCGCCAAGATCATCCGCTTCTTCCCGCCCGTGGTCTCGGGCGTGGTCATCACGACCATCGGCGTGACGCTGATGCCCGTGGCCGCCGGATGGGCCCTGGGCCCCCAGGACAGCCCCGAGCACGGCTCCGTGGGCAACATCGGGCTGGCCGCGTTCACCCTGCTGGTGGTGCTGCTGCTGTCCAAGGTGGGCTCCGCCGCCATCTCCCGGCTGTCCATCCTGCTGGCCATCGTGATCGGCACCGTGGTGGCCGCCGTGACCGGTCAGGCCTCGTTCTCCGGCGTGGGAGAGGGGCCCGTGGTCGGGTTCCCCACCCCGTTCGCCTTCGGGACCCCGCTGTTCGTGGCCTCGGCCGTGCTGGGCATGTTCGTGGTGATCATCGTGACCATGACCGAGACCACCGCGGACATCGTGGCCGTGGGCGAGGTGGCCGAGACCCGCGTGGACTCGAAGCGCATCGCCAACGGGCTGCGCGCGGACATGCTCTCCTCCACGGTGTCCCCCGTGTTCAACTCCTTCACCCAGACCGCTTTCGCGCAGAACGTGGGGCTCGTGGCCATCACGGGGATCCGCAGCCGCTTCGTCGTGGCGGGGGCCGGCGTGATCATGGTGGTGCTGGGCCTGCTGCCCGTGCTCGGCCGCGTGGTGGCCGCGGTGCCCTCGCCCGTGCTGGGAGGTGCCGGCATCGTGCTGTTCGGGACCGTGGCGGCGTCGGGAATCCGCACGCTGGGCGGCGTCGACTACCGCTCGGGGCTGAACCTGGTGGTCGTGGCGGTGGCCATGGCCATGGGCCTGATCCCCGTGGTCTCCCCGGGCTTCTACGAGCAGTTCCCCGCGTGGACCCAGGTGGTGCTGGGCTCCGGCATCAGCGCCGCCGCACTCACCGCCGTGCTGCTGAACATCCTCTTCAACGAGATCACGTGGGGCTCGCGGCCGGACTCCTCGGTGTTCGCGGCCGCTCCGCCCCGCGTGCTGCCCCGCTCCTTCGTGCAGGGCCTGGAGGAGGGCGACACCGTGGTGGGCGGCCGCCTGGTGGCCGGGGACGGTCAGGAGGTGGCGGTTGTCGAGGACCACCTGGTGGAGGACGCCCGCCGCCGCGTGGAGAGCGGCGAACTCACGGAGACCGGCCAGATCCACCGGGTCTACGCCCAGGACGAGCACCGGGGCGAGCCCGGTGCGGAAGGAACCCGCCATGACGAACGACCCTGAGCAGGACAGCGTCCACCGGCACCTGCGCACTACCATCGACGCCGCCGCGCGCAACGCGGCCGCGGACGGCGGCCCGTTCGGCGCCCTGCTCGTCACGGCTGACGGGCGCGAGTTCACCGCCGTGAACCGCGTGACCGCGGACAACGACCCCACCGCCCACGCCGAGGTCTGCGCCATCCGCGCCGCATGCTCCGCGCTGGGGACGCACGACCTCGGCGGCGCCACGCTCTACTCGAGCTGCGAGCCGTGCCCCATGTGCCTCTCCGCGGCCCTCTGGGCGCGCCTGGAGCGGGTCTTCTTCGCCGCGGACCGGCACGACGCCGCGGCGGGCGGTTTCGACGACGCCGCCTTCTACGACTTCTTCACCGCCACCCCCGAGCAGAAGGACGCGCTGCTGCCCGTGCGCCACGTGGCCCTGGACACCCGCGCCGAGCCCTTCGAGCGGTGGGCGGCGAACGCGCAGCGCACCACCTACTGACCGGCCCGGTCAGGGACCCCTACAGCCCGAACTGCTCGAGCAGCGCGGCCGCGACGCTCACCGCGATCGCCGCGGGGGACTTGCCCGGCACACCGGGGAGCCCGATGGGGCACGTGATGGCGTCCACCGCGGCCGCCGGGTGCCCCTCGGCCACGAGCCGTTTGCGGAACCGCGCCCACTTGGCGGAGGACCCGATGAGTCCCACGGTGGCCAGGTCCCCCCGGCGCAGCGCGGCGTCGCACAGGATGAAGTCCTCGGCGTGGTCGTGGCTCATGATCAGCGCGTGCGCCCCGGCAGGGAGCTCGCCCAGGGCGTTCTCGGGCGCTGGGCTGTGCCGCGGCTCCAGGCGCGCCGGACCGTCGGTGAGCCCCTCGAACCGGGCGGGCGCCACGTGCTCGGCGCGGCTGTCCACCAGGTGCACGCGCACCGGGAACCGGGACAGCACGTGCGCCAGCTCCCAGCCCACGTGCCCCATGCCGAAGACCGCCGCCACGGGGCGGGCGCGCTGCGGTTCGAGCAGCACCTTCACCACGCCTCCGCAGCACTGCCGCGCGTGCTCCACGGGCGCGTGCTCGGTCAGGGAGAACTCCAGGGTCTGCGATTCGTCCGTGTCCGCGGCGATCAGGGCCCGTGCCCGCTCGACCACCGTGGCCTCGAGGTTGCCGCCGCCCACGGTGTCCCACGTGCGCTCGGCCGCCACCACCATCTTGGTCCCGGCCCGTCGTGGCGCGTGGCCCCGCACGTCCGTGACGGTCACGAGCACGCCCGGCGAGCCCTCCTCGCGCAGCAGCTGCAGGGCGTCCAGCCAGTCCACGTCAGACGGCTGCCGGGGCGTCCGGCGACCGGGCGGGCTCTGCGGCGTCGGCGGCCTCCCGCGCCTCCTGGACGGCCCAGAACACGGCCTCGGGGGTGGCCGGGCTCGCGAGCCGCGCACTGTGCCCCTCCGGCCCGAACGACGCCGCCGCGTCGCGCAGCGCCTCGCGCACGCTGAACGCGAGCATCAGCGGCGGTTCCCCCACGGCCTTGGAGCCGTAGACGACGCCGCTCTCGGTCGCCCTCTCGAAGAGGTGCACGTTGAACTCCTCGGGCATCTCGGAGAAGCTCGGGAGCTTGTAGGTGCTCGCCGCCTGGGTGGTGAGCCGACCGCGGGCGGGCCCGTCGGACTCGTCCCAGCGCAGGTCCTCCAGGGTGAGCCACCCGGTGCCCTGCACGAAGCCGCCCTCGATCTGTCCAACGTCGATGAGCGGGGAGAGGCTGTCTCCCACGTCGTGGACGATGTCCGTGCGCAGCAGCCGGTACGCCCCGGTGAAGCCGTCCACCTCCACCTCGGACACGGAGGCCCCGTAGGAGAAGTACTTGAAGGGCTCGCCCTGCATCCGCTGGGCGTCCCAGTGCAGCCCGTCGGTGCGGTAGTAGCCCGCGGCCCACAGGGAGATCCGCTGGAAGTAGGCCGTGTGGGCCAGTTCCGCGAACGTCATCTCGCGGTCGTGGAAGCCGAGCCCGGTGACGATCCCGTCCACGAAGCGAACGTCGTCCGGGTGGATGGTGAACTCGCGGGCCGCGACCTCGGCGAGCCGTTCCCGGATCTGCTCGCACGCGTTCTTCACGGCCCCGCCGTTGAGGTCCGAGCCGGAGCTGGCGGCGGTGGCCGAGGTGTTGGGGACCTTGTCGGTGCGGGTGGGGGCGAGCCGCACGGCCTCCAGCGGGACACCCAGTGCGGTGGCCGCCACCTGGCGCATCTTGGTGTGCAGCCCCTGGCCCATCTCGGTGCCGCCGTGGTTGATCAGCACGGACCCGTCCCGGTACACGTGCACCAGGGCCCCGGCCTGGTTGAAGGCGGTGAGGTTGAAGGAGATCCCGAACTTCACGGGCGCCACCGCGAGCGCGCGGCGCACGTCCGGGTGGGTGGCGTTGAACTCATCGATCTCCCGACGCCGCCGGGTGATGTCCGCGCGCCGGTGCAGCTCGTTCCAGATGGCGCTCAGGCGCTCCGCGTGGCGGACGGGCTGCCCGTAGGGGGTGAGCTGGCCGGGGGTGTAGAGGTTGCGGCTGCGCAGCTCCGTGGGGTCCAGACCCAGCAGCGGCGCGCAGCGGCCCAGGACGTCCTCGATCACGAGCATCCCCTGGGGTCCGCCGAAGCCGCGGAAGGCCGTCTGAGAGGTCTTGTTCGTCCGTGCGACCCGGCCGTGCACCTCGATGTCCGGGATCCAGTACGCGTTCTCGATGTGGCACAGGGTGCGCTGCAGCACCGGCTCGGACAGGTCCAGGCTCCACCCGCCGTCGGACGTGACGGTGGCCCGCAGCGCGAGGAGACGGCCGTCCTCGTCGAAGCCCACCTCCCACTGCGCGTGGTACGGGTGACGCTTGCCGGACAGGGTGATGTCCTGGTTGCGCGTGAGCCGCACCCGCACGGGCCGGCCGGTGAGGGTGGCGCCCAGTGCTGCGACCGCCGCGAAGCCGTGGGGCTGCATCTCCTTGCCGCCGAACCCGCCGCCCATGCGCAGGCACTGGACCGTCACGTCGTGGTTGTGCAGGCCCAGCACGTGGGCCACGATCTCCTGGGTCTCGGTGGGGTGCTGCGTGCTGCACTGGATGAACACCTGCCCGCCCTCGTCCACGTGTGCGAGGGACGCGTGCGTCTCCAGGTAGAAGTGCTCCTGTCCGCCGAACTCGAACTCGCCGCTGAAACGGTGGGGCGCACCCGCGAGCCCGGCCTCTGCGTCCCCCCGGCTGACCGTGGGCTGCCCGCCCTGGAAGCTCCCGGCCGCGATCGCCTCCGTGAGGGTGACGATCGACTCCAGGGGCTCGTACTCTACGGCCACGGCCTCCGCCCCGAGGCGCGCGGCCTCGAGGGTCTCGCCCAGCACCCAGCACACCGCCTGGCCGTGGAACATCACCTCGCGGGGGAACAGGGGCTCGTCCCCCTTGATCCCGGAGTCGTTGGTCCCGGGGACGTCCTCCGCCGTCAGCACGCGCACCACACCGGGGACCTGCAGCGTGGGAGCGGCGTCCAGGGACGTGATCCGCGCGTGGGCGTGCGGGGCCTGCACAGGCCACGCGTGCAGCACGTTCTGGCTCCGGTGGATCAGGTCGTCCGTGTACAGCGCCTCGCCGGTGGCGTGCTCCGCCGCGCTGTCGTGGGCCACGGCGCGGCCCACCACCGGGTTCTCGGGACGATCCGCGAGCGACGTCATGAGCGCACCTCCTGGGCCTGCACGGGCTGCGCACCAGCCCAGAACTTGAGCATGGACTGCTGGAGCATGGCCGAGCGGTAGCGGGAGCTCGCACGCATGTCGTCGATCGGGGTGCCCTGCCGGCTCAGGGCGAAGGCCGCGACCACCGCCGTCTCCCGGTTCCACGGCCTGCCCGTCAGCTCCTGCTCGACCTCCCGCGCCCGCAGGGGCGTGGCGGCGACGCCGCCCAGGCCGATCCGCGCGCCGGTCACGGCGGCGTCGTCGACCTGCAGGGCGATGGCCACCGAGACGCTGGAGATGTCGTCGAAGCGGCGTTTGGCGATCTTGTGGAACGCGGCCGTGTTCGCGACCGGCAGCGGGATGCGCACCGCGCGGATGATCTCGTCCGGGCGGCGCACGCTTTCTCGGTACCCGGTGTAGTACTCGTCCAGCGGCACCTCCCGCTCCCCGGACGACGACGCCAGGGCCAGTGACGCGTCCAGGGCGAGCAGCACCGGGGCGGAGTCGCCGATGGGCGAGCCCGTGCCCAGGTTGCCGCCGAACGTGGCGGCGTTGCGGATCAGGCGGGATGCGAACTGGGGGAACAGCTCGTCCAGCAGCGGCACCCGGTGCTCCAGTGCCCGCTCAACCTCGGAGAGGCTGAGCCCGGCGCCGATCTCGAGCCGGTCCGCGCTGACGGTGAGATCGCGCATCTCCTCCAGCCGGTCCACCGCCAGCACCGTGCGGGGCCGGACGTGACGGATGTTGACCTCCACCCCGAGGTCCGTGGAGCCCGCGACGAGCCGTGCCTCGGGATCCTCGGCGAGGGCCTCGAACAGCTCCGCCATGCGTGCGGGGCGCACGAAACGGGCGCCGTCCACCTCGAGCCGGGTGGGGCGCGCTGCAGGGGCGGGATCCTCCTGGCGACGGCGCAGCAGGTCCGTGTCCTCGGGCCGGCCCAGGGCGTAGGCGGCGTCGCGGATGGGCCGGTAGCCGGTGCAGCGGCACAGGTTGCCGCTCAGGGCGTGGAGGTCGAAGCCGTTGGGGCCGCACTCGTGGTCGGTGGCGTGCTCCTCGCCCACCGCCTCCGTTCCGGTCTCCCCCGCCCCGCTCTGCGACGCCGGTTCTGCGGGCGCGCAGCGTTCGGGGCGGTAGTACTCGGCGGCCATGGCGCACACGAAACCGGGGGTGCAGTACCCGCACTGGGAGCCGCCGCGCGTGGCCATCTCGCGCTGGACGGGGTGCAGGGTGCCCGGACCGCGCGGGCCAGGAGCCGTGCCCAGCCCCTCGGCCGTGACCACCTCCTGGCCGTCGAAGGCCGCTGCGGCGGGCAGGCATGCGTTGACGGAGGTCCACCGGGTGCGGTCGTCACCGTCGGGCCGGGCCACGAGCACGGCGCACGCCCCGCACTCCCCCTCGGCGCACCCCTCCTTGGCCCCGGTCAGGCCCTGCTCCCGCAGCGCGTCGAGCAGTCGCGTGTGCGGGGCGAGCGCGGAGAGTTCCCGCTCCCGTCCGTTGACGGTCAACCGGATGTCGTTCATGGCGCTGGCTCCTCGTGACAAGCCACCGGGTGCAGCGCGCAGCGGATCAGTGCCCAGCCGTACCGGGAGCTCGCTGGCGCGGAACCAGTGCAGTGCCTGTGTGCTCGCCCGGTAGATAGTCCGATCCGGACCCGCCGTAAGCTGTTGGGCTACGTTAACCAGATCACATGCTCTGCCGCAAGGCAGTGGACCACCCCGTTGACGGGGGTGACACGGCTCACATACCGTGTACGGACAACAGATATATCAGATGCCGACAACCGGCAGCCGAGCCCGGGCAGGCCCTTGCCGCGGCACCGCGCTCGTCCCCGCCGCCCGATCCCAAGCCGATCCGAACGGAGTCTCCCGATGGCCGACCTGCTCCCGGAGCACCCGGACTTCCTCTGGCACAACCCGGACCCGAAGCCCTCGTACGACGCCGTGATCGTGGGCGGCGGCGGACACGGGCTCGCGACCGCCTACTACCTGGCGAAGAACCACGGCATGACCAACATTGCGGTGCTGGAGCGGGGCTGGCTCGCGGGCGGGAACATGGCCCGCAACACCACGATCATCCGCTCGAACTACCTGTGGGACGAGTCCGCGGCCATGTACGAGCACTCCCTGAAGCTGTGGGAGCAGCTGCCGGAGGAGCTGGAGTACGACTTCCTGTTCTCGCAGCGCGGCGTGATGAACCTGGCCCACACCCTGCAGGACGTCCGCGAGTCCGTGCGGCGGGTGAACGCGAACAAGCTCAACGGGATCGACGCCGAGTGGATCACCCCGGAGCAGGTCAAGGAGCTGTGCCCGATCATCAACACGTCGGACGAGCTGCGCTACCCGGTCATGGGTGCCACGTACCAGCCGCGCGCGGGCATCGCCAAGCACGACCACGTGGCCTGGGCGTTCGCGCGCAAGTGCGACGAGATGGGCGTGGACATCATCCAGAACTGCGAGGTCACTGGGTTCGTGAAGGACGGCGAGCGCGTGGTGGCCGTGGAGACCTCCCGGGGCCGGATCAACGCCGGGAAGGTGGGGCTGTGCGGGGCGGGGCACAGCTCGGTGCTCGCGGAGCTCGCGGGGTTCCGGCTGCCGATCCAGTCCCACCCGCTGCAGGCCCTGGTCTCCGAGCTGCACGAGCCGGTGCACCCCACGGTGGTGATGTCCAACCACGTGCACGTCTACGTCTCGCAGGCGCACAAGGGCGAGCTGGTCATGGGTGCGGGCGTGGACGCCTACAACGGCTACGGCCAGCGCGGGGCGTTCCACGTGATCGAGGAGCAGATGGCCGCGGCGGTGGAGCTGTTCCCGATCTTCGCGCGGGCGCACGTGCTGCGGACGTGGGGCGGGATCGTGGACGTCACCCTGGACGCCTCCCCGATCGTGTCCAAGACCCCGGTGGGGCAGATGTACGTGAACTGCGGCTGGGGCACCGGCGGGTTCAAGGGCACCCCGGGTGCCGGCTACGCCTTCGCGCACACCATCGCCAACGACGCCCCGCACCCGCTGAACGAGCCGTTCTGCCTGGAGCGCTTCGAGACCGGTGTGCTGATCGACGAGCACGGCGCCGCCGCCGTGGCCCACTGACCGTTCCCCGCCGCTTCCACCGAGGAGACGAACCACGATGCTGCTGATCGAGTGCCCCTACTGCGGGCCGCGTGACGAGACCGAGTACCACTACGGCGGGGAGGCCCATGTGCCCTACCCGGAGGACCCCTTCGAGCTGACGGACCGGCAGTGGTCCGAGTACCTCTTCTACCGGAGCAACCCCAAGGGGCTGCTCAAGGAGCGGTGGGTGCACACCGTGGGGTGCCGCCGCTGGTTCAACGTGGTGCGCGACACCGCCACGTACGAGATCTCCGCCGTCTACCGCATGGGCAAGACCGCCCCCGGAGGTGCCCGATGAACGCCCCGTTCCGTCTTCCCGCCGATACCTGGCGGGCCACCGGTGTGGACCGCGACGCCGCCCTGGCCTTCACCGTGGACGGCCGCGAGTTCGCGGGCCACCCCGGGGACACCGTGGCCTCCGCGCTGCTCGCGGGGGGTGTGCTGCGCTGCGGGGACTCCATGTACCTGGGCCGCCCGCGCGGCATCCTGACCGCCGGGGTCGAGGAGCCCAACGCCCTGCTCAAGGTGGCTCCGCGCACCGCGGTGGACGTGGCCGAGTCCATGCTCCCGGCCACCACCGTGGAACTCACCGACGGTCTGCGCGCCGAGTACCTGCGCGGGCTGGGGCAGCTGGACCCCGCCCGGGACGAGGCCTGCTACGACGCGAAGTACGTGCACACGGACGTGCTCGTGGTCGGTGCGGGCCCGGCAGGGCTGACGGCCGCCCAGCGGGCCGCCGCTTCCGGGGCGCGCGTGGTGCTCATGGACGAGCAGCCCCTGCCCGGCGGATCGCTGCTGTCCGCCCGCGAGGAGACCGTGGACGGGGTGCCCGGCTGGCAGTGGGCCGCGCGGGTCGAGGCGGAGCTGCTGGAGAACCCCGAGGTCACGGTGCTGCAGCGCACCACCGCGTTCGGCAACTACGACAGCAACTACGTGGTGGCCGTCCAGCGCCGCACCGACCACCTCGCGGCCCCGGCCGGACCGGGCCTCTCACGGGAGCGGATCTGGCACGTGCGCGCCCGCCAGGTGGTCCTCGCCACCGGCGCCCACGAGCGGCCCGTGGTCTTCGCGAACAACGACCGCCCCGGCATCATGCTCGCCGCGGCGGTGCGCACCTACCTGAACAGGTTCGCCGTGGCGGCGGGGCGGCGCGTGGTCGTGGCGACCACCAACGACTCCGCCTACGCCCTGGTGGGCGACCTGCGGTCGGCGGGGATCGACGTCGTCGCCGTGGTGGACAGTCGACCCGAGCCGGGCGACGCCGCCGCGCGGGTCGCGCAGGCCACGGGCGTGCGCGTGTGCCCCGGCAGCGCCGTGGTGGACACCCTGGGTGACGGCCCGGACGGACGGGTCAGCGGCGTCGTCGTCAGCCCGATCGACGAGGACGCCCAGCCCACCGGCCCGTACGACACGCTCGACGCGGACCTCCTGGCCGTCTCCGGCGGGTGGAGCCCGGTGGTGCACCTGCACAGCCAGCGCCAGGGAAAACTCACCTGGGACGACGCCCTGGCCGGGTTCGTGCCCGTTGCCGGGGTGCGGGACCAGCAGTGCGCGGGCGCCCTCACCGGCACCCTGGACCTGGTCGGCTGCCTGGCCGAGGGCGCGACCGCCGGCGCACAGGCCGCCCAGAACGCGGGCTTCCCGGGCGAGGTGCGGGTCCCCGCGGCCACGCCCGAGCAGATCGCCCCGGCCCGGCCGCTGTGGCTCGTGCCCCGCGAGGCCGGTGACGAGCAGGACTGGAGCCGGCACTTCGTGGACCTGCAGCGGGACCAGACCGTGGCGGACGTGCTGCGCTCGGTGGGCGCGGGCATGCGCTCGGTGGAGCACATCAAGCGCTACACCTCGATCTCCACGGCCAACGACCAGGGCAAGACGTCCGCGGTGAACGCCATCGGCGTGATCGCCCAGGCGTTGAAGACCGGGGACGTGGCCGGGATCGGCACCACCACCTACCGCGCGCCGTACACCCCCGTGGCCTTCGCCGCACTGGCCGGACGCCGCCAGGGAGTGCTCTTCGACCCCGCCCGCCTGACCTCGATCCACCCGTGGCACGTGGCCCACGGGGCGCTGTTCGAGGACGTGGGCCAGTGGAAGCGCCCGTGGTACTACCCGCAGCCCGGGGAGGACATGGAGGCCGCCGTGCTGCGCGAGTGCGCGGCCGTGCGCAACGGCGTGGGGTTCATGGACGCCACCACCCTGGGCACGATCGAGATCCGGGGCACGGACGCCGGGGAGTTCCTCAACCGCGTCTACACGAACGCGTTCAAGAAGCTGAAGCCCGGCATGGGCCGCTACGGCGTGATGTGCACCCCGGACGGCATGGTCTTCGACGACGGCGTGACGCTGCGCCTGTACGAGGACCGCTACCTGATGACCACCACCACGGGCGGGGCCGCGAAGGTCCTGGAGTGGCTGGAGGAGTGGTCGCAGACCGAGTGGCCCGAGCTCGACGTGTGGTTCACGTCCGTGACCGAGCAGTGGACCACCGTGGCCGTGGCCGGCCCCACGTCCCGTGCCGTGATCGCGAAGCTCGCCCCGGACCTGGACGTCTCCCAGGACGCCTTCCCGTTCATGGCGTTCCGCGAGACCGTGCTCGCCTCCGGGATCCCCGCGCGGATCTGCCGCATCTCGTTCTCCGGTGAACTGGCGTTCGAGATCAACGTGGCCAGCTGGTACGGCCTGGCCGTCTGGGAGGACGTCTTCGCGGCGGGTCAGGAGTTCGGGATCACCCCGTACGGCACCGAGACCATGCACGTGCTGCGCGCGGAGAAGGCCTTCCCCATCGTGGGGCAGGACACGGACGGCACCGTGACCCCGCAGGACCTGGGCATGGAGTGGGTGGTGTCCAAGACCAAGGACTTCATCGGCAAGCACTCCTACGCCCGCGCGGACACGAGCCGGGAGGACCGCAAGCAGCTCGTGGCGGTGCTCCCGGTGGAGCAGGACGTCCTGCTCCCCGAGGGCGCGCAGCTCATCACCGCGGGCACACCCGTGACCCCCGAGCTGGGCCCCGTTCCCATGGAGGGCCACGTGACCTCCAGCTACCGCAGCGCGGCGCTGGGGCGCACGTTCGGCCTCGCGCTCGTCAAGAACGGCCGCGCCCGCGTGGGTGAGACCCTGCAGGCCCCGCTCGACGGCCGCCTGGTGGACGTTCTCCTCGCCGAACCCGTGCTCTACGACCCCGAAGGGAACCGCCGAGATGGCTGAGACCCAGCACCCCGACATCACGCCCCTGCGCCACAGTCCCCTGGAGGCCTGGGCCACGAAGCTGCAGGACGCCGCGGTGCCCGGCCCCCGCGGCGTGGCGCTGCGCGAGATCCCGTTCCTCACCATGGTGGGGCTGCGGGCCACGCCCGGGACGACGACGGCGCGTATCCTGAGCGACGTCGTGGGCCTCGAGCTCCCGGCGGGCCCGGGACCGGTCACGGGAACTCCCGAGGGCGTCGCGATCCTGTGGCAGGGCCCGGACGAGTTCCTGCTCGTGGGCCCCGACGAGACCGAGCTCCCCGCGGGTCTGTCCGCCGGAACGTCCGACGGCGAGCGGGAACCCGGTGCTCTGCCCACCCTCTCCACGAGCCCCCTGGCGCAGCGCCTCGCGGACGCGCTCGTGGCGGACGGCGGTCCGGGGCAGGTGGTGGACCTCTCCGCGAACCGCACCACGCTCGAACTGAGCGGTCCCTCGGCGCGAGCGGTGCTGGAGAAGGGCTGTCCCATCGACCTGCACCCGCGGGTCTTCGCGGTGGGATCCGCGGTGTCCACGACGCTCGGCCTCGTGCAGGTGCTGCTGTGGCGCACCGGGGAGCAGACCTGGCGGATCATGCCGCGGGCCTCCTTCGCGCAGTACACCGCGCAGTGGCTCCTGGACGCCATGACCGAGTTCGCCTCCCTCGAGGTCGCCTGAGCAGCACACCCGACGCCCCTGAGCACCGGCCCAGGGCGGCGTCGGGCACGGACCCCGCACCATCCCAGCGCAAGCACGAGGAGACCCACCATGGTTCCCCAACCCACGTCCTCCACACCCGGCCCCGCACCGCGGCCCGGGAGCACCGACCCCGCGGACAACGGACCCGAGCTGGTCCTGACTCTCGACTGCCCGGAGCAGCTCGGGATCGTGCACGCGGTCAGTGGGGTGCTCCTGGAACACGGAGCGAACATCGTGGAACTCACCCAGTTCGACGACCGCCGTGTGGGCCGGTTCTTCATGCGCGTGCACGTGGCCCCCGGCGCGCCCGGCGGGCTGGACGAGGACGCCCTGCGCGCGGACCTCGCCCCGGTGGCGGAGCACTTCGAGATGCGGTGGGAGCTGCACCGCCACAAGGAGAAGCGCCGGGTGCTGGTGATGGTCTCCAAGTTCGAGCACTGCCTCAACGACCTGCTGTTCCGGGCGCGCACCGGTGAGCTGCCGGTGGACATCGTCGCGGTCGTCTCCAACCACCTGGACCACCAGCGGCTCGTGGAGTGGCACGGCATCCCGTTCTTCCACGTCCCCGTCACCCGGGACACCAAGCCGGAGGCAGAGGCGCGGCTGCTCGAGCTCGTGGACCGCTTCGAGGTGGACCTGGTGGTGCTCGCCCGCTACATGCAGGTGCTCAGCGATTCCCTGGCCACCCGCATGGAAGGCCGCGTGATCAACATCCACCACTCGTTCCTCCCCTCCTTCAAGGGTGCGAAGCCCTACCACCAGGCCTACGAGCGCGGGGTCAAGACGGTGGGCGCCACGGCCCACTACGTCAACGCGGAGCTGGACGAGGGCCCGATCATCACCCAGCAGGTCGTCGAGGTGAACCACGCCTACGGCCCGGAGGACCTCGTGGCGGCGGGCCGGGACACCGAGTGCAAGGCTCTCTCGGACGCCGTGCGCTGGCACTGCGAGGGGCGCGTGATCCTGCACGGCGCCAAGACGGTGGTGCTGCGCTGAGAGGACCGGCGGCGTGGGCCAGGCTATGCCCGGACGACGACGCCGCCCCGCCGCGTGCCCGCCGGGCCTCGCCTCCGCGGCGCCGGCCCCGCTGACCGCGCCTGCCTGCCTGCCGAGTGGTACCTTCCCGACTGCGCCCGCTCTTGACCGGGCTGCCCGATCGAGTCGAAAGCTACAGTGTTCCCACCATGACCCCTCACCCTCCCGCCGCTGCATCCCCCGCGCCCGAGACGTCGTCGGCCCGTGCTCAGGCTCCCGGCGAGCAGACCTCCCTGGCGGACCGTGCCTTCCGCCAGCTGCGGGACAGGCTGATCTTCATGGACATCGTCCCCGGCATGCCGCTCAATGAGGGGCGGCTCTCGGTCGAGATGGAGATGGGGCGCACGCCGGTGCGGGAGGCCATCAAACGCCTGGAGTCCGAGCACCTGGTGGTCACCTACCCGCGCCGGGGGACCTTCGCGAGCACCGTGGACATCACCACCCTCTCCGAGATCTCGCAGGTGCGGGAGGTGCTGGAACCGCTCGCCGCCAAGCTGGCCGCCGAACGACGGGGCGGGAGGGAGCGCGAGGAGATCGAGGTCCTTGCCGCGAAGCTGAGCGTCGTGCGGCAGGACGAGCTACGGCACAACGGCGCCCTGCGCTGGGACAACCAGGTGCACCGCGCGATCTACGCCGCCGCCGGCAACTCCCATTTGGAGGACACGCTGGTGCGCTACAGCAACCTGGCCACCCGCATCTGGTGCATGGTCGCGGACCGGATGCCGCAGCTGCACGGGCACATCGAGGTGCACACCTCCCTGCTGCACGCCGTCCTGGACGGGGATGCCGACGCCGCGCAGGAGATCATGCGCCGGCACGTGCAGGACTTCGAGAACCACATCCGCCAGGTGCTGTGAACGACTCAACCCAGCCCAGCTGCCCCACGCCGGATGAGCGCGTGGTCCCCCTGGACGGCGCCCGGTTCATGTGCGTCCGCCTGGACGGTCCTCCCGACGGCGCACCCGTGGTGCTGCTCACCGGCCTGGGCTTCGACCTCACCACGTGGCCGGACACCCTGGCGCACGGGCTGACCGCCCTGGGCCACCGGGTGATCCGCTTCGACAACCGCGACGAGGGTTGGTCCTTCCGCGCGCAGACCCCGCCACCGACCGCCCGGCAGCTGCTGAACGGCCGCCTGCCGGAGGGCCAGTATGCCGTGGAGGACATGTCTCAGGACGTCGCGGACACCCTGGGTGTGCTCGGCGTGGAGCGCGCGGACGTGCTGGGCTTCTCCCTGGGGGGGATGATCGCCCAGTCGCTGGCGAGCCACCACCCGGAGCTGGTGCGGCGGCTGATCTCGCTGTGCTCCACCACCGGGGACCCCTCCGTGGGAACGGTCGCCGCGTCCACCGCAGCCATGCTCGTGCTGCCCGGGGCGAGGACACGACGGATGTACGTGCGTACCCGTCTGGTGATGTCCCGACACCTGGCAGGGCCAGGGCTCCCGGCGGACCTCGCCCACGAGAGGTAGCTCGCACAGACCCACTGGGACCGCAGCCTGGACCCGCGCCACGAGGCCGCCGGGATGCGTCGTCAGATCGGGGCGATCCGGGCCTCCGGCAACCGCACCGCGGCGCTGGCCCGCATCACCGCACCCACGCTCGTGATCCACGGCGACCACGACCGGATCGTGCGCCCGGACGGCGGTCCCGCGACCGCCCGCGCGATCCCGGGGGCGCGCTTCGTCTCGATCCCCGGGATGGGGCACCAGGTGCACCCGCTCGCCGTCCCCCGGCTGCTCCCGCTGATTACGGAGCACCTGTCCCGGCCGGCGTAGCGGCAGCTCACCCGGGGCCCGCACCCGCCGCCCAGCACGGCCCGTCGTTGATAGACAAGGGGGCGGTGACCCACCCCGGACGCTCCCGTGTCCGCCGCCGCGCCGCCGATCGGAGAAAGTGACCTCGATGAAGCCATCCCGTGACCTCCTGCCACGCCTGTCGAGCACGCTCGTGCTGCTGGCCGCACTGTGGTCATTCGTGTCGATCCCGTTCGCGCACCAGCACGGTGTGCCCCTGGTGGACGACATCTTCACCACCCTGGGCGTGCCCTCGGGGCCGAACCTGTTCCTGGCGCTGAGCCTGCTCATCGTGGGCACCTCCCTGCGCCGGGGCCTGCGCTTCGCGTGGGTGATCGCACTGGGGACCCTGGTCCTGGAGCTGCTGGTCTTCGCCGCGGCGATGGTCGTGATGCTACTGGACGGGTTCGAGGACGAGCTCAGTCCCCTGGACGGCGTCCTTCTCGCGGCCGGAGTTCTCATCACCGTGGCGTGGACGGTCGCGTTCATCGTGCGGCGCAGGGACTTCCCGGCGCGCATGCGCCACGGCGCCCTGCGGCGCGCTCTGCTGACCCTGGCGGCCGGGCTGCTGCTGGCCATCGCGCTCGTCTTCGCCGCCTCCTGGCTGGTTCCGGGACACCTGCACGGCGTGGAGCACCTGTGGTTCTCGTTCCGCAGCGTCACGGGTCTGTCCCTGCCGCGCAGCATCTCGGACGGCTCGCCCGGTCCGCACTGGCTCGCGACCCTCGGCGGCGTGCTGGGTGCGGCCGCCCTCTTCTGGTCCGTGTGGCAGTTCACGCAGTCCGCGCAGCGTTCCGAGCTCGTCAGCCCCGAGGACGAGCTGCGCATCCGCCGGATGCTCGCCACGAACGGCAACCAGGACTCCCTGGGCTACTTCGCGACCCGCCGCGACAAGTCCGTGATCTTCTCCCCGGACGGTCGCGCCGCGGTCTCCTACCGGGTGCTCGGCTCCGTGTGCCTGGCCTCCGGCGATCCCCTGGGCCCCCACGACGCGTGGCCCGAGGCGATTGCCGCGTGGAAGCGCGAGTGCCGTGAGCACGCGTGGCGCATGGCTGTACTCTCCGCGTCCGAGACGGGCGCCGAGGCGTACGTGGCCGCCGGTCTGCGCGCCCGTCCCCTGGGCGACGAGGCCGTGCTGGAGACCGACTCCTTCACCCTGGAGGGCCGCACCATGCGCCCGGTCAAGCGGGCCGTGGCGCGCGTGCGCGAGGCCGGCTGCACCGTCACCGTGGAGCGCCACAGCCAGCTGGACGCCGCCACCATGCAGCAGATCATCGAGCTGTCCGAGAAGTAGCGCGGGGACGAGGCGGACCGCGGCTTCTCCATGGCGCTGAACCGGCTCGCGGACCGCACGGACGGCCGCTGCGTGGCGGTGCTGGTACGTGACGCCGTCGGCGAGATCGTCGCCCTGCAGTCCTACGTCCCGTGGGGCACACGGGGTCTGTCCCTGGACCTGATGCGGCGCTCCCCGGACGCCCCCAACGGCGTCAACGAGGCCATGGTCGCCGCGCTCGCCGAGGAGGGCGGGGACCTGGGCGTGCGGGAGGTCTCGCTGAACTTCGCGATGTTCCGCTCCGTCTTCACCGGCGCGGACAAGGTGGGAGCCGGCCTGGGCGTGCGGATCGCGGACCGGGTGCTCTCTTGGGGCAACCGCTTCTGGCAGCTCGAGTCGCTCTACGAGGCCAACGCCAAGTACCTGCCCCGCTGGGACAGCCGTTTCCTGTGCTACGGCAACGCCGCGGACCTGCCCGTGATCGGCATCGCGACCGGCCGCGCGGAGGGCTTCCTGCCCGGTCCCGCGCCGCATGCCGGTCACGACGGCGAGACGCTCGTCGCCGCGCCGGACGGCACCATGACGCCGCTCGCGGACCTGGCCATCGCCCAGGACAAGGAGCTGCTCACGCCCTCGCGCCCCGTGCGCCACCTGAACGAGCAGCAGCGCGTGCGCCACGCCAAGCTGGACGTCCTGCGCGAGGCGGGCATGGAGCCCTACCCCGTGGAGGTCCCGTACACCATGCCCCTCACGCGGGCGCTCGAGTTCTTCGCGGACGACGACGCCGCCTCGGCCGGCGTGGTCTCGCTCGGGGGGGCGCGTGCGCGCCCTGCGCGACTTCGGCGGCGTCGCCTTCGCCGTGATCGAGGAACGGGACGTTCGGCTGCAGGTGATCCTGGAGGCGGATGTCATGGACCCGGAGCTGCTGCGGCTGTGGCGGCGCACGGTGGACGTGGGCGACCAGATCTCCGTGACCGGCATCCTGGGCCGCAGCCGCAAGGGGGAACCGTCCCTGCTGGCGACGTCCTGGGCCATGGCCTCCAAGTCCCTGCGCCCGGTCCCCAGCGACCACACCGGCTTCACCAACCCGGAGGCCCGGGTGCGCCAGCGCTACCTGGACCTCATCGTGAACAAGGAGTCCTCGGCCCTGCTGCGGGCCCGTTCGCGCGGCATCGCGGCCATGCGCCGCTCCTTCATGGACCGCGGCTACATGGAGGTGGAGACCCCCATGCTGCATGCAGTGCACGGTGGTGCGAGCGCCCGCCCGTTCCTCACGCACATCAATGCGTACAACGCGGACCTCTACCTGCGGATCGCGCCGGAGCTGTACCTGAAGCACCTGTGCGTGGGTGGCATGGACAGGATCTTCGAGCTCAACCGCAACTTCCGCAACGAGGGCGCGGACGCCACCCACAACCCGGAGTTCACGTCCGTGGAGGCCGACGCGGCCCACGGGGACTACAACACCATGCGGGTGCTGACCCGGGACCTCATCCTGGAGGTCGCCACGGCGATCCACTGCGAGCCCGTCGCGGTCCGCCCGGACGGGAAGGGCGGCGAGACCCGGATCCCCCTGGACCACGAGTGGCCCGTGATCCCCGTGCACCAGGCCATCTCCGAGGCGACCGGCACGCTGCTCACCTCGGACACCCCCGTGGAGGAGGTGCGGCGGGTGGCCTCGGCGCACGACGTCCACTGGACCGAGACCATGACCGCCGGTGAAGTGGTCCTGGAGCTCTACGACGAGCTCGTGGAGGGCCAGACCACCCTGCCGGTGTTCTACACGGACTTCCCGCTGGAGACCTCCCCGCTCACGCGCACGCACCGCACGGACCCCAAGCTCTCGGAGCGGTGGGACCTCGTGGCGTTCGGCGCGGAGATCGGCACGGCCGACTCGGAGCTCGTGGACCCGGTGGACCAGCGCAACCGCCTGACCGAGCAGTCCTTCAAGGCGGCCGCCGGGGACCCGGAGGCCATGGAGGTGGACGAGAACTTCCTCACGGCACTGGAGTACGCGATGCCTCCCACGGGCGGTCTGGGCATCGGCGTGGACCGGCTGATCATGATGCTCACGGGCACCAACATCCGCGCCACCCTGGCCTTCCCGTTCACCCGCCCGAACGAGCAGGGCTGAGCCGGGAGAAGACCGGGGAGGACGAGGAGTGCTCAGTCCGCGTAGGTGGAGCCCGTGAGGGTCTCCACCGCGAGGCGGCCCAGCGCGTTGGAGGCCAGGGGGCTGTCGCCGGTGAGCAGACGGCGGTCCTTGTGGACCTTGCCGGTCATGTCGTCGTTGAGCACCGTGAGCCCGGCCTTGGTGAGCCCGTCCGCCACGAGCCAGGTCATCCGGCCCGGGAGGTAGCCGATCTCGATGTTGGGCCCGGAGTCCAGGGCGTCCGGGAAGACCGTGACCTCGTAGCCGGCGAACAGGTTCTTGCCGTCCGGACCCACCGCCGAGAGCAGGGCGGCCGGACCGTGGCACAGGGTGATCACGGGCCGCTCGTTCTCCAGGGCCCAGGCGAGCACGCGGCCCACCTCCGGGCTGTCCGCGAGGTTGATGGTGGCACCGTGGCCGCCGGGGATGAACACGGCGGCGTAGTCGCTGTCCTCGCCGAGGCCGTCTGCGATCTCCGAGAGCGTCTGCGGGCGCTCGAACTGCGGGCGCAGCTCCTCCCAGGCCTGCTGCACGGCGTCGTCCTTCTCCGGCATGGCCCACAGCTCGAACTTGGCGAGGTTGCCCGAGAAGGTGGCCACGTCCGTCTCGTAGCCCGCGGCGCGCAGGTGCATGAGCGGGAGCAGGGTCTCCACCGGGTGGTTGCCCGTGGAGAAGTAGATGTCGTCCTGCAGGGGCAGGTAGCGCTCGTCCGTGAGGACGGTCAGGATCTTGCGCGGTCCGGACGAGACCGTGGGGACGCCCTTCGCGCCGTCGAAGTCCGTGGTGGGGGCCACGTACTGGCCCAGCGAGTACTCGGACGGGAAGTAGGCGTTGTGCTCGGCGCTGTCGCGCACCGGTTCCTTGGAAGCCATGCGATCATCTCCTCTTCGCGGGGGTGTGCCCCCGGTCGATGTCACCGTGGCCGCCCGCACGAGGTCCTCGCAGGGCACCACGGGACGATGGCGGGCCCGATCCTACGCCGCGGGTCTGACCGCCCTCCGGGTGCACCTGCCCGGAGCGCAGCACGACGACGGCGAGCACCGCCCCCAGCGCCCCCGCCACCACGAGCGGCATGTTCAGCCACGTGACGATCTCCACGAGCGGGGGCACCACCCCGCACACCACCGCCAGGAACACGGCGGTCCCGGACAGCGGGCGCGCGCCCCACGGCTCGACCGACGCCGTCTCGCCCCGGCGCAGCGCCGTGGCCACGAGCAGCACCACCACCCAGCACACGAGGCCCAGGGGGATCCGCAGCAGCCACCACGCGGCGGAGCCGGGGACGGGGTCGTGGCCGCCGGCGAAGAACCACGCGGCCATGACCGCCACGACCACGGGCAGGTGCCACAGGTAGATGGTCATCGCGCGGGTGCCCACCACGTGGGCGACTGCCCGGGCGGCTGGCGCGCGCATGAGCCGGGCCAGCGCGGGTGAAGCCACTTCCAGCAGGGAGGCCTGCGAGAAGCCCAGCAGCACCATGCACACGGTGGGCGGGTTGAGGTTGGTGAGCATGTCCGGGGCGTAGTCGCCGGAGGCCACGCACACCCCGAGCAGCGCGTAGCCGGCCGCCGCGAGCGCCACGAGGGTGAGGCGGGAACGGGCCGCGAACCACCCGTCCGCGCGGAAGAACCCGAGCTGCTGCACGAGCGGCCACACGAAGACCATGTTGAGCAGCCCCCACCAGGGCTCCCCGGTGGTGATCGGCAGGATGTCCACCGCCACGGTGCACGAGAGCAGCACCCAGCACCACACCCACCCCATGCGCTCGTGCAGGGCGAGGAACGCGGGGGTGACCGCCTGGCAGATCAGGTACGCGGCCAGGAACCACAGCGCCATGCCCATCCCGGACAGCGCGAACGTCACGAGCTCGGGCCCCACGCCCGCCGCGAGCGCGGCACCCGCCCCGAGAGCGAACGCGCACCACAGCAGGGCTGCGGGCTGCACGAGCCGCAGGGCGCGCTCGCGCACGTACTCCGCCGATTCCATGCCTTCCGCACGACGACGCCGCCACGCCCCCGCCGCGGACGCCCCACCCACCACGAAGAACAGGGGCATGATCTGGAAGATCCAGGTGGCCCACCAGTACCAGGACTGCCGCGTGGGCACGAGCACGGAGCGCAGCTCACCGCTGGCCGGGTCCGCGGTGAGCGTGACCATGAGGATGTGGATGCACACGACCGCGATCACGCACCCCACACGGGCGGCGTCCAGGGCGGGATCGCGCTCCACCTGAGGCCGGGGCGGCGCAGTCGGGTCCTCCGTGCCGGTGGCCAGCACCTCCTGCCGACCGGGCTCCCCGGCGGCGACGAGATCGTGCTGCATGAGGCTCACTCTAGGGCGGGAGTGCGCTGCGTCACGGGCGGGACGCGCGAGCGTGGAGGGAGGTTGCCGCGCGCGGGCCACGGTGCGGAAAACCCCACCCGGACCCGGTGGACAGCTCTGGCGCGCCACGGCCCGGGTTGTCCGTAGCGTGGAGGCCATGAGCACACCAGCCTCGCAGCCCACCCCGCCGTGGGACGCCACCGAACCGCTTCCCCCGGCCACGGACGAGACACAGCCGCTTCCCCCGGTTGACGGCAGGACCCGCCCGCTCCCCGCGGCATCCCGCGAGGACGACGACGCCACGCAGCCCATACCCTCCGCCTCCGAGGCGACGCGCGCCCTGCCGTCGAGCACCGAGGGCACGCGGCCGCTTCCCCCGGCCTCGGACGAAACGCGCCCCCTTCCCCCGGTCGGTGGAGCCGGCTACGGCGCCCTGCGCGGCGCGCAGAGCCCGCCCCACACCCGGGTGCCGGGCGCTCCGATGTCTGCCACCCAGGCCCCGGCCGCGCAGGCTCCGCGCGCCCAGCAGGCCCTGCGCGGCGTCGGCGCCAGCACGGCGTCGGCCGGCCGCGACCTGGCCCCGGGCACCGGCGACGGCGCGGTTCGCGAGTGGCGCATGCTCTCCCCCAAGACGCTGATCTTCGGCGGCCTGGACCTGGTGGTGGACGCGGTGCTGAACTTCGCGCTGCTCACGCTGATCGGCGCGATGGTCGTGGCGGGCGTCATGACCCTCCCGGTGCTGGGCCTCGGGGTGCTGGTGCTCGCCGCGACCGTGTACGTGATGGTGGCGGCGGTGTGGCTGGAACGGCGGCGTTCGGCATCGTCGTTCGGTCTGGACATCCGGGACCCGCGGCGCCGCCGCAGTCCGCGCAGCGACTGGCTGCGGATCCCCCACCAGGTCTGGCTGGACCTCAGCGACGGCCCGCTGTGGCTCGGGATGCTGCACCTGGTGCTCACGTGCGCCCTGGGCTGGGTGGCCCTGCTGCCGTGGCTGGTGGTGGGCGCCGGGATCGCCGGGATGCTCGCCCCGATCTTCATGCCGAGCGACTCCGTGGTGGTGCACGGGCTGGAGCGCGCCGGGAACCTTCCCGTGTGGACGCTCGTGGTCGGGGCCGTGCTCGCCGTGGTGCTGAGCATCCTGCTGGGCGTGCTCGTGACGCTCGCGCACCGGGGGCTGTCCGCGGGTCTGCTGCGCCAGAGCGAGGCCGTGCGGCTGCGTCGTGAGGCCGCGGAGTCCCGGCGCCGCGCCGAGTACGAGTCCGCCGCCAAGGAGGCCGCAGTGCGCGGTTCGGAGACGGAGCGCTCGCGCATCGAGCGGGACCTGCACGACGGCGTCCAGCCCCAGCTGGTCTCGGTGGCCATGAACCTCTCGATGGCCAAGTCCAAGATCGACACGGACCCCGCGGCCGCCAAGGAGCTCGTGGCGGAGGCCCACGGCACCACCAAGGCCGCGATCACCGAGCTGCGCCGGCTGGCCCGCGGCTTCCACCCCGCGGTGCTCGAGGACCGGGGACTCGACGCCGCCCTGTCCGCCGTGGCCGCGCAGGCCCCCTTCCCCGTGGACGTGGCCGTGACCGTCCCCCGCCTGGAACCGCGCACGGAGGCGGCCGTCTACTTCGCCGTCTCGGAGAGCCTCACCAACGCGGTCAAGCACTCCGGTGCCCGTTCCGCGGAGGTCGCCGTGTCCCTGCAGGACGGTCCCGTGCCCGGCACCACGGTGGTGGTCGCGGGCGTCCGGGACACCGGCCGCGGCGGCGCCCGCGTGGTGCCCGGCGGGGGCCTCTCGGGGATCCAGGACCGGATCCGCTCCGCCGGGGGACGGTTCTTCGTGAACTCCCCCGTGGGCGGTCCCACGGAGGTCGTCGTGGAGCTGCCCCTGGGCAGCGCGGCAGGCCCCGGGACGACGACGCCGCGCGGCGGCTCCTCGACGCCCCGCACCACCGCCGCGGAGCACGACCCCGAGGGACGCGCCCCCGGGACGCAGCGCGAGGACGGTCCCCGCGCCCACAGTGGGCCGGGGCGGACAACGGGCGGTCCGGCGTCGTCGTACCCCGGCGCAGGAGAGGAGAACTGAGATGCGGATCGTGATTGCCGAGGACGCCGTCCTGCTGCGCGCGGGGCTCGTGCGCCTGCTCACGGACGCCGGGCACGAGGTGGTGGCGGAGACGGACACCGCCGAGGGCCTCGTGAAGGCCGTGGAGGGGCACCACCCGGACTTCGCCCTGGTGGACGTGCGGCTGCCACCCACGTTCAGCGACGAGGGCATCCGCGCCGCCGTGCTCATCCGCTCCGCCCACCCGCAGGTGGCGGTGCTGGTGCTGTCCCAGTACGTGGAGGAGCGCTACGCGTCCGAGCTGATCGCCTCGCGCCGCGAGGGCCTGGGCTACCTGCTCAAGGACCGCGTGGCGGACGTGGAGCAGTTCCTCGAGTCCGTGCAGACCGTGGGCTCCGGCGGCACCGTGCTGGACCCGGAGGTGCTCACGCAGATCCTGGTGCGCTCGCGGCACCGCAACGACATGGAGCTGCTCTCACCGCGGGAGCGCGAGGTGCTGGGGCTCATGGCGCAGGGACTCTCGAACGCGTCCATCGCCGCGAACCTGTACCTCACCGAATCGGCCGTGGAGAAGCACATCGGCTCGATCTTCGCCAAGTTGGGCGTCACCTCGGAGACCGGCAACCGCAGGGTTCTGGCCGTTCTCAAGTACCTCGGCTACTCGGACCACTCCCTCTAGGACCTGACATGACCTCTCGCACCCCGGATCCCGTCCCTCCCACGCCCGAGAACCCCGCGTTCTCCGCCGCCCCCTCGCAGGGCGCGCCCTCCACCCACCCCGGCACGACGACGCCGCCCGGCCGGCCCCCGAGCGAGCCGCACCCGCCGTTCGGGCCCGGCGAGATCCAGCCGGACCAGTCCCAGCCCGGCCGGTTTCAACCCCACCAGTTCCAGGACCACCAGACGGAGGGTCAGCAGTTCCCGGGCCACCCGCCGCAGGGCCGCCCCGTGGGCCGCGGCGAGCGCCGCGCGTGGAACACCGCGACCGCCGTGGTGGGCGGCGTGGGCGCGCTCGCCCTGCTGCTGGGTGGTGCGGGGACGGCGACGGCACTGGCCATGACGCAGGAGCGCACGGGGTCGTGGACCGCGGACGCCGCGGTCTCCCAGATCCGGGTGGACGCGGCCACGTCCTCGGTGGACGTCTCCACCAGCCCCACGGTGGACCACGTGGAGGTCACGTGGCACGAGACCGGCTGGGGTCTGTCCGACCGGCAGCCTGCGCCGGAGCTCTCGAACGGTGTGCTCCGGCTGGAGCCGCCCACGAGCGACTCGCGGTGGGGCAACCGCTCCCTGGGCGTGTCCGTGGTGGTGCCCCAGAAGGCGCCCGCGGCGTCCCTGGACATCAGCGGCTCCACCGGATCGGTGAACGTGTCGGGGACGTTCAAGACCGTCCAGGCCACCACCGAGGTGGGCAGCATCAGCGCCCACGACGTGGAGGCCGCCGTCCTGGACGCCCGCGCCACCACGGGCCAGGTGCTGCTGGACGGCGTGCGCGTGAGCGACCGGCTGGACGCCCACGTGAACCAGGGGGTGGCCATCGTGAACGCCCACGGCTCCGCGCCGAAGCGCACCTCCGTCACGGCCTCCACGGGGACCTACGGCGCCGCCATGCCGGGTGCCGACTACTGGTACCCGGAGGCCAGCCAGAAGGACTTCCCGGACCCCCGCCACCCCCGCACGGCGGACCCGTGGTCCTCGGGGGATCCGTCGTCCTCGTCGGACACCGAGTCCTCGACGCCGCCCGACCCGTCGGAGTTCTCGGCGCTGTCCCCGGCGCCGTCGTTCTCCGCGTTCCCGGCGCTCACCACGGCCGACGACGCCGCGCACCAGGCCACCGGGGCCACTCCCTCCGGAGCCGGGCACCGCGCCGTGACCGCGGCCGGGAAGAAGGACCCGGAGCGGACGTCCTCCGTGGACGCGGACACCGTGTGCTCCGCCGCCCCGAAGGGCTGGCCGTGCCTGTTCCTGCAGGGCATGCCCGTGGACATCCAGGACTCCGGGTACACGGACGAGTGGGGTCAGGCGTGGCGGGAGCGCAACTCCGCGCACGAGGAGGACGGTCCTCGCCACGGCTCACCGTCGGCCAGCGCCGCCCCGAGCTCACCGTCCGCGAGCGGGTCCGCCAGCAGGTCCCCGAGCAACCCCGCGGCGAGCGCCTCCCCCACTTCCTCCCGGGAGCAGTAGATCTCCCGTCCGGGGCGTACGGGCCCCGGACGGGCGCCCCGCGGCACCGCTGACCAGGCGGCCGCGGGGCCCTTTCCTGTGCCGGGCAGGGCGGGCGACGGGTAGGACGGGCGACCGGGCAGAAGGCGCGGCGGGGCAGGGAGCACGCGGGCGGCGTCGTCGTCCGGCGGGGACCTGGCAGGGCACGAGAGAGCCCGGCGCACGCGTGCGGGAACACGTGGGAGGTCGCGTGACGACGCCGTGACAGGCCCGCTCCGGCCCGCCCCGTAGCCTGGGGGACGTGTCTGTCCCCGCCGCCTCCCCGCCCATGGACCCCGCGCGCATCATCCGCGCGCGGATCGCCGCGTCCCTGCTGTTCCTCACGAACGGCGCGATCTTCTCCAACCTGCTGCCGCGGCTGCCGGAGATCAAGGACATGTTCGAGCTCTCCAACGCGATGTACGGGCTGGCGGTGATTGCGTTCCCGATCGGCGGTGTGGTGGCCGGGCCACTCCCCGCGCCCATCCTGCGGCGCTTCGGGACCGCCCGGACCGCGGCCGTGGGATCCGTGCTGCTGGCCACCGCGGTGTTCGTGGCAGGCTCCGTGCCGGTGCTCGCCGTGTTCGGGGCGGGGCTCTTCCTCGCCGGGATGCTGGACGCCGTGGTGGACACCGCCCAGAACGCCCAGGGGCTGCGGGTGCAGCGACTGGCCGGGACCTCCATGATCAACTCCATGCACGCCCTGTGGAGCGTGGGTGCCGTGATCGGCGGGCTCATGGGCACAGGTGCCGCGGCGCTGCACGTCCCGTTCGTGTGGCACTTCCTCACCAGTGCGGTGCTGTTCGCCGCGGTTGCCGTGCTGGCCATGCGCTGGGCCGTGCCGGACGACCCGGACTCCCACGCCGCCGCCCAAGCCGAGAGCGTTCCCCTGGACACCGCCGGGCTCCCCCGGCTCCCGCGCGGCACCGGTGCCGCGCTGCTCGCCCTGCTGCCCATTGCCGTGATCGCCATGTCCGGGGTGCTCGTGGAGGACGTGGGGTCCAACTGGTCCGCCGTCTACCTCCGGGACGTCCTCTCCGCCCCCGTGGGCATGGTGGGCCTGGGCTACGTGAGCCTCGTGGGTGCGCAGTTCGTGGGTCGCCTCCTGGGCGACCGGCTCATCGACGCCCTGGGCGCGGTGCTGGTCACCCGCATCGGAGGTGTGCTGATCCTCGTGGGCCTCGGCGCCGTGGCCCTGGCCCCCGCCCCCTGGGTGGCTCTGGGGGGTTTCGCGCTCGCGGGCTTCGGCTGCGCCACCATGGTCCCGAACGCCTACGCCGCCGCGGACCGCGCACCGGGGCTGAAACCGGGCACCGGCCTCACGCTCGTGAGCTGGTGCATGCGCATCGTCTTCGTGATCTCCCCGCCCCTGGTGGGCCTCTTCGCGGACGCCGTGGGGCTGCGCACCGCCCTGTTCGTCTTCCCCTTCATGGGCGTGCTGGCGTTCCTCTTCGCGGGCGCGCTGCGGGTGCGCGGCCGTTCCTGAGCACAGCCCGTCAGCGTCCGGCCCCATACTGGGGGCATGACTTCACAGATCGGCCAGACACGTTCCGAGCAGGGCCTCTCCCTGCTGCGCTCCGGCTACCTCTTCGCCTCCCGCGCACGACGCCGCGCGGGCCTGTCCGCGGACTCGGGCTGCCCCGTGCGCATGCCGCTGCTGGGCAAGCAGACCGTCCTGGTCCGTGGCGAGGAGGGCGTCAAGCTCTTCTACGACACCTCCCGCGTGCAGCGCGACGGCGCCATGCCCGGCGTCGTGCAGGGACCCCTCTTCGGGGCGGGCGCGGTGCACGGCCTGGACGGCGAGGCCCACCGGGTGCGCAAGAACCAGCTCGCGGACATGGCGTACGAGGACGAGCGCGTGGCCGCGTACAAGCCGTTCTTGGCGCAGGAGCTCGAGGACCTCGTGACGCGGTGGAAGGACGGCGACAACGTCTACGACAGCACGGCCATCGCGTTCGGCCGCGCGTCCTTCCGGTGGGCCGGGATCCCCTGGAGCACGCAGGAGATGGACCGCTGGGCCCACCGCATGAGCCGCCTGCTGGACACCTTCGGGCGCCCCGCCACCCACCTGGTCTCCCGGCTGGACCGGATCGCCCTGGACCGCCGTTTCGCCGCGCTCATCAAGGACGTGCGCTCGGGCAAGGTCGCCGCGCCCGAGGACTCGGTGCTCGCGCACATGGCCGGTCTCGTGGACGAGAACGGTGAGCTCGTGGACGCCAAGACCGCCGGCATCGAGCTGCAGAACCTCACGCGCCCCAACGTGGCCGTGGCCCGCTTCGCGGCGTTCGCGGCCACCGCCCTGGCGGAGCACCCCGAGTGGATCAAGCGCATCCGCGCGGCCTCCGAGCAGCGGGGTGGCACCCTCCTGGACGTGCCCGAGGCCGTGGCCTTCGCGCAGGAAGTCCGCCGCGTGTACCCGTTCGTGCCCATGCTCCCGGCCGAGGTCACCACGGACACCGAGATCCAGGGCTGCCCCGTGCACAAGGGCGAGCGGGTGGTCCTGGACATCCTGGGGACCAACACGGACCCGGCCACCTGGGACCGGGCGGCCACGTTCGACCCCGAGCGCTTCCTGGGGGTGGAGGATGCCGAGGCGATCCCCACCTTCATCCCCCAGGGCGGCGCGGACGTGCGCACCGGTCACCGCTGCCCCGGTGAGAAGATCGCGGTCACGTCCCTCTCCGCCGCCGTGGTGGCACTCTGTCGCCCCGAGGTGCAGCTGCCGAGCGACCAGGACGACCTCACGTTCTCCTGGACCCACATGCTGACCCGCCCGAGCACCGGTGTGCGGGTGCGCAGCGCCTGACGCCCCCCTTGTACGGCCACGGGCCCCGCACGGCGATGATGCGCTGTGCGGGGCCCGCGGTGTCCGAGGGTGCCTGTGGGCGGAGGCCTGCGACTACTTCGCGGGAGCCGCAGGAGCGCCAGCTCCGGGCCCGGCAGGGGCTGCGGGCGCGGCTTCCCCGGGTACGGCAACGCCGGGGTTCGTCCCGGCGCCCGGACCCGCCACAGCGGCAGGCTGATAGGCGGGCGCCTTGAGCGCTTCGGTCTGCAACGCCCCCAAGGCATCCGTCGCGGCCTTCGTGAGCGCGGGGTCCACGGGCTTGGCGCTCCCGGCGACCGGCGACGCCGCCGTCACCGCGTTGCTCGCCGCAGCCAGCTTCTTCCTGTACGGATCGGAGACGGGCACCCCTAGCGCCTTGCCTTGAAGCAGGAGAGCCTGGAGCTCCTGGTCCAGAGGGGAGCCGACGGCGTACGCCTTGACCTGCTGATCCGAGCGCAGAGCCAGATGCGCACCCACCGTGGCCTGGGTCCGCTGCTGTAGCTGCACCAACGTGGTCAGGGAGGTGACGGGTGCCGTGCGGGGGTCCACCGGTGCAGGGGGTTGCGTGGGGAGCGTGGTCGAACCAGGGGTGCCGCTCGGCTTCCCCGTGGCCGGCTGCGTCGGCTTCGGGGTCGACCCCGGGGTGCCGCTCGGCTGTGACTTGGTCGGCTGCGTGGTCGTGGTGCTCGGAACCGGCCTCGGCGTCTGCTTGTCCTGCTTGTCCTGCTTCTTGTCGCCAGTGCCCGTCGACGGCGGCGGGGTCTGCTGGCCGCCCGCGGTCAGAGTCCCCTTCGAGTTGTCCTTGCCCTGGGAGTTCCCGCCGGAGCCGCCCTTCCCCCCCGGGTTCCCGCCGCTGTGGCCGGTGCCGGGCGTCGTCGTCCCCTTGCCGTCCTTGCGGGCGAGCGCGGCAAGGCGCTCGCGCTCCGCGCTCGACAGACCCGCCGGGTCCGGCATCGGGCCGAGGTCCGTGCCGGGCTTCGCGTTCGGGTCCGTCTTGGGCTGCACGGAGTTCTCGTCCTGCGTGGTGTACGGCGCACGGGAGGCCTTGATGATGCCCGCGCAGGTCTCCCAGTCGAAGGACTGGGCGTCCACGACCTTGCCGTCCACCCACGTCTCGAAGTGCAGGTGCGGCCCGGTCACGCGCAGGCCGGTCTGGCCCACCTCGCCGAGCTGCTCCGAGGCCTTGAGCGAGTCCCCCACCCGCACCATGACCTTGCTGAGGTGGTTGTAGGTGGTCTTCATGCCGTTCGCATGGGAGACCTCCACGCGGTTGCCGCCCCACACGTCCCAGAACACGGCGGTCACGGTGCCGTCGAGCGCGGCCACGGCCGGGCTGCCCTCGGGTGCGGCGATGTCCGAGCCGTTGTGGAGCTCGTGCTGACCGGTGTCCGGGGCGGTGCGCCAGCCGAACTCGCCGCCCTTCAGCACGATCACCGGGTGGGCGGGAGCAATCAGGGTGTGGACCGCGTGCTTGCCGTCGAACGCCGAAGTGGCGCACGAGGCGAGCTTCCCCGAGGACTTCCCCTGCCCGGCGCCAGATCCACCACTGGCCGTTCCGAGGGTTCCGAGGGTGCCGATGCCGCCCGTCGCATTGGGGGCGGAGCTGCCGGCCACCGACAGGGACGCCGGAACCGCCTGGGCCTTCGAGATCTCGGCGGGGTCCGCCACGGAGGCGAAGAGGGAGGCGCGGGCGGGCTGCGCGGCGTCGTCGCCCTGGGTCTGACCAGCGGGGACCGCCTGGTGGGGGCCCTGCGCATCGTGCGCCATCGCGGGCTGCCACGGAGCCGTGGCGGTGCCGTTGCTCAGGGCCACACTCACGGCCACGAGCACGGAGAAGGAGGTGAAGGCGGTCAGAGCCATGGAGGGCTTCCTGGCCGCGGCAGAGCGAGCGCGTGAACGAGCCATGTGAATGATCGCTTCTTCGGGGGGGGGGAGGAGGGGGCTGCCGGAGCCGTGAGCCCGCGGGACCGACCGTCGGTGACGGCCATTCTAGGCGGATTCTCGGTCTACATGTTCATGCATGGACCTTGTGACAGCAGGTGTCAGTACTTCCCGGTCCAGTCGTCGTCCACGAGCCCCCGCACGTAGGCCGCCTGGCCCACGTGCTGGTCCGCGTCCATGACCGTGGAGACGATGCGCATGCCCCTGGTCACGGGCGGGTCCCACGATTCGTCCACCACCTCGTCGAGGTCCTCGTCCGAGAGACCTCGCACGTACGACGCCGTGGCGCAGCACACCGCGCGCAGGTAGCCGAGCAGCAGGCCGGGGTCCGAGACGCGCACCTTCGCCACGTCCTGCGGGGTGTCCCCGAAGCCGAAGTCCTTGTTCGGGCGGTCCAGGCCGAAGCTGTTGCACCACCCCTGGGAGGTCCAGATCTGCTCGCCGTCGCACAGCTCCGCGATCTGCACGTCCTGCTGCCGCGCCGCATGCCACACGAGCCAGGCGATCGAGTTGTGGGTCTCCCCCGGCATGCGGTTCAGCACGGCAGGGGTGATCCACTCCAGCGCAGCTTCCGCCGCCTCGACCGGTCGCCGTGCGGCGTCCGCCATCAGATCCTGAGTGCTCATAACTGGTACCTCTCCGTCCCGCCGGGGTGTGCTGTGATCTGCACCCCACTCTACGGATGCTGTCGGCGGGATGGCAGTGCTCCCGCCCCGCTCGAGGCCTTCATCGGCGCGAGAGCCCGTGCCCACGCAGCAACGGCGCGGCGGCCCGCCCCGGGTTGCCCCGGGA
>NZ_BJNW01000024.1 GCF_006539885.1 Kocuria varians | reverse complement strand
GTTTTCCCTGCCCTGCGTGGTGTTTCTCCTGCCCTTCCCCTGCGCCGTATGGCGTATGCCGCTGCGCTGCCGGTGGACTCTGGTGCTACCCCGCGAGCAGCACCCGGGACGCAGTGGTGGCCTGGTTGAGGGCCGCGTCGAGATCCTCCACATGGTCGGAGAGGTCCTCGATCCCCACGGACAGGCGTACGAGATCCTCGGGAACCTCGTACGGAGTGCCCACCCGGGGGGCGTGAGTCATGCTGTGCGGCACGCACACGAGCGACTCCACGCCACCGAGGCTCACCGAGAGGTTGTACAGCTCCGAGGTCTTGGCGAACTCGTCGGCCGCCTCGACCCCGCCGGCGGGACGGAACGAGATGATGCCCCCGTATCCACCGTTGAGAGTCCGGGTGGCGAGGTCGTGCTGGGGGTGGCTGCGGAGCCCCGGGTAGTTCACCTCCAGGACGTCCTCCCGCGATTCCAGGAACTCGGCCACGGCCAGCGCATTGGCGCAGTGTCGTTCCATGCGCAGCGGAAGCGTCTTGAGCCCCCGGGCTGCCAGGAAGGAGTCGAAGGGTGCGGCCACGGCACCGCACGCGAACTGCTGGAAGGCGATGACGTCCGTGAGGGGCTGGCCGCGCCACTGCGCGTCTCCCACTACGACGGCCCCGCCGAGCACGTCCGAGTGGCCCCCGATGTACTTGGTCGTCGAGTGGATGACCGCGTGTGCACCGAGCGTCAGCGGGTTCTGCAGGACGGGAGTGGCGAACGTGTTGTCCACGACGAGCAGAGCGCCGGCGTCTTCCGCAACTCGTGCCCACGCGGCGATGTCCGCAACGCGCAGCAACGGGTTGGACGGTGTCTCCAGCCAGAGCACGGCGGTGCGGCCCGGCTGGATGGTGGCCGCGGCGTCGTCGGCGGAGGCGGAGGGGACGAAGCTGTGCTCGATGCCCCACGAGGAGAGGACCTGGTCCACCAGGCGGAACGTGCCGCCGTAGACGTCCGAGGCGAGGACCACGTGGTCGCCCGGAGACAGGACTGCCCGAAGCAGCGCGTCCTCCGCCGCCATGCCGGAGGCGAAGGCGAAGGCCCGCCTGCCACTCTCCAGGGAGGCGAGCTGCTCCTCGAAGCCATTGCGCGTGGGGTTGGAGCCGCGGCTGTACTCGTGCCCGCCGGAACGGAACTGGTTGACTCCGTCCTGCACGAACGTGGAGGTCTGGTAGATGGGTGGGACGACGGCGCCGGTGGTCGGGTCCGGCTGCTGGCCGTCGTGGATGGCTCGCGTGGCGAGTCCGTGCTGCGTCATGGGAGGTCTCCTGTGAGTGGGTGTGAAGGGTGTGACGTCGTGTGGGTGGGGTGCCGGGAGGGTGCCGGGAGCGAAGCGGATGTTACGTCGGCGAGTGGCAGGGACCGCGACTGGTAGGGCCTGCGGGTGGCCGTGCCCTCAGCGGTGATCCGGAGTCGACATGTCCTTACGCGGGGACCTGCGGTGACCTCGCGGGGGCGATCACCGAGAGGGCTTGGAAGAGGTCGGCGGTGAGGTCCGCCTCGTCTTCGAGCCCCACGGTGAAGCGCAGCGTGTTCTCGGTGATGCCGCTCGCCTCGAACTGCTCGGGGGTGAGCCGGCAGTGGGTCATGCTCGCGGGGTGCGCGACCAGGGTGCGCACGTCCCCGATGTTGGCGGCGAGCTTGATCAGACGCAGCGCGTCCACCACCTGCTCGACCTGTTCGGGTGCGCCGCGGAGGTCCACCGAGAACACCGCACCGGCACCGCGGTAGCCGCCGGCCTCCAGCAGCGCCGCCTGGCGGGCCCCGGTGAAGCGGGGATGGTGGACCCGGGCGACGGCGGGGTGCTGGGACAGTGTCGAGGCAAGCCGCTGCGCGGTGGCCGTCTGGCGCTCGACCCGCACGCCGAGCGTTGAGATGCCCTGCAGGATCTCGTGGGCGGTGGTCGCCCCCATGCACGGACCGAGGTCGTTGAGGTACTTGCACCGGGCCACCCCCAGCAGTGCGCGCTTCGGCCCGTAGACCTCCCTGGGGGAGCGGCCGCCCCAGCGGTGCTGCCGCCGGGTGAGCCACGGCCACCGTTCGGGATCGCGGGTCGGGTCGAAGCGGCCGGTGTCCACGAGCAGACCTCCGAGGGGCCCGCCGTGACCGGCGAGGTACTTCGTGGCCGAGTGGATCACGAGGTCCGCCCCGTGCGCCCCGGGCGTGTACAGGTGCGGGGTGGCGACGGTGTTGTCCACGACCACCACGGCCCCGTGGCGGTGCCCGATCTCCGCGATGGCCTCCAGCTCGGGCAGCTCGGTCAGCGGGTTGGCGATCGACTCGAGCAGGAACACCCGCGTGCCCTCGCGCACGGCCGCCTCCCACTCGTCCGGGTTCCGCGGATCCGCGAACGTGACCTCCAGGCCCGTGTCCGCGAGCGTGTCTGTGAGCAGGTCCACCGTGCCCCCGTAGATCCGGGAGGAGACGACGGCGTGCGCGTCCTTCGCGGGGCCCGTGAGCGAGAGCAGTGCGAGGGTCACCGCGGCCTGCCCGGAGGCCGTGGCCACCGCGCACTCGCCGTGCTCCAGGCGGGTGATCTCGGCCTCGAGCGCCGCGACGTTGGGGTTGCCCGTCCGGGCGTAGGTGAACCCTCCGGCGCGCTGCGCGAACACCGCGCGGGCGTCCGCCAGGGTCTCGAATGCGTAGGCCGCGCTGTGGTGGATGGGCTGGACGATCGGTGTCCCCAGCGGTGCGGGAGCCGTGCTCGTGCTCATGACTTTCTCCGTTCCTCGGTGGCCGTGCCGCCCGGTGGAGGCGGCGGCACGGCCACGTCGTGTGCTCTGGACGTGGACCCGTGGGGGTCGCGGGGTGCGGTGCTCAGCGCTCGAAGGCGAGAGCGGGCTGCGCGGAACCGGGCGACGTGGAACGGGACGGGGTCGAACGGGCCCCCGCGGCGTCGTCGTCCGTGGCGAGCTCCGCGCGCACCGTGACGGCCGCGGCCACCAGCCGGTCGAGGGCGGCCTCCGTCTCCGGCCAGCCGCGGGTCTTCAGCCCGCAGTCCGGGTTGACCCACACGCGGTCCGCGCCGATGGCGTGGGCGGCGTGCCGGACGCGCCCGGCGACCTCCTCGAACGTGGGCACGCGCGGGGAGTGGATGTCCCACACGCCGGGGCCCACGTCCCGCGGGAAGTCCGCGGCGGCCAGCCCGTCCACGATCCCCGACCCGGAGCGGGAGGCCTCGAGCGTGGTGACGTCCGCGTCCAGGCCGTCGATCGCGTCCAGGACGGTCTCGAACTCCGAGTAGCAGAGGTGGGTGTGGATCTGGGTGTCCGTGGCCGCGCCTCCGGTGGCGAGCCGGAACGAGCCGACCGACCAGTCCAGGTAGGCGGGGCGGTCAGCCTCACGCAGCGGGAGCAGCTCGCGCAGCGCGGGCTCGTCCACCTGGATGATCGCGGTGCCCGCGGCCTCCAGATCGGTGATCTCGTCCCGCAGCGCGAGGGCGACCTGGTCCGCGACCTCCGCCGCGGGAGCGTCGTCGCGCACGAAGGACCACGCCAGGATGGTCACCGGACCCGTGAGCATGCCCTTCACGGGCCGCTCCGTCAGGGACGCCGCGTAGGAGGTCCAGTCCACCGTGATGGGCGCCGGGCGGGAGACGTCCCCGAAGAGGATCGACGGGCGGGTGCACCGCGAGCCGTAGGACTGCACCCAGCCGTGCTGCGTGGTCGCGAAGCCGTCCAGCGCCTCCGCGAAGTACTGCACCATGTCGTTGCGCTCGGCCTCCCCGTGAACGAGCACGTCCAGGCCGCGCTGCTCCTGCGCCCGCACCGTGCGGGCGATCTCCTCGCGGATCCGGGCGGTGTACTCGGCCTCCGGGATGCGCCCGGCGCGGTGCTCGGCGCGCGCCCGGCGCACGTCCAGGGTCTGGGGGAAGGAGCCGATGGTCGTGGTGGGCAGCTCCGGCAGCCGGAGCCGCTCGTGCTGCGCGGCGCGCCGGGCCTCGGCGGAGTCGCGGCGGCGGTCACCGTCCCGCACGGCGGCGGTGCGCTCGCGGACCTCCGCGCGGTGCGTGGCCGGGTGGTTCGCCCGGGCCTCACGCACGGCGGCGTCCTCCCGCAGCGTCTCGGCCACGGCGTCCCAGCCCTCGCCGACGCCGCGCGCCAGGGCCACGACCTCGCTCACCTTCTGGTCCGCGAACGCGACCCACGCGCGGACCTCCGGGTCCAGCCGGGTCTCGCGGGCGACGTCGTGCGGCACGTGCAGCAGCGGCGTCGCCGTGCCCACCGCCACCGGCCCGCGGGCCCGGGTGCGCAGCAGGTCCAGCTTCTCGACGGCGCGCGCGAGGTCCGTGCGCCACACGGTGCGCCCGCCGACCACGCCGGCCACGAGCGGGCGCTCGCCCCACGCCGCGAGGGCGCTCTCGCCGGGGACGTCCCCGCGGTCGAGGTCCACGGCGAGGGCGTCCACGTCCGTGCGGGCCAGCGCGAGCTGCGCGTCCTCGCCGGCGTCCCCGTAGCCGACCGTGACCAGGATCTGCGGCCGGTGCGAGGGGTAGCTCAGGCGGGCGTACGCCGATTCGAGGGCGGCCACGAGCTCGGCCCGCGGCACGTCCCAGCCGTCCGCGGCGAGGGCGGGCTCGTCGAGCTGCACCCACGCGACCCCGGCCTCCGCGAGGGCGGAGAGGATCGAGATGTAGAGGGCGAGGACATCGTCGAGCCGGTCGAGCGGGCGGGCCCCGGCGTCGTCCGTGGTCTCCCCGCGGGAGAGCAGCAGCAGGCTCAGCGGCCCCACGAGCACGGGACGGGTGGCCACGCCGGTGGCGGCGAGCGTGGTGGCGTAGCGCTCGACCAGGCTCTCGGGATGGGCGCTCAGAGCGGTGTCCGGGCCGATCTCGGGGACGTAGTAGTGGTAGTTGGTGTCGAACCACTTGGTCAGCTCGAGCGGCTCCAGGTGGTCCGTGCCGCGGGAGAGCGCGGTGACGAGCTCCACGCCGCGCGGGGTGTCCGGGGCCGCCGGCTTGTAGCCGTCCGCGGCGAACCGGGCCGGCACCGCACCGAGGGCGAGAGCGGTGTCCAGCACGTGGTCCACGGCGAAGCCCTCCGAGGGCACGGCGGCGTCGCCGGTGAGACCGAGCTCCACCAGGCGGGTGGTCGTGCGTCGGCGCAGCTGGGCGAGCGTGTCCAGCACGGTCTCGGCGGGGTGGGCGGCGGCGTCGGACCAGTGGGCCTCCAGAGCCTTCTTCAGCTCGCGGTCGGGACCGATGCGCGGGTAGCCCAGGACGGTCGCGGCGGGGAACGGGGTGGTGGGTCGAGCGGTCATGAGAACTCCTCCGTGGATGCTTCGGTGCTTGCGTGGTCGGATCGGAAAAGGGTGTGGGGTGCCGTGACCACGTGCGGCCTGCGCGTGGAACGGTTGGTGGTGCGGGTGGGGGACGGGTGCCGGGTCAGGCGGCGGGACTGCGGCCCCGGTACTCGCGGGCGGCGTCCCGGACACGCAGGTGCTCGAGGATGGCCAGCGCGGCGTCCGGGCGGTTGAACGTGTAGAGGTGGAAGCCCGCGCAGCCGAGGTCCAGCAGATCGTCGATGAGCGAGAGCGTCGCGGCGATCCCGCGGCAGCGCAGCTCCTCCGCGCTCCCGGAGGCCAGGAAGTCGGTGAGCCGCCCCGGGACGGGCACGCCCGTGATCTCGGTCATCCGGCGCAGCCGCTGCGGACTCGTGAGCGGCACGAGCCCGGCGACCACGGGAATGTGGATGCCCTCGGAGCGGGCGCGCTCCAGGAAGCGGGCGTAGTCCTCGGGCTCGTAGAGCACCTGGGTGATCGCGTAGTCCGCCCCGGCCTCCTGCTTCTCCCACAGGGACGCGAGGTCCGCCTCGAAGTCACGGCCCCGCGCGGGGGAGGGGTAGCAGGCCACGGACACCGACAGCGGCCGGGTGCCGGGACGGAAGCCGTCCCCGAAACGACGCCGCTCAACGTCGCGGATCAGCGCCACCAGTTCCGAGGCGCGGCTGATCCCGCCCGGGGGTGTGCGCCACTCGCCGTGGCCCAGGGGCGGGTCCCCGCGCAGGGCGAGGAGGTCGCGGACGCCGTCGTCGAGCAGCTGCTCCACCGAGCGCTCGAGGCCCGCCCGGTCCGTGCCGCCGCACGTGAAGTGCGCCATCACGGGGGTGTCCGTGGTGCGGCGCAGGTGCCGCAGGGCCTCGCGGGAGACGCCGGTGTCCGCGGAGTGGCCGTGGGTCACGGAGAAGAAGTCCGGCCCGGCCTCCGCCATGGTGTCGATGTGGGACCACACGGTGTCCGGGTCCGCGGTGGGGCGGGGCGGGAAGACCTCGAAGGACACGAGCGTGGAGCGCCGGGGCCGCCGCACGAGCCAGGACGTGCCCGTGGGCGGGGTCGTGGTGGGGGACTCGATCACCGGCAGGCGGGTGTGCTGCGGGGCGGCTGACGGTGCGGACATGTGAAAAACCTCCGGCGGAGGACGCCGGAGGTGGATTCCGAGCGCCGTACTTGCCATCGCGCGGTCACGCGGCGGCCGGATCCTCATCTGGGGCACCCCACTACAGCAGGAGGGTTGCCGCCCGGCTAGCCAGAGCTTCGCACCGGGACTCTTGATCCTTTGTTGCTGGAAAACGTAGCACGGCTCCGCCGCGGATGTCAAGGGAAGGGCGTACGGTGCGGTGCCCGCCGTGCAACGGGAGGTCACACGGCGGGCGCTCGGAGAGGGTGCGCCGGCGCAGTGCCGGCGCAGCGTCAGGTCAGTGCTCGTCCGCGGTGCGGGAGTCCGTGAGCGTGGAGCAGCCGTAGCCGCTGATCACCGCAACGAGGGCCGCGACCACGAGGAAGATCACGCGCTCGCCGTGGAAGAAGGACGCCAGGAACTCGGGGGACCAGGGGGCGTCCGGCAGGGTCTGAGCCACCAGCGCGGCGAGGATGGTGCCGACCACCGCGGTGCCGAGCGAGTTGCCGAGCTCCTGCCCGACGTCGTTGAGCGCGGTGCCCATGGAGGTCTGGTCCTCGGGCATGGCCTCGATCAGGGCCACCGCGCACACGGTCATGATGATGCGCAGGCCCAGGGCCATGATCCCCATGCCGATGGCGAGGATCCAGTAGCCGTGTCCCACGCCGTAGGCCAGCACCAGGGTGCCCGCCACCACGCAGGCGGTGGCGATCAGGCACGTGATGCGGTGGCCGTACCGGGCGATCAGCTTCTCCGAGACGGGGCTGGAGACGATCATCATCACGACGAACGGCAGGTTGCCCAGCCCGGCCTTCATGGGTGACCAGCCCAGGGCGAACTGGAAGTGCAGGATCAGCATGAACATCGCGGCCATCATGGCCACCGAGCTGCCGATCTGGGCGAGCGCGGAACCCCGGACGGTGGGGTGTGCGAGCACCGAGAGGTCGATCATGGGGTGCGCGGCGCGCCGCTCCCGCAGGACGAAGACGACCACGGCGAGAACCGCCCCGGCGAAGCACGCGATGGTGAGGGGCGAGGTCCAGCCGTTGTCCACGCCGCTGGTGAACGCGTAGCAGCCGAGACCCATGGCGGCCATGGTGGCGAGTGCGGCGGGGATGTCCAGCGGGGTGGCGTGCAGGTCCTCCGGGGTGTCCCGGGGGACGCCGAACATCAGTCCGAGGATCGCGAACGCCGCAATGGGGGTGTTCACGAACAGCAGCCAGTGCCAGCTGACCGTGGCGAGGGCTCCGCCGGCGACCACCGGGCCGAGCGCCATGGCGCTCATGCCCACGATCACCATGATCGAGATGGCGCGCATCCGGACCTTCTCGTCGTCGAAGAGCCGGAAGACGAGGGACATGGTCGCCGGGGCCATGCACGCGGCGAAGAGACCCATCACGGCGCGCAGCGCAATGAGCTGGTTGGCGTCCTGCACGACCCACACGAGGGCCGAGACCAGGCCGAAGCCCGCGAGACCCACGGTGAGGACGCGGCGTCGGCCGAAGCGGTCCGCGAGCGAGCCGGAGGTCAGCAGCAGGGAGCCGAACATGAGCGAGTACGCGCCGGTCACCCACTGCAGCTGGGTGGTGGAGGCGTTCAGGTCCCGGCTCATGGTGGGCAGAGCGATGGTCAGGACGGTGTTGTCCACCATCTCGACGAAGAAGCACAGGCACAGGGCCGCGAACGGCAGCCGGGCCTGGCGCAGGGTGCGGCCGACGACGGCGCTCGGGGTGGGTGCCCCGGCGGGAGCCGTCGAGGGCTCTGAGGCCGACTCGGAAGTCGGCTCTGACGTGGTGGTGGACATGGCCCCGACCTTTCTTGGAACGACGTTCTATTTTCTGTCTGCCGCGATATTAGAACGAGGTTCGGTAAAGTGCAATCCATGAGTTCTGCAACCACGCCCAAACGCACCCGGGGCCGTCCCCGCGGTGGTCGCCCCGCCCTGTCCCTGGACGCGGTGGTCACCGCGGCCGTCGCCCTGCTGGACGAGGCCGGCGAGGACGCCCTGACGTTCCGGGCGCTCGCGGCCCGCATGGAGACGGGAGTGGGCGCGATCTACCACTACGTGGGCGGGCGCGACGAGCTGCTGGACCGGGTCACGGACGCGATCCTCGTGGACGTGCTCGCGCCGGTCACGGAGTCCGACGAGCCTTTCGCGACCCTGCGCACGCTCTCCGCATCGCTCTTCGACACCCTGCAGCGGCACGAGTGGGCCGGCCCGTACCTCATGCGCGACGCCACGCTGCAGCCGCACGCCCTGGGCCTCTTCGAGGTCATGGGCCAGCAGTTCATGCGCCTGGAGCTCCCCGCGGCCCAGTGCTTCAACGCGGCCAGCACCCTGCTGTCCTTCGCGGTGGGCAGCGGTGCGGAGAACCGTGAGCTGCCGGACGCGTGGCTCGCGCTCGACGCCGAGCAGTTCCCGTTCCTGCACACCATTGCCTCGGGCTTCGCGGACCACGACGACCGCGAGCAGTTCCTGGCCGGCGTGGACATCTTCCTGGCCGGGGTGCGGGCCCAGCTCGGCTGACGGCGCACTCCCGCACCGGCGTGTGCTCGCGGTGGTTGATTCGGGCCCGGGGACCTGTGACACTCCAGTCCATGGAGATCGCACGCCTGGCCCGTCCCCTCTCGACAACGGCCCTCGTGCTCGCACTCACCGCGTGCGGGACCTCCGGTGGATCCGGAGGTGGCGGGTTCCCGCCCACCGACCGGGCGGGTGGCCCGGCCACGAGCAGAGCGGCGTCGCCGTCGGAACCGGGGCCGACGCCGTCGCGCGCGACGTCCGAGCCCTCCGCGTCCTCGAACCCGTCAGCCTCCTCGAACCCCTCCGCCTCCTCGAACCCCTCCGCCTCCCCGGACGGCTCGACGAGTCCCACGGCGGGTGGCGGGTCCTCGCGGGCAACCGGCGCCGGGCAGGACGTGGCCCTGACGCAGACCTTCACGACCCCGGACGGCACCGTGTCCTTCGGCTACCCGGCGGACTGGACGGTCTCCGAGCTGCCCACCGCCACCGCGGAGAACCCCGCGTGGGGTGTTGCGGACGCGCTGGGCACCCGGATGTTCACGCTGTCCATCCGTCCGGACGGGCAGATCGCCAGCCCCGTGACGCCCCAGAACCCCACCACCCTCGGCCGCCTTCCGGACGCCGTGGACACGAGCGGCCAGCCCCTCGCCATCGGGGTCGGTCCGTTCCCCGGCCAGGCGCCCGGGGTGCACATGGCCCACGTCTACGGCGTGACCTCTGCGAGCGGCGCGGACCCGCTCTTCGGGTACGTGAGCCGCGGGGACGGCACCATGGTCTCCTTCGAGGGCACCCAGGAGGGTGGCATCAACAACGAGGTGGACATGGGCGAGGAGAGCCAGAAGTTCCAGGCCAGCGATCTCTTCCGCCACCAGCTGCTGCCCGTGCTGAGATCGTTCACGCTCAAGCCCGCCGCGGGCTGAGTGCAGGGGCCCGGGCGGTGTCGGGCGTCGGTGGGCAGTGCTAGACAGGAAGCATGACTGCCGTGGACCAGCTTCCCCAGGACCTCGTGACCGAGCTGCGGGCCGAGGCCGCGCACCCGCTCAGCGGGGGTGACAGCGCGAACGCCTTCCGCGTGGACACCCCGCGGGGTCCCGTGTTCGTCAAGACCATGCCGCGGGCACCCGAGGGTGTGCTGCCGCTGGAGGCCGCCGCCCTCGAGGCGCTGCGCGCGGTGGCCACGGACGAGATCCGCATCCCCCGCGTGCTCCACGTCTCGGATCGGGCGCTCGCGCTGGAGTGGATCGACGAGGCCTCCGGGGCCGGAGGCGAGGCCACCGAACGCGGTTTCGGCAGCGGCCTCGCCGCGATCCACCGGGCGCACGCGCCGCACGTGGGCTGGCTGAGCTCGGACCTCCCCGAGCGCATCGGCTCCACCCCCGTGGACCTCACCCCCACCGACGACTGGGCGGGCTTCCTCCTGGAACGGCGGATCGAACCGCTCGTGCGCACGGCGGTCGACGCCGGGAAGCTGGACCCGGCGGCGTCGGCCCTGCTGGCGAGCCTGGCGCCGCGCGCGGAGGAGCTCGCCGGCCCGCCCGAGCCCCCGAGCCTGCTGCACGGGGACCTGTGGGCCGGCAACCGCGTGGTGGACGCGTCCGGCGGCAACTGGCTGATCGACCCGTCCTCGCACTACGGCGGGCGCGAGTACGACCTCGCGATGATGCAGCTCTTCGGTGGTTTCGGCCGCGAGTGCTTCGCCGCCTACGACGACGCCTACCCCCTCTCCGACGGCTGGCGGCAGCGGGTGCCGTGGCACCAGCTGCCGCCGCTGCTGGTGCACGCGATCCGTTTCGGCGGCGGCTACGGGGCGGCGGTGATGCGTGCGCTGCGCACGTGTGCGTGAGGCCGCGCCGGCACCTCGAATGGACATCCGTCCACTCACTAGGGATAGTGGTTGTCAGAATTTCTTGCAATCAGCGGGCGGAGGCGTGGTCGTGCAGGAGACCGGTGGATGGCGTCCGACCGTCAGCCCGCAGGCCCGGGCGCTGCGCCGGGTGGTGCGGCTCAACGAGGAGATCGGCTACCAGATCCGGCGGCTGATGGGGCTCAACGAGACCGACTACTCGGCCATGTCCTGGCTCGTCCGCGGTCCCCTCGGACCAACGGATCTCGCCCGCGCGCTGCACGTGACCACCGCCTCGGCGACCACCGTGGTGGACCGCCTGGTCCGCGCGGGGCACGCCGTGCGTGAACCCCACGAGCAGGACCGCCGCCGCATGACGGTGCGCGCCGTCGAGAACTCCCGGGAGGAGATCCGCAACCACGTGGTGCCCATGATGGACATGGTCGAGGAAGAGCTCGCGCTGCTGGACGAGCCCGGCCGCGCCGCGGTGCTGCAGTTCCTCAGCGGGACCGCGGAGCGCATGGAGACGCACTTGTCGCAGCTGCGGGAGCAGTCGGCGCAGGGTGCCCCGACCGGGTCCAAGGAGGCGGGGACGTGAGCGCCGGAGCCGCCGGGTCGGGAGGCACCCGGCCCGCCGGGAGGAGCGGGGGAAGCGCGGGGCCCGCTGGTGCGCTCCCGGACGAGAACGCGCCGGGGGGCGCGCACGAGAGGGCGCGGCCGGTTGCGAACGAGAACTGGCTCGAGTTCAGGGTGGCCGTGGACCGTGAGCTGGACGCGTTCTTCGCAGCACCCACCAACGCGGTGCCCACGAGCCCGGGCTTCCCGGTGATGTGGGAGCGCGTGCGGCGTCAGCTGGCGGGCGGGAAGCTGATCCGCCCGCGGCTCACCCACATCGCGTGGTGCTCCTTCGCCGGTGAGCAGACGGGGGAGTGCGTGCGCCTGGCGGCATCCTTCGAGATGCTGCACGCGGCGCTGATCGTGCACGACGACGTCGTGGACCGGGACTGGCACCGCCGCGGCCGACCCACCGTGGGCGAGCTCTTCCGGCGCGACGCCGCCCGCGCCGGGGCTCCCGGGCCCGAGGCCGAGCACGCGGGGGAGTCTGCGGCGGTCCTCGCGGGGGACCTGCTGCTGGCCGGGGCGCTGCGGCTGGCAACCACGTGCACCGAGGATCCGGCCCGACGCCTCGCGGTCTCGGACGTGGTCTTCGAAGCGGTCACGGCGTCCGCGGCCGGGGAGCTCGACGACCTGCTGCTCTCCCTGCACCGCTTCGGCGCCGAGCACCCGGGGGTCCAGGACATCCTGGACATGGAGCGGCTCAAGACCGCGACCTACTCGTTCGAGGCACCGCTGCGCGCGGGGGCCCTGCTCGCCGGGGCGCCGGAGGACCAGGCCCTGCAACTCGCCCACGCCGGTGCGCTGCTGGGCGTGGGCTACCAGGTGATCGACGACGTCCTCGGCACCTTCGGAGACCCGGAGGCCACCGGCAAGTCGGTGGACGCGGACCTGCGCTCCGGCAAGGCCACCGTGCTCACCGCCCACGGCATGCAGGATCCCGAGGCCCGCGGTGCGCTCGCGGACCTCGCCGCCGGGCGCACCACGGTGGGCTCAGCGCGGTCGGCGCTCGCGGCGTCGGGCGCGCACGAGGTGGCGGTCGAGCTGGCCACCGACCTCGTGGACCGCGCCCGTGAGGCCCTCGCCGGGCTGCCGCTCCCAGACACGCAGCGCGCCGAGCTCGACGCCCTGTGCCACCATGTCCTCAACCGGGACTCGTAGTGAGGAACCGCACCATGCCGCAGGCCACCCCGGCCCACGCACCCCTGAGCCTCTACACCGGGACCGCCCTGGCGGCCTCCGGGGCAGTGATCGAGCGCTACTCCACATCCTTCGCACTCGCGTGCCGCACACTGCCGCCCGCTGTGCGCCGGGACATCGCCGGGATCTACGCGCTCGTACGCGTCGCGGACGAGGTCGTGGACGGCACGGCGGGTGCCGCGGGTCTCGGCACGGACTCGGTGCGCTCCGCGCTGGACGGCTACGAGGCGGAGGTGGCCTCCGCGATCGACACGGGCTTCTCCACGGACCTGGTGGTCCACGGTTTCGCGGACGTGGCCCGCCGCCACGGCTTCGGCACCGAGCTGACCGCGCCGTTCTTCGCGTCCATGCGCGCGGACCTGGAGGTCGCGGAGCACGACGGCGCCTCGCTGCAGACCTACATCTACGGCTCCGCGGAGGTCGTGGGGCTGATGTGCCTGGAGGTCTTCATGGACATGCCCGGAACGCGCTCCGGGACCCCGGAGGAACGGGAGCTGCTGCGCACCACGGCCCGCAGGCTCGGCGCGGCGTTCCAGAAGGTCAACTTCCTGCGGGACCTCGGCGCGGACCACGACGAGCTGGGCCGCACCTACTTCCCCGGGGCGGATCCCGTGCACCTGGATGAGGCCCGCAAGGAGCGCCTGCTCGCGGACCTGACCGCGGATCTCGACGCCGCCGTGCCCGGCATCCTCGCCCTCGACCACCGGGTCCGGCGCGCCGTGTTGATCGCCCACGGGCTCTTCGAGGAGCTCGCGCAACGGATCCGGGAGGTGCCCGCGGCGGAGCTCACGCGGCGTCGGATCAGCGTGCCCACGGCGGTGAAGCTGCGGATCGCGGCGCGGGCGCTGTCGACCTCCGCCCGGTTCCGCTCCCGCGCTGGGGAGGTGTCCCGATGACCCGCGCCGTGGTGATCGGCGGGGGCTTCGCCGGGCTGGCGACCGCTGGGCTGCTCACGCGGGACGGGCACCGCGTGACCCTGCTCGAGCAGCAGGACACGGTGGGTGGCCGCTCCGGACGCTGGTCCGCGGAGGGCTTCACGTTCGACACCGGGCCCAGCTGGTACCTCATGCCGGAGGTGATCGACCGCTGGTTCCGCCTCATGGGCTCGAGCACGGCAGAGCGCCTGGACCTGCGGCGGCTGACCCCGGGCTACCGCACGTTCTTCGAGCACCACCTGGACGAGCCGCCCACGGACGTGGTCACCGGTGCCGCGGAAGAGCTCTTCGACCGGCTGGATCCCGGTTCCTCCCGCGCGCTGCGGGCCTACCTGGACTCCGGCGCCGAGGTCTACGAGCTGGCCAAGAAGCACTTCCTCTACACGAACTTCGAGCACCCGCGGGAGCTGCTGCACCCGAGCGTGCTCGCCCGCCTGCCGCGGCTGGCCGGGCTGCTGAGCACCTCCATGCAGCGCTACATCGCGCGCCGTTTCCCCGAACCGCGCGAACGCCAGCTGCTCGGCTACCCCGCCGTGTTCCTGGGCGCCTCGCCCGGTTCCGCACCAGCCATGTACCACCTCATGAGCCACCTGGACCTCACCGACGGCGTGCAGTACCCCGTGGGCGGGTTCGCCGCGCTCGTGGACGCCATGGCGGATCTGGTCCGCGCCGCCGGGGTGGAGATCGTCACCGGGGCAACGGTCACCGGCATCGAGGTGGATCCGGCGCGGGGGCCCGCGCGGGCGCGGCTGCGCTCCGCCCTGCCGGGAGGCCGCCCCACCGGGGTGGTGACGGGCGTGACCTACCGGCCGGGCGGCGTGGTCCCCGGCGCAGAGAACACCGTGCCCGCGGACCTGGTGGTGGGCGCCGCGGACCTGCACCACCTCCAGACCCGGCTCCTGCCGCAGGGGTTCAGGGCACCGGAGTCCCGGTGGACGCGGCGCGATCCGGGGCCGTCCGGCGTGCTCGTGTGCCTGGGGGTGCGGGGGAAGCTGCCCGAGCTCGCGCACCACAACCTGCTGTTCACGGCGGACTGGGACGAGAACTTCGACCGCATTGCCGCCGGCGCGCCGCTGGCGGAGGAGACCTCGATCTACGTCTCCATGACCTCCGCGACGGACCCCGGGACCGCCCCCGAGGGGGACGAGAACCTGTTCATTCTGGTGCCCTCCCCGGCCACCCCTGAGTGGGGCCGTGGCGGGATCTCGGCGCCGGGGATCGAGCAGCCCGGCTCCCCGCGGGTCGAGGAGGTCGCGGACCGCGCGATCGACCAGCTCGCGCGGTGGGCGGGGATCCCAGACCTGGCCGCGCGGATCGTCGTGCGGCGCACGTACGGGCCGGGGGACTTCGTGAGCACGGTCAACGCGTGGCGCGGTTCGCTGCTCGGCCCCGGGCACACCCTCGGACAGTCCGCGATGTTCCGTCCGGGTGTGCGCGACCCCGGGATCAAGGGGCTGTTCTACGCGGGGTCCTCGGTGCGGCCGGGGATCGGCGTGCCCATGTGCCTGATCTCCTCCGAGGTCGTGCGGGACGCCGTGCGGGAGAGCGGGGCGCACTGATGTACCTGCTCCTGCTGCTCGTGCTCCTGGGGTGCTTCGCGCTCCTGGACCGCCGCTGGAACCTCTTCTTCTGGTCCGGGCACCCGCTGCGGGCCTGGGCCGTACTGATCGCGGGCGTGGTGTTCTTCCTGGCGTGGGATCTGGTGGGGATCGCCCACGGCCTGTTCTGGCACGGCGAGAACTCGCTGTCCCTGGGCGTCTTCGTGGCACCCGAGCTGCCGCTCGAAGAGGTCTTCTTCCTCGCGTTCCTGTGCTACCAGACCGCGGTCTACGTGCGCGGCGCGCCGGTGCTGTGGCGGTGGCTGAGGGGGTGGTCGCGTGGATCCGGCGGGTCCGGCGCCGCCGGCCCTGCCGCCCCGGGCCCGGGTGCTCGAACGAACGGAGGTTGCCCGTGACGTACTGGGCGGTGAACGCGATCTTCCTGGGGATCGCCGCGGTGGTGCTGCTGGCCGCGGTGCTCCTGCGACGCCCGCGGCGGCTGTTCTGGGGCGCGCTCGCGGCGGCCGCGGTGCTGCTGGTGACGCTCACGGCGGTCTTCGACAACGTCATGATCGCCTCGGGCATCATGGCGTACACGGAGCACAACATCTCCGGGGTGCAGGTGGGCCTGGCCCCGCTCGAGGACTTCGCGTACCCGGTGGCCGGGGTGCTGCTGCTGCCCGCGCTGTGGCTGCTGCTGGGCAGCAGGGTCCAGGAGGAGGCGGACGAGGCGGGCGACCCCGCTGAGGGTGCTCTCCCCGGAGCCGGTCTCCCCGCGTCGGGTCTCCCGAACGGACGAACCCCCGACGCCCGAACGTCCGAGGGGCGTCGTCCCACGAACGAGACAGGAGGCCGCTCGTGCTGAGCACACTGTTCCGGGCCTCGCGCCCGCTGAGCTGGGTCAACACCGCGTACCCGTTCGCCGCGGCGGTGCTGCTGACCGGGGGGCTGCCGTGGTGGCTCGTGGTTCTGGGCACCGTGTTCTTCCTGGTGCCCTACAACCTGGCGATGTACGGCATCAACGACGTCTTCGACTACGAGTCGGACCTCCGCAACCCCCGCAAGGGCGGTGTGGAGGGCGCAGTGGTGGGACGCTCCGAGCGGCGCACCGTGCTGCTGGCCTCGTGCCTGGTGCCGGCGCCGTTCGTGGCGGTGCTCGCCGGGTACGGGATCGCGACCGGCAACCCCGCCTCCGTGGCGGTGCTCGCGGTGAGCCTGTTCGCGGTGGTCGCCTACTCGTGGGCGGGGCTGCGGTTCAAGGAGCGCCCGTTCCTGGACGCCGCCACGTCCGCCACGCACTTCGTCTCCCCGGCCGCGTACGGACTGGTGCTCGCGGGCGCGGACCTCACGCCCGGGCTGTGGGCCGTGCTCGCCGGGTTCTTCCTCTGGGGCATGGCCTCGCAGATGTTCGGGGCGGTGCAGGACGTGGTCCCGGACCGCGAGGGCGGCCTTGCCTCGGTCGCCACCGTGCTCGGGGCTCGCCCCACCGTGTGGCTGGCCGCTGCGCTCTACGCGGTGGCCGGCCTCCTGATGCTCGCCACGCAGTGGCCCGGCCAGTTCGCTGCACTGCTCGCGGTGCCGTACCTTGTCAACGCGCTGCGCTTCCGGGCCGTCACGGACGAGGACTCGGGGTGCGCGCACGCCGGGTGGCGGACGTTCCTCTGGCTGAACTACGCCACCGGGTTCCTGGTCACGCTGCTGCTGATCTGGTGGGCGCGGGTCCAGGTCCTCTGAGCATGAGCTGAGGCGAGCTCGCCAGCGGGTGGCTGGCATCATGGGGCCATGAGCCGCTCCACGTTCACCACGCACACCGTCCGCGTCAACGGCACGCAGCTCGCCTACACGGACGAGGGCGAGGGGTGCCCGGTCGTGCTGCTGCACGGCCACGCCTACGACCGCTCGATGTGGGACGCCCAGGTCCGCACCCTCACCCGGCGGGGTTGGCGCGTGATCGCCCCGGACCTGCGCGGCTTCGGGGACTCGGAGGTCACTCCGGGGATCGTGTACACCGAGGAAATCGCGGCGGACGTGCTCGCCCTGCTGGACCACCTGGGGCTCGGGTCCGTGGTGCTCGTGGGCTTCTCGATGGCAGGGCAGGTGGCCCTGCAGATCCTGGCGGAGCACCCCGAGCGGGTGGCCGCGCTCGTCGTCAACGACACGGTGCCGCGCGCCGAGGACGCGGCGGGGCGGCGTCGTCGTCACACGGGAGCGGACGCGATCATCGCGGGCGGCATGGCCGCCTACGCCGAGAAGGTGCTCGCCTCCATGATCCTGGCGGAGAACGTGGAGCGCCTGCCCGACGTCGCGCGCGCGGTGCGCGAGATGATTGCCGCCTCACCCGCGCAGGGCGCGGCCGCCGCGATGCGCGGGCGCGCAGAGCGCCAGGACTTCACCGCGACCCTGCGGGCCTGGGACGGCCCGGCGCTCGTGGTCGTGGGGGAGGGGGACGCCTTCGACGGTGGCGCCGCGGAGGTCATGGCGGACCTGCTGCCCCGCGGCGAGCTCGCGGTGGTCCCGCGCAGCGGCCACACTCCGAACATGGAGAACCCCGCGGACTACGACGCCGCCCTCACCCGTTTCCTGGACGGCCTCGCCTGAGCGGGACCGGGCTCAGTTCCAGTTCTTCGCGAGCAGCTCCATGGAGTTCAGCACGTCCGGCTGCTGCGTGGCGGTCGGGGAGATCATGAGCTCGTCGGCGTCCGCGTGCTCCGCGAAACGGTGCAGGTAGTCCACCACGGTGTCCGGGGTGCCGGCGCCCGTGTAGCTGATCATGTGCAGCACCTGGGACGCGGCGGGGGAGGCCATGACCATGTCCATCTCCTCCTCCGTGAACTCCCGGCCGCGGCCCACCATGGCGCGCACGCGGGAGCGCTGGGCGGCCTCGAGCTGCCGGGCGGCGTCCTGCGCGTCCTCCGAGACGATCACGTTGACCGCGGCGATCACGTACGGCTCCGCGAGCTGCTCGGACGGCTGGAACTGGGAACGGTACGCGGCCACGGCGTCCACGAGGGCGTCCGGCGCGAAGTGGGAGGCGAACGCGTAGGGCAGCCCGTAGGCGGCGGCCAGCTGCGCACCGAACAACGAGGAGCCCAGGATGGTCAGGGGTACGTTCGTCCCCGCGCCCGGCATGGCGCTGACGCCCGGGACCACGGAGTTGCCGCTGAGGTAGCCCTGCAGCTCACGGACGTCCTGCGGGAAGTTCTCCGCGGCCTCCGGTGAACGGCGCAGGGCACGCAGCGTGCGCTGGTCGGTGCCCGGGGCGCGTCCCAGCCCCAGGTCGATGCGCCCCGGGTGCAGCTCCGCGAGCGTGCCGAACTGCTCGGCCACGGTCAGCGGCGAGTGGTTGGGGAGCATGACGCCGCCGGAGCCCAGCCGGATGCTCTGGGTGTGCGCGGCCACGTGGGCGATCAGCACCGCCGGAGCGGAGGACGCGATGGTCCCCATGTTGTGGTGCTCCGCGTACCAGACGCGGGAGTAGCCCAGGCGCTCCGCGTGCTGGGCGAGCGTCACGGAGTCCGCGAAGCTCTGCGCCACCGACTGGTCCTTGCGCACGGTCGCGAAATCAATGACGGACAGGGGCAGTGCCATCTGAAAAACCTTTCCGGAAGAAAACTTGCTGTGGAAATAACGGGGATCGGGGGCGGGGTATTCCCTGTCCGAGGGGCGTTCTAGGGTGCAGGTATGGCCGAGTACGAGCTCGATGAGCTGTTCAGCGTCCCCCGTGAGCGGGCTGTTCTGGCCCCCGGGGCGGTGCACGTCCCGGAGTGGCTGGACCCCGCCCGGCAGCGGGAGCTGGTGGCCGTGGCGCGCGAGTGGGTGCGAGCCGCACCCATGGAGCACAAGGTGCTCGCCGGCGGGGGTCGGATGTCCGTGCAGTCGGTGATGCTCGGCAGCCGCAGCGCGGCCTACCGCTACGGGGCCGGCGGCGGCGCGACTCCCGAGCTGCCGGAGTGGCTCGTCGCGCTCGGCGCGCGGGCGGTCGAGGACGCCTACCTCGGGGACCCGGCGCACGACGTCGGTCTCCCGGACGCCGCGGGCACGGCCCGGGACTTCGCCCCGGACTCCGCGCTCGTCAACTTCTACGACGACGCCGCCCACATGGGCATGCACCAGGACAAGGACGAGTTCCCGGCGGCACCGATCGTCTCCCTCTCCCTGGGCGACACGTGCGTCTTCCGCTTCGGCAACACCGAGACGCGCACCGCGCCGTATCAGGACGTGGAACTGCGCTCGGGGGACCTGTTCGTCTTCGGCGGGCCGTCACGGTACGCGTTCCACGGCGTGCCCAAGGTGCTGCCGGGCACCGGTGGCCGACAAGTGGGACTGAAGAACGGCGGGCGCGTCAACATCACGCTGCGCATGACGGGCAGCCGCAGCGGGAGGTGACGGCGGCGCGACGCCGTCACGCGGCGTCGTCGGCCGGCGGTGACACACTGGGGCCATGCAGATCGAGCCCCTGGACGCCCAGCCCACCGAGCCCCAGGTGGAGCGCTACCGGACCCTGGCGGCCGAGCACGCCGTGGGGGTGGGTGTGGTGTGCTCGCGGTACCGCGGCAAGGACCACGCGATCACCGTGACGGCGTTCGCGGACGTCTCCTACGACCCGCCCACGATGCTCGTGTGCCTCTACGACATGGGGCGCATGTGCGAGGCCGTGGAGAGCACCGGCTCCTGGACCCTCTCCCTGCTCAACGCCCGGCAGCGCTCCGTGGCGAACTGGCTCGCGAGTCCGGGCAACCCCGTGGAGGGTCTCCTGGACTCGGTGCCCTTCCACCGTACGGAGCGCACGGGGACCCCGGTGATCGACGGCTGCCTGAGCTGGTTCGAGCTCGACACCGTCTCGACCCACACCGCCGCCACCCACCTGGTGGTCATCGGCAGGGTCACGGCCATGGGCCGGGGGCCGGGGGCACACGCCACGGACCGGCCGCTGATCCATGTGGCGCGGGAGTACAAGACCCTCGGGTGATGCCCGGTTGGGCACGGTTTCACGCCCCGTGTGGGCGCAACGGCGTCTGTCCGCGCCGCCCGGTGTCCCCCAAGATGACGTTCTTCGACGGTGTGTGGCCCAGAATGTGGACTGACCAAGCATGTATTGGACAGCACACGCCTGGCAGGATCTACAGTGGCCGGAAATTGGCGGAAGCAACCGCCCGTCCCGGAACACAGCCGTGTGAGAGGAACCCAGCATGCCGCAGCGCGTCAGCAACGCAACGCCCACCACTGCCGAGACCCCGGAGACGGGTCCCGCGCCGGACACCGTTCCCGCGTCCGGCCGCGAGGCCGAGCGGGTGGCCGCGCAGGCCGTGGATCTGGTGGCTCCCACCGAGGCGCTGCACAGTGACCCGGCCCTCACGGACGGCTTCAAGTCCGCGTTCGGGCAGCACCCCGCCGGCATCGCCATCATCACGGCCTCGGGGCCGGAGGGTCCGGTGGGCCTCACGGCGTCCTCCGTGTCCTCGATCTCCGCGGATCCGCCCATCCTGGGCTTCTCGCTGCAGGCGAGCCGCGGCTCCGCCGCCATCGTGGCCACGGCCGAGTCCTTCGTGGTGCACTTCCTGGACGCGGACGACGTCGAGCTGGCCCGTTCCTTCGCGGTCTCCGGCGCGCCGCGCTTCGGCGAGGACATGGCGTGGACCACCCTGCCCACGGGCGAGCCCCTGCTCACGGACGTGCGCCGTGTGCTGCGTGCGGTGCCTCTGGCCCGGATCAAGGCGGGGCCCTCCCTCGTCTTCAATGCCGCCGTGGTGGAGGTCCTGGGCGTGGAGGGTTCCGGCCGCCCGCTCGTGTACCACCAGCGACAGTTCCACGGGCTGAGCGAGGAGTCGGTGCTGGGTCTGCGCCCCTGAGGCCTCCTCCTGTGGGGACTGCCGCCCGGATCGCCGCCCTTCCGCGACGCCAAAAGTAGTTTTTTACGCATAGGTTGACGCGTCATGCTTCCCGGCGTAACTTAGTTTCCGAAGCAAGTAGTTGGGCGTCGGACGGCGTCCACGATCGCTAAGGAGAAATCACATGAGCACTCTCGAAGGTATGACCCCCGGCACCTGGACCCTCGATCCCGCCCACACGGAGGTCGGCTTCTCCGTCCGCCACGCGGGCATCTCCAAGGTTCGCGGCGTCTTCACGGACGTCGCCGGCGAGCTGAACGTCGCCGAGGACGCCGCCCGGACCACCGGCCTCGTGACGGTCAAGACCGCTTCCGTGGACACCAAGAACGAGGGCCGCGACAACCACGTTCGCGGCGCGGAGTTCTTCGACGTGGAGAACTACCCGGAGATGACCTACAAGGTCACCGGCGTGGAGCTCACCGACGGCGAGGGCACCGTCAAGGGTCAGCTGACCCTGCGCGGCGTGACCAAGGACGTGGACCTGGACACCGAGTTCAACGGCGTGGCCGTGGACGCGTTCGGCACCACCCGCGCGGGCTTCAGCGCCTCCACCACGATCTCCCGCAAGGAGTTCAACGTGACCTGGAACGCCGCCCTCGAGGCCGGCGGGGTCATGGTCTCCGACAAGGTGCGCATCGACCTGGACGTCGAGTTCACCGCCCCGGAGTCCGCCTCGAACTGAGCGCGGGAGGCGCCCCGGTCCTGAATGCCGGGCGCGCCTCGTGACGCACGTACCCCCGCAGGACCACGGTCCTGCGGGGGTACGTCTGTGTCCGGGGTGCGGCGGTCGCCGGGACACCCCTGACTCGCGAGAGATGCGGCGTCACCGGGGAGGGAGAGACGGGGTGCGGCTGCACCGGGGGGGCGAGGGGGCGGCCGCACCTCGGCTCAGCGCAGCGACTGCACCAGGAAGTAGACCACCGGCACCAGGATGAGCCCGATCAGCGCGATGCGCCGCACCCGCACCTCCATGCGGGCCGGGTTCACACCGCGCCGTTCCCGGTCTCCTTCGCCGGGCCCCGTGTCCGACTCGGGTGCGCGCCCGTCCTCGCTCAGGGGCCCCGGTGCGGCGTCCTGCGACGGCACGCGGGACGCGTCCTCCGGTGACGGCTCGGACGGCTTGTTCACGGTCTCTCCTGACGGGTGGCGCGGTGGTCCGGTGGCGCGGCGACCCCGGGGCCCTGTGGTGCTGGAGCGCCGAAGCCCGGTGGTGCCGCGCCCGGGTGGTTCGGTGGGGCGGTGGGCGGGGTCAGCGCCAGCGGGTGGTCATGATCAGGCCGGTCAGCATGAAGGCCAGACCGATCACCAGGTTCCACACGCCGATCCCGGGAATGGGGATCAGCCCCTGGAAGAGGTAGTACGAGATGATCCACAGCAGCGCCACGATCATCAGCCCCACCATGATGACCTTGTACCAGGTGGGGGTGGGCTGGTAGTCACCCGCGCGCTGCTCGCGCTCCGCGGCCTTGGCGGCCTTCGCCTCGCGGCGCTGGGCGGCCAGCTCACGCTTGCGCCGGGCCTTGAGCTCCGCGGGGGTCTCCTCGGCGGTCTCAGCGGCCGCGGTGGTGGTCCCGGTGGCGGAAGGGGCCTTGGCCTTCGTGGCGCTCGCCGTGGACTTCGACGACGACGCCGCGCCCACCGCAGTGCCGCGCGCGCCCTTGTTCCTGCCCTTGCGCTTCTTCGTGCCGTGGTGCGCAGCGCCCCGTGCGTCCTTGGCGCCGGCACCGTCTGCGGTGACCTCGGAGTCCGTGGTGTCCGCTGCGGCGGGGGCGTTCGATTCTCCGGCCGCGTCGGCGGAGGCGCCGCCGCGCGAGGGGCGGGAGGCGTCGTCGTCCGCAGTGCCGCGGTCCGTCACGGCGTCACGCGCCGTGACGGAGGTGGAGCCCGCGTTGCGGGCCGCGTGCCGCTCGAAGGAGGCCGCGGCGCTGGTACGGGGGAGGATCTCGGCGGCGAGGGCCGTGAGCTCACGGTCGCGCTCGGTCAGGGTGAACTGCTGGAGGTCGTCGTCCTCCGTGCGGGAACGGCGGAAACGCTTCTGGGACTGGGCCAATGCTGTTCATTCCTCCTGCTGCGTGGGCTCCGCACCGGGGGCAGGCTCCGAGGGCGGAACGACGGCGGACGGTGGGGGACCGCGGTGATTCCCCCGCGCGGGCGCTGCGGTGCCCGGTGCGAGATCGACGTTCAGTCTATCGGCCCGCGCGGGCGTAGACTTGCGCGAGTTCTGTCAACTGGTGAACCCGCAGGAGTTCTTGAGTGTCCGTGAAGATTCTCGTGGTGGACAACTACGACAGCTTTGTCTACACCCTGGTGGGCTATCTCCAGCAGCTGGGGGCCCAGACCACCGTGGTGCGCAACGACGACCTCGACGTCTCCGCCGCCACGGCGCTGGCCGGTGAGCACCAGGGCGTGCTGCTCTCCCCGGGCCCCGGCGCCCCGGCAGATGCCGGCGTGTGCTCGGACCTGATCCGCTGGGCCGAGGTGAACCAGAAGCCCCTGCTGGGCGTGTGCCTGGGCCACCAGGCCCTCGGCGAGGTCTACGGCGCCCGCGTGGGCCACGCGCAGCAGCTCATGCACGGCAAGACCTCACGTCTTGTGCACAACGGCGACAGCGTCTTCCCGGGCGTGCCGTCTCCCTTCACGGCCACGCGCTACCACTCGCTCGCGGTGGACGCGGACACCGTCCCGGACTGCCTGGAGGTCACCGCCACCACGGACGACGGCCGCGTGGTCATGGGTCTCAAGCACCTCAGCGCACCGCTGCACGGCGTCCAGTTCCACCCGGAGTCGGTTCTCACCGAGGGCGGCTACCTGATGCTCGGCAACTGGCTCGAGGAGGTCGGCCAGCACGGTGCGGCCGCCGCTGCCGCCGGGCTCTCGCCGCTCATGACGGCCTGACCGCCCCGCCCTTCCGTACGACGACGGCCCGTCCCCTTCGCGGGGACGGGCCGTTCCCGTGGGAGGACCCGATGCCAGATCCGGGCCCGGGGCCGGGCACCGGACGCCAGGTGCTGCGGGGCCCGTCGTCCGGGGCGCCGGGAGGCACCCGGGTGCTCCACGCGGACCGGACCACCGGGCCCGGATCAGCCGTTCGAGCGACCGCCTCGCGTGGCCGAGGGCCGCGCAGTCGTGTGCGAGGGCGTGGGCTGGGCGGTGGGGCCGTCGTCGGTGGGCGTGGGCTCCGCCGTCTCCTCCTCGGTGGGGGTAGGGCTGGGGGTCACCCGCTTGGCGACCGTCAGCGTGATCGTGGAGCCCTGGTTCACGGAGGACCCCGCGGGGGCGGACTGCGCGAGCACCGTGCCGCTCTCCGCGTCCTCCGTCTCCTCGATCTTCACGTCCGAGCCCAGCCGCACGTTCTCAGCGCGCAGCGCCTGCTCGGCCTCGGCGCGGGTGCTGCCCACGACGTCCGGGACGGTGACCTTGCCCGAGGAGATCTGCAGCTTCACGGCGGTCTTGCGCGCCACGGACGTGCCCGCGCCGGGGTCGCTGGAGATCACCACGTTCTCCGGCACCGTGGCGCTGTTCACGGTGGTCACCTCGCCCACGGTGAGCTCCGCCTTCTGCAGGGACTGGCGGGCGTGGTCCAGCGACTGACCCACCAGGTCACCGGGAACGGCCACGTCCTCCGGGCCCTGCGAGACCACCACGTTCACGGTGGAGCCCTGGTCCACCTCGGTCCCGGAGGCGGGATCCATGCTGATCACGTGCTTGTCCGGCACGCTGTTGTCGTGCTTGGTGGTGAACGCGGGGTTCAGCCCGGCGTCCCGCAGGGTGTTCTCCGCGGTGGTGCTGTCCATTCCCACGACCTGGGGCACGCTCACGCGGGCCACCTGCTCCACCTGCTGGGACTGCCACCACTGGACGCCCAGCACCGTCCCCACGCCCAGCAGGGCGAGCAGCAGGAGCAGCATGACGGGCAGCAGCCAACGACGCCGCCGCGGCGGGTTCGCCTCGCGGCTGCCGGGGGCCACGGGGCCGGTCTCGTCGTCCGGGTCGAGGTCTCCGGGACGCACGGGTGTGCCGCCGGAGGGCTCGGAGTCCTCGCTGCGTCCGGCGGCCACCACCGCGGCCGCCGGGGCGCCGTGGCCCACGGCGGGAAGCGTCTTGGTGCTGGAGTCCCCGGCCAGGGCGGTGTCAATGGGCTGCGTGGCCCCGAGGTCACCGGGCAGGGCCGTGGCGAGCTGGCGCAGGGCGCGCCGCATCTCGCCGGCGTCCGCGAACCGGTCCTGCGGGTTCTTCGCGAGGGCGCGCTCCATGAAGCGGTCCACGGCGGGAGGGAGCTGGGGGTTCAGCGCCGAGGGTGCCGGCGGGGCGTCCCGCACGTGCTGGGCGGCGATCGCCACGGAGGACTCCCCGACGAACGGTGCGCGCCCGGTGAGCATCTCGAAGAACACGCACGCCGCGGAGTAGAGGTCCGAGCGGGGGTCCACGGCCGCGCCGCGGGCCTGCTCGGGGGAGAGGTACTGTGCGGTGCCGAGCACCGCCTGGGACTGCGTCAGCGCGGCCTGGGTGTCCTCCACCGCGCGCGCGATCCCGAAGTCCATGACCTTGACGCTGCCGTCCGGGGTGACCTTCACGTTCGCGGGCTTGATGTCCCGGTGCACGATCCCCGCCCGGTGGCTGAAGGACAGCGCGTCCATGATGCCGAGCATGTACTCGAGGGCCTGCTCGGGGGTCACGCCGCCGCCGTGGATCAGCTCCCGCAGCGTCTGCCCGGGCACGTACTCCATGACGATGTAGGGGCGCAGCACACCGTCCGGGCCCTGTGGCGTGATCTCGCCGGTGTCGTAGATGGCCACGATCGAGTGGTGGTTCAGGGAGGCCACGGCGTGCGCCTCGCGCTGGAACCGCTCGTGGAACGTCTCGTCCGCGGCGAGCTCCGGGCGCAGGATCTTGATGGCCACACGCCGGCCGAGCCGCACGTCCTGGCCCACGTGCACCGTGGCCATGCCGCCGCGGCCGATGACCTCGCCGACCTCGTAGCGGTCGTTGATCAGGTCAGGAATCGAAGGGGTCCCCATGCCGACTACCCGTCCGTGCCGGCGCCCGAACCGCCCGAGGCACCGGGGGCCGCCACGGCGTCGCCACCCTGCTGGGTGCCTTGACCCGCGGCGTCGCCGCCGGTGGTCGCGCCGGAGTCCTGGGCCTGGGCGTCGGAGGTGCCGTCGGCGTGATCAGCCGCGCCGTTGGTCGCGCCGTTGGTCGCGCCGTTGGTCGCGCCACCGTTGCCGGCACCGCCCTCGCCCGCCGGGAGGGTGGGCTGCACGCTCTGCCCGCCACCCGCGGGGGCCGTGGGCTGGGCGGTCTCGTTGGCGCCGTTGCCTGCGCCCGGGTTCTGGGTGTTCGAGCTGCTGGGCGTCCACGCGACGTAGAGCACCACGGTGGAGCCGACCTCCACGTGCGAGCCGCCCGCGGGGTCGGAGGAGACCACGGTGTTCTCGGCCTTGCCCGTGCCCTGCTGCAGGCGCTTGTCCACGTTCACACCGAGCGCGACGATCTCGTCCGAGACGGTCTGGGCGTCCCGGCCCACGATGTCCTTGGGCAGCGTGACGGTCTCCGCGTTCGTGGGGCTCACGGTGGAGGACGTCACGGTGCCGGGCGCGGGGGAGTCCGAGGAGTCCTGGCTCGTGACGAACCAGATGCCCACCCCGGCCAGCAGCACGATCAGGACCAGCAGTGGGAGCAGCCACGCCCAGACAGAGCGCTTCCCGGGCTTCTCCGCCGGGCGGGAGGAGCTGCGGTCCACGGCGTCGAGCTGCGCGGTGGAGGGGTGTGCGCCGTACTTCGGATCCGGACGGTCCGCCGCGGCGGCCGAGCCGGTGCCGATCGTGGGAGCCGCGGTGCCGTCCATGGCGCGCGTGCGCGGACCCGTCACGGGGGCGATCGCCTCCGTGGGCTGGTCGTCGTCCGAGTACTTCTCCGAGAGCCACGGTGCCATGTCGGGCACCATGGCCACGGCGGACTTCACGTCCCCGCGGCGCAGCGCGTCCACGGCGTTAGCGAGCTTGCCGGCGTTCTCCGGTCGGTCCTCCGGGTCCTTCGCGAGCATCGACATGATGAGCGCGCGCACCGGCTCCGGCACGGAGTCCGGCAGCGGGGGCGGGTTGTCGTTGACCTGGGCGAGCGCAATCGCGATCTGCGACTCGCCGGTGAAGGGCCGGCGTCCCGCGAGCAGCTCGTAGCCGATGATGCCCAGCGAGTAGATGTCCGAGGAGCCGGTGGCGGTCTGCCCCGTGGCCTGTTCCGGCGCGAGGTACTGGGCGGTGCCCATGACCTGCCCGGTGGCGGTGAGCGGCACCTGGTCCGCGAGCCGCGCGATGCCGAAGTCCGTGACCTTGACCCGGTTGTCCGGGGTGATGATCAGGTTGCCGGGCTTGACGTCGCGGTGCACGAGCCCCTGGGCGTGGGCGGCCGCCAGCGCACGCGCCGTCTGCCCGATGTAGTTCAGGACGGTGTCCGAGTCCAGCGTCTTCTGCCGGTCGCTGATGTTGGACAGCGGCTCGCCGGGAACCAGCTCCATGACCAGGAAGGCCGAGCCCTCGTCCTCGCCGTAGTCGAAGACGTTGGCGACGCCGGGGTGGTTCAGCAGCGCGGTGTGGCGTGCCTCGGCGCGGAAACGCTGGAGGAACGTGGGGTCCCCGTTGTACTCGTCCTTGAGGATCTTCACCGCGACGATGCGGCCCAGGACCTGGTCCTTGGCCTTCCACACCTCGCCCATGCCGCCGATGGCAATACGTTCCGTGAGCGCGTAGCGACCGCCCAGAATGGTGTTCGACGATGGTCTCACTTGTTCAACACCGCCTCGAAGAGTTGCCGTGCGCTGGGGCTGGTCAGGGACGATCCCGTGGTGACGTCCACGTCCTCGACCACCACGGACACCGCCAACTGGGGGTCGTCGGCGGGTGCGAATCCAGTGAACCACGAATCGTTCAATCCGTCCTTGCCGATCTCCGCCGTACCGGTCTTGCCCGCGACCTGGACGCCGTCGATCTTGGCGCCGGACGCGATGCCGTTGTCGACCACCGAGGTCATCAGGCTGGTCACGGTCTGGGCGGTCTCGGTGTCGGTGGAGCGGCGCAGCTGCTCCGACTTGAACTCGTCGATCACGGAGAGGTCGGAGGAGCGGACGGTCTTGACCAGGCTGGGCTTCATCATCACGCCGCCGTTGGCGATTGCCGCGGAGGTCATGGCGACCTGCAGGGGAGTGGTGCGGACGTCGTACTGCCCGATCGATGACAGCGCGAGCTGCGCCTGGTTCATGTCCCGCGGGAAGACCGAGGGGGTGACCTTCAGGGGGATGTCCAGGTCCTGGCCGTAGCCGAAGTTCTCGGCGGTCTTGCGGATCTTGTCCTGGCCCAGGTCCATCGCGATCTGCGCGAACGGGGTGTTGCAGGACTGCTCCAGGGCGAACTGCAGGTTCACCTGGGTGCGGGCCGCGCAGCCGCCCTGCCGGTAGTTCGGCAGCGTGACGGTGGTGTCCGGGAGGGGCAGCTCGGAGGGGTTCTGGAGCGTGGAGTCGGTGGTGTACTTCCCGGACTCCAGCGCCGCGACGGTGTCGATGAGCTTGAACGTGGAGCCGGGGGAGTAGAGGTCCCCGCCGATCGCGCGGTTGACGAGGGGCTTGTCAGGGTCCGCGTTGAGCTGGTGCCAGGCGGCCACGACCTTGTCCGTGTTGTGCGAGGACAACGAGTTCGCGTCGTAGCTCTTGCGGGTGACCATGGCCTTGATCTCGCCGGTCTTGGGATCCACCGCCACGATGGAGCCGTTGTGGCCCTCGAGGGCGTTGTAGGCGATCTTCTGCAGGTCCGGGTCGATGGTCAGCTCCACGGACGCGCCCTTGGGCTGGTCCCCGGAGAACAGGGACATCACGCGGTCGTAGAACTGGTCGTCCGAGGCGCCGGAGAGCTCGTCCCCCAGGGTGGACTCGAGGCCCGTGGCACCGTAGACGAGCGAGAAGTAGCCGGTGAGGCCCGAGTACATCGGGGAGTCCGTGTAGACGCGCTGGTGCTCGAAGTCGTCGTTGGAGGCCACGGAGGTCGCGATCTCCTTGCCGCCCACCAGGATGGGCCCGCGGTCCTGGCCGAACTGCTCGTACAGCGTGCGGTTGTTCCAGGGGTTGGCCTTGAGGGAGTCCGCCGCGAAGAACTGCACGTAGGTCAGGGCGAGCAGCAGCACCACGACGATGGCTGCAACCATGAGCCACATCCTGCGAATCGCCTTGTTCACGCGGTCCCCCCTTCCTGTTCGTCCTCGGCACCGTCCGGTGCGGTGCTCGTGTGCGTGCTCGTCGCCCGGCCACCGGGTTCCTCCCGGTCAGCGCTGCGGCGCCGACCGGCCGGAGTGGCCCCGGAGTCGGCCGTGCGGCTGCTCAGCCGGGACATGACCTCCGTGGCGGAGCCGGCGTCCGCGGCAGGGTCCTCGTCGTGCGCGGGTGCACCCGTCGAGGAGCTGAGCGCGGCCGAGCGCGTGGGCTCGGTGGGCGGCTCTGCGCCGGAGGCGCCGGAGTCCCGCGCGGCGGGGCCGGCGACGTCGCGCTGCTGTTCGCGCGTGCGGCGTCGCCGTTCGATGGACGCGAGGTCCTCCTCCGTGGCGGGGCCCGTGACCACGGGCCGGCGCGCACTGTGGGAAATGGCGAGCAGGATGGCCACGATGATCCAGTTCGACAGCAGCGACGAGCCGCCGGCGGACATGAACGGAGTGGTCAGGCCGGTCAGCGGCAGCAGCCGGGTCACACCGCCGATCACGACCAGCAGCTGCAGCACCATCAGCGCGGAGAGCCCGGCGGCCAGCAGCTTGCCGAAGGCGTCTCGCGTGCCCAGGGCCGCGCGCAGGCCACGCGAGGCGAAGAGCAGGAACATCACCAGGATCGCGCCCAGGCCGATCAGCCCGAGCTCCTCCCCGAGGGCCGTGATGATCATGTCCGAGTTGGAGTACGACACCAGGTCCGGGCGGCCCTGTCCGAGTCCACGGCCGAAGAGCCCGCCGGAGGCGAGGCCGAAGAGGCCCTGCACGATCTGCGCGGAACCGCCCGGGGAGCGGTTGTAGACCTCGGGGTCGAACGCGGAGAGCCACGCGTCCAGGCGCAGGCTCACGTGGGAGAAGACACGGCTCGCGGCGAACCCGCCCACGGCCATCAGCACCACGCCCAGCACGATCCAGCCCAGGCGACCGGTGGCCAGGTAGATCATGGCCAGGAAGAGGCCGAAGAACATGATGGCGGTGCCCATGTCCTTCTGCAGCACGAGCACGCCGATGGCGATCAGCCAGGCTGCGAGCATGGGGGCGATGTCCCGGAAGCGGGGCAGCCGCACGGGGCCGATCTTGCGGCCCGCGAGCAGGATCAGGTCCCGGTTGGTGGAGAGGTAGCCCGCGAAGAAGATCGCGAGCGTGATCTTGGCGATCTCACCGGGCTGGAACGTGCGGCCGGCAATGGAGATCCACAGCCGGGCGCCGTTGATCTCCACGCCCAGCCCCGGGACCATGGGCAGCACGAGCAGCAGCGCCGAGAGCAGCAGCATGATGTAGGTGACGTTGCGCAGCCGGCGGTGGTCCTTGAGCAGCCACAGCACCGCGCAGCACACCACCATGGCCACCGCGGTCCACACCACCTGCGTGTTCGCGGCACTCTGTCCGGTGGAGAGGTCGATGCGGTGGATCATCGCCAGGCCCAGGCCGTTGAGCATCACGGCGAGGGGCAGCAGGTACGGGTCCGCGTAGCGCGCGCGGATCCACAGCACCACGTGCACCAGCAGCGCTCCGCCGCCGAGCACCGCACCGCTGAGCACGATGAAGCCGGGGTCCGTGCGCAGCCGGTCCGGGTCCACCATGACGGTGGCGCCCACTCCGATGCCCACGGCCAGCACCAGCAGGAACAGCTCGATGATCCGCCGGGGCCTGGGCCGCACGGCGGGGCGCGCGTCCTGCGCGGGGGCGGTGGTCGCGGGGGAGCTCACGAGTTCTCACCCGCCGTCGCGGACGAGGAGCCCCCGGAGGTGGGGGAGGGCGTGCGCGAGGTGCTCGCGGAGGGGTCCGGGGTCGTGACGGTCACGCGGCCGGTGGGGTGCGGGCCGGGCCCGCTCGACGTCTTCAGCTCCGCCACGATCTTCTCGGCCTCCTCGCGGCTGCCGGCGGGGATGGTGGCCTGCACGCGCTGCTGCGCGTACTCGGAGAGGGAGTCCACGGTGACGTCCGTGGTGGAGTCCAGCTCGCTCAGGGAGATGGGCCCGAGGGACTGGGAGACCCCCCGGTACACGGCGACCTTCCCCTGGTCCTCGCCCACGTAGAACTGGGAGGAGGTCCACGCCCGGGCGCCCCAGCCGCCGAGCAGCAGCGCGAGGGCCACGACCACGGCGATCACGGACCACAGGGCACGACGCCGCGCGGAGCCCCGGGAGGGGTCCTCGCCCTTGCGGCGCAGCAGGCTGCGCACCTCGGCGGGGTCCGGTGTGACGTCCAGGGTGGACGTGGAGAGCATGGTCGCGCGGCGCTGGATGGCGGAGTCGGAGACGGTGGGGATCCGGCCCGTCTGGGTCGCGCTGGCCGCGGCGCCCACGAGCAGGTGGGGGCGCTCGGCGAGGTCCTCGCGCAGCACGGAGGCGGAGGACTGCCCGTCCGGGGCGTCGCGGTCCGGCTCGCGGTAGTCGCGTCCGCCGCCCGCCACGGGGGAGTCCATGGGTCCGTCCCACTCCTCGACGGTCTCGCTGGCGAGCCGCTCGTCCGAGGTGCGGGACGCGTCCGGCACCTCGCCCTGGGTCTCGCCGGTCATGGGGTGCGCCTCGCGGCCGCCGGGGATCTCGTCCACCTGCAGCGCCACCACGGTCACGTTGTCCGGGGCGCCGCGGTCCAGGGTGAGCTCCACCAGGGAGTTCACGATCTGGTTCAGGTCCCCGGTGGAGCGCATCACGTTCTCGATGGTCTGCGCGTTCACCACGGCGTTCAGGCCGTCCGAGCACAGCAGCCAGCGCTCGCCCACGGCGGGGCGGACGGTGCGGACCTCGAGCTCGGGGGAGGCGTCCACGTCACCCAGGACACGCATCAGCACGTTCTTGTGGGGGTGGGTCTCGGCCTCCTCCGGCCGCAGCCTGCCCTCGTCGATCAGCCGCTGCACGAACGTGTGGTCCGTGGTGACCTGCTCGAAGCCCTCGGCCTCGGAGAGCCGGTACGCACGGGAGTCGCCGATGTGGGCCACGGACAGTTCGTCCCCGTCGATCAGCAGGGAGGTCACCGTGGTGCCCATGCCTCCGAGGCGCGGGTTGGACTGCACGAGCTTGGCGAGGTTCTGGTTCGCGTTCTGGATCTCGTCCGCGAGCACCGTGGCGCCCTCGCCACCGTGCTCCGCGTGGTCCAGGTGCGTGAGATCGATGACCGCGGAGGCGGAGGCGACGTCCCCGCCCACGTGTCCGCCCATGCCGTCCGCGACGACGGCCAGGTAGCGCCCGGCGTAGGCGGAGTCGTCGTTCTTGGAGCGGATGCGGCCGACGTCCGAGCGTGCGGCGTAGCGGAAGGCGATGGGCATGGGCTACGGCCTCAGTTCCATCACGGTGCGGCCCACGCGGAACGGCACGCCGGGGTCCACGGCGGCGGCGCGGGAGAGCTTCTGCTCGCGCAGGTACGTGCCGTTGGTGGAGCCGAGGTCCTCGAGGAACCAGCGCGAACCCTGGGGGAAGAGGCGTGCGTGGCGGCCGGAGGCGTAGTCGTCCTCCAGCGGCACGGTGACCTCCGGGGAGCGGCCGAGCATCACCGGCGCGGAGCCGAGCTGGTAGCTGCTGCCCGCGAGCGGGCCCTCGAGGACGACGAGCTGCTGGGGGCGGTGCCGGGTGCCACCGGTGGTGGGCGCCGGGGTGCGCGCAGCCGCGGCGGGCTCCGGCGCACGGCGCTCCTGCCGTGCCGGTGCGGCGGTGCGGGCCTTCGCGGCGCGCGGCTTGCCGCTCACGGTCAGGTCACGGGCCTGGGAGAAGACGACGGCGGCGATGAAGAGCCACAGCAGCGCCAGGAAGCCGAAGCGCAGCAGGGTCACGGTCAGTTCGGACACGTCAGCGCCCCTCCTTCGGCACCAGCAGCCGGAAGACCAGCCTGGTGCGTCCCATGGTGATCACGGAACCGTCCACGAGCTGGGCCCGTCCCTGGATCTTCCGGCCGTCCACGTAGGAGCCGTTGGTGGACCCGAGGTCCACGGCCAGGAAGTTCTGCCCCTGCCGCCGGATCTCGAGGTGCTTGCGGGAGACTCCCGTGTCCTCCACGGTGATGTCCGCCTGGGAGGAGCGTCCCACGCTCACGGCGTCCGCGTTGAGGGAGAAGCGCTCGGAGCCCACCTCGATCACCGGCACCTGGCGCAGCGCTGGGGCGGCGGTCCCGGGGGCGCCCCCCGAGAAGTCCTCCGCGGGGGAGACGGTGCGGCCGTCCCGCGTGGTGCGCGCCGGTGCGTGCGGAGCGGGAGCCGGGGGCTGCGGTGCGCGCGCGGAGGTCCCGGCGTTGGCGGGGGCCTGGGGTGCACTCGTGCGCTCGAACGAGGAGACGATGGCGAAGTCCCCGGCCTCCAGCCCGGACTCGCGCGTGAAGCTCACCCGCACCGCGCCCTGCAGCGTGTAAGCCTGCGAGCGTGCGTGGCGGATCACGACGTCGCACAGCTCCTCGGCGAGCTGCACGCCCCACTCCTGGGCGCGGGGGAAGTCGTCGTCCGAGAACTCGACGGTGAAGACGTTGGGGGCCATGGTGCGCCCGCCGCTGACCGTGAAGGACTCCTGGTCCAGCTCACGGCGCAGTGCGCTCGCGATCTCCACGGCCTCGACCCGTTTGCGCGAGCCGGCCGTGAAGGCGGTGCGGACCACTTTCTCGATCCCGTTCTCCAGTCCGGTCCAGAAACCCATCCCGCCTCCTTTCTCGGCCAGCCAGCGGCGGTACGTTCGGTGCCACCGCGGGGGCGGTGTCTCGTGCGGTGCTCAGAGGTCTTGAGAAATAGTAGCCGTACACGCTGTGCGGGCGATGACAGTGCGTGCCGGGTGCGGTGATCATCCCCTGCCGTTGCGGCGATCCCGGGCCGCCACGCCGGGGTGCGGGCTGCGGCGCGAAGGCTGCCCCGGCGGGTGGCGGCCCGCAGCCGGCAGGTCGCCACCCGGCGGGGTCCGGCGGCCGGGGGCGATCCCGGCACGCGGAGGTCAGGGCAGCGACGCCGCGAGCTCCACGGCCTCGCGGATGGCCCGCTTGGCGTCCAGCTCGGAGGCCACGTGGGCGCCGCCGATCACGTGCACCGGGCGCTCGCCCGTGAGCTGCTCCGCGAGCTCCGCACGGGACTCCTGCCCCGCGCACAGCACCACGGTGTCCGCGGGCACGAGCAACTCGGCCTTCCCCGGCGCGGTGTCCACGGCCGTGGCGGCGCCGCGGGCGGCGTCGTCGTGCCCGGCCCGTGCGCCGTGGTGCTGCGCGGGGGCGGAGACCCCGGCGTTCTCCTCGACGAGCCCGGGGTCCGGGACCAGCACGTGCACGCCGCGCTCGTCGATCCGCAGGTACTCCACCCCGGTCACGAAGTCCACGTCCGCCATGCGCAGCTCCGCGCGGTGGATCCATCCGGTGGTGGTCCCGAGCCGCGCGCCGGGCTTGCCCGCGCTGCGCTGCAGCACCGTGACGCTGCGCAGGGGCGCGGTCGGCTCCGGGCGCAGCAGCCCGCCCGGGGCCTCGAGCGTGCGGTCCACGCCCCACTCGCGGTAGAAGTCGGCGTTGGGGTCGTGCGTGAGGAAGTGGGCGACGTCGAATCCGATGCCGCCGCCGCCGATCACCGCGACCCGCCGGCCCACCGGCGCGCCCTCCAGGACGTCCTTGTAGCCCAGCACGGTGGGGCCGTCCTCCCCGGCAATCCCGGGGATGCGCGGCGTCACGCCGGTGGCCAGCACCACCCGGTCCGCGTCGGCGAGGTCCTCGGTCGTGGCCGTGTGCCCCGTGCGCACGGTGACGCCCAGCTCCGCCAGACGCGTGCGGAAGTAGCGGATCGTGTGGCCGTAGTCCGCCTTGCCCGGGATCCGCCGGGCGAGCTGGAACTGGCCGCCGATCTCGTCCTGCTCCTCGAAGACGGTCACGCGGTGGCCGCGGACGGCGGCGGCCTCCGCGAAGGCCATGCCGGCGGGTCCCGCGCCCACCACCGCGATCCGCTCGGCGGTGCGGGTGGGGCCCAGGACCAGCTCGTCCTCGCGCATGGCCCGTGGGTTGACCAGGCAGGACATCCGCTGCCCGGAGAAGGTGTGGTCCAGGCACGCCTGGTTGCACGCGATGCACGTGTTGATCTCCGCGGGGCGCTCCCGCCGGGCCTTCTCGACGAACGCGGGGTCCGCGAGGAACGGGCGGGCCATGCACACGAGGTCCGCGTCCCCGCGGGCGATCACGGCCTCCCCGATCTCCGGGGTGTTCATCCGGTTCACCGCGGCGACCAGCACGCTCAGGTTCTCCCGCAGGGCACGGCTCACCCACGTGAACCCGGCGGGCGGCACGCTGGTGGCGATCGTGGGGATGCGCGCCTCGTGCCAGCCGATCCCCGTGTTGATGATGGACGCCCCCGCCTGCTCCACCTCGCGGCCCAGGGCGAGCACCTGCTCGAACTCCTGGGCGTCAGGGACGAGGTCGAGCGCGGAGAGCCGGTACATGACCAGGAAGTCCGGACCCGTGGCCTCGCGCACGCGCCGCACGATCTCCACGGCGAAGCGGCGGCGGGCGGCGTCGGACCCCCCGTAGCGGTCCGTGCGGTGGTTCGTGTGCGCCACCAGGAACTCGTTGATCAGGTAGCCCTCGGAGCCCATGATCTCCACGCCGTCGTAGCCGGCCCGCTGCGCGAGGGCCGCGGCGTGCGCGAAGTCCTCGACCGTGCGCTCGACCTCCTCGGTGCCCAGCTCGCGCGGCGTCACCCGGTTGATGGGGGCCCGCAGGGGCGACGGCGCGACGGCGTCCGCGTGCATCGCGTACCGGCCGCTGTGCATCAGCTGCAGTGCGATCAGCCCACCCTCCGCGTGCACGGCGTCCGTGACGGTGCGGTGCGGGGGCAGCTGGTCCTCCTGGCTGAGGTGGGCGCCGTCCTCGCGCGCGGCGCCCTCCGGGTTGGGGGAGATGCCGCCGGTGACGATCAGCCCCGCCCCGCCGCGAACGCGCTCCACGTAGAAGCGCGCGAGCTCGTGCTCACCGCCGGGGGTCTCCTCCAGGCCGGTGTGCATGGAGCCCATGATCACGCGGTGCGGCAGGGTCACGGAGCCCACGCGCAGGGGCGCCAGCAGATGGGGGTAGGAACTCATCCGATACTCCAAGTCTCAGGTATTTCCTCCACCCTAGGGCTCGTGAGCTGGATCACCAATCCGATCCGCGGGGCGGCCCCACCGGGAGGCCTTCCGTGTCCGTGTGCCTGGCATGCGCGGGCCCTCGGTGTTATTATGAATACATCAAAATAAGGGGTTCGGCAGGCGTCCCGACCGGGCGCCCCGCCCCCTGCGGAGGAGGTTGTCATGGCCAAGAAGTCCAGCAAGAACGCCACCTACACGGTGCCCGGTCTCACCACCGAGCAGGGCCACGCGGTGGCTGACATCCTGCAGCAGCGCCTGAATGCGCTCAACGACCTGCAGCTCACCCTCAAGCACGCCCACTGGAACGTGGTGGGGCCCAACTTCATCTCGGTCCACGAGATGCTCGACCCCCAGATCGAGGAGGTCCGCGGCTACGTGGACGAAGTCGCCGAGCGCATGGCCACCATGGGCGTCTCGCCCAACGGCCTGCCCGGCACCATCGTGGCCGAGCGCACGTGGGACGACTACGACGTCATGCGCGCCTCCGGCGTGGAGCACCTCGCGGCCCTCGACCTCGTCTACGACGGCGTCATCCAGGACCACCGCGCCGCGCTCGCCGAGGTCAGCGATGTGGACCCCATCACCGAGGACATGCTGATCGCCCAGGTGCGCGGTCTGGAACTGTTCCAGTGGTTCATGCGCTCGCACATCGAGAACGACTCCGGCGTGCTGCAGAACAGCTCCGCCCGCACGGAGAAGGCCGCGGCCAAGGCGGCGAAGTCCGCCAAGAACGGCAAGGCCAAGAAGTCGGCGTCCGCGAAGGCCAAGAGCTCCAAGTAGGCCCGAGCTCGACTCAGTCCCGGGGCTTCACGCAGCCCCGGGCCGGACAGGGTCCCGGGGGCGAAGAAACCGGGACACGAAGAACCCCCGGGAACCCCGCGCGCAGCGGTGGTTCCCGGGGGTTCTCCCGTGGTGGGGCCCGGTCAGGAGACCGTGGCCACCCGGATGGTCTCGGGCAGGGCCTCGATGGCGGCCACGACCTCGTCGGTCACACCGTTGGCGCAGTCGGTGACCATGTAGCCCATCTGGCCCTTGGTCACGAGCTGCTGACGGTCCACGTTGATGCCGTGCTCGCCCAGGGTGGAGTTCACGCGGGCCAGCACGCCGGGGACGTTGCTGTGGATGTGCAGCAGGCGGGTGCCGTGGATGACGGGGTCCAGCTGCACCTCCGGGAAGTTCACGGACAGGCTCGTGGTGCCGTAGCGGCAGTAGTCCACGAGCTTGCCGGAGACGAAGTCGCCGATGTTCTCCTGGGCCTCCGCCGTGGAACCGCCCACGTGCGGGGTGAGGATCACGTTGGGCAGTCCCTGCAGGTCCGAGGTGAAGGGCTCCCCGGCGGCCTTGGGCTCGGAGGGGTAGACGTCCAGCCCGGCCCCGGCCAGGTGACCGGAGACCAGGGCCTCGCGCAGCGCCTCCAGGTCCACCACGTGACCGCGGGAGAGGTTGAGGAAGATGGAGCGGGGCTGCATCTGGCGGAACTGCTCGCGGCCGAACATCTTGGTGTTGGACTCGCGCCCGTCCACGTGCAGGGACACTGTCTCCACCCGGGCGAGCAGCTGCTCCAGGGAATCGCACTTGGTGGCGTTGCCCATGGCCAGGCGGTCCACGATGTCGTAGTAGTAGATGTCCATGCCGAACGCCTCGGCCACCACGGAGAGCTGCTTGCCGATGTTGCCGTAGCCCACGATGCCGAGCGTGCGGCCGCGGACCTCGTGGGAGCCCTTGGCGGACTTGTCCCACACGCCCTGGTGCATGGCGGTGTTCTTGTCCGTGAGGTGGCGGGCCAGGGCGATGATCTCCCCGAGCGCGAGCTCCACCACGGAGCGGGTGTTGGAGAAGGGCGCGTTGAACACGGCGGTGGCGGTGTCCGTGGCGGCGGTGAGGTCGATCTGGTTGGTCCCGATGCAGAACGCTCCCACGGCCTGCAGCTGCGGGTGGGCCTCGAGCACCTCGCGGGTCACGTGGGTCTTGGAGCGGATGCCGAGCAGGTCCACGCCCTGCAGGGCCGTGAGCAGCTCCTGGGGATCCATGGCGCCCTTGCGGGTCTCGACCTCGAAACCGCGGCTGCGCAGGGCGTCGACGGCGTCCGGATGAATGTTCTCGAGCAGTAAGGCCTTCACCCGTTCATCGTAAGGGGTGGGCCGCGCGGTCACGGCGGTGTGACGGCCGTGCGCACTCCGCCGGACAGGGGACGACGCCGCGGCGCGGAGGAGTTCGGAAGAGTGTGCTCAGCCGGTGACGCCGAAGGCCTTGAGGAACTCGAGCACGATCTCGGCAACGCTGCCCAGGGACTGGATGATGGAGTTGAAGATGTCCACGGTGTACGTCCTTCTCCAGTCGTTCTTCCATGTGTGCCGGGGTGGAGCGCGGGTGCGCCCCCGGACGCTCGTCGCGTCCTCGAACCCGGTGGTAACAACTTACGAACGGCGCACCTCCCCGCGGTACTGCCGAACGGCCAGACCTGGACTGGACCATCGGCCATTCCCGACTGGCCGTTCGGCCAGTCGCGTGTCCCCCGGCCGGAGGGCGGATGGTTTCCGGCGCGATGGACCCCGGGGCCCTCAGCCCCGGTACGCCTCGAGCAGACGCTCCACCACCGCGTCCATTCCGTACTCCCGGGCGATCGTCTCGCGGGCGGCCTCACCCGTGCGTCGCCGCAGGTCAGGCTTCGCCAGCAGCTCCGCCAGGGCGTCCTCCAGGGCCTGCTGGGAGTCGTCCACGACCACCCCGGAGCCCGTTCGGCCCACGGTTGCCGCCAGACCGCACGTGTCGGTGACGACCACGGGCAGGCCGGTGGACATGGCCTCCAGCACGGACATCGGGTACGGCTCGTCCACGGAGGGCAGCACGTAGAGGTCGGAGTCGTTCATCCAGCGCGCGGCCCCGGCGGAGTCCACCGCGCCGGCCCACACGAGACGACCACCCAGCCCGGACTCCTCGATGGCGCGGCGCACGGCGTCCCCCTGGCCCTCGTCCGGGCCCACGAGGGTGAACGTGGCGTTCGGGAAGCGCTGCGCGAGCGCGCGGGCCGCGGCCACGAACGCGAGCGGGCGCTTGCGCTCCTGCAGGCGCGCGAGGAAGAGCACCCGGCAGGCGTCGTCGTCGCGGGGCGTGCGGGGCTCGGGGCTCACGGGCATGCCGTTGTGCAGCTCCATGAGGTTGACGGGCCCGCGGGCCACCTCCGCGACCTCGTCCTCCTCGCGCGGGGTGAGGTAGAAGACGCGGTGGGCGTCCCGCAGCACGCGCCGCGTGAGCACGGCGTCCAGCGGCCCGGCGAGTGGGTTGTCCGAGGGGTCGATCATGCCGTGGGTCTGCAGCACCACGCGCGTGCCGGAGAGCTCCGCGAGCCACGCGGAGGGCAGCGTGAGCAGGTCACGGGCCGTGTGCACGTGCACCACGTCCACGCTGCGGGCCACGCGGCGCACCCACGCGAGCATGGCCGGCGAGGTCAGGCCCGCGAACCCGGCGCCCGGCAGCACGTAGTGCGGCGGGAACAGGCGGGTGCGCACGCCGTCGCGCTCGGTGGGCAGCGGGGTGCCGAGGTCCGAGCCCGTGGCGGCGAGGACGACGTCGTGCCCGGCCGCCGCGAGCGCGCGGCACTGGTTGAAGGCGACGGTGGTGGGGCCGCCGTAGGCGTTCGTGCCGGAGACGAGCGCGACGATCTGCAGGATGCGCATGCCGCTCACGCCCTCGCCGCAGCCGGGGCGAGCACGCGCTCGCCGGCGGGCACGTCACGGGTGACGAGCGCGGTGGCGCCCACCACGGCGCCCTCGCCCACGGTCACCCCGCGCAGGACGGTGGCACGCAGGGCGATCCAGGCGCCGTCGGCCACCGTGATGGGGGCGTTGTCGAACTCGAAGGCCGGGTCGTCCGCGCGGTGGCTGCCCGTGCAGAGCATGGCGCCCTGGGAGATGCACACGTCCGAGCCGATCGTGATGGGCTCGAGGTTCAGCAGCCAGGCGCCCACGCCGATCCACGTGTTCTCACCCACGCTCAGCTTCCACGGCCAGTGGATCCGCACGTCGTGGCGGATCAGCGTGCCCTCGCCGATCTGCGCGCCGAACGCCCGCAGGAGCTTCGTGCGGACCCTGGGTGGGCACAGCACGCTGCGCTGCAGCGGCTCCGCCACGAGCGCCCACGCGGCGCACTCCAGCGTGCTGCGTCCCTTGTCGTAGCCGCGTCCGGTGAAGCTCGCGAGGCGGCGTCTCGTCGTCGTTGTCATGGTTCTCCCCTTCGTGGTGGTGGTGGTGCCTGTCGTGTCCGTCGGCCCCCGCCGGGTCGGACACGGGATCTGTGGTGCGGATCAGTGGTGTGGGCGTGTGGTGCGGATCCGGCGTGCGGGTCCGTGGTCGCCGTGGCGGTTCAGCCGCCGGGGTCAGCGGTCGCCGCGTGGTGGATGGGCGGCGAGTAGGCGATCTTCCCGGAGTTCGTGACCACCCGCGCGAGCGTGAAGCCCTGCGGGACGGTGGCGATCCGCTGCCCGCCCACCAGGGTGTCGGGCGGTGCCCGGTAGCTCAGCTCGCGGGTGTTCAGCCCGGTCCCCGCGGGCCACGTGTTGTGCAGGAACTCCACCGAGCGCAGGCTCTCGCGCGCCACGACCTTCAGGCCGTCCGGTGTCGCGGGGCTCCCCTCGGCGCCCTCGACGCGGGCCAGGTCCGAGAACTCGGCGGCGCTGGCGGAGGACAGCGAGTAGTAGCGGCGGCGGCGCGGGTCCGGGAGGGCGGCGTCGTCCGCGGCGAAGACGACGACGGGCGCGCTCTTGGTGCGCGCGAGCCGCCGCCGGGAGCGGTCCGTGAGCTCGACGACGGCGTAGAGGTGCTCCCCGCCGCGGGCGTCCACGGGGCCCTCCAGCACGGCGGCCCCCATGGTCCCCGGTGCGACTTCCCTAGCCTCGGAGGCAGCGAGCTGCGTGCCGGAAGCGGTGGTGACCGTGACCTTCACGGTCACGGACTCCGTGCCGTGGTTGATGCCCAGGCCCTCCGCGAGCAGCGGCTGCCCCTGGACGAGGTACTGCGGGGTGGTGGCGTACGCGGTGGCGGAGTCGTCGGGGAACCCCTGCGAGCGGAAGCGCGTGGAGTGGTGGGCCAGGACGTCTGCGCGCGTGGTGCCCCAGTCCGCCGTGGGCCCCACGGAGGTGTGCTCCACGGCGTCGTTCCAGGTCACGGCGGTCAGCCAGGCCGCCCCGGAACCCACCTGGCGCTCGAGCTGGGTGCGCCACAGCTCGGTGGCACGGGCGTCCGTGTAGCCGCCGTTCGTGGTCTCGCGGTCGTAGCCCGGCAGGGTGCCGCCCGCGAACGGGGTGTCGTGGCGCCTGGCCCACGCCACGAAGTCGTCCAGCACCTCGGGCTCCTTGTCCTCGAACAGCCACACGGCCTCGAACGAGTCCCCGTAGGGATCGATCAGCGAGGTGTCGAGGCGGTCCCCGTGCTGGCTCGCCGCGGTCCCGAGCTCCGCCACGAGGCACAGCTGCGTGCCCTTGCGCTGCAGCTCGCCCCGGCACGAGGCCCAGTCCTGCGGGCTCAGTGACCGGGCGTTGAAGAGCCACACGACCAGCGCATCCCCTGAGCGGGCCGCGGAGGGATGCCCCTCGGCCGCGGCGGCGTACTGCTCGAGCAGCCGCACGGCGGCACCGCGCGAGGAGACCTGCAGGCACGGTGCCACCGAGAAGCCCTCGCCCTCGTCCCACGTGGGGTCTGCCGCTGCCATCCAGTCCCCGACGAAGTCCCCGCCCTGGTTGACGCCCTCCAGCAGCAGGATCTGCATGCCGGTGAGACCGGCGGCGCGGGCCTGGTCGATCTGGCCCGAGACGAGCGAGCCGTAGTCGGTGCCCGCCGGGGCGTAGGACAGGGGGCGTTCGCTGCCGTAGTGGATGTCCCCGGACTCGGACAGCGGCAGCCCCTGCGGGACCATGTGCGCCCAGACCTGGCGTCCGGACAGTCCCCGGCCGGGGGAGCGGGACGCCTGCGGGCCGCCACCGCCCGAGCACGCGGCGGTCGTCAGCACGGCCGAGGCCCCGGCGAGCGCCAGGAAGGCGCGCCGGGTGGCGACGCCGCGCGGCGTCGTCGTCGGCCCGTCCTCACGCGGCCTGCCCTCACGCGGGGCGGACATCGCCGGCTCCGTTCCGTGCCGGGGAGCCGGCGCGCGCTGACGTGATGCCTGCCGACCCGGCCGGTGAGGCCCCGGCCCGCGAGGTCGAAACCCGCGTGCGCCCGGCTCCGCGGCGTCGTCGCCAGCGTTCCAGCACACTTGCCGTCCAGGGGCGCAGCACGCGTTCGAGCACGGTCAGCGCGATCATCACGGAGATGATCCGGCTCACGGCGCGCGTGTTGTACTGCGTGATCATGACCACCGTGAGCATGGACATGCCCAGCACGGCGGCCAGGAACAGTGCCGCGGTGGGGTGCGGGTTGGAGCCCACGCTGCGCAGGCAGGAGCGCACCACGAGCCCCCACACCAGGGTGAACGCCATCAGGGCCACACCGCCGAAGCTAGCCCACTCGCCAAGCGCGGAGTACGGGATGAAGTCGTGGACGCGCATCCGGGGCATGATCTCGTTCCACCCCACCAGCGAGCCCGGCCCGGGGTTGAGGGAGATCAGCATGTCGGAGGCGGTGATCCCGGTCGCGTGGCTCGTGAAGACGAGCAGGGGCACGCTGAAGCCGAAGCTGCTCGCGGTGGTCAGCAGGGACCTGCTGAAGAAGGACGGGTCCTCCACGAGGTGCAGCATGGCGCGGGCGTAGGGGATCAGGCCGTGGTCGTCGAGCTCCCGGCAGTGCAGCGGGATGGGCAGCAGGACCACCGTGACGATGCCCGTGATCAGCCACGTGGTCCAGGAGACCCGCCCGCCCGCGAGGAACCGGCCGACCATGTAGAGGACCAGGACCCCGGCGAACACGCGCGTGGCGCACGCGAACAGCAGGACCAGCCACAGCACCAGTGCCGTGCGCGCGAGCACGGGGTGGCGCACGGAGAGGAAGCCCGCGGCGAGCACCGCCATGGGCTGGGCCACGCTCGCCGCGGAGACGATCGCGGACGGCGCCGTGAACATCAGGTACTGCGGGGCGTGCAGGAGGTAGGGCCCCTTGGCGAGCACCAGGGCGACCATGGTCCCGAAGGTCACGAGCAGCCACAGCCCGGACAGCGACTGCACCTGGCGCCCGATGGTCCCGAGCAGCGTGGGCCACGGGGCGACCCGCCCCGGCAGTGGCAGGACCAGGGCGGCCACCAGGCCGACCAGCGCCCAGGTCACCAGCTGCAGCGCCTCCGTGCGGTCGTAGGCCGCCCACACGGCCGTGAAGGGACTGGGCGCGGTGACGACGGCGTGGTCCAGGTAGTAGACCGTGGAGGCCCAGCTGACCAGCAGGAAGACGATCAGCGTGAGGACCGGGACGCGGTCCAGGGTGACGGCGTCACGCCACCTCACGAGGATGCTGCCCCGTCCTCGGCGGGGGTCGCGGCCCACGGGCCCCGGGCACGACGCCGCGCGGTCACGGCCTGTGCGAGCGCGAGCCCCACGACCAGTCCCGCGCCGCCGCCGAGGGCGGCCCAGCGGCTGATCTTCGGCGTGTTCGTGGTGGTGGCGGTGCCGGCCTCCTGCACGAGGGCCACGTCCACCTGCGAGGAGCCGTTGCTGTTGGGCGAGAACGTGCGGATGCTCTCCTGCAGCCCCTTGGCGAGGTCGTCCGCGATGCCCGTGCCCCGTTCGCGGTCCGTGTCCGTGTAGGCGAGCTTGAGCAGTGTCGATCCCGCCGGCACCTCGACCGCCACGTTGCGGGAGATCTCGTCCGCGGAGACCCCGTGCCCGTCCGCGGCCCGCAGCACGCTCGAGGTGGTCGCCAGGTTGTCGTAGGTGGGCATGTTGCCCAGGATGTACTGCGCCACGATCTGCGCCTCCGCACTCGGCAGCGAGCGCTGCGGGGTGACCATCAGTGTGGCGGTGGACGTGTACGTCTGCGGGCGCAGGGCGGCGGCGGCACCGGCCACCACGGCCCCGAGGACGGTCATCCCCAGGACGACCGCCAAGAATGCTGCAATGCTGCTCTTCGCTCGTGAGCTCATGTCTCTCCCCCGTCACTTCGTTCGCGTTCCCGCGCCACGACCGCCGCTGCTCTCCCCTCACCACCGGCCGCGGTTGCGACGGGTGTGGGAGGCTGACCGGTCCCGGCCGGATTCCCCCTGGTCGGGGCGGCAGCTGCGCCGTCATCCATCGGTGCCGTCACGTTGGCCGAGCGGTCGACTCACCGGATATCCCACGAAAGGCGCGGGTCCCCGGGATCGCCGGGGTGGCTGCGGTGGACGGCGAGTGGTGTGCTCGCCCCTCCGTTTTCATGGTAACCGGATTTCTCCGCAGGGTTTTCTTTGGCAAAGACTCTGTCCGCACATGTTCACGTGGGGCGGGCGGCGGGCGTACGACGGCGCCGCCGGGCGCGCGCGGCCGGGCCGTTGCGGGCGTGCGGGGCAACGGCGCACGTCGCGGGGCCCTCACCGGGAGGGATGAGTAGTTGTCGTGCTCATGGGATACGCGTGGCAGTATTTGTGCGACCCCCGTTTTTCTGGGGGAAACGCGGGAAAGGTTCCGAAGAAACCGAAGATTCATCCCCCTAAATGGGTACAAAGTTATTCCGGGGAAACTGGCTCTTCACAATC
>NZ_BJNW01000023.1 GCF_006539885.1 Kocuria varians | reverse complement strand
TCTATACCTACGAACGGGGCGAAGACAAGCGCGGCAAGGTCTACGACTCCACCGGCCGTCTCATCCCGTCCGCGGTACGCACCGCGTGGAACAAGGCCGGGCGCCCCGAATACGGCCTGAACATCGAGGACCGCACGTACGTGACCGCGGAGGGCCGTCAGATCACTGCTCCCGAACCGTTCCGCATCCTGGACCGGGAGGCGGACATGCGCGAGGCGTACGCCGTATTTGCCGAGTGGATGGAGCAGGGTGTGTATCGGCCGGGTGTCTACGAAGGAGTCAACGGCGCATGAGTGAACTGCTGCCCTCGCTGCAGGCCGAGGCCGTGCAGTCGGCCCTGGTGGAATACGTGACCACGGCCATCGAGTTCTCGGACCAGTACGCGCGGGAAGCATTCAGCTCGTTCCTGAGCGACAAGGACGAGGGCATCTTCCGGGGGCCGTTCCTCCGGACGCGGTTACCGTTCCACACGGACACCGCTACATCGCCGCTGGACGTGCTCCCGGAATGGTTCCAGCCCTACGCGCACCAGGCAGAGGCGTTTCGCAGACTGACCACGGACCCGTCTGTTCCGGGGGCGCAGGACCGGCAGGGGTTGCGTCTGCCGGAACCCACCATTGTGACCACGGGGACGGGCTCCGGCAAGACCGAGGCGTTCCTCTACCCCCTGCTGGATTACGCCGTACGCGCCCGGAAGCAGGGACTGCACGGCATCAAGGCGATCATCCTGTACCCCATGAATGCCCTGGCCAATGACCAGGCCGGGCGCCTGGCGCGCATGATCCACGAGAACCCGGCGCTCCAGGGAGTGACTGCGGCGCTCTACACCGGTGAGCACTCGGGCGCCCCGCGCACAGCCATGTCCGCGGAGGGGCTGATCGAGGACCGCCACACGATTCGGTCGGTGGCCCCGGACATCATCCTCACCAACTACAAGATGCTGGATCAGCTGCTGTTGCGGTCGGCGGATCGTCCGCTGTGGGAGCAGTCCGCCGAATCCCTGCGCTACCTGGTGCTGGACGAGTTCCACACCTACAACGGCGCGCAGGGTACCGATGTGGCCATGCTGATCCGCCGCTTGCGCCTGGTGCTGGATCGGCTGGCACCGCAGCGCATGGCCATGATCCCGGTGGCCACGTCCGCAACCCTGGGGGACGAGAGCGACATAGCCCCCGTGGCCGAGTTCGCGAGCACCATCTTTGGCACGGATTTCACACCCGAATCTGTGGTGACCGAGCGACGGGTCACCCAGGAGTTGCTGCGGGACGAGGCCCTCGCCCGCGTGGATCGCTCGGCGTGGCGGCCTCAGGAACACCCCACCCTGGGGCAGCTGGAAACGGTGTTCGAGGTCCTCCCGGTCACGCAGGGCGGGGTGTTGCCCGATCCCGAGGAGCTGACCCACAGAGTGCTCGGCGTCCTGTGGCAGGGGTCCGACGGTGTCTCCGCCGGTGTCGCGGTAGATCCCGCGACCGCGCGCGATCTCTTCCTCGCTCATCCCCTGGTGAGCGATCTGCTCTCACGCACCGCCAAGGCCACGCCGGTGCGTGACCTCAGCGTTGCCCTGGTGCCCCATCTGGATCCGGATACCACAGGGGCACGCTTCATCGAGGCCCTGTGCGGGGCGCTGTCCCACGTGCGCTCGGGAGCCCAGCGCAACAGCTTCCCCAACGTGGAGGTCCACCTCTGGACGCGAGAGGTTTCTCGCGTGGACCGCGCGGCCTCGCCCGCGGTGGCGTTCTCGTGGAGCGATGATCGCACCATCCATGACGGCAGCTTCCTCCCCGCCATTTACTGCCGTCTCTGTGGCCGTACCGGGTGGGGCATCGCCCTCACCGGTACCAACGACCTGGTGATCAAACCCCAGGCCATTCGTGAAGCGCACGTGCGCCACACGGGGCGCTTCCGCGCGTTGATCTCCCTCCCCGGCGCAGAACCCGGTGACAACGAGAGGGTGCGTTTCCTGGACCCCGAGCGTCGCAGCATCGAGGACACCCTGCCCCCGGAGGACGCGGGGGACGTGGACACCCTTCCCGTGCTCATGCACGTGGGATTGGAAGCGGACGCCCTTTCCAACGAGGACACGTGCCCCTCGTGCCGGGTGCCCAATGGCATTCGCTTTGTGGGATCCCGCACCGCCACGCTGCTGTCCGTGGCCCTGTCCAGCCTGTTCGGCACGGCGAGATTGGACCCCAGCGAGAAGAAGTCCCTCGTGTTCACGGACTCGGTGCAGGACGCCGCGCACCGAGCGGGATTCGTGGAAGCACGGTCCTACTCGCTCGCCCTGCGCTCAGCCATTGAATCGGCCCTCACCGAGGAGCCCGCTCCCGTCGAGGATGTGGTCGAACGCATGATGGCGAACGCCCACACCCCCGAGGACCGCTACCGATTGCTGCACCCCACGATTGCCCAAAACCCGCCCGTGCGCGGATTCTGGGATGACACGGAGACGGCGCGGCGGCGTCGTCGGGCGGCGGACCTGGTGGCCACGCGCCTCGAGTTCGACCTGGAACTCGAGGCCGGCCTCGTGGAGTCCTACGGCCGGACGCTGGCCGCGACCGGCACCGCGGCCGCGTCCGTGGACGCGCCGGACGACCAAATGCGCGCCGTGGCGGAGGACGTCCTCGAGCGTGCCGGGCGGCAGATGACGCTCGACGTCGCCGTCGACGGACCCGCCCAGCCGCTCACGAGCGTGTGGGTGCGCGGAGTGCTCGAGCGCCTCCGGACGGACGGCGCGATCGCTCACGAGTGGCTGCGGCCGTACCGCGCGAAGGGCGGGATGCGCTACAACATCTGGGGTGGTCGCAGACCCAAGGACGTGATGCCCGCGTTCCCACCGGGACGGCGCTCTCCCGCGTTCCCCGCCACGGGGCGCCTCAAGCCCAAGACCGGATTCACGGATTCCAGCAACTCGTCCAGCTGGTACGTGGACTGGACCTCCCGGTGCCTGGGAGTGGACAAACGCAGCGCGGGACACCTCATGAAGCCGCTCTTTACCGCGCTCAGCGATGCCGGACTCACGGACACCGTGGGGGTGACCGAACGCGGGACCACCACCTCCGAGAGCTACGGGTTGCGGCCCGAAAAACTCATGATGGCCCTGGCCCCGCAGCCCGCGGAGATCCTGCGCTGCCCAGCATGCGGGGAGATGGTCACGGGCCTGCCCGAGACCCTGACCGCGATGGACGGCGGCCCGTGCACCGCGTACCAGTGCAAGGGACACCTCCGGCGGGATCAGCTGCGCGGCAGCTACTACCGCAGCCTGTATCGCGGGGACATGCGGCGCGTGATCGCCCGGGAGCACACCTCTTTGCTGCAAGCGGAGACGCGGCTGGAATACGAGAACGAGTTCAAGAACAGCGAGGCCACCCCGGGTGCGCCCAACGTGCTGGTGGCGACCCCCACGTTGGAGATGGGTATCGACATCGGCGATCTCTCCACCGTGATCCTCGCGTCCATCCCGGACACCGTGGCCTCCTATTTGCAGCGGGTGGGCCGCGCGGGGCGCTTGACCGGCAACTCGCTGGACCTCGCGTTCATGACCACGCGAGGGAAGGGCTCGGCGTTCATCGAACCCGAGTTCATGCTCAATGGCGCCGTGCGGCCCCCGGCGGCCTATCTCTCCGCGGAGGAGATCCTACACAGGCAGTACACGGCGTTCCTCATGGACCGGATGGCCGGGGACGACGGCGCCCCGGACCCCGCCCGCGCCGCCTCCGTGATGAAGTCCAGCGGGCCTCAGACCTTCCTGGGGGTCTTGCTCGCGGACGCCAAGGAGCACGCGCAGCAGCGGCTGGACGAGTTCCTCTCCGCGTTCCACGTGAGCGATGACCCCCGCCGGGGCATGACCCGGGACGCCGCGGCGGCACTGCGGGCGTGGGCCACGTGGCCCGGGGGTGAGGAGCCCAGCGGTCTGGAGAAGTCCGTGAAGTCCTCCGTGCAGCACTGGTGGCACGAGAAGAACGAACTCACGCACCGTCGCCAGGCCGTGGAGAAACGACTCCGAGAGATCGCCGAAGGTACGGTGGTCATCACCGCGGAGGAGGACAGACAGCTCACCACCGAGCTGGAAGGCCAACAGCAACTGCTGGACGAGCAGGAGCAGAAGCTCGGTGCCGTGGAGGACGACGAGGCGCGCAAGCGTGAGGAACGGCGGCTCTCCGGAAGCCAAGCGCGTCTGCGGGCGGAGTCCTCGCAGCTCAGTCACGAGCACTGGATCAGCGTGCTCGAACGCTTTGGCGTGCTGCCCAATTTCACGCTGTACGACGACGCCGTGAGCTTGGAAGCGACCCTCACCTACCGAGACGAGCACGACAACTGGAAGCACATCCCGGCAGAGTACGAACGCTCCGGATTCACCGCCCTGACCGAGTTGGCCCCCGGGAACCATTTCTACGCGGGGGGCCACGAACTGGAAATCGACTCCGTGGACGTGGGTAGCAACGGTGACGGCGTGCGGCGCGTGGCCTTCTGCCCGGACTGCGGTCACAGCACCACGTTCGACGCCTCCGAACGGCTGGACTCGTGCCCCACGTGCCACCGGCCGGGCATCGCGGACGAGGGCCAGCACCTGCACGTGGTGGAACTGATCAAGGTGTCCTCCACCATGGAGCTCAACCGCGCCAAGATCACGGACGCCTCGGAAGACCGGGCGAGCACCAGCTACGACACCCTGACCATCCCGGACTTCACCGCGGCGGACACCCGGGCCCAGTGGTCCGTGGCCGGGACCGGTGTGGGCATCACCTTCCGCCGCGGCTCCCGCCTGACCCGGCTCAATGTGGGCAAGCCGCGCGAAGGGGCTCGGGAGGCCACCCTGGCCGGGCGTACACAACGCATCGGCGGGTTCGTGATCTGCCGTGAATGCGGTCACCTGGACACCACCCTGGGAGAGAACAAGGCCCAGGAACATCAGGGGTGGTGCACCCAGCGTCGCATGGAGAACCCGGAGTCCGTCTCCGTGGTGCTGTCCCGAGAGCTGACGACCGAGACGATCATGATCAGTCTCCCGCCGTCCATCACGGATGACAGCTCGGGGCGCTCGCTGTGGAGCTTCTACGCCGCGCTCATGGTGGGGCTGCGGGAACGCTTCGGAGGGGAAATCAGCCACCTGGGGATGGAAGTGGTCCCGGACGTCTCCCGCAACAATGCGGACTCGCTCCTGCTCTACGATTCCGTCCCGGGTGGCACCGGGTACCTCGCGGAACTCGCCTCCCCGGAGTCGCTGTGGCAGCTGCTGCGACAGGCCCACGATTACCTGACGCAGTGCCCGTGCCAGGACGAGGGCAAGAGCGCGTGCTTCCGATGCCTCATGCCCCACGTGCGGGCCTCCCACCGAGAGAGCCTGGACCGGCGGCGGGCGGTGGAGATTCTGCGCACCGTCCTGGGTTCCCCTGCGCCCGGCGCGGAGATGTCCTGGCGGGTTGAGGAAGGCAGCGCCCCCGCGGGGGACGATTTCGAATCGTCGATCGAACACCGCTTCCGACGCCTGTTCCGCGCGGCCGTCGGCCTGTTGCCCGGTGCGGACATCACGGACACGGTCAGTGATGGCGGGGCGGGGTTCTCCGTGTTCCTGAGGGACGTCCGCTATTCCTTCGCATCCCAGGTGCAGCTGATGGACACCCAACCCGACTTCCTGCTCAGCTGGCCGGCCACACAGGGCATCAAGGGTGCCGCCATCTATCTGGACGGTCGCGAGTATCACGCGTCCACGGCCCACAACAGGGTGGGCGACGACGCCGCGAAGCGCCGCGGTCTGCGCGAACAGGGCTACTTGGTCTACGCGGTGACGAACAGGGATCTCGACGCGTACGAGGCCGTTCAACGCGGCGAGCCCGTGGAGTCGGTGCTCGCGAACATGTGGGACCCCAGGATCCTCCGGGCTGTGCAGTCCCGCGGGGCGCTGAGCGGGGATGACCTCGCCTACCTGAACGCCAACCCGATGGACCAGCTGCTGAGCCTCATCAAGGGCACCCTGCGGGACCCGTTCACACGTCAACGCACCGTGTCCCAACAGCTCAACCTCCTGCTCTTCAACGGCGTGCAGTCCTCGGTGAGCCCGGAGGCACTGGGCGCACAAGCGGTCGACATCCTGGACACGCCTGCCGGGGACACGCCGCCTGTCCCTCGGCGCCAGCCCACGACCCGGGGCTTCGTCCGCAGGGAAGGGCCGCTCGTGATGTTGGGCGACGTCACGTCCCCCGTGAACAGGCTCGCGGTGGTCCTTGATGATCGCGATGACGCGGTGGCATCCCCGTACTTCGCCGAGTCGTGGCGGCAATGGCTCGCGCTGGCCAACCTGCGGCAGGAGGTGCAGCCCGGATCCGTCACGGTGGTGGAGACGAGGTCTTCGCTGACGCAGATTGCCCGCGAGGAACCCGAGGACGTCTCCGATTCCTGGCTGGAGTTCTTGTCCCACACGTCCGAGGAGCCCGCGCCTGCCCGGCAGACCACGGCGGGGTTCATGGACGTGACGCACGCCCAACAGCCCGTGGAACTGACGGCACAGTGGCAGGAGCTGGTGGAGGAAGCCATGACCCCGGAAGAGGCCACCATCCTGAGGCTTGCGGGCCGGTTAGACCTTCCCGTTCCGGAGATCGGCGAAGAGGTCGAGGGCTACCCGGTGGACCTGGCGTGGCCAGGACTGCGGATTGCGTGGCTCTCCGACGCGGACCTCGTGACGGACTTCCGAGAGGTGGCGCCCGCGGGCTGGACCGTGACCGGTCCGGACGTCGCCACTGTCCAGAACCTCCTGCAAGGCCGGGGCGGCGCCCCGGCGGAAAGACGGTGACGCCATGACGGCCCCTCACAAGCAGCTCATCCTGGACCGCGGATTCGTCTCGAGCTACGACAGATCCATCTCTGGCAAGGTCAACGCGACCATGGAGAAGCTCATGCGGGACAGCACCAGCAACGGCCTGCATATCGAGCCCATCCAGAACAGCGCAGACCCGCGAGTGCGGACCGCCCGCGTGGATCAGTTCCACCGCATGGTGCTGTTCGACCTCGCGGATCTCTGGCTGTTGTACGGCGTGTATGCCCACGACGATGCCTACACGGTGGCCGCAAAGGCATACGCCCGCGTGAACCCCATCAACGGCGCCGCGGAGATCCGGCACGTGGAGCCCGCCACCGGATCCGGCGAGGGGCACTACACGGACTCCGAGCTCAAGGCGATCGTGGAGGCCCGCGCCGCGGAACTGATGGCGAGGCAGCAGGACGAGCAGGCGGCGTCGTCGTCCGAGGCGAACGAGACCAATCCGCTGGGTGGCTACGAGGCGGGGAATCTCGCGGCCCAGTTGGGTGTGGACGAGCCAGTGGCAGAGGTCGCGGTGGCCGCCGCGTCGGAGGACGAACTCGTGCGATTCCTGGAGCGCGTGGGCGGCTGGCAGGAGGACGCCCTGCTGGACCTGGCCACGGGCACGCCCCTGGACGAGGTCCGGACCCGGTACACCGCCGCGGACGACGCGCCGACCGGTGGTACCGAGGTGGGAGTGCCCTCCGAGACCGATGCCGTGGTCCGCGCGATGACGACACCGCGCGCAGCGTCCCGTTTCCACCTCATCGAGGACGACGCCGCCTTGGAGAAGGCACTGGCCAGCGGCGACTTCGAGGCCTGGCGGCTCTTCCTGCACCCCGATCAGCAGGAATACGTGGACAAGAAGACCTCGGGACCGTTCCGGCTCTCCGGCGGCGCGGGCACCGGTAAGACCGTGGTGCTCGTTCACCGCGCGGTGCGGCTCGCGCGGGAGAACCCCGAGGCGCGCATCCTGGTGGTGTCCTACACACGCAACCTGGTGGACATGATCGGGCAGCAGATCCGCGCGTTGGATCCCGGTGTGCGGATGGCTGCGCAGGTGGGGCAGCCCGGCATCAGCGTGATGACCCTGGACCAGGTGGCACGGCGAGTACTCGCGGAGGCGAACGGCACGGACGTTCTTCCCGAGGCCATGGAGCGAGTGCTGGGCTGGGGCGTGCGACAGTCCCCGGAACCGCGTAACGCGGGTGCGTACGGCACGAGTTCCTGGGACGAAGCCATTGAGGCCGCGGGCCAGGAGCTCCCCTCGGAGCTGGCCGTGCCGGCCTTCTTCCATTCCGAGTACCAGGAGGTGATCCTGCCCGCCCGGATCACCGAGGAGAAGGACTATCTGCGGGCCCCGCGTGTGGGACGAGGATCGCGTTTGGGACGCAACCAGCGCAGAGCCGTGTGGGCCGCCGTGCAGCGTTACCGGGCGGACGGACTCGCGGCACAGCAGATCGACTGGGACGAGGCCGCGGCGGTGGCCGCCGCGGTGCTGGACGGTTCAGAGAATGCGTCCACGGTGGACCACGTGCTGATTGACGAGGGTCAGGACTTCACCCCCACCCGCTGGATGCTCGCCCGAGCAATCGTGCCGGAGGGGCCCGACGATCTGTTCATCGCGGAGGACTCCAATCAGCGCATCTACGGCCAGCGGATCGTGCTGGGCCACTACGGGATCAAGGTGGTGGGCCGCTCCCGCAGGCTCCGCCTGAACTACCGCACCACCGAGCAGAACCTGAACCTGGCGCTCAAGGTGCTCGAGGGCGGGGACTACAACCTGGACGAGGTCGAGGGAGAACAGGCCGACCACGGCACAGAGCGCTACATCTCCAGCCGCTCCGGCCCCACCCCGGTGTTGTTGCCCGCCGATGACCTGGCCCAGGAGTACGACCGTGTGGCCGCGCTGCTGAAAACCTGGTCCGTCGAGATGGCCGAGGAAGGGCTCGCGGCAAGCACGCTGGGCATCCTCACACGCACCAAGAAGCAACGGGATGCCCTGGTGCGGGCCCTGGGGGAGAGGGGCGTCTCCGTGGCGCCCGTGGATACGCAGAACATCCCCGTTGGCACTCCCGCCGTGATGACCCTGCACCGCGCCAAGGGCACCGAGTTCTCTCGGGTGCTGCTGTTCGAGGTCAGTGACGCGTCCATCCCGCGGTTCTTCGCCGGGAACCAATACGACGACAAGGCCCGCGAGGACAACGCCCTCCGAGAGCGCTCACTGCTGTATGTGGGGGCTACCCGTGCGCGGGACATGCTCGCGGTGTCGTGGAGCAAGAAGGCGAGCCCGTTCCTGCCGGCGATCACGGGGGCCCAGCGATGACCATGTGGGGTATCCACAACGATGTACTCAAGGACGAATTATTGTCCCAGGGGTTCGTATCCGTCGGGTGGGAGGTGGGAGACATTGCGCTGATGGGCGACAACCCGGACCGTATCAAAACTGCCTTGCAGGTCAGCGAACCGAACGCCAAGCAGAGGGCAATCGCAACCTGGGCCGGGATCTTGCGTCGCTTCGCCTTCGAGATGGCGGAGGGTGACCTGGTCATTTTCCCCAGCAAGACGGACCGAACCCTCAACTTCGGAGAGGTCATCGGTGGATACGAGTACTACCCCGGTGCACAATCCCACCGCCATCGACGTCCCGTGCGATGGCTCAAGACGGGTGTCCCCCGCGGCATCTTCCCCAAGTCGGCCCTCTATGAAATTGGGTCCGCACTGACGCTGTTCAAGGTCAAACGACACGAACAACTCTTCCGAGAGTTCCTGGATTCGCCTTCCGAGGAGGATTTTCTCGAGCGACCGCGCGTCGAGGATGAGTCCTGCGTGGACCCCGCCACGAGTAGCTCTCCCACGACCGCGGCAGTTGCCCCGAGGGAAGGAGAGCTCGAAGACCTGGAGGCGACGACGGCCTCGTTGCCCACGGCAGAGCAGATCCAGGACAACACGTACGACTTCATCACCCGCACGCTGCTCGAAGATCTCAGCCATGAAGAGTTCGAGCATTTCGTGGCAGATCTGCTCAGAGCCATGGGATACCAGGCCCGAGTGACCAGTTATTCAGCCGATGGGGGTGTGGATGTCGTGGCCCATCGAGACGTCCTCGGGCTCGAGCCACCGCTCATCAAGGTGCAATGCAAACACACCACGGCTACCAAGGGACGCCCGGATATCCAGGGCCTGCTGGGAACGCTGGCGGTCAAAGACGAACATGGACTGTTCGTCACGCTGGGGGCCTACAGCGGGGAAGCTGCGGCGTTGGAGCGGGAACGCCAGAACCTCCGCCTGCTGGGCGGCCAGGAGATCACGGACCTCACGCTGACCTACTACGAGTCACTCCCGGCAAGATGGCGGGACAAGCTGCCCCTGAAACGCATCTATGTCGTGGACGAGAAGGTTTCCTAGACTACTGATAGTTTCGTTCTCAACAACTTAATCTTGCGAAAGCGATCCCCCCAATGCGCGCTTCTCTGTCCTACGAAACGGCCCTGCAGGCCGGTGCCGTTCTCTCTCACACGCTTCGTCCTTTGGTGGAAGAACACGCCCCGGTGCCGGGGGACCCCGAGTCATGGATTGACGTGATTTCCCGGTCTGACCTGCAACGACTTGGTCGCCACGACGCAGACTATGCGCTGGACGACCCCAGGGTGATCCTCAAGACCATCATCTTTCATGCTGAGCAGTTCGAAGGACTCTTCGAACGCACTGACATCGGGTGGGCCACTGAAGCGCTGCGCGTGCTCAACCTGGCCAACTCCGCGAGCACGAGCCTTTCCTCCAGTACCGTGGTGGCCGGTCTTGAGGCCATGGAGCTGTTGATGGATGTGGTGGGGGCCGAGCAGGCGTCACGGCGGATAGCCGAGCTTGCAGATGGACAGACCTTTACGTATGAGGATGTCCTGGTGGGCGTCACCCCTGTGACGCGGGCGCGAGAAGAACGTATGCAGACTCAGGAGCCACTGAGTGAACCACAGATTGCACTGGTGGTGGGCCCCTCGGAGGAGCCCGCAGGTCTTCCGGACGAGTCCACCCCGCCGATCATCGAAGGGAACAGCTCGGGCCGCGAGACAACCGAGCCAGAGATTTCGGGGGAGCCTGTACCGTCACCCGATTCGGACGGCTTGGGCGCGGACGCTTCGACGGGCGACTCATCACTCGCGGAGTCGGACGGCGACGACGCGTTGGATGCGCACGCTCCCAGTCCCGAGGAGCAGCTCCTGACGGACCTCATCTACTATCGGGACTCCCAGCCGGGCTGTCGGACGGCTCATTTTACGTGCGGCCCGGTCAAGGTAGATGTTCGATATCGCGAAGCTCTCAACTTCGCCCTGATCCACAACAACGTGAGTCCCGTGGTCCAGGTCATCGCGGGACACACGGACGACAAGAGTGCCCATTCCGTGGACGAGATCGTCGTGAGTCTAGGGGATGAGGCGGATGCCATCTCCGCAGATCCCCTGCGCATCGCTCCGATGAAATTGGCGGCGGTCCCTGAGAAGCGATACTACGAACTGCAGGAACGGGAAGGTGCGGACCTCGCCTGGGCCGTGCCGGCCCGTCAATTTGCTGACATCGAGGAAGCAACGCAGACCACGTTGCGCATCAATGTGGTGATCGACGGGGAACGGCAGACCCAGAGTCATCCGATCACGTTGCTCGCCCGCAACGAGTGGTATGCGCGCTCCATCCCCGAGCTGCTGGCTGCGTTCGTCACCCCGAACAGCAAGGCGCTCGTGCCCATCATGCAGCGGGCCAGTGATCTCCTCCTGGAGAAATCCGGCTCCTCATCGCTGGAGGGCTACCAGTCGGGATCCGAACGCGCGACCCTGATCGCGGAATCGGTCTATCGCGCTGTCCACGAATTAGGCCTCACGTACGTCAACCCTCCAGCCTCGTTTGAGGACACCGGGCAGAAGGTTCGGCGGATAGAAGAGGTCGTCGAGGACCGCATGGGGACCTGCCTGGATCTCAGTGTCCTCTACGCTGCCGCGTTGGAGCAGGTGGGCTTGAACCCCGTTATTATCCGAAGCCCGGGGCACGCCTTTGCCGGTTTTCTGACGCAGGACATTCAACTCGCGGAGCTCGCCCTGGCAGACCGGGGAATGATCGATAACGTGGTGCGCAGCGGATTACTCGTTCCCGTGGAAATGACACTGGTCACGCGTTCCACCGTGGTCCCCTGGAAAGAAGCGATCCGGGGCACCGAAGCACACTTCGACGGTGAGATCTACTACGTCCTGGACATCGCAGCCGCCCACCGGCGGGTCAGGCCCCTTCCGCGGTTCCGGACGGACAGCGTGGGGGACGTGGTGGAGCTGGTCGAAGAACGCCCGGCTGCCACGCCCATCCTGATGTCCGTGGAGGAGCCACCGGCCGAAGCGGCGACCTACCGGGAGTCTGCGGAGAAGAACCTCCCGGCCCGGATCCGGGCCTGGCGCCATTCCTTGCTGGACCTGTCCCTGCGTAACCCGTTGCTGAAGCTCCCCTCCCGTGCCATGTCTTTGGCCGTGGCGGAACGTTCCCTGCCCACGTTCGAAGACATGTTGGCGGCGGGTCAGCGCCTCACCCTTCGGGCCCAGGACGATATCGCCGAACTGGAGACAGCGGCGGGGCACCGGTCGGCGCGTGAGTTGGGAGATGACGCTCTAGACCGTATCCTTATATCCGAAAAGACGCTCTACGCGAGTGTCTCGGCGGCTAGCTATTCCACCCGTATAGACAAGCTCCGGAGAGATGCACGAACGGCACTCGATGAGTCTGGGGCGAACAGCTTGTTCGTCACACTGGGTGCTCTTGCGTGGAAGACACCGACGGACCAACAGGCCCTGGCTCCCCTCTTTCTCCTTCCTGTGCGGCTGGAGGGCGGTAAAAAGCAGAATTACCGGCTCTCCATCGATGAGGGGGCCACGGTGGAACCCAACTGGTGCCTCATCGAGAAGCTCCGTGCAGAATTCAACCTGCGGATCCCGGTTCTTGAGGAGCCCCCGGAGGATGCTCACGGAATCGACATCCCGCGTGTACTGCAGGAAGTCCGCTCTGCATTAGCTCTGAAAAAAGTATCATTCCACGTGCAGCCAGACGTTCGACTGGCCATTCTGCAATTCGCCACCGTGGAGATGTGGCGGGACCTGGGGGAGCACTGGGAAGACTTCCTGGAGAACCCCGTGGTGAAGCATCTGGTGGAGACTCCGTTGGAAAACTTCGAGGATCCTGTCCCTGTTCCCGCCATGACCGAACTCCTGGAGGCGGATGCGGTTCTGCCTGTTCCGGTCGATGGATCCCAGCTGGAAGCCATTGTGTGGGCCAGCGCTGGGAAGACCTTTGTCCTGGAGGGACCGCCAGGGACGGGGAAGTCGCAAACGATCACCAACATGATTGCCGACAGCCTGGACAAGGGGAAGAAGGTTCTCTTTGTCGCGGAGAAGCAAGCGGCACTCGAAGTGGTCCGCACCAGGTTGGACCGCGTGGGGCTTGCGCCGCTCACACTGCAGCTCCACGGACGTAAGCAGTCCGTGACAGATGTCAGGAGGCAACTGCTCGAGTCCTGGGAGGCCGAGGGTGAGGGGAACAGCGCCTCGTTCACGGCACTGAAGCAGGACTTCCGGCGCTCTATCGAGTCTCTGGCGGCCTACCCCAAGAGGCTTCATGGCGTATCTGACCGCCCACTTTCCGTGTGGCAGGCCCACCAGAACTACCTGGGCATGGCGCAGTACTGGGGTCGGATGAACCACTCCTCAGAGCTGGACGATGTGAAGATCCCGCCGCGCATCATTCGCGATACGTCGGAGGCAGATCGAGTGTCCACCGTCGCGGCGCGGGCTGAGAAGGCTATCAAGGCGTTGGGGGATCACTGCCTCGTGGACGATCCCTGGCTCCTTGCCGGGCCTCCTTCGGCAGCAGCCGAACTGGACACTTCCGAACCGAACGTGATGCAGCACGTGCGTGAATTTCTCGCGCACCACGACCGCTTGCGGGAGGCGGACAAGGATCTCTTCCGGCGCTACCCGGAACCGGAATCATGGGATGTCTTGGCGTCGTGGTTGGAACAGGTGAGAGTTGGCCGCCACATGTCTCTGGCTGACTATCGGGAGGTCACTGAGCGAGTGACGGACTGGGATGCGGAGATGAATCTGCTGTTGGCAGATATCCGTCAGTTCGTCATCGAGCTGGGGGAGTTTGCTGCAGTCCTGCGCCCCGAGGCATGGGGTGTGGACACCGCAGCCTTGCAACGTCAGCTGCGCGAAGCGCAGAAGAAGCTCTTTGGACGGAATCGGGCTCTGGGGGACATCCAGCAGTATCTCGAAACCTTGGTCTTACCCTTCGCCCTGGATCGGGTGGCAGACCCGCGCGTTTTTCTGAATCATCTGGGTTGGGCCCAGGAGCGGGCCCAAAAGCTCGACAGGGATGCCGCACGGTTATTCCCCCAGCGTCTGGGTTGGACGATTCGAGATCCGCGTCAAGTGGGTCTTCCGGAGGACATGCTGCGCCGTTCGGAGGGCGTGAAGCAGGTCAGAGGGGTATTTGCTGACCGGGATATCGAGAGATTCGAAAGCGGAGCGCAGGCCCTGGATGTCTCCTCATACATGCAGTCGTGGCAGAGCATGACGGCGGTGTTGAACGCGGACTCGGAATCGCTGTGCCTCTGGCGCGGTGATGATGATCTCCTGGCAGCCATTGATCGCAGTGCGGATGGCTGGCGGGAGCAAGCCGAGAGGGATCGAACAGCTGGTCTGCGCCGTTACCAGCGAGCTGTGGCAGCGGTTCGTGAGGTAAGGGCGTGCGGCCTGGAGGAGGCGGCAGATGCACTTGCGGAAGGGCGCCTCAGCCCGGAAGACCTCGCAGCGAGGCTTCGGTTGCGGATCGTCCGGGAACAACTGGCGGACAGGATGGACGAGACCGACCTCCTGCAGTTCGACCCCGACGATCGTTCGCAGCGCGTCTCGGAATATAAGTCTCTGAGCGACCGTGTGCGCGCCGGACTACGGACGGAGCTCCCCGCGAGACTTCTGCGGCAGCGCGGGCTCAACAAGGAGCGCCCCACCCCTTCGCAGATGCAGCTTCGTCAGGAGATGGACCGCAAGCGTGGTGGCACTATTCGTCAGCTCATTGAGTCCTCTGGGGACGCCATACTGGATGTCACCCCGTGCATGTTGATGAGCCCCTCGAGCGTGGCCAAGAATTTGCCGGTGGGAGCCGTTCATTTTGATCTCGTGATTTTCGATGAGGCTTCGCAGATCAAGGTCGCGGACGCCGTGGGTTCTCTGGGGCGGGCACGATCGGCGGTGGTGGTGGGGGACTCCCAGCAGATGCCACCGTCGTCGATGTTCGCCTCCGGTTCCACCGAGGACGACGACGTCGAGGCCGGGGATGCGGTGGTGGCCAGCGATCAGGAGTCGATCTTGTCCCAGGCGGTGAGCGCGAATCTTGCTCGCAAAATGCTCACGTGGCATTACCGAAGCCAGGACGAATCACTCATTGCATATTCGAATCGGCGCTATTACCAGGGCGAGCTCTCCACCTTCCCCGCCCCTCCGATCGAGCGGCCGGGGTTCGGAATCACACTCCGGCGGGTCGACGGACACTTCGATGGGGGCGGCCGTCAGGCAACGCGAACCAACCCGGTGGAAGCTCAGCTGATTGTCGAGGACGTGATCGACCGGTTGGAACGCGATCCCGAGGCATCGATCGGTGTGGTGACCTTCAATAAGCAACAACAGACGCTGATCCAAGACCTTCTGGAGGACCTGGATAATCCCGCTGTCCGGGAGGCCCTGGCCAAGGATGAGGACGCCTTGATCGTCAAGAACCTGGAGAACATGCAGGGTGACGAACGGGATGTCATCCTCTTCTCCTTGGCGTTCTCTCCAGACCCGGAGACGAAGAAATTGCGGCTGCAGTTCGGCCCGCTGTCAGCTCAGGGTGGCCAGCGCAGACTCAACGTGGCGATCACGCGGGCTCGCCGCGAAGTGGTGATCTACAGTTCGTTCGACCCCGAGCACATCGACCTGCAGCGCACGAGTTCGGAAGGGATGAAGCACCTGCGCGAATACTTGATGTTCGCGAGGGAAAACACTCAGACCCCGCTGTCGGACTCCGGGGCAGGGACGAAGGAACTTCACCGACAGGACGTGGCCGGTGCTTTCAGGGCGCTCGGATACGAGGTGCGGGAAGAGTTCGGTATGTCCAAGTTCCAGGTCGATCTGGCGGTTCGTCCGGAAGGGGAGGACCGGTGGTTCGCGCTCATGCTCGATGGGCCCGCCTGGGCACGGCGATCGACCGTGTCGGACAGGGACGCGGTCCCGGCGCAGGTGCTGACGCAGATGGGGTGGGCGGACGTCATCCAGATCTGGCTGCCAAGCTGGTGGCAAGACAGAGATCAGTCCATTCGCGCTGTGCAAGACCGGATGGAGGCTGCCGCCCAGGAGGATGCGCTGAATGTGGAACCTGCGGTGGAGCCGGTACCTGTACCAGCGGTGGAGCCAGAGGAGCCAGAGGAGGCAGACTCGGCGACGGCGGCTGATTCGCGTGCAGTCTTTGCCCCCGACGGCGAACAGCGCGAACGCGTGATGTCCGCTCTGGATCATGCGTTTCACCATGCCCTCGATACAGCGGCGCAGATGACCCCGGTCGAGGAGCAGCCGGAGCAAGCGGTGGGCCCCGTCGCCGTGGAGGTGAAACCGTTCCGTCCCGCTGTCGACCACGATGCCGGGAACCCCACCGTGCTCGATGCTCTACCGTCCCCGATGAGCCAGAGGCAAGTTGCTGAACAGTTGGCGGAGGTGATCGAGGCGGAAGGGCCCGTGCTCGATCGCGTCTTGGCATCCAAGGTCGCAGCACGGTTCGGCCTGGGAAAGACGAACAGTAAACGCCGTGAGCAGATCCTTGCCTGTGTGCCCTCAGACGTACCCGTGACGCACACGGGCGGAGAGGCTTGCTATTGGCCTCGAGACGCTCAACCTTCCACGTGGAATATTGTGCGCGTGGACGAAACAGGTGCCTCGGCACGAGACATCGTGGTGATCCCACCGCAGGAGATCGACAACGTGGTGACCCTCGTTCTGCAGCGTGCGGGTCGAGACCTGTCCTTCAGTGACATTGTCTATCGGGCAAACAGCATCCTGGGTTACAAGCGGACCGGCAGCCGTATCAATGGCGCATATCAGCAGGCGATCGATCGGTTGATGCTCCACGGTACGGTCATCCGCACTGGGGACCAGTATGGGATAGCACCCTGACTCCATACCCCCAGAGGGTATACAGTCGGGGTCATGAACACCGGTACGTCCCCTCACGCGAGTGAGCACTCGGGCCACCCCTCAGCTCATCCCGGCCATGCCCACGACCACACCGACCACGCCTCACACGACCACGCGGACCACTCCGGTCACGACATGTCCGGCATGGCCGCCAGCGCCACCCTGCACTGCCTCACGGGCTGCTCCATCGGCGAGATCCTGGGCCTGATCCTCGCGACGATCTTCGGCTGGGGCAACGTCACGAGCACCGCCGTGGCGATCGTGCTGGCATTCGTGTTCGGCTACACCCTGTCCGCGACCCCGCTGATCCGTGCGGGCATCGACCTGGGTCAGGCCCTGCGCCTGGTCCTTGCCGCGGACACCGTCTCGATCCTCACCATGGAGGTCGTGGACAACCTGGTCATGTGGGTCGTCCCCGGTGCCATGAGCGCGGGCCTGATGGACTCCCTGTTCTGGATCTCCATGGCCCTGTCGCTCGTGATCGCCTACGCCGCGGCCTACCCGGTCAACAAGGCCCTGCTGCGCCGCGGCAAGGGGCACGCCATCACGCACCACGCCACCGGCGGCGGCCCCATGGACAACCGCCCCTTGGCCTACGGCATCACCGCGTTCATCCTGGGCGGCTTCGTGGCCTCCCTCGGATCCTGGCTGTAACCGTCCGTACCTGACGAAAGGACACTTCCCATGCGACGCACTCCCCTCGCCCTCGCCGGCATCGCCCTCCTCGCGGTCGCCACCGGCTGCTCCTCGGGCGACGACGCCGACCACGACGCCGCGTACGAGACGAACCACGCGACGTCGTCGTCCCCGAGCGGCGCCTCCGGGACCCCCACCGCGGAGGCCTCCGCAAGCGGCGGCGCACACATGCACTCGATGGACGGCGGCCCCGCCCCCGCGGGCATCACGGCCGCGAAGAACCCCACCTACCCCGTGGGTACCGAGGTCACCCTGACCACCGACCACATGGCGGGGATGAAGGGCGCGCCGGCCACCGTGGTGGGCGCCTACGACACCGTCGCCTACGCGGTGGACTACACGCCCACGGACGGCGGCGAGAAGGTCACCGACCACAAGTGGGTGGTGCAGCAGGAGCTCAAGGATGCCGGGTCCGAACCACTCGCGGACGGCACCGAGGTGACCATCGAGGCGGACCACATGCCCGGCATGAAGGGCGCCAAGGGCACGGTGGTTTCCTCCACCACGCAGACCGTCTACATGGTCGACTACCAGGCGGACGGCATGACCATGAAAAACCACAAGTGGGTGGTGGAGGACGAGATGACGCCGCGCACGTAGCGTCCGGTCGCGCGGTGACGGGCGACGACGACGGCGCTGCCGCCCCGCCGCGCGCGGGTCACCGTGGCAGGGGAAGGAGTGGGGCGGACGCTGCCAGACCGGCGCTTGACCCCCGTGCTAGTCCCCCAAGCGAGAACCGTTCGCAAATAGGAGGCCCCCATGAAGGTCCGCAACTCGCTCCGCTCCCTCAAGAAGATCCCCGGCTCCCAGGTGGTCCGCCGCCGTGGGAAGACCTATGTGATCAACAAGAAGAACCCGCGCATGAAGGCACGCCAGGGCTGAGGCCTGCGCCGCCGCACCTCACACAACGGCATCACTACCCGCGACTGCGGGGCTCCGCTACCCGCGGGCCCCGCGGTGGCCGCGCTTTCGGTGACCCGGCGACGTCGTCGCGCCGGGGGCCACTCGAGTCGCAAGCGGCCCCCTCACCGCCGCCAGCGCGCCTCGAACGCCTCCACCAGGCACGCCAGCTCGTCCGCCATGCCGGGCGCGGTGCCGGTGAGCCACTGGGTCTGCAGTCCGTCCATGGCGGCCACGATCAGCCGGCACATCGCGTCCAAGGGTGCGTCCGGCGCCAGCTGACCCGCCTCGGCCGCCTGCTGGAAGGCGTTGCGGAGACGGCGCACGGTCGCCTCGTGGTGGCGCCGCAACCATGCATTCGCGGGGTGCTCCGGATCCACGGCCTCCCCGGAGACCGTGGTGAACAGCCGCACCATGCCGGGGTGCTCCTCGTTGTTGCGCACCATCTGCACCATCGCGTGCAAGTAGTCCCACCCGGTGGGCCGTGCGCCCGCGTCCGCGAACGCCCGGGCGGTGTCCAGCTCGTCCCGGCGGTCCATCACCGCACCCAGGAGGTCGTCCTTCGTGGGGAAGTGGTGCACCAGCCCGGTGTGGCTGATCCCCGCTGCCTTCGCGACCCGGCTCATGGACGTGCCGCGGTAGCCGTCCACGGAGAACAGCTCGGCGGCGACTCTCAGGATGTCCTCGCGGCGCGCTGCGGTGTCCGCGCCGCGGGGTCGGCCGCTCGGGCGGCTCGTCGTGCTGGTTCCTGTGGGCATGGTCTCTCCTCGCTGGACGGAACGCGGCGGGCACCCGTACGAGCACCCGCCGCGTCCTCTGGACTCAGTTCAACGGTAGCCGCGCCCGCACGTCGCCGAGACCGCGCGCGACCACCAGCTCGCCGTCCGCCTCCAGCTCGCGCCACGTACCGGCGGACTCGTCCCAGCGGCGGAACAGGCGCGGATTGCACGCGACCTCCACGCGCGCCGTCGCCCCGGCCGGGACCTGCGCGCCCTGGAAGCCGACGAGCCGGATCGGCTGATCGGTCTCCGCGGGCTGGAAGTACACCTGCACGGTCTCGCGCGAGTCGCGCTCGCCGGTGCTGGTCACGTCCACGGCCACGCTCAGCATGCCGGCGGACCGGGACTCGGAGACGGTCGCGTCCCCGTACTCCCAGCTGCCGTAGCCCAGGCCGTGCCCGAACCAGAACAGCGGTTCCGCGGCCCGGCCCGCGTGGTAGCCGCGGTAGCCCACGAACACGTCGTCCGCGTAGTCGAGCCCCAGGTCCTCGCCGGGGGTCACGTCCCACGCGGGCGCCTGGCCGTCCGCGGCCGGGTAGGTGGTCACGAGCCGACCGGTGGGCTCGAGCTCACCGGTCAGCGCGGCGGCCACCGCGTGACCACCCTCCTGACCGGGCAGGCCCACGACCACCACGGCGTTCATGTCCGCGAGCCACGGCATGAGCACGGGGGTGGCGGCGTTGACGACCACCACGGTGCGCTCGGCGGCGGCCGCCACGCGGCGCACCAGCTCGTCCTGCTCACCGGGCAGCGCGAGCGTCGTCTTGTCCGCGGCCTCGGTCTCCTGCTCCTCGGACAGCCCCACGACGACGACGGCGGTCCCCGCCTCCCGCGCGGCCCTCGCCGCGTCCTCGATCACGTCCTCGTCCGGCCGCGGCGCCGGAGCGGCCACGATCGCGGTGAGCCCCATGGCGGACATGTCCAGCAGGTGGCTCTCCTCCGCGAGACCCAGGGCGGGATCGCCCAGCAGCTTCTCCCGCCAGTCGATGGGATCCAGCGCGAGCGTGGCGGTGAGCTCCGCGTGCGACGGCAGCTCGAGCACCTCGGAGAAGGCCGGCGGGCGCAGCATCGTCTCGCCCGGATCGGTGCCCTCGAAGGTGAGGTCCGCGGAGATCTCGTGCCCGGCGACCTCCACCCGCCAGCGACCGCCGCCCACGGCACCCACGGTGACCGGACCGGCGTCGTTGCCGAGCACCGCGCGCAGCACGGCGGTGGTGGGGGTCTGGGCGAGGTCGTCGTCCCAGCCGATCGAGATCGCGGGGGAGTCGCTGTGGTAGCGGGTGAGCTCCTGGCCGTCCGCGGCGAACAGCGCCACCTCCATGCCGGGGGTGCCGCTGGCCGGATCGCTCGTGAAGGCGGGGGACGCCGGGACCGCGCGCGTGCGGATGCCGGGGCCGTCCAGCACGGTGACGCGCTCGCCGAGCACGTCACGCATGCCCTCCGCGATGCTCACCTGGTACGGCGGGTTCACCTGCGCGGAGCCGCCGCCCATGTTCACGGTCTGGGTGGCGTGCCGCCCGATCAGGGCCACGGGCCCGTCACCCAGCGGCAGGGCGCCGTCGTTCTTCACCACGGTCATCCCGCGCACCGCGATCTCGCGCAGCTGCCGCTTGCGGACGTCGGAGTCCGGCGCCGGCATCTGCGCGGCGCGGTCCTCCGCGCCCGACGCCGCCCCGAGGGCCCCGGTGCGCTGGGCCAGCAGCAGCAGCCGGGCCAGGTGGTCATCCACCGTGTCCTCGGAGACCTCGCCGGTGCGCACGGCCGCGACCAGGCGCTCGCCCCACGGCCCGTCGGGACCGGGCATCACGAGATCCAGACCGCCGTTCGCGGAGGCCACGGTGCGCTTGGTGGCGAACCAGTCGCTCATGACGAGCCCGTCCCACTCCCACTCGCCCTTCACGATCCGGTTCTGGACCTGGTCGTTCTCGCTGGCGGCCACCCCGTTGATGTCGTTGTACGCGCACATCATGGACCACACGTGCGAGTCCTCCGCGGCCATCTCGAAAGGCAGCAGGTAGACCTCGCGCAGCGCGTCCTGGGAGACTCGCGAGTCCATGAAGTTGCGCAGCGTCTCCGACTCGTTGGCCACGAGGTGCTTCAGGCAGGCAGACACGCCCTGGTCCTGCATGCCCCGCACGTACGACGACGCCGCGCGGCCGGTCAGGTAGGGATCCTCCGAGTACGCCTCGAACAGGCGCCCGCCCAGCGGCGTGCGGTGCAGGTTGATGGTGGGCCCGAGCACCACGTTGATGTGCTGGCGCTGCGCCTCCTTGGCGAGCATGGTGCCCACCTGCTCGGCGACGTCGTCGTCCCACGCCCCGGAGATCAGGGTCGCGTTGGGGAACAGGGCCACGGGGTCCCCGCCCACGAACTTCAGGCCGCGCACACCGGTGGGCCCGTCCGAGAAGGCAAGGGGCGCCAGGCCGATGCTCTCGTTGCCGGGCAGCGTGAACGCGGTCTCCCCGGTGAGCAGGTGCACCTTCTCCTCGAGGGTGAGCTTGCCGATCAGCTCCGCGAACTGCGGGACCGGTGAGGATGCTGCGTGGATGGTGTCCGTCATGACTACTTCACTTTCCTGATCGGGAGAACGGCGATGGCTCCGACGAGCGCCGCGGTGGCCGCGGCGCCCAGGAGCAGGGCGTAGTTGGGCTCGGAGGCGGTGACGCTCGTGGCCAGCAGCGCAGCACCCAGGAAGGGCGCGAGGGACTGAGGCATGGCATTGGCCATGTTGAACACGCCCAGGTCCTTGGCGTTGTCCTCAGGGTTGGGCAGCACCTGCAGCACGAGCGCCATGTCCACGCTCATGTAGATGCCGTACGAGATGCCCAGCAGGGCCTCGACCATGTAGAACTGGCCGATCGAATCCACGTGCAGCAGCAGGTAGGTTCCCAGCGCGAACAGCGCGGTGGCCACGGCCACGGGCAGCTTGCGGCGCCCGGTGCGGTCGGAGAACCAGCCGACCAGGTAGCTGGCCGGGACGAGCGCGACCGTGTAGGTAAGCACGCCCAGGAAGACGACGCCGGCGCCGTCGGCCGCGGTGATGTGCAGACGGTCCGTGACGAACGGCAGGCGCAAGGAGGTGAACATGAAGCTCGAGAGCATGAGGAGGAACCGGGACCACCACGCGAAGCCGAAGTCGCGGTGGCGCAGCGGGTTGACCCAGAACGATCCCAGCAGCTCCTTGAGGCTCAGCCGGGGCGGGCGGTGCGTGAGGACCGGATCCGGCAGGATCACGGCGTAGAGGCACAGCCCCACCACGCCCACGACCGCCGGGACGGCGAAGAGCAGCAGCATGTTCGAGGCGAACAGGGACGCGAACCACGTGGCCACCAGGACGCCCACGCTCTGCATCACGCCCACGGTCGCGGAGACCTTCGCGTACTGCTGCTCGGGCAGCTGGTCCGCGAGCGTGGCGATGTCCGGGCTGAACGCGGCGTTGGCGCCGAGCTGCGCCACGAACCATCCGATGGCCAGCATGGGCGTGCTCGTGGCCTGGCTGATGCCGATGAGCGCGAGGCCCATCACGAGCGAGCCGCCGATCAGCCACGGGCGACGCCGCCCGAACCGGGACGTCGTGCGGTCCGAGAGCCGGCCGAACAGGGCGTCGCCGATCACCGCGGCAATGGCTCCCACGCCCAGCACGGCGCCGACCATGCTCGTGCGCTGGGTGGGGTCGTCCGTGAGCGTGGAGACCTTCAGGGCCATGGAGACCATGACCGGTCCCAGCAGGGCCACGTACAGCGCGAGCTGCGCGAAGGCCCGGGACGAATCGTAATAGTGAGATATTACTATTCCAGGCGGTGATCGGGATCACAAGGGGCGACGCCACACCGGCCGAGTTCCGGCGATTGGTTGTGCCCAATTTACTCCCGGTTCGGGCCGACTCCGCTCCACGCGAATCCTTGCGGGGGCAAGCGTCCGTGCGTGCCACAATGACGGTATGGCTACTTCCGATTCCACCAGCACCCAGATCCAGCTCGTCTCCCGTCCGGAGGGCTGGCCCACCCACGAGGACTTCCGCACCGTCACCGTGGAGCTGCCCGACCTGCAGGACGGCGAGGTGCGCGTCCGCAACGAGTTCATCTCCGTGGACCCCTACATGCGCGGGCGCATGCGCGACGAGCCGAGCTACGTCCCCCCGTTCGAGCTGGGCGAGACGATGACCGGCGGGGCCGTGGGCCGCGTGGTCGAGTCCCGTTCCGAGGACCTGCCCGTGGGCACCCCCGTGCTGCACCAGGACGGCTGGCGCGACCTCACGCAGGGCCCCGCCAAGGAGTTCACCGCCGTGCAGGAGATCCCCGGCACGCCGCTGTCCGTGTACCTGGGCATCCTGGGGATGACCGGCATGACCGCCTACACCGGCCTCACGCGCATCGCGGAGCTCAAGGAGGGGGACCGCGTGTTCATCTCCGGTGCCGCCGGTGCCGTGGGCTCCGCCGCGGGCCAGATCGCCCGGCAGCTGGGCGCGTCCTACGTGATCGGTTCGGCCGGCTCGGACGAGAAGGCGAAGCTGCTCACCGAGAAGTACGGCTTCGACGCCGTGCTCAACTACAAGGACGCCCCCATCCGCAAGCAGCTCGCGGAAGCCGTGGGCAAGGACGGCGTGGACGTCTACTACGACAACGTGGGCGGTGACCACCTCGAGGCCGCCCTGGACGTGCTCAACCGGCACGGTCGCGTGGCCGCGTGCGGCGCGATCAGCCAGTACAACAACACCGAGCGCACTCCCGGCCCGGACAACATGGCCAACCTCATCAAGAACTCCCTCAAGCTCGAGGGCTTCACCATGGGCGACCACTGGGACATCGCCGAGGAGTACCTCTCCCGCATGACCGAGTGGTTCACCTCTGGCAAGATCGCGTACGACGAGACCGTGGTGGAGGGCCTCGACCACGCCGTGGATGCCTTCCTGGACATGATGAAGGGCGCCAACACGGGCAAAATGGTGGTCAGCATCTGACGCTCTGCGGGTCACCGCGCATCACCCGCCCGGCGGCGGCTTCTCGGGGGCACGTTCGTGCCCCGGGTCGCCGCCGTCGGCGGTTTCGTATTCCATGGACGACGCCGCCGCGCGCCTGCCCTGCGAAAGGAACCCGTTGCCCCGTGCACCTCAGCCTCGGACACCCCTGCCCCGCACAGCTCCGCCCCGGGCCCCTCTGTCCTGGACGGTGAGTCCCGAGCGGATGCTGCGGGCCCTGCGGAACCAGCCCGGTCTTGCGGCGCTTTTCGGGGACTGGATCGACGGGGCGGACCGGATGGATGCCGTGATCGGCATACGCCCAGCCCGGACCGTGGGGTCCGATGAGGACCCGTTCGAGGTGCTCGGGGACTCGGGCGTCGTGGACGGCGGCGAGGCGTTCGGCGGCGGCTGTATCGGGTACCTGGGATATCAGCTCTCCCAGCGGCTGGAGACGCTTCCGCCCGCACCGCCGCGCGCCGGGAGCCTTCCGGACCACCACCTGGCGTACTACGACCACGTGCTCGTCCACGATGCGCGCACCGGTCACTGGGCCTGCGAGGCCCTGCCCGGAACGGATCCCGCGCGCGTTGCCCGCACGGTGGAGATCGTGGAGCGGGCGCTCGCAGGCCGCGCGGCGTCGTCGCCGTCCGAGAGTGGCGAGGCGCTGCCGTACCGCTGCGGGCCCGTCGAGGCCGCCGTGACGGGTGCCGCGCACGCGGGGGCCGTGCGGCGCGCCCTGCAGCGCATCCGCGAGGGCGACATCTTCCAGGCCAACATCTGCCGAACGCTGGAGGCCCCTTTCCACGGCGACCCGCTGGACCTGTTCTGCGCGGGCCACCGGGCGCTGCGGCCACGCTTCGCCGCGTTCCTGCGCGTGCCCGGGGGAGCGGTCGCGAGCCTGTCCCCGGAGCTGTACCTGCGCCGCACGGGGAACGCCGTCCTCACCTCCCCGATCAAGGGCACGGCCCCCGCGGACACGGATCCCGCCGATCTGCACGCGTCCGCGAAGAACCGCGCGGAGAACGTGATGATCGTGGACCTCATGCGCAACGACCTCTCCCGCGCGTGCGTCCCCGGTTCCGTGCTGAGTCCGGCGCTGCCGCGCGTGGAGCCGCACACGGGCGTCCACCACCTGGTCGCGGACGTCCACGGCACCCTGCGCCCCGGGCTCGACGACGCCGCCCTCCTGCGCTCCACGTTTCCGCCCGGTTCGTGCACGGGGGCGCCGAAGGTCAGGGCCACCGAGATCATCAACGCCCTGGAGACCACCGCGCGGGGCGTCTACACCGGTGGGATCGGGTACGCGAGTCCCGTGGCGGGGCTGGCCATGAACGTGGCCATCCGTACGTTCGAGTTCTCGGGCGCCACGGTGCGCCTGGGTGTGGGCGGCGGGATCGTCGCTGACTCGGACCCGGACGGGGAGGCGTTCGAGACCCTCGTGAAGGCCGCCCCGCTGCTGGATGCGGTCGGCGCCCGCTTCGGGCCCGAGCTGTCCCGGGAGTGGCGTGAGCACGCGGAGTCCTCGGAGGTGGCGACCCCGGCGTGCGTGGGAGGCGATGGGGCACCGTCGCGCGCGGCAACCTCGCTGCGGGACGCGCCCGTGATCCGCTCGACCCCCGACCCCTCCCTGGGGGTCTTCACCACGATGCTCGTTCGCGAGGGGCGTCCCGAGCAGCTGGTGGAGCACCTGGCAAGACTCGGGAGCAGCGTGCGGGCGTGCTTCTCCCATGAGCTGCCGGGCGCGCTCGCAGAGCAGGTCCGCCAGCGTGCCGCCGGATTGGATGGCCCGCACCGGCTGCGGGTCACGGCAGTTCTGGACGCTGGGAGTCTGTGTCTCGAGATGACCCACGCCCCGCTGAACCCTCCCGGCGCGGCCCCTCCCGTGGCTCCGTGGGTGCTGCGCCCGGTGGTGGTGCCCGGCGGGTGGGGGCGCCACAAGTGGGCGGACCGCCGCGCCCTGGACACGACACCCGGTCCGTGGTCCCCGGTGTGCGATCCGCTGCTGGTGGACCAGGACGGCACGGTGCTGGAGACCGGGCGTGCAAATGTGTTCGTGGTGCGCGGTGGCGTGGTCACCACCCCGCCCGTTGACGGCCGGATCCTGCCCGGGGTGATGCGCGCCCGGGTGCTCTCGAGCCTGCGGGCCGCCGGGTACGAGGTCCGTGAACAGGACATCACTCTCGCAGACATCGCTGGGGCGTCGGAGGTGTTCGTGACCAACGCCCTGCGGGGTGCCCGGCCCGTGGGGGAGATCCACGGTGTGGGTGCGTGGGCCCCTGGGTCTGTGACGGTGTGGGTGCAGCGCGCGCTCGCGGACGCCCCGTGGCGAACGGGCGGCATCGCCCCCATTGACACGACCCGGTGAGGTGAGGATGCTCGGGGCACGGCGCCGTCGTCCGGGCCGCGGAGCTCGGGGCGGCGCACCACGTAACCGCGAAGGAGCGCAGCCATGGGCAAGAACCCGCAGGACGAGAACACCGAGTCGGTCAGCCAGGTGGACACCGACGAGCAGCGCCAGAAGGCCGCCGAGCAGGCGAACACCCAGGAGCAGCAGGAGTTCTTCGAGGAGCAGGCCGGCACGGAGGAGCAGTCCCAGGGCTACGGGCACTGAGCACCGCACCGGGCAGCCGCTGACAGGCGAACCGCCCCGCACCAATAAGGTGCGGGGCGGTTCTTCTGCGCCGAGTGGCTGCGGGGTCGGTGGCTACTTCTTCTTGTTCTCGAGGGTCTGCTCGTACTGGGCGAGAGCCAGGCCCACGCTCATGAAGGTGGGCGCCCAGTGGCCCACGAAGATGCCCCAGCGGTCCGACTGGGCCTTGGAGTCGTCGCTCTTGAGACGCGAGATTCCCCACGACACGAAGGACAGGGCGATCGAGCCCATGCCTGCGGTGTAGGCGTACTCAGAGCGGATACCGGCGTCGTGCAGGGTCTTCATGATCATGGTGTGATCTCCGTTCTGCTCTGCTGAGCAAGTGGTGGTGAAGCAGGGCTGGGTACCTCCACCGTAGATGCCGGAGGGCCAAATAATAAGGGGGGTGATGGATCGGGTTCTGCCCGGTCATGGCACCGTTCCTTTCCCTTAGCGAGCCGGGCCACGCGCCGTCGCGCGGACATGACAGGCTGGTGCCATGAATGATTCCGCTGCAACAGTGCTCCTGGCCGGCTGCGGGGACGTGGGGACCGCCCTGGGATTGCGCCTCGCCGAACGCGGAGTGCGCGCGGTGGGCGTGCGGCGCCGCGCGGACGCGCTGCCCGAGCCCATCGAGCCGGTCTCTCTGGACCTCACCGACCCGGGGGAGGCCGTCCTTCCCGTGGCCGACGCCGTGGTGGTCACCCTCACCGCCGACGGCCGCGACGCGACCGCCTACGAACGCACCTACCTGGGTGCGCTGCGCGGGTTGCACCTGGCCCTGCCGTCCGACGCCGCGCCGCGCGTGGTGCTCGTGTCCTCCACGGGCGTCCTGGGCGGCACCGACGGTGGGGTCGTCACCGAGGCCACCCCGCCCAACCCTCAGCGCGCCACCGCCCATGTGTTGCTCGCCGCGGAGGAGCTCGCCGCCGATCTCTTCCCGGACCTGGTCATCGTGCGCCCCGCGGGGATCTACGGGCCCGGCCGCGCGTCCCTGATCGAGCGGGTCCGCACGGCCACGCCTGTCACCCACCGGCGCGTGACCAACAGGATCCACCGGGACGATCTCGTCACGGTCCTCTCCACCGTGCTCGACGCTCCCCAGCCGCCGCGGTTGCTGTGCGCCGTGGATCATGACGCCGCTCAGCTGGGTGACGTCGTTACGCACCTCGCGGCGCGGCTGGGTGTCGCGGTGCCCCCGGACGACTCGCCCGCGGGGGAGGGGCCGCTCGGCAAGATCATCGACGGGGCGCTCGTGCACTCCCTGGTTCCTCGATCCCGGTGGCGCTACCCCACGTTCCGGGAAGGGTACGACGCGCTGCTGGGAGCGTCGTCGCCGGAGGAGCGCGACGCCGACGCCGGGCGAGCCTCCGGCGATGCCGCCGAGTGTGACGCCTGGACCGGGCGGGGCGCGACGTCGAACGCCACGACCGAATCGCGAGGTGCGTGAATGGCCGCGGAGACCCACTGGTTGCTTCCCATCAACCCGGCCGCTCATGGGCAGCACATGCCCGCCGACTGGCGCACCCGCCAGGACGCCACGGCGGTGTGGGAGGCGATCGGGCGCTCGCAGCCCGCGGATCGGTGGTGCCTGCGCACGGGCTACCGAACCATGACGGCGGGGGACACCATCTGGGCCTACCTGTCCCAGCGGCAGGAGCTGTGCGCCACGGGCGCCGTGCGGGAAGTCGTGCGGGAGGGCGATGAGTGGTTCGTGCTCGTGGACTGGGACGTGGAGCGGACCGCGCAGCTGTGCCGGACCCCGATCCCGCGGGAGGTTTTCGGGCAGGTGCCCATGTCCGTGAGTCGGGCGGGGGAGGGTGCCGTCGGGGCGCTGCGGGCGGTATCGCGCCGGGCAACGTGACGCAATGTCGCTAGTACCTCACGAGTAGGTACTTCGGGGCGTTTCCGGGAAGTGTGACACTTTGTGACGACAAACTGGACGTTGCCCCCGGGTGAGGAGTTGAGTATACGGAGTCTTTTTCGATCCCTCATCTCATCGTCCCTTCCTCCGAATGCGCCCTCTTTCCGGTGCGCGGGAAACTGGTACTCACCTATGATCCTTACCGGACTTGTCATCGGCGCGCTGCTGGGCATCGTCATGCAGCGCGGCCGCTTCTGCGTCACCGGCATGCTGCGGGACATCTTCCTGCAGAAGTCGTGGCGGACCTTCGCCGCGCTGCTCGTGGTGATCTCCGTGCACGCCATCGGTCTCACTGCCCTGACCTCCGCCGGCGTCATCTCCCCCAACTACCCCTCCTTCGCGCCCCTCGCGGTGATCGTGGGCGGATTCATGTTCGGCATCGGCATCATCCTGGCCGGCGGGTGCGCCTCCGGCACGTGGTACCGCTCCGGCGAGGGCCTCGTGGGCTCGTGGATCGCGCTGGCCATGTACGCGCTGTCCGCGTCCGCCATGAAGACCGGCGTGCTCAAGGGCTTCAACTCCGGCATGAAGCAGTGGGACACCGGGCTCACCACCATCCCCAGTGCCCTGGGCGTCTCCCCGTGGCTGTTCGTGATCGTCCTGGCAGCGGTCACCGGTGTGATGGTGCGCCACTTCCTCAACCGCGAGAAGAACACCGGGAAGCCCGCACGGCTGAACGGCCGTCCCGCATGGAAGAAGCCCCTGCACGTCTACACTGCCGGCGCGCTCGTGGGTCTGCTCGGCGTCATCGCGTGGCCGCTGTCCGCCGCGACCGGCCGCAACGACGGTCTGGGCATCACCACCCCCACCGCCAACCTGCTGAACTTCCTGGTCACCGGAGCGGACGGGAAGCTGGACTGGGGTGTGATGCTCGTGCTCGGCATCCTGGTGGGCTCGTTCATCGCCGCCAAGTCCACGGGTGAGTTCCGCGTGCGCGTGCCGGACGCCACCACCACGGTGCGATCCATCGCGGGCGGCCTGCTCATGGGTGTGGGCGCGGCCCTGGCCGGTGGCTGCACAGTGGGCAACGGCATGGTCCAGACCAGCCTGTTCACGTTCCAGGGCTGGGTCGCGCTGCTGTTCATCGCCCTGGGCGTGGCCGTGGCCACCAGGATCTGGCTCAAGCCCACCGTTACGCAGCCCGCCACCGGCGAAGACGGCACCTACTCCACTGCTCAGAGCCTGGACCACACGGTGGGCGCCACCGCACCGGACGACAACTCGATCGACGCCGCTCCCACCGCGGGGGCTCCCCGCACCTCGGGTGCGAACGTGTTCTCGGGCTTCGCCGCGGCACCCGCCGCGCTCATGGTCAAGGACCCGGCAGGTGCACCGTCGAAGAAGCTCACAGGCCTGGGGGACGGCTACTATGCCCTGGACTCGCTCGGTGCCGTGTGCCCGTTCCCGTTGATCGAGGCCAAGGATGTCATGCAGACCCTGCAGACCGGTGAGCACCTGGTGATCGACTTCGACTGCACCCAGGCCACCGAGGCCATTCCGCAGTGGGCGGCCACGGACGGCCACGAGGTCACCGACTTCGTGGAGAAGGGCGACGCCAGCTGGCAGATCACCCTCAAGAAGGGCTGATCCACTCAGAGTCCCCGCTCACGACACCGCCGCGCCACCTCTGCGTTCCATGGACCCCGCACGCCGGGGGCCGAGGCAGGGAGGGCGCGGCGGCGTCGTCGTACCACCGGAACAGTGCGGAGCGTGGGCCCACCGGGGGGCGAGCGCTCCGGAGGCGTCGTGGTGTGCGCCCCGTGACTCAGGCGCGAGAGTCCTTCCGGGCGCGGTGGCGCATGTCCCGCAGGGCCACGGCCAGGGCGAGGAGCACCACGAGCACCACAACGCCCAGTCCCGCCGCGATGCCCACGGACCAGCCCTGGGCGGCGACCACACCGTAGGCCACCGCGGTGATCATGGCGATGCCCACGGCGGTGCCCACGCGCTGGCCGGTCTGCATCACGCCACCGGCGCTGCCCGCGTACTCGAGTGGCACCTCCGCGAGCGTGAGTGTTTGGTTGGGGCTCACCACGGCGCCCTGGCCGAAACCCACGAAGCCCAGGGTGAGCACGAGCCACCACTCGCTGATGTGCCAAGAGTCGTGCAGCAGGATCACCGCCATGCTCAGCAGCAGGCCCACGACCACGCTGAGCATGCCGAGCACCACGATCTTGCGGCCCATCCGGTTCACGCGGCTGCCGGCCAGGTTGGAGGCCACCGCGCTCGCCAAGGCATTGAGCAGGCCCACGCAGCCGGCGGCCAGCGCGGTGTGGCCGAGCCCCTTCTGCATGTAGAGGGTGACAAGCACCCACACGCTCGTGATGCCCAGGAAATACAACGAGATCAGCAGGGTGCCGTTGAGGAAACTGCTGACCCTGAAGATGTCCAGGTCCACCATGGGCTGGTGCCCAGAGGCCTTGAAGTGCTTCTCCCACGCGATCCACAGGGCCAGGAACATGGCGGCGACCGCGAGCAGGGCCCACACCCACGGGCTCGTGCCGGGGGAGCCGGCCTCGATGAACGGGAGCAGGGTGGCGAGCAGCGCGATGCCCAGGAGCACCGAACCCGTGGGGTCCATCTCCCGCAGGGCGTGGCGGATGGTGGTGCCCTCGGGCCCGCGCAGCAGCGGGCGGGGGAACCACAGGAACGCGAGCACAAGCGCGACGACGCCCACGGGGACGTTCACCACGAACAGCCACCGCCACCCCTCGGACGCGCCGCCCGTCTGGATCAGCAGACCTCCCAGGACCGGGCCGATGGCCACGGAGACACCCACGGCGCTGCCCAGCATGCCGAACGCCTTCCCGCGCTCCGCTCCCTTGAAGTACTGCTGGATCATGGCCACGCCCTGAGGGTTGAGCAGCCCGGAGCCCACCCCCTGCACGAAGCGCGCCACGATCAGCATGGTGGGATCCGGGGCCAGGCCCGCGGCGATCGAGGACAGCGTGAAGATGGCCACCCCGAGCATCCACAGGAACCCGCGCCCGAACACGTCCCCGGCGCGGCCACCCGCCACCAGGACCACCCCGAAGGTCAGTGCGTAGCCGGAGAGGATCCACTGCAGCTGGGACTCGGAGGCGCCCAGCCCCTCCTGGATGGAGGGCAGCCCCACGTTGATGATGCTCACGGCCACCAGGGACATGAAGATGGCCACGAGCAGCACCGCCAGGATCCGCCACCGCCGCGGATCCGTGCCGTGGGCGTAGCCCCGGTGGGTCTGGGGATCCGGACGCGGGCTGAGGATGGGCAGCTCGCCGGTTCCCGTGGCCGGGGAGCGCTCGTGCCAGGTCTCGCCGGAGCCCGGTCCGTGGTGGGAGTCAGAGGTCATGGGGAGAGTATGCTCCCGGGTTCAGACGCGCCCAACGCTCCTGTTCGTGTGCATGAACTGGTTGCCCGTCACATGCTCCTCTGGGCCGTCCTGGGGGCGAGTTTGGTGTGCGGCGCCCGGGGCCGTCATCCTGGGACCATGACAGCTGAACTGGTGATCCTGGGCCTGGTGGTCGTGACCGCTCTGGCCTTCGACTTCACCAACGGATTCCACGACACCGGCAACGCGATGGCCACCTCCATCGCCACCGGCGCGCTCAAGCCCCGCACCGCGGTGGCCCTGTCCGCGGTGCTGAACCTGGTAGGCGCGTTCCTGTCCGTGGAGGTGGCCACCACGGTCACCAAGGACGTGCTGCTCATCCAGACCCCGGACGGCGGGCTCGTCTCCGGGCTGGACCCCACCATTGCCCTGACCCTCATCTTCTCCGGGCTGATCGGGGGCATCCTCTGGAACCTGGCCACGTGGCTGTTCGGGCTGCCCTCCAGCTCCTCCCACGCGCTATTCGGCGGGCTGATCGGGGCCGGGCTCGCCTCCCTGGGCGCGGCCGGCGTGAACTGGGCCGGTGTGGTCCAGAAGATCCTCGTCCCGGCCGCGCTGGCGCCGTTCATCGCCGGGTGCGTGGCCGCCGTGGGCACCGCCCTGGTCTACCTCATCGGCCGCGCGGCGTCCCAGGCGCACCGGGACCGGGGGTTCCGCTGGGGACAGGTGGGAACGGCGTCGCTGGTCTCCCTGGCCCACGGCACCGGTGACGCGCAGAAGACCATGGGTGTGATCGCCCTGGCCCTGATCGCCCACGGAAGCCTGAGCGTGCAGGGCATCGAGAACGACGGCCTGCCCCCGTGGATCATCGTCTCGTGTGCCGTGGCGATCGCCCTGGGCACCTACCTGGGCGGCTGGCGCGTGATCCGCACCCTCGGCAAGGGCCTCGTGGAGATCGAACCCCCGCAGGGCATGGCCGCGGAGGCGTCCTCCGCAGCGATCATCCTCACCTCCAGCCACTTCGGCATGGCCCTGTCCACCACCCACGTGGCCACGGGCTCCATCCTGGGCTCGGGCGTGGGCAAGCCCGGCGCGCACGTGCGCTGGGGCGTGGCCGGGCGCATGGTGGTGGGCTGGCTGCTCACCCTCCCGGCCGCCGCCGTGGTGGGCGCCGTGTGCTTCGTGCTCGCCCACGCCGTGGGCGGCCTGCCCGGCGCCGTGGTGATCTTCCTGCTCCTGGTGGTGGCCTCCGCCGTGATCTTCGCGCGGTCCCGGCACCAGAAGGTGGACCGCCACAACGTGAACGCGGACTGGGACGAGGACACGCACTCCGTGGTCCCCGCCGACTCCGACCGCGCCGACGCCCAGGAGGTGGCCCGCTGATGATTGTCGAGATGGCCCGATCTGTCCTCGCCGTGCTGCTCGCCGGGCTGTGCTTCGGGGCGGGACTGCCCGCGCTGTTCACGGTGGGCATCACCCTGTGGAGCCGGGCCACCCCCGAGCCCGGCCCGGACGGCGTTGCCCGCCGCAAACCGCTGGCGCTCGCCGGGGCGGTACTCTGCTTTGCGATCGTGCTCGCTGCTGTGGTGATCGGGGTCCTGTGGATCACCCGCAAGAGCTTGGACCACTACCTAGGGATCTCGGTGTTCGGATGATGACCTTCGACGCGGCACTCGACCACATTCGCGCCGCCTACCCCCACGGCGTCCCGCGCGAGCAGCACGCCCCGCTCGCGGAGCTGCTGGCCCGCACGGTGGGCCCTCACCGCACCGAGCGGCTGCTCGAGACGCTGGGGCTCCCGGCGGGGGACCTCCTGGGACCGGCGGCGGCCTCGGAGACCCAGCTGGGCGACGTCGCCGCCGAGCTCGCGCGCGCCGGCTGGCCCCTCGTGGGGGCCAGTCAGGACGAGGCACCCCGGCAGCCGGGGTACGTGGCCCGGGTGATGAGCTGGCTGCGCGCCGACTACCCCAACGGGGTGCCCGCCCAGGACTACCTGCCCGTGCTCGCCGTGCTGCGCCCGCAGCTCGCGGAGGAGGACATGGCCGCCATCGCGGAGCAGCTCGCGCAGGACGCCCGCGCCCACGGTGTGGCGCCGTCCGAGGCCGACGCCCGCGAGGCGATCCACCGTGCCACGGAGGACGAGCCCAAGCCCGAGGAGCTGGAGCGCGTCCGCGCAATGCTCGCGGCGCACGGGTGGCCGTTCGAGGGGGAGTAGGGGCCGGAGCACGTCCAATCTGTTGGGGGGATCCGAAATCCATGAGGGCAGAAGGACGTATTCTGATGAATACCTAAGATGAAATTGAAGACAAGATTTACCTCCTCCCTGAATTCACAAAATCTAACTGACTTGCAATAAATTTGCTAAATTGTTCTGTGTCGGCAAAGTAGTTCGGGTATGCTCTTCTGAGCTGGTGTATTTTCTGTACTTGCACTAGTACAACATCAATAGAGTCCGACGCATCGGCTTCCAGTTCCGCTAAATTCTTTTCCGCAGAGCGCATGGATGAATATGGGGTAGTTTCCAAATTCTGCGTTTCCATATCTAGCTTGAGAATGACGGCTTTGGTGTTAGGGTCTTTGGAATGCGATTTAACGAGCTGTGAGTACTCGTTAAGGCGGGCCAATGCTCTTGTCTGAGAGTTCAGACTTTCGAGCTCACACCGCATGTCATACTTCGAGCCATCTACCCCAGGAATAGGAGCAGTATTTTCATGGTCTGCCATAAGAGAGCTAGCGATCGCAAAAAATTTTACTAAAGCGTCGTCGGCATCATCGTATTTTAGCCGGCTACCCGAAAACAAATCCATTGTTTCTACTGCTGTCGCCCACGCATGTTGTAGCTCTGTTCGTAGCTGCACCTCGATTTTAAGACCGTGATACTCTTCTTTGGTGGCACCGTAGGAGTAGACGACGTGTACCCCTACGGTAGCCGTCCTGTTTTGGGTGCTCGCCTAGATAATCAGTAACTTCTACAATTTTATTTCTCGCTCTATGAGCAGACTTGAGTTCATCTAGAATTCTGTAGACCTCCCCAACGGAAGGTACAATCACTCTGCAGCCTCCTAAGTGTTGCATTCGGGAGGCGTCCATGGCGGGATGTCTCTCAAGCTTGTCTAGAATGGTGGGAAGACGTTTGAGGCGCCGAGCGATAACGGCCTGGGGGGCGACATCTTTGACTTTATTTTGAACATGCATCCTGAGAGCTCTCATCCATGAACTGAATAATAAATAATAGTTGACCAGCGGCATTCTTACAAGAGCCGCAGCTCATCATTCTATAAATTTGTAACGATTTAAACATTTTATAACTACAACGAGCTCAGATTGCTGCTTCTACAGCAGGCCTCGAATCCTGGGTTTGGGCTGGGGCAGGGGGATGTCATGAACGGCATTACATTCCACGGTGATCGCGGCAGCGAGCTGTCTGAATTTAGCAACGTCGATCTCGAGATGATCTAGTAGTTTAGACGGGGTCACTTTCTCTGCGCACACGTGCAAGCCGTGAGGTGACCAGCAGGTCCACTCGCTCGTACCTACGTTTAAAAGCCTTACGTGAGTGATGATCCCTTTCACGGCTGCCCTTGTGAACCACTGCCGGCCCCGTATGTTTCCACCGCCTGCGGCCATCATCGACTGGGGGCAACAACCATGCCGGGACCGGCTGGTCACTTACGCTCTCATCTTCCCGGAACTGACGGGGACGGCAAGGGGCCCGACGGCGCCCACGAGCGCCGTCGGGCCCCTCACGCTGGGAGGCGGAGCGGGGTTAGCCCGGATTCATCGCCCGCGGTGCGCCCATGCCCGGGTCCACCTGTGCGGGTCCGTTCGCGGAGGGGCGGATGTCCACGTCGAAGATCTCCGTGGGCAGGTACACCGTGGCGCACGAGTTGGGGATGTCCACGACCCCGGAGAACCGCCCCTCGATGGGCGCCGCACCGAGCAGCAGGTACGCCTGCTCCTTGGACCACCCGAACTTGGCGAGGTAGTCGATCGCGTGCAGGATCGCCCGCTGGTAGGCCAGCTGGGAGTCGAGGTAGCGCTGCTCGCCCTCCAGGGTCACGGACGTTCCGGAGAACGCGAGCCACTCGGAGTACACGGGCCCGTTGCGCCCGGGCATGAAGATCGCGTTCTCGGTGACGCCGTACGCGTCCATGCCGCCCTTGATGACGTCCACGTGGATGTCGATGAACCCGCTCATCTCGATGCCGCCGCAGAACGTGATCTCGCCGTCGCCCTGGGAGAAGTGCAGGTCGCCCATGGACAGGTGCCCGCCGGAGACGTAGACGGGGTAGAACACGCGGGAGCCCTGGGTGAAGTTCTTGATGTCCTGGTTGCCGCCGTTCTCGCGCGGGGGCGCGGTGCGGGCGGCCTCCCCGGCCACGCGGTCGAACTCCGTGCCGGTGAGGGAGCCCAGGATCGCGGAGTCCGGCTCGGGCGGAAGGGCCAGCGGGGGCACGCGGTGCGGATCCGTGGCGATCAGGTCGCCCTCGCGCTTGTTCCACTTCTTCAGCAGCTCCGCGGACGGTGCGGTGCCCATCAGGCCCGGGTGCACCATGCCCGTGAACTTCACGCCGGGAATGTGCCGGGACGTGCACTCGCCGCCCCGGAAGTCCCACACGGCCTTGTACGCGTCCGGGAACTGGTCCACCAGGAAGCTGCCGCCGTTCTTCTGCGCGAAGATGCCGGTGTAGCCCCAGCCCTGACCGGCGAGCGGACCCTCCTCCTGCGGGATGGGCCCCACATCCAGGATGTCCACGATGAGCAGGTCCCCCGGCTCCGCACCCTCGATCCGGAACGGCCCGGACAGCGCGTGCACCTTGTTGAGGGGAGCGTCCCGGATGTCGTCCGCGGAGTCGTCGTTGACGATCGCACCGTCGAACCACTCGCGGCAGTCGATCCGGTAGCTCTCCCCGCGCTTGAGCGTGGCCACGGCGGGAATGTCCGGGTGCCAGCGGTTGTGGCCCGTGAGCTTCTGGTCCGTGAAGGGTTTGCTCGAGTCGAGCGGGAAAATCACTTCTGGCATGGTCCGGAGCCTTTCTGGTGGGCCCCGCGGGTGGTTCCCGCGCGGCCGGGCGGGTGCTGCGGGGACACTTACGGGCGCGGCAGCTTCAGGTGCCGCGGGTCTCGACTCACCCCGGTGGACGTGCGCGGGGCACCGCCCTGGCGGGGCACGGAGCGGACGACGTCGGGCGCCTCCGCCGTGCGGGCCGCGGCGTCGACGGCGCGTGCCCGGGGAGAGTTCGCGCGGGACAGTCCCACGGCGGAGAACACGCGCCGGGCGTCCGCGCCGCACGCGGGGCACCGCTCGGAGCGGGGGACCTGCGCCATGGCGTGGTGGGCGTCGAACGGCCCGCAGGCCTCGCACCGGAACTCGTAGACGGGCATGTGCCGCTCCCTTCGCGTGTGAGCCACGATACAACCGGCGACGTGCGGAGGACAGGGGGCGCTGCCGCCTGTCCCCCGCACTCTGAGGTGTAGATCTGCCACGACAACGTGCCGCCGGGCGGGTACTTCTACACCTGGGATTCACGGGACGACGACGCCGGGTGGCCCGGGCGTGGGACCCGCGGCGGCGGCGTCGTCCCCGGCCCCGCAAGTGCGCGGAACGCACGGCAGGACGGTGCCAGAGCGGCGTCGTCCTGCCGTGCCTACCGATCAGCGCAGGGGGCCCGTCACGGACTCCACGGTGCGCACGAGGCGGCCCGAGGCCACGTACTGCTCGGCGGCCTCGATCTCCGGGGCCATGAAGCGGTCCGGGCCGGGGGCGCCCACGGTGCCGTTCAGGTCGGCCAGCACGGCGGCAGCGGCGGCGCCCGGCTGCAGGGGCGCGCGCAGGGCGATCGCGCGGGTGGAGCTCAGCAGCTCGATCGCGAGCACGCGGGTGAGGTCCTGCACGGACTTGCCCAGCTTGCGGGCGGCGTGCCAGCCCATGGACACGTGGTCCTCCTGCATCGCGGAGCTGGGGATCGAGTCCACGGAGGCGGGAACGGCCAGGCGCTTCATGTCCGAGACCAGGCCGGCCTGCGTGTACTGCGCGATCATCAGGCCCGAGTCCGTGCCCGGGTCCTCCGCGAGGAACGGGGGCAGGCCGTTGGAGCGGGCCGGGTCCAGCATGCGGTCGGTGCGGCGCTCGGACATGGACGCCAGGTCCGCGATGGGGATCGCCAGGAAGTCCAGCACGTACGCCACCGGGGCGCCGTGGAAGTTGCCGTTGGAGCTCACGGTGCCGTCGTCGAGGACCACGGGGTTGTCCACCGCGGCGGCCAGCTCGTGCTGGGCCACGGAGAGCGCGTAGTTCGCGGTGTCGCGGCTGCCGCCGGCCACCTGGGGTGCGCAGCGCAGGGAGTAGGCGTCCTGCACGCGGTCGTCGTCCACGCGGTGGGAGGCCACGATCCCGGAACCCTCCAGCACCTTGAGCATGTTCGCGGCGGCGTCCGCCTGGCCCGGGTGCGGGCGCAGCGGCTCGTGCAGCTCCGGCACGAACACGCGGTCCGTGCCCAGCAGGCCCTCCACGGAGAACGCGGCGGTGATGTCCGCGGCGGTCAGCAGGTCCTTGAGGTCCGCGAGCGCCATGATGAGCTGGCCCAGCATGCCGTCCGTGCCGTTGATCAGCGCCAGGCCCTCCTTCTCGGCGAGGGTCACGGGCTCGATCCCGGCCTCGGCGAGCAGCTCGGGTACGGGGCGTTCGGTGCCGTCCGGTCCGACGGCGCGGCCCTCGCCCATGAGGACGAGCGCGCAGTGGGCGAGCGGCGCCAGGTCACCGGAGCAGCCCAGCGAGCCGAACTCGTGGACCACGGGGGTGATGCCCGCGTTGAGCACGGCGAGCATGGTCTCGAGGGTCTCCACCCGGATGCCCGTGTGCCCGGAGGCCAGGGTCTTGGCGCGCAGGAACATCAGGGCGCGCACCACCTCGCGCTCCACCACCGGGCCGGTGCCCGCCGCGTGGGAGCGCACGAGGGACTTCTGCAGCAGGGTGCGCTTCTCCTGCGGGATGTGCTTGTTGGCCAGCGCGCCGAAGCCGGTGGAGATGCCGTAGGCGGGGATCTCTGAGGCGGCGAGCTCGTCGATGTGGCGGCGCACGCGGGCCACGTGGGCACGCGCCTCCTCGGTGAGCTGCACGGGGGCGTTGTCCCGGGCGACGGCGATGACGTCCCCCACGGTGGTCCCGTGGTCGGAGAGCCACACGGTGGCGGGAGCGGCGGTGGTCATGAGAAGGGTTCCTTCCGTTCGGTGGTGCGAGCGCCCTGGCGGGTCTCGAGCGTGATGGTGCTGGATCGCGCTGCTAGGTCAGCAGCTTCACCAGGGGAGTGGCGATGAGGATGGTGAGGGCCACGCGCTCGAACCAGATGACCACCAGGGACCGGATGGTCACCGGGATCTCCGTGGCCAGGATGGACGGGACGAGCGCGGAGAAGAAGATGATGGCGGACACGCACACGATGGCGATCACCAGACGCAGGGTGAGCGAGTCCTGCCCGGCCACCTGGGCCGCAGGGAGGAACATCTCCGCGATACCGGTGGCCGAGGCCTTGCCGGCCAGGAGCGGTTCGGGCAGTCCCACGACCCACGCGAACGGCACGAAGATGTATCCGATCCAGTCGAAGATCGGGGTGTAGCGCGCGATCACCAGGCCGAGCAGGCCGGTGGAGAGGATCGACGGCAGGATGGACGTGGCCATCCGGAGGCCGTCGCGCAGGTTCTCCCAGATGTTGCGACCGAGCCCGGGGGCGGCGTGAAGGGCCTCGCGGGCGTCCGACCACGCGTGGTGGAAGCGGTGCCCGGTGACGAGGGTCTCCGGCTGGTGCTCCACCCCGGGGTAGGGCTCGTCCGGCATGCGGCTCAGCGGCGGGATGCGCACGGTGATGGCGGTGACCGCGAACGTCACCACCAGGGCGAGCCAGAAGTAGAGCAGCCAGTGGTCCATGAGGTCCAGCGCCTTGGCCACGATCACCATGAAGCTCGCGGAGACCGTGGAGAACCCTGTGGCGATGATGGCGGCCTCGCGGGAGGTGTAGCGGCCCTCCCGGTACACGCGGTCGGTGAGCAGCAGGCCGAGCGAGTAGCTGCCCACGAAGGAGGCCACGGCGTCGATGGCCGAGCGGCCCGGGGTCCGCCACACGGGGCGCATCACCGGCTGCAGGAACACCCCGATGAACTCCATGAGGCCGTAGCCGATCAGCAGGGCCAGGAAGACCGCGCCGATGGGGACGATCAGGCCCACCGGGATCACCAGCGAGTTGAATAGGAACGGACCCATGTCCTTGGCCATCAGCCAGTCCGGGCCCACGTGGAACACCATGGCGAAGCCGACCACGAGCCCCAGGACGTTGAGGAGCGCGAACGCCATCTTGACCGGCGAGGCGCGCCACCGCCCGGTGACGAAAGGAACCACCGTGCCGGCCACGATCAGGGCCAGTGCGTAGAACGGCACCACCTCGGTGAGGTTGTTCCGCAGCCACGTGACGATGTGGTCCAGGGGAATGGTGCTGAGGCCCCCCAGGGTGATGGGCACGAAGAACATGAAGATGCCCACCGCGCTGTACAGCACGAAGCGCAGCACGTCACCGCGTCTGGTGGGCACGGTTGCCTGCAGTCTGCTCATGTCGTGTCCTCGTGGTTGGTGGGTCGTCGGGGCGCGGGCGCCGGTGGGGCCTCCGCGCCCGGCACGTTCTGCCGGGCACGGAGGGTGTGCGTCAGACCTCCCGGCGGCCCGCCCGCCACACGCCCCACGTGAGGGGCATGCCGGGGCGGTAGGCCAGGTGCATCGCGGAGGGGGCGTCCAGGACGTGCAGGTCCGCGCGGGCCCCCACGGCCAGGTGTCCCACGGCGGGGCGTCCCGGGGTGGAGACGTCGCGGCGCAGGGCCTTCGCGCCGCCGAGCGTTGCGGCGCGGATGGCCTCCTCGACCGTCAGCCTCATCTGCAGCACCGCGGTGGCCACGCAGAAGTTCATGGCCGTGGTGTAGCTCGTCCCCGGGTTGCAGTTGGAGGCGATCGCCACGGTCGCACCGGCGTCCACGAGCTCGCGGGCCGGGGCCAGCGGGGCGCGCGTGGAGAGGTCGCACGCCGGCAGCACGGTGGCCACGGTGTCCGACGCCGCCAGCGCCGCCACGTCCTCCTCCGAGAGGAAGTTGCAGTGGTCCACGGACGCCGCGCCCAGCTCCACGGCCAGGGCCACGCCCTCGCCCGGACCGAGCTGGTTGCCGTGCACGCGCAGCCCCAGACCGGCGTCCCGGCAGGCCTCCAGCACCCTGCGCGACTGCTCGGGGGTGAACGCCCCGCGCTCGCAGAACACGTCCGCCCACTGCACGTACGGCCGCACGGCGTCGAGCATGGGCCCGCACACGAGGTCCACGTACGCCTCGGCGTCGATGCCCTCGGGCACCAGGTGGGCGCCCAGGAAGGTGACCTCGTCCGCGGCGTCGGCGGCGATCCGCGCGGCGCGCAGCTCCTGCTCCACGTCCAGGCCGTAGCCCGTCTTGGTCTCCAGGTAGGTGGTGCCCCCGGCCACGGCGTCCGCGACCCGACCGGCGACGAGCCCGCGCAGGGTCTCGTCGTCCGTCTCACGGGTCGCCCGCGTGGTCACGCCGATCCCGCCGGCGGCGTAGTCCTGCCCGGCCATGCGGGCGGCGAACTCGGCGGAGCGGTCCCCGGCGAACACCAGGTGCGTGTGGGAGTCCACCCAGCCGGGCAGCGCGGCGCGCCCCTCGACGTCCACCGCGCGGTCCGCGGCAGGAGCCTCGGCGGCCGGGCCCACCCACGCGACCACGCCGTCCTCGACGACGACGGCCGCGTCCGTGAGCACGGAGTCCTCACCCCGCGCGGGGTCCACGGTGTGCAGCTCGCCGATCCCGGTGATGAGCTCGGACCCGTCAGCGGACGACGCCGCCCGGGGCGCCTGCGCGCCCGGGTGACCGCCGGCGTGGTGGCTGCGTGCGGCGTCGTCGTCCCGGCCTGCGGGGGCGGGCCCGGTCACTGGTCCGCCTGGCGGGTGGTCGCGAGGTCGTTGTGCATGGGGATGTTGACCCCGCGCTCGTCTGCGACCTCGATGGCGCGCTCGTAGCCGGCGTCCGCGTGGCGGATCACGCCCATGCCGGGGTCGTTGGTCAGCAGGCGCTCGAGCTTCTCCGCCGCGAGGTCCGTGCCGTCCGCCACGGAGACCTGGCCCGCGTGGATGGAACGGCCGATGCCCACGCCGCCGCCGTGGTGGATGGAGACCCAGGTGGCGCCCGACGACGCCGCCGTCAGGGCATTGAGCAGCGGCCAGTCCGCGATCGCGTCCGAACCGTCCTTCATGGACTCGGTCTCGCGGTACGGGGAGGCCACCGAACCGGAGTCCAGGTGGTCACGGCCGATCACGATGGGCGCGGAGACCTTGCCCTCGGCCACGAGCTTGTTGAAGAGCAGGCCGGCCTTCTGGCGCTCCCCGTAGCCCAGCCAGCAGATGCGGGCGGGCAGGCCCTCGAACTCCACGTGCTCCTGGGCGGCGTCGATCCACTCGTGCAGGTGCTTGTTGTCCGGGAAGAGCTCCTTGATGGCGGCGTCCGTGACCTCGATGTCCTTGGGGTCGCCGGAGAGCGCGACCCAGCGGAACGGGCCGAGGCCCTCGCAGAACAGCGGGCGGATGTACGCCGGGACGAAGCCGGGGAACTCGAACGCGCGGGTGTAGCCGGCGTGGCGGGCCTCGTCGCGGATCGAGTTGCCGTAGTCGAAGACCTCGGCGCCCTCGTCCTGGAACTCGACCATCGCCTGGACCTGGGCGGCCATGGCCTCGCGGGCCTTCTTGGTGAAGCCCACGGGATCGGCCTTGGCCTCCGCGTCCCACTGCTCCACGGTGAACTCGGTGGGCAGGTAGGACAGGGGGTCGTGCGCGGAGGTCTGGTCGGTGACGACGTCGACGGTGATCTCACCGGCGCGGTGGCGGCGCAGCAGCTCCGGGAACACGTCCGCGGCGTTGCCCACGTAGCCCACCGAAAGTGCGCGGCACTCGGCCTTCGCGGCGTTGACCTTGGCGAGCGCGGTGTCCAGGTCCGTCTCGACCTCGTCCAGGTAGCGCTTGGACTGACGACGCCGCAGCCGCGACTCGTCCACGTCCACCACCAGGCACGCGCCGCCGTTGAGCGTCACGGCCAGCGGCTGGGCGCCGCCCATGCCGCCGCAGCCGCCCGTGATGGTCAGGGTGCCGGCGAGCGTGGGCTCCTGCAGGCGGCCCTCCTCATAGAGCTTGCGGGCGACGGCGTAGAACGTCTCGTAGGTGCCCTGCAGGATGCCCTGCGTGGCGATGTAGATCCAGGACCCGGCGGTCATCTGGCCGTACATCATGAGGCCCTCGTCCTCGAGCTTGCGGAACTCGGGCCACGTGGCCCAGTCGCCCACCAGGTTGGAGTTGGCGATCAGCACGCGCGGGGCCCACTGGTGGGTGCGGAACACGCCCACGGGCTTGCCGGACTGGACCAGCAGGGTCTCGTCGTCCTCCAGCTCCTTGAGGGTCTTCACGATGGCGTCGAACGCCTCCCAGCTGCGGACCGCGCGGCCCGTGCCGCCGTAGACCACCAGGTCGTCAGGGCGCTCCGCGACCTCCGGGTCCAGGTTGTTCATCAGCATGCGCAGGGGAGCCTCGGTCTGCCAGCTCTTGGCGCTGATCTCGGTTCCGCGGGGAGCGCGGACGGGGCGGGCGTTGGGCAGTGCCATGAGGGTCCTCCTGGTGCGGTTCAGTCCTGGGCGTGGGAGGCCGGGGACGGTGAATGAGTCCATGGGACCACGGGGGGTGATGAGGGTCACGGGTTCTGGAGGGGGTAGTGTCTGGGATGCCAGACAGGGGGCGTCGTGGCAGTTCCTTGGTGCCGTGTCGAGGTGCAAGATGACTTGCAGGTGGAACTGGGTGTTCCTGCGTTAATCCGCTGTCGATTTCGGAGGCGATAGCTATGCCCCGTACCGTCGAGGAAATTCTTGCTCACGCCGATGAGCTGGCGGCGCGCTTCGAGCAGTACGAGCCGCGACCCGAGGACGAGCTGGACGTAGATGCGATCACGGCTCTGCGTGCGGCCATTGCCGAACAGTCCGCTGCGGAACGTCACGTCATCGACGCCGTGCGGGCGGCTCGTCACGCGGGCATGTCATGGGCTGCAATTGGAGCCTTCGTTGGAACGACCGGTGAGGCAGCTCGGCAACGGTACACGCGACATGTAGCCTGAATGAGGTAATCGAGGGCCAGCAACGTCATGACTTCTATATCTGGGGCGTGTCGTGGCATGGTTAGGTTGCAGATCGCCCGCTTGGAGTCCATACTGCGTCTATCTCTTATAAGTGCTTCAAGGTCCATCAGGTGCACGCTTTGCTCTTTATTGCAAGATGTTTTATGGAGCTGGCCAGCTCAAGCGCAAGGCTCCCACGGTGCAGGGTGCTTGCTGAGCCTCTTGCTTGACCGCCCCGCAAAATCGTTGCCGTGTCATCACCTTTCTTACTCCAAGCTACGGGCGCATCACGTCTCTTCAGACTCGCTCGGGCCCGATCATAGGTAATATCCAACCATGCCCAAAGAGTCCTATGATGTGCGCACCCTTCGCGCCAAAGCTGTTGCTTCTCTACGTACGGGAGTCGTCGCTTTCAACGGCCTGGACGACGACGCGCGTGTAACTCGCATACTCCTTCATCTGCAGCACGCTTTTGAAATGTTGTTGAAATCCGCGTTGCTTGCCAGCGGGGATAAAACAGTCTTTGATAAGAAAAAACGCATGGCGATTGGCATGGAAGCCTCTGTCAAGCGGTGCATACAAAATAGCTCCATTAAACTAACAAATGAAGAAGCCGGTACAATCCGAGTACTTGACAACCTACGCGACGGGGAGCAACATTGGCATCAGATAGTCGAAGAGGGAATGCTGTATCTTCATGCGCGGGCAGCCGTTACTCTGTTTGATGACCTATTGCATCGCGTGTGGAAATTTAGACTAGCTGATTATGTACTCGTTCGCGTTTTGCCTCTCAGTGCCGAGCCCCCACAGGATTTGGATATTCTAGTAGATCAAGAATATGAGCGGATCGCCCAGCTTCTAAAGCCTGGCAGGAAAGCCACGGCAGAGGCTAAAGGAAGAATCCGCACTCTGCTAGCCACTGAAGCGCTCTCAGACCCCGATGCGGTGGAAATTAGCGAGTCAGACGTAAATCGCATTGTCCGAGGCGTTCGAGAAGGCAAGGAGCGGGGTCAAGTCTTTCCCAAATTGTCCAGAGTTTCATCAATGAGCTCGGGGGAGGGGCTTAGTGTGGAGGTGCGTTTTGTCAAGAAGGGCGGACTTCCTGTCACTTATACAGCTGACCCAAATGACGATGTTGCT
>NZ_BJNW01000022.1 GCF_006539885.1 Kocuria varians | reverse complement strand
AGTTTCATGAGCCTGACGCGGCGATCGAGATCGCCCAGCGGGTGCCCCGTGCTCTGGATATTGCGGGACATGAGGCTGTTGACGATCGATCTGGGCGTTGGCAGAGCCGGAGACGATTAAAGGCGTCGTGGGCACCGTCTGGTAGTGAGGTGACGCCTACGACGGACTACCTGGGACCGTGATGGTTTCCGGGGTCAGTGCCCGCCGGAGTTGAGCATCCCGGACATGCGCACGCGCATCCGGCGGCTGGGTTCGTTCAGCCCGACAATGCGCACGGTCTTGCCGTAGTGGCCGTACTTGTCGGTCACGGAGTCCACCGAAGCGACGGCGGAGGCGTCCCAGAGGTGGGAGTTGGTGAAGTCGATGACGATCGACTCCGGGTCTCCGTGGTAGTCGAACATCGTGTAGAGGTCGTTGGAGGAAGCGAAGAAAAGCTCCCCGTGCACAGTGTAGACGGCGGTGTCCTTCCCGTTGCGCTGCTCGATCGCGCGGTCGACGCTCACCAGGTGGGCGACCCGGCGGGCGAAGGCGACCAGCGCCACCAGCACCCCCACGATGACACCCAGGGCGAGGTTGTGGGTGGCCACGGTGACCACCACAGTGGAGAGCATCACCAGGGTCTCCGGGACCGGCATTCGCTTGAGGGTGGTGGGGCGGATGGAGTGCCAATCAAAGGTGGCCCAGGACACGAAGATCATGATCGCCACCAGTGCGGCCATCGGGATTAACCCCACGACGTTGCCGAGAGCGACCACCAGGATCAGCAGGAACACACCGGCCAGGAACGTGGAGATCCGGGTGCGGGCCCCGGAGGCGCGCACGTTGATCATGGTCTGACCAATCATCGCGCACCCGCCCATGCCCCCGAAGAACCCGGAGACGGTGTTGGCCACGCCCTGGGCCCAGGACTCGCGGGTCTTGTTCGAATGGGTGTCGGTGATGTCGTCGACCAGCTTGGCCGTCATCAGCGACTCCAGCAGCCCCACCAGCGCCATGGTCAGGGCAAACGGGGCGATGATCTGGAACGTCTCCAGGGTGAAGGGCACGTCGGGGAAAAACAGGGAGGGCAGGGACTCGGGCAACTCGCCCTTGTCGCCCACGTTGGGCACATCCATGCCCATGAGCACCACGATCGCGGTGATCACGATGATCGCCACCAGCGGTGCTGGCACCACGGTGGTGAGTTTGGGGAGCAGAAAGACGATGGCCAGCCCCAGGATGGTGAGGGGGTAGACGGCCCAGGGCACTCCGATGAACTCGGGCACTTGGGACATGAAGATCAGAATGGCCAGAGCGTTGACGAACCCGACCATCACCGACCGCGGGATGAAGCGCATCAACCGGGCGGCCCCGGCCAGGGCCAGGACGATCTGGAAGACCCCGGCGAGGATCACGGCAGCGATGAGGTAGTCCAGCCCGTGGGAGGCTACCAGCGGGGCGATGACCAGGGCCACTGCCCCGGTGGCGGCCGAGACCATGGCCGGTCGACCACCCAGGATGGAGGTGGTCATGGCCATGGTGAAGGCCGCGAACAACCCCACCCTCGGGTCGACCCCGGCAATGATCGAGAAGGCGATCGCCTCCGGGATCAGGGCCAAGGCGACCACGAGACCTGCCAGGACCTCGGTCTTGAGCCAGCGGGGGTTCTTGAGCGTGAGCCGGACGGATTGACGTTCCTCCGGCGTCGGGGCGGCGGCCGTGCCGGCCGCGGTGGTAACAGGGGGCATGAAACGACTCCTGGAGTGATGGGGGCGAGGACAAGGCGGGCTACGGGCGCCGCGCAGCATGTCGCACAAAATGACGAATTGACCGGGTACGACCAAAAGTCGGCTGGGCAGGCTTGGGCCGGAAGCCTCGCGGCAACCAAACTTGACGTCGCGGCAAGGTTCGCCCCAACCCTAACGCCGCGTTAGGGTTGGGGCAAAAGCGAACAGCATCGCTGTGACTGACGCCATGACAGACCAAGAAGGAGAGCCACGGATGCACATCGGGGAGATGGCGGAGAAGTCCGGGGTTTCTTCTCGTACCCTGCGCCACTACGAGGCCATCGGGCTGTTGCCCCCCACCGGGCGCAGCGAGGGGGGGTTTCGGATCTACACCGAAGAGGACCTGCGCCGCTTCCTCACGATCCGGCGGATGAAAGCCTTGAACTACTCAACTGCTGAAATGGGTCGGCTACTGGAGCTACTCGACATCGCCGAGGGTGATGCCCCGGAGGCCGAGCGGAGCAACGCCCGCGCCGAACTGGACGCGATGCGCGCCGACGCCCAAGCTCGTCGGGAGAAGTTGGCTCGCCAGGTCGAGCGTGCCGATGAGTTCTTAGGCATCCTCGACAACCGCCTCGGGTAGGTACGGCCGGTGCACCGAACCCAACGGCCTTTCAACGGGAGGTCATCGTCTTCGCTGTGCCCGCTCCCGGAGTAGTTGGCGCCTCATCGACCTCTTTCGTGGTCAGGAACTTGTTCATGGTTCATCGCAATACCCCACTGAGCGTGAAAGGACGGCACCAACTCATCGAGCGGTGCCGCACCCGCCCCATCCCCCACGTGGCCGCAGGGGTGGGCATCAGCCGGGCCTGCGCCTCGATGGGACTGCTGCACGGAGAGGTGTCACATCATCTGTGGTGCCTCAGAGCGCTGCAGGGAAGGATGTGGACCATGCCCGCTCCCTACCCTCAAGAGTTCCGTGATGACGTCGTGCGAGTCGCGAGGAACCGTGAACCTGGCCAGAGGCTCTCGGCGATCGCGAAGGACTTCGGGATCTCCGAGTCGTGCCTGACGAACTGGATGCGCCAAGCTGATGTCGAGGACGGTGCCCGTCCCGGCAAGACCCGTGACGAATCCTCCGAGCTGCGTGATGCTCGCAAGAGGATCCGGTTGCTGGAGCAGGAGAACGAGGTCCTGCGGCGCGCGGCCGCCTACCTCTCACAGGCGAATCTGCCGGGAAAAGGTTCTTCCCCCGCAAGCGGGAGGTGCCCTCACCGCTCGTGAGCGAGCTCGCCGGTGACGGGATCCCCGTCGCGGTGTCCTTGCGGGTCTTGAAGCTCTCCCGTCAGCCGTACTACCGGTGGCGCAAACACCGGGTCACAGCCTCGGAACTCCGGGCGGCGTATCGGGCGAACGCCCTGTTCGACGCCCACCGGGATGACCCGGAGTTCGGATCGCGGTTCTTGACCGTCGAGGCCCACGCGGCCGGCGAGGTGATGTGCGAGCGGACGGCGTGGCGGATCTGCCGCGACAACCAGTGGTGGTCGGTCTTCGGCAAGAAGCGTGGGAAGAACGGGAAGCGCCCCGGTCCCCCGGTCCACGAGGACCTCGTGAAACGCGATTTCGCCGCAGATGACGTCAACGAGCTCTGGCTCACCGACATTACGGAGCACTCCACGGAGGAGGGAAAGCTCTATCTCTGTGCGATCAAGGATGTCTTCTCCGGGCGGATCGTGGGCTACTCGATGGACTCCCGAATGAAGGCTCGTCTCGCGGTGAACGCGCTGGTCAGCGCGGTCACGCGTCGGGGTGAAGTGGCCGGTTGCATCGTGCACTCGGACCGGGGATCGCAGTTCCGCGCCAGGTCATTCGTGCACGCCCTGAACGAGCACCACCTGCTCGGATCGATGGGCCAGGTCGGGGCCGCGGGTGATAACGCAGCGATGGAGTCCTTCTTCGCGCTGCTGCAGAAGAACGTCCTGGACCGCCGCCGCTGGCGAACCCGCGATGAGCTGCGCATCGCGATCATCACCTGGATCGAACGGACCTACCACCGGCGCCGGCGGCAGGCCCGCCTGGGCCGGTTGACCCCCATCGAATACGAGACCATCATGAACCCGACCGTCACCCTGGCGGCCTAACCGCAACTGACACCTCTCCGTGCAGCAGTCCCCGGGGAAGTACAACTAGGCCGCGGCGTCGTCGTCCGAAGCGCGAGGAAGGCGAAAGAGAAGGGGCCCGGTGGCGAGCGATCTGCTCACCACCGGGCCCCTTCTGCTGGGCGCGTGTCCGCGTCAGAGGGTCTCGGCGACATCCTCGATGGCGAAACGCGGGTTGCGGTCGTACGCCGGGGCCACCGGGTGACCCACGTTGACCACCACGATGGAGTGCTTGCCGGTGCCGGCGAAGAACTCGGCGTCCACGGCCTGCGGGTCGAAACCGGTCATGGGCCCGGCGGCCAGGCCCACGGAGCGCACGGCCATGATGAAGTAGCCCACCTGGATGTGGGAGTTGGCCTTGCCGCTGGTCAGGCGCAGGTCCTCGTTCTCGTCGAACATGCCCTGCATCTTCGCGGCCTGCGGGCTGAACTCGGGGAAGTGCTCGTGCCAGTTCTCGTCGTAGGCGAGGATCGCGGTCAGGGGCGCCACGCGGGTCTTGTCCTGGTTTCCCGGGGCCATGTGCTGCACGAGGCGCTCGCGGGCCTCGGGGGACTCCACCCAGGTGATGCGCAGGGGCTGCGAGTTGAAGGCCGTGGGGCCCATCTTGGTGAGGTCGTAGATCGCGCGCTTCTGGTCCTCGGTCACGGCCTCGTCCGTGAAGTGGTTCGCGGTGCGCGCGCCGAGGAACAGGCGCTCGGCGTCCTCCGTGGAGATCGCCAGGGGCAGATCTTGCGTGGTCACGGTGGTCATGGGAATCCTTCCGTCGGGCCGGGTAAGTGTGTCACCCGAAATCTTTTCGTCGGAAACTATACCGACGTTGTGGCCCGTGGGGGACGGAATGTCGGCAAGCTCACGCCCGCCTGTACATTGCTCTGGTGACTTCTGCCTTCCTGCCCGGGCTCGTGACCGGCCTGGCGCTCATCGTGGCCATCGGCGCACAGAACGCCTTCATCCTCCGTCAGGGGATCCGCCGCCAGCACGTGGGGGTCGTGGTGGCCATCTGCATCGTCTCGGACGTGGTGCTGATCAGTCTGGGCACTGCGGGGATCGGCTTCGTGATCGAGCGGGTGCCGTGGTTGCTGGACGCCCTGCGCTGGGTCGGGGTGGTCTACCTCGCGGTCTTCGCGCTGATGTCCTTCCGGTCCGCGTTCCGCTCGCAGGTCATCGACACCACCGCCGACGACGCGCGGTCCCTGCGCGGCGTCGTCCTCGCCACCCTGGCCTTCACGTGGCTCAACCCGCACACCTACCTGGATGCGGTCCTCATCCTGGGGAACCTGGCCAACCAGCACGGCGGGCAGCGCTGGATCTTCACCGCCGGCGCGATCCTGGGCTCGGTGATCTGGTTCTGCACCCTGGGCGCCGGGGCGCGGGCGCTGTCCCACGTGCTCAACACCCCGCTGACCTGGCGGATCGTGGACGCCCTCGTGGGTGTGGTGATGCTGTTCATCGCGGTGCAGCTCGCGCTGATGCCGCCCGTCTGAGCGCTCACGACGCGGCGTGACGGGTGTGCTGGAATGGAACCATGACTCCCATCTCCTCCTACACCAGCAGCGGCACCGGGCGCAGGTCCCAGGAGTTCACCCCGGCCTCGGCCCTGCGGGGGTTCCTGGCGCACTCGGGGCGCAAGGCCGCGGAACTGAGCCCCGGCTACGAGCGCGTGTGGGAGCGCATCGCGCGCACCACGGAGGCCGGCCGCGGCCTGCAGCAGGAGCTGGTGATGACCTCGGTGGAGGCCTACCCCGCTCGCCCCACGCGGCCCGTGCTCAACGCCGTGGCCGCCGCGTTCGAGCTGCTGCACACCGCCATGGTGCTGCGCGCGGAGGCCGGAGGGCTGCGGGGTGTCGCCCGTGCGGCCAACGCCGTGGATGCTGAGTCTGCGGACCCCACGGACCGTGACGGCTCCCGCGCGGACCTCACGGCGGCCGCCGGCGACCTCGCCCTGACGGGTGCCTACCGCCTGATCGCCACCTCCCGCGCCCCGGAGACGCGCATGCTCAAGCTGCTCGAGATCCTGGACGAGTCCGTGTTCCACGCGGCCGCGGGGGAACGGCTCGTGGCCGAGCTCTCCCGGCGCACGGAGCCGGTGCCGCACGACAAGGCCCTGGACGCGATCCGCCTGGCGATCGCCGTTCCCTGCTACGAGGCGCCGCTGCGAGCCGGTGCAGTCCTGGGTGGCGCGCCCACCGCGCACGTGATCGCCCTGGGCAGCATCGGCCGTTCCCTGGGCATGGCCCACGAACTCAGCGGCGAGCTGCGGGCCGCCGCCGGCACTCGGGACGAGGCGGAGTACGAAGGCTCGGTCTCCTCCTCGCCCGTACTGCACCCGGACCGCTGCACCGTGACGGGCGTCCTCGTGGAGGCCGGAGAGCACGGCCCGGCGTGGCAGAACCTGCGCGAACGTGCGGCGCGGGGCCCCCTCGACGCCGACGACGTCGCCCGGGCCCGCGACCTTCTCGACCGCTCCGGCGCCGCCCGCTCGGTGGCCCGGATCGTCGACACCTCCGTGCGTCGCGCCAAGGACACGATGGCCGCGACCGAGCTGCCCGCGATCCTCGAGGACGGCCTGCTGGCATGGCTCGAGCGGGAGACCGCGGTCTGAGACGTATTCCCCTGCGGTAATGCAGGGCGGATGGCGGCCGGGCATCCAACGCCCCGGTCGCCGCCCCCAGCCATCTCAGATCTGCGTGAGCGCCCGCATGGGGTTCTCGATGCAGTCCGCCACGAAGCGGATGAAGCCGCCCGCAGCACCCCCGTCGCACACGCGGTGGTCGAAGGCGATGGTGATCGTGGTGACCTTGCAGACCGCGAGCTCGCCGTCCACGACCCACGGCTTGTCGATGATCCGTCCGATGCCCAGGATCGCGGCCTCGGGGTGGTTGATGATCGGGGTCGCACCGTCGGTGCCGAACACGCCGTAGTTGTTGAGCGTGAACGTGGAGCCACTGAGCTGGGCCGGGCTGGCCTGGCCGGAGCGGGCGACGTCGATCACCTCGCGCATGGCGGCCGTGAGCTCCACGGCGCTGAGCCGGTCCGCGTTGCGCAGGTTCGGCACCATGAGCCCGCGCTCGGACTCCACCGCGATGCCCAGGTTCACGCCGTCGAAGCGCGCGATGGTGCGCGAGCCGTCCTCGGCGGTGTCCAGGCGGGTGTTCAGCTGCGGGTACTTCCGCAGCCCGGCGAGCGTGAACCGTGCGATCAGCGCGAGCAGGCTCGGCGTGCTCTGCGGCTCCTTCGCCTTGAGCTCGGAGCGTAGGTTCAGCAGCTCGGTCGCGTCCACGTCCACCCACACGGTGGCCTCGGGGATCTCCGTGCGCGAGCGGGTCATGGCGTCCGCGATGTGCTTGCGCACGCCCTTGACGGGTTCGCGGGACGCCAGGGCCAGCCCGGTGCGGGAGTCCACCTCTCCGGAGGACGACGACGCCGCGGTGCCATCCGAGCCCTGCCCGGCTCCACCCTGCCCGGCACCACCCTGCGCGGCACACTCCTGGGTCGCCCCGCCCTGAACGGCCGAGGCCGTCGAGGCAGCGGAGACCCCGGTGCCAACGGGTGCACCCGTCGTCTCGGGACCCGGCGCCGTGGGCGCCGCAGCGGCCAGCCCCGTGGGGGCCGGCCCGGCGGCGTCGGCGCGCATCCGCTGGTCGTCCACCTGGTTGATGGCGGCCAGCACGTCCTTGCGCATGATCAGTCCGCCCGGCCCGCTGCCGGGGACGGCGGCGATGTCCAGGCCGTGCTCGCGCGCGAGCTTGCGCACGAGTGGCGAGATGACGGTGGGCGCGAGCCGCGGGGAAGCGGTGAGGGCGTCGTGGGTGTGCGCCGCGGCCCCCGTAGGGGTGGCACCGGAGGCTTCGGCACCCGCGCCGCGCTTGCGGCGGCGTCGTCGTGAGGAGGACGCCGCGGAGGTGCCGTAGCCGATCAGCACGTTGCCGGAGGACTCCTCGGCCTCGTCCACGGACTCCTCCGCCGACGGCGTGGTGCCTGCGAGCTCCTCCTCGCGGTAGCTCGCCGCGTGCTCGGAGCCGGTGGCTGCGGAATCCGCGGGGCCGTTCGGGGCCTCGACGCCGTCCGACACCGAGACCAGAGGCTGCCCCACGAGCAGGGTGTCGCCCTCGGCGCCGTGCAGCGTGTGGACCACGCCCTCGAACGGGGTGGGCACCTCCACGGCGGACTTGGCGGTCTCCACCTCCACGATGGGCTGGTCCATGGTGACGGTGTCGCCCTCGGCCACGAGCCAGCGCAGGATGTCCGCCTCGGTGAGGCCTTCGCCCAGGTCGGGCAGGTTGAACACGTTGATGCTCACGGGTCAGTCCTCCCACTGCAGGTCGTCCAGCGCGTCCAGGATGCGCTCGGAACTCGGGATGTGGTGGTGCTCGAAGGACGGAGAGGGGTAGGGGATGTCGAACCCCGTGGCTCGCAGCACCGGCGCGGCGAGCGAGTGGAAGCAGCGTTCCTGGGTGCGCGCGGCGATCTCCGAGGCCACGGACGCGAAGCCCTGGGCCTCGGCGACGACGACGGCGCGCCCGGTCTTGCGCACGGACGCCGCCACGGTCTCGTCGTCGTAAGGGACCACGGAACCGAGGTCCACGACCTCCACGGACATCCCGTCCTGCGCGGCCTCCTCGGCCGCGGCGAGGCACACCGGGACGGACGGGCCGTAGCTGATGAGGGTGGCGTCCGTGCCCTCGCGGGCGACGACGGCGTGGCCCTCCCGGGTGGGCAGGCTCCCGTTCTCGTACTGCTCGCGCAGCTCGTCCAGGTCCACCTGGGCGGTGGACCAGTACAGCCGCTTGGGCTCGAAGAACACCACGGGGTCCGGCGAGTCGATCGCCTCGCGCAGCATCACGTACGCGTCCCGCACGGAGGCCGGGGTGAAGACCTTCAGCCCGGGGGTGTGCGCGTAGTAGGACTCGGAGGAGTCGCAGTGGTGCTCCACGCCGCCCACACCGCCGCCGTAGGGGATGCGGATGACCAGGGGCATCGTGAGCCTGCCGCGCGTGCGGTTGTGCATCTTGGCCACGTGCGAGGCCACCTGCTCGAACGCCGGGTAGGCGAACGCGTCGAACTGCATCTCCGCCACCGGGCGCATGCCGTTCATGGCCATGCCCACGGCGGTGCCGATGATCCCGGACTCCGCGAGCGGGGTGTCGAAGCAGCGCTCACGGCCGAAGCGGGCGGTCAGCCCGTCCGTGATGCGGAAGACGCCGCCCAGCGTGCCCACGTCCTCGCCGAAGACCACGACCTCCGGGGAGGCCTTCATGGCGTCCGCGAGCGCGGTGTTCAGCGCCTTGGCAAAACTGACTTTCGAGACGCTCATCACGCCTCCTCTCGGGAGAGTTCGTCGGCCAGCCGCGCACCCTGTTCGCGCAGCTGGGGGGTGGGCTCGTGGAACACGAAGCGGAAGAGGTCCTGCGGGTCCAGCTCGGGCTTGTCCGCCATGGCCTCGCGCAGCCGCTTGGCCATGGCCTCGGCGTGGTCTGAGATCCGCTCGGAGGCGTCGTCGTCCAGCGCGCCCTGGTCCGTGAGGTAGCGCTGCATGCGGGTGATCGGGTCCTTGGCCACCCACTCGCTGACCTCGTCCCGCTCGCGGTAGCGGGTGTCGTCGTCCGCGTTGGTGTGCGCCTGCATGCGATACGTCATGGCCTCCACGAGCAGGGGGCCGCCGCCCTGGCGGCACAGCTCGATGCCGCGGCCCAGCACGGAGAGCAGTGCCGCGAGGTCGTTGCCGTCCACGCGTTCGCTCGCCATGCCGTAGCCCACGCCCTTGTGGGCCAGCGACGGCGCGCGGGTCTGCGAGGACAGTGGCACGGAGATCGCATAGCCGTTGTTCTGCACCAGGAACAGCACGGGAAGCTGGAACACGGCCGCGAAGTTCAGGGCCTCGTGGAAGTCCCCCTCCGACGTCGCCCCGTCACCGCACATGGCCAGCGTCACCGTGTTCTCCCCGCGCAGCTTCGCGGCGTGGGCGACGCCCACGGCGTGCAGCAGCTGGGTGGTCAGCGGGGTGGCCTGGACGGAGACCTTGTACTTCTTGGGGTCGTAGCCGCCGTGCCAGTCTCCGCGGTAGGTGCTCATGACCTCGAGCGGGTCCACCCCGCGGGACATCACGGCCACGGAGTCGCGGTAGGTGGGGAACAGCCAGTCGTCGTCCTCGAGGCACAGGGCGGCCGCCACCTGGCAGGCCTCCTGGCCGTGGCTCGAGGGGTACACGGCCATGCGGCCCTGCCGCACGAGCGCCATGTTCTGGTCATTGATGCGCCGGCCCACCACGAGCTTCTCGTAGGCGTCCAGCAGGCGGGCGTCGTCCGGCATGGGGTACTCGTGACCGGGCTCCTGGCCCTGCTCCGACTTCGGCACGGCGGTGCCGTCCGGGTTCAGCAGCCGGATCTCGGAGCTCGCGGGCAGCATGTACTGCTCGGGGGTGATCCCGAAGTTCTTGGAGGCCTCCACCGCAGGGTTCACGGGTGAGGACTTCTCCCGGGCGGCGGACTCGCCGGTGGGGGTGGGCTCGCTCATGGGGCGTCCCTTTCTTCTGTGGGTGGAACTCGGTGGCGTCCGCCGTGGATGCCGGGCATCCCGGGGCGCGGGGCAGCGCCGTGGGACCGGGACCGCTTCAGACGCGTCGTCCGGTCAGTATGAGCAGTCGTCGCGCTCCGTCTCCACGTCCGGGGGGAACTGTGGACGGAATGTGCATCCTGGTGAGGATCGTGGACAATGTGATTCAGAGTGAGCCACATCATGCTGCTTTGTCTGGTGCATCACATTGAGGGGTTGAGCGCTGCGGTCGGCGCGGGCCCACGTGCTGTCCTCGGAGGGCCGGTGGAGGGCTGACCAGAGGCTCACCAAGGAGAGGAGTCACCCCGTGGCGGAACAGAAGCGTCCCGTGCTGGACGAGACCGACCGGCGCATCTTGGCGGAGCTCACCAGGGACGCCCGCCAGTCCGTCACGGCGCTCGCGGCCACGGTCCACATCTCCCGTGCGCACGCCTACGAGCGCATCCGGCGGCTCCACGAGCAGGGCGTGATCCTGCGCTACACCGCCGTGATCGATCCGGCCCGCGCCGGACTCGAGGCCTCCGCGTACGTCACCCTGAGGCTGCGGCAGAACACGTGGCGCACGCTCGAGGCCAAGCTGCGCGAGATCCCCCAGGTGCAGCACATCGCGCTCGTGGGCGGAACCTTCGACGTCATGCTGCTCGTGCGGGCCCGGGGCAACGCAGAGCTGCGGGACGTGATCTTCGACCGCATCCAGCCCATGCCCGAGGTCGTGGACACCCAGACCTTCCTCATCTTCGAGGACGTGGACGCGCGCGGTTGAGGCGGGCGCCCAGCCTGGTATGCGACGGCACGACGGCGCCCGCGTGCCGCGGCGTCGTCGAGCCGTCTGCGGCGCCGTGGAGCCACCGGCCCCCGGGCGGACCGGCTGAGCCGGGCTGCAGCTCGCCCGCCCCTGCGGAATGCTCAGTGGGCTGACATACTGGCAGGGCCTCGAACGGTTCGGGACCCCGGCACACGGTGCGGGGACGTCACAGGAAGCGCGGCACCACATCATGACGGAGAACGCACAGCTGGCACTGGTCACGGGGGCCACGGGTTACATCGGGGGCCAGGTGGCCCAGGAGCTGCTGCGGCGCGGGTGGCGGGTGCGCCTGCTCAGTCGCAGCGCGGAGAAGGTGCGCGGGCTCGAGTGGGGGAACGCCGTCGTCGGCCCCAGCGAATCCGCAGGGCCCGGACAGGCCGAGGTGGTCGAGGGGGATGCCTCCTCCGCCGAGGACGTCGCCGAGGCTCTGGAGGGCGTGGACGTCGCCTGGTACCTGCTGCACTCCATGGGTGACTCCTCGGACTTCGTGCGCGAGGAGGTCGAGATGGCCGAGACCTTCGGGCACGCGGCCCGTGAAGCTCGTGTCGGCCGCATCGTGTACCTGGGCGGACTGCACCCGCAGGACGAGGCGGTCGAGGACCTCTCCGACCACCTGCGGTCCCGCGTGGAGGTGGGGCGTGCCCTTATGGACTCGGGCGTGCCCACGGCAGCGCTGCAGACCGGCGTGGTGATCGGGGACGGCTCCTCCTCCTTCACCATGATCCGCCACCTCTCGGAGCGGCTGCCCGGCGCCGTCGCACCGCAGTGGGTGCGCAACCGCATCCAGCCGATCGCGGTCAGGGACGTCGTGCACTACCTGGTGGGTGCAGCTGACCTGCCGCAGGACGTGAACCGCACGTTCGACGTCGGTGGCCCGGAGGCCATCGAGTACGCGGAGATGCTGGACCAGTACGCGCGGGCCGTGGGCAAGGGGCGGCGGTTCATGCTCACCGCTCCCGTGACCACGGCATCGCTTGCGGCCCGGTGGATCGGGCTGGTCACTCCCGTGAGCTCCAAACTGGCGCGTCCGCTGATCGGGAGCCTGCAGCACGACACGGTCATGCACGAGCGGGACCTGGACGACTACATCGGTGCCCCCGAGGGCGGCCACACGTCCTTCGCGGAGGCGGCGCGATCCGCTGTCGCGCACGTGGACACCCACCGGTGGTGGCGTGTGGTGCTCGGGACCTCTGCGGCAGTGGCCACGACGGCCGTCGTGGGCTCGGTCGCGAGCGCGCCGGACACCCGGTGGTACAAGAGCCTTCGCAAACCCGCGTTCCAGCCGCCCGCGTGGTTGTTCCCCGTGGCGTGGACCGCGCTCTACGCGGACATCGCCGCGGTGGGCTCCCTGTCCATCGCAGATCTCGGGGAGCAGGGGCGAACCCGGGAGAAGAGGGCCTACATTGCGGCGCTCGGCGTGAACCTGGTGCTCAACGCCGGCTGGAGCGTCCTGTTCTTCGACCGCAAGCGGCTCACAGCGGCGTCCGTGGAGTCCGTCCTGCTCGCGGCGAGCAGTGCGGACCTCGTCCGGCGCACTGCCAAGGTCTCCCCGGAGAAGGGTGTGGTGCTGAGCCCCTACGCGGCCTGGACGGGTTTCGCGTCCGTGCTGAGCACCACCATCCGGGCCATCAACCCCCGCCGTCGCTGACACCGAGGTCACCTCACCGTCCCACCCGGCAGTGGCGCGGTGAGGGCGTTCCCGGCGGGCTCTGCCGCCGGATGGAAAGGAGTTCCGTGACGGATCACCGCCTCAGTCCCTACGGGGACACCACTGCGGCCACCCGCAGGCGCACCGCGTGGGCCGTGGCTGCCACGGGCGTCGTGGCCGCGATGTGCCTCGCCTGGTCTCTGCGGATCCCCGCGGGTGACCCGTGGTTCTACCCCGCCACGTTCATGCTCGCCGGCGTATACATTGCGGGGAGCTCCGTGGCGGTGCGCATGACGGGCGAACGCCTCCCGTGGCGGGTGACGCCCCGGGGTGTCCGTGACGCCGTTCTCGGGGGTCTCGCGCTCGCCGTGCTGTTCGTGGCGGGCGGGTTCATGGTGCGCTTCGTCCCGGCACTTGCAGGACCGGTGCACGAGCTGCTCGACCACGCGCGGGTGGGCGGACTCGGCATGGTCGCTCTGACCACCGCGGTCAACGGCGTCGCCGAGGAGACCTACTACCGCGGGGCGCTGTGGCGGGTGCTGCCGCGCGGACGCCGGATCCTGGTGACCACCGTGGCCTACACGCTCGTGACCTCGCTCGCCGGGATCCCGCTGCTTGCGCTGGCCGCCGCGGCCCTCGGGGCGCTCGTGGGCTGGTTGCGGGAACGCACGCGCTCGCTGCTGCCGTGCGTCGTGGCGCACCTGATCTGGTCTCTGACAATGCTCTTCGTCCTGCCCTCCGTGGTCTGAATCCTGGCTCGACGCCGTACGGCCGGGTGAGTGCGCCACGGCGTCGCCCCGCCCGTGGCGGCACCGGGCGCGGCCGCGTCGGCCGCGCGGCCGCGTCGGCCGCGCGGCGTCGTCGTCCCCGCGGGAGCCCTCAGGCGGGCCGGGTGAAGGCGAGCCAGATCGTGGGGATGGTGTGGTGGGGACCGTGCCCGGCGCCGCCCATGGCCATCTGGTCCGTGAGCTGCCCGGAGTAGCTCGTCACGAGGATCCGTGCCATCTCCCCGGCGGGCACCACGAACTTCAGGTGCTGGCTCTCGGCCACGCGTCGCAGGGCGTGCTCGATGGCCTCGTAGATGCGCTCGCGGATGGGGGCGATGGCCGTGCGGGTCACGGGGGACCGGAACGCCGCGAGGAACAGCTCCACGCGCAGGGCCTGCTGCTGCACGTTGGCCACGCTGTCCGTGACACCCTCGATGATGCGCGTGACCACGTCCGCCACGTCCAGTCCGGAGTTCAGCCACTGGTCCAGCTCGGAGTCCAGGGTCTCCACGAGCTGCGTCGCGAGGTCGTCGAACGCGGCGACCGCGAGCTCGTGCTTGGTCTCGAAGTTGGAGTAGAAGGCACCCCGGGTGAAACCGGCCGCGGCGCAGAGGTCGCTCACTGAGGCACCCTCCACGCCCTGCTCGGCGAAGACTGCGGGGGCCGTGCGAATCAGTTTGAGGCGGGTTGCGGAGCGTGAGCGGCGGTCCCCCGGTACGGGCTGCGGTGCGTTGTCAGCGGTGAGCGGGGGCGGGGCCCCCTCGACCCGGGTGGCCTGTGCGTGTTCTGCTGGTGTCTGATTGCTCACGGATCCAACGTCCTCGTCGCGACTGTTCGATACATGAGTGTATCGTGTTTCCAGACTTCAATACATTCGTGCATTCCTCGCTGTCAGGAGAACCCTGTGTCACTCAAGCACGCACCCGCCCACGGCCTCCGGGCCCGGCTCGGCGACCCCTTTTCACGCCCTCTCTTCTGGCTGCTTCCCATGCTGGCCATCATCGCGGTGGGGGTGATCGGAACCGCGCTGTACCTGGGTGGCCTGTCGAGCCCCGACAAGCACTTCAAGGACTTCCCCATTGCCGTCATCAACCAGGACAAGGGGGCGAAGGTCGCGCAGACGGACGGGAGCGTCAAGGAGCAGAACCTCGGCACGGACCTCGTGAAGGAGTTCGCGGACAAGGCCGCCGAGGACGACAAGATCGACCTGCGCCAGCTCACCTGGGACGAGGCCACCGAGCAGCTGGACCGCGGGGAGCTCTACGCCGCGGTGCTGATCCCGGACAGCTTCTCCGAGGACACCGTGAGCCTCGTGGAGGGCTCCCTGACCTCCGGCAACGCCGCGCGACCGGAGGTCAAGGTCTACACGGACCCGCAGGCCGGCTCGCTGGGCACTCGTCTGGCCACGAGCGCCGTCGAGCCCGGTGTGCGGCAGGCCAGCAAAAAGGTGGGCGAGCAGCTCACCGCCTCCATCGGCCCCGCTGAGAAGCAGGCCTACGACAAGGTGCTCCAGCAGCTGCAGGAGAGCCAGCAGGCTCAGCAGCAGCAGCTCTCGCGCTCCGCGGCGCAGGGTGGGCCCGCTGTGCAGCAGTTCGCGCAGCAGGTCCAGCAGGCGCAGGCGGGTTGGGTCGAGCAGATCGCCAAGGAGCTCTCCCCGACCGTCAGCTCGGTGGCCAAGGAAACCCTCGCGGATCCCGTGCAGATGGTTTCCGAGCCGTACAAGGAGCTGCAAGAGGGCACAGCGCTCGGCATGAGCGCCTTCTACTACTCGATCCTGCTGCTCGTGGTCGGCTTCTCCGGCTCCGTGGCGCTGAACCTGCTGATGGACGGCCGCATGGGCATGGCCCCGTTCGAGATGGGGCCGGTCTTCAAGGACTACACCCGCGCCGTCCTGCCCCGCCCGGTGGGCTTCCTCATGAAGTGGCTGACCTTCGTGGTGGCCGCCGCCCCCGCCTCCGCGCTGATGATGTGGGTGGCCTCCGCAGTGGGCATGCCCGTGCCGCACGGCCTCGCCGTGTTCCTGCTGGGGTGGCTCGCGATGTCCGTGGTCTCGGCGATCGTCCTGGCGCTGATCGCCGTGGGTGGCAGCGTGGGCATGCTGCTGTGCCTGATCTACCTGGTGTTCATGGGTCTGCCGTCGGCCGGTGCCGTGGTGCCGCTGCAGGCGGTGCCGGACTTCTTCCGGGCGATCGCTCCCATCGAGCCGCTGCACCACATCTTCAGCTCGATGCGCGCGTGCCTGTTCTTCGACGCGGATCCGCAGGCCGGTCTGACCTCCGGTCTCGTGGGCCTGTTCGTGATGCTGGTGGTCGCGCTCCTCGTGGGTGTGCTGGGCGGCTGGCTCTATGACCGCTTCGCCGGCCTGCGCGGCGGTGAGGGTCGCGGCAAGCACAGCGCCGAGGACACGCACCGAGACCACCGCGACGGCGGGGAGCACCCCCAGCGCGAGAGTGGGGATAACCCCCATGCTTCGCACGCCGCCCACGCCTAGGCTGGAAGCACAGACTGCACACCGGCCGGCACACGACGGGTCGGAGGACCCAGGGAGAAGACCATGAGCTACGAACCGCAGCAGCCCCGCCCGGACTACCGTTCCGAGGGCGGCAGGGGGATCGGCGGCCCGGACCCCCACGTCTCGCAGTACCAGGGAGCCCCTCGCACGGGTTCCTCGGGGCCACAGGACGACGAAAAGACCGTGGCCGTCCTGACCCACCTGGCCGGTCCCGTGGCGGCGCTGGTCTCCGCGGGCTGGCTGGGCTTCGTGGGCCCGCTCGTGGTCTGGTTCATCTACAAGGACAAGAGCCCGTTCCTGCGCGGCGCCGCGGCGGGGGCGTTCAACTTCAACGTCACCCTGTGGCTCGTCAACGTGGCCGGGTGGATCTGCATCTTCACCGTGATCCTGCTGCCCCTGGGTGTTGCGCTGATCATCGCGTACTGGGTCATGCTGCTCGTGTGCCACATCATGGCCGCCGTGAAGGCCGGCCGCGGTGAGGTCTACCGCTACCCCATGCAGCTGCCCATCCTGCACTGATTCCACGACGACGCCGCCGGCCGCCCTGCGCGGCCCGGCGCCGGTTCGCGGACGCCGCCCCGGCACGGAACACTCCGTGCCGGGGCGGCGTCTTTGTTCAACAATCCATTGGTGGATTGCTGAACAACCTGTAGAGTGCTCACGACACCCGCAGTGTGACTCTGCTCACGCGACCCCCTTGGAGGGATCCATGACCGACGTCCCCGCCGCAGCTCGCCCGAAGGACCGCACGGGCTCGCACCGCACCGCCCTGCTCGGTGCCATGTTCCTCATGGCCACGAGTGCGATCGGCCCCGGCTTCATCACGCAGACCACGGTGTTCACCGTGCAGCTGGGCGCGGCCTTCGCGTTCGCGATCCTGCTCTCGATCCTCGTGGACATCGCGGTGCAGCTGAACGTGTGGCGCGTGATCGGTGTTTCGGGGCTGCGGGCGCAGGAGCTCGCGAACAAGGTGCTTCCCGGGGCCGGGTACGTGCTCGCCGTGCTCGTGTTCGTGGGCGGGGCGGTCTTCAACATCGGCAACATCGCCGGGACCGGACTGGGCCTGAACGCCATGCTGGGTCTGGACCCGAAGCTCGGCGGGGCGCTCTCGGCGGCCCTGGCCATCCTGGTCTTCCTGTCCAAGCGGGCGGGGCTGGCACTGGACCGGATCGTCGTGCTGCTCGGTGCGGTGATGATCCTGCTCATGCTCTACGTGGCGGTCGTCGCCGCGCCGCCGGTGGGGGAGGCCCTGAAGAACACCGTGCTGCCGGAGAAGATCGACGTCCTGGTGGTGACCACGCTGATCGGTGGCACCGTGGGCGGCTACATCACGTACTCCGGGGCCCACCGCATGATCGACTCCGGCGTCAGCGGCGTGGAGCACGTCAAGGAGGTCAGCCGCAGCTCGGTGCTCGGCATCCTGGTCACGTGCGTCATGCGGGTGCTGCTGTTCCTGGCGATCTTCGGCGTGGTCGCGGGCGGCGTGACGCTGGCCGGGGACAACATGGCGGCCCAGGCGTTCGGGGCGGCCGCGGGGGAGATCGGCCTGCGGATCTTCGGTGTGGTGCTGTGGGCGGCGGCGCTGACCTCCGTGATCGGGGCGGCGTTCACGTCCATCTCGTTCGTGACCCGCTCCGGCGGGAGCCCTCGCACCCGCAACCTGCTCACGGTGGCCTTCATCCTGGTGTGCGCGGTGCTGTACCTGGTGCTGGGCAAGGCTCCCCAGACACTGCTCATCTTCGCCGGCGCCTTCAACGGGCTGATCCTGCCGTTCGGCTTCGCGATCCTGCTGTGGATCGGATGGCGTCGTCGCGACCTGCTGCACGGCTACCGGTATCCCGCATGGCTGCTGGTCGTGGGCGTACTGGCGTGGCTGCTCACGGTCTACCTGGCGTGGAACTCCCTGGCCGGTCTCGCGAAGCTCTGGGGGTGAGTGCGGTGGCCGACGTCGTCCTCTCCCCTGCGCAGGAGCGCGAGCGGTTCCGGGGTGGTCTCGTGCGGTCCACCGCGGGGCTGGCTCCCGGCCACGCGCAGGCGAACCTGATCATCGTCCCGCGCGAGCTGGCGTTCGACGTCCTGCTCTTCGCGCAGCGCAACCCCAAGCCGTGCCCCGTCCTGGGTGTCCTGGACGCCGGGGAGACCACGGGCCCGCTGCTGAGCGGCGGGGACATCCGCACGGACGTGCCGCGCTACGTGGTCTACGAGGACGGCAGGGAGGTGGCCCGTCCCACGGACATCACGGCCTTCTGGCGCGAGGACCTGGTGACCTTCATGCTGGGCTGCTCGTTCACGTTCGAGGGCGCACTGCAGGCGAGCGGCATCCCTGTGGCGCACGTGGACCAGGGCGTGAACGTCCCCATGTACCGCACCTCCCGTCGCTGCGAGCCGGCCGGTTCCCTCTCCGGACCGCTGGTCGTGTCGATGCGCCCCATCCCGGCGGACCGCGTGGCGGACGCGGTGCGGATCACCTCGCGCTACCCGGCTGTGCACGGTGCCCCGGTGCACGTGGGGGACCCCGCCGCGCTCGGCATCGGTGACCTGGGAGCCCCGGACTTCGGCGATCCCGTGAGGATCGCCCCCGGCGAGATTCCGGTTTTCTGGGCGTGCGGCGTCACGCCCCAGGCGGCGGTCATGGAGTCCCGCCCGCCGTTCGCCATCTGCCACGCCCCCGGTCACATGCTCGTCACGGACGCCCGGGACGCGGACTACCAGGTGCCCTGAGCCGGGGCGACGCCGCGGGGCCGGGTCCCTGCGGCGGCTCACCGGCCGGTCAGCCCAGCTGCTCCAGCACCTCGTCCCGGGCGTTCTCCAGGGACCGCCGCAGCAGGCGCGCCGCGGCCTCCCGGTCGCCGGTTCCGAGGGCCTCGAGCACCTCCGCGTTGTCCTGCGCGTAGCGCGCATGGAAGCCGCTGTCCCCGGACATCGCGTGGAAGACGAGACGCATGCGCGCGAGCATCCGGTCCATCTCGGTGAGCAGGGTGGCGGAGCCGGCGGCCGCGACGAGTTCGCGGTGGAAGCGCTGGTTGGCGTCGGACATGCCGGGCACGTCCCCGGCGGCCACGGCGTCCAGGGCGGTGGTGACGACACTGCGCAGGCGCCCCACCGCGGCGTCGTCGAGCTCTCCCCACAGCAGCGCCTCGGGTTCGAGGACGAGGCGCGCGGCGTAGAGGTCTCGGACGTCCTCGGCGGTGGGCTCGGCGACGGTCACGCCGCGGTGCGGGACGCGGCGCACGAGGCCCTCGGCGGCGAGCATCGAGAATGACTCCCGCAGGGTGTTGCGCGAGATGCCCAGCTCCGCCGCGACCTTCTGCTCGGAGAGCTTGGCGCCCGGGGGCAGGACGCCGTCCGCGATCATGCCGCGCAGCCGGCCGGCCGCATGGGCACCAGCCTGGGCCTCGTGCCCGACCCCGCCGGACGGTCCCGGAACGTTCGCGGCCGGGGCACTCACGCGATCTCCCCGAGCCGCTGCCCGGCGCTCACCGCGGAGCCCTCGGCCACCTCTGCGCGGTGCAGGGTGCCGGAGCGGTGTGCGCGTACGGGTGTCTCCATCTTCATGGCCTCGACCACGAGCACGGACTCGCCCTCGGTGACTTCCTGGCCGTCCTCGGCGAGCCACGTGACCACCGTGCCGTTCAGGGGGGCGGTGAGTGCGGCGTCGTCGTTCCCGGACGACGTGGACGACGCCGCGGCGGCCCCCGCCTCCGCGGCACCGCCCCCGCGCAGCAGGGCCTCCGCCAGCTCCGCGGGCAGCCCCACGCGCACGGCCCGGCCGTCCACGTCCAGGGTGAACGTCGTGCGCCGCCCCGCGTCCGGTGCGAGGTGCGGCGAGGCCTCCAGGTCCGGCGTGAACTCGTCCTCGATCCACGTGGTGTAGACGCTCAGCCCCTCCGGGGAGGTGAACGCGGGCTCGTCCATGACCGCCCGGTGGAAGGGGAGCACGGTGGGCAGACCGCGGATCGTGATCTCCCGCAGCGCGGCCCGGGCCCGGACCACGGCCTGTTGCCGGTCCTCGCCCCACACGACGAGCTTGGCGAGCAGCGAGTCGTACTCGGCAGGCACCACGGAGCCGGAGCGCACGCCGGTGTCCACGCGCACGCCCGCACCCGTGGGCGGCTCGAACGCCTCTACGGCGCCGGGCGTGGGCAGGAATCCCAGCGCCGGGTCCTCCGCGTTGAGGCGGAACTCGAACGCGTGACCGTGCGGGGCGGGGTCCTCGGAGGTGCTCAGGGGCAGGCCCTCGGCCACCCGGAACTGCTCGCGCACCAGGTCCACGCCGGTGGTCTGCTCGGTGACCGGGTGCTCCACCTGCAGCCGCGTGTTGACCTCCAGGAAGGAGATCAGCCCGTCCGGGGCCACGAGGTACTCCACCGTGCCCGCCCCGGTGTAGCCGGCCTCGCGGCAGATCGCGCGGGCGGACTCGTGCAGGGTGCGCCGCTGCTCGTCCGTGAGGAAGGGCGCGGGGGCCTCCTCCACGAGCTTCTGGTGTCGCCGCTGCAGCGAGCAGTCGCGCGTGCCGACCACGACCACGTGGCCGTGGGTGTCCGCGAGCACCTGGGCCTCCACGTGGCGGGGACGGTCCAGGAAGCGCTCCACGAAGCACTCCCCGCGGCCGAACGCGGACGTGGCCTCCCGCACCGCGGCGTCGAACGCGGACTCCAGCTCGTCCAGTTCGCGGGCGATGCGCATCCCGCGGCCGCCGCCACCGAACGCGGCCTTGATCGCGACGGGCAGGCCGTGCTCCTCCGCGAACGCGCGGGCCTCGGCGGCGTCCGCGACCGGGCCGTCCGTGCCCGGCACGAGCGGCGCCCCGGCACGCACGGCGATCTCACGGGCCGTGACCTTGTTCCCGAGCGCTTCGATGACCTCCGGGGAGGGTCCGATCCACGTGAGTCCCGCGCTGACGACGGCGCGCGCGAAGTCCGCGTTCTCGGACAGGAACCCGTAGCCGGGGTGCACGGCGTCCGCACCCGAGCGTTCGGCCACCGCCAGCACGGCGGGGATGTTCAGGTAGGTCTCCGCGGAGGAGGAACCGTTCAGGGCATATGCCTCGTCGGCCATGTGCACGTGAAGGGCGTCCGCGTCCGGCTCGGAGTACACCGCCACGGAGGCCAGCCCCGCATCCGCGCAGGCGCGGGCCACGCGCACGGCGATCTCCCCGCGGTTGGCGATCAGAACCTTCTTCATGCGGTGTCTCCTGACGGGGTGTCGGACGGGGATGTCTCTCGGACCGGGGGCTCCGCGGCGTCGTCGTCCCGGACGAAGCACACCGCGGCGCCGGGAGCGAGCTGCGCGGCGAGCGGGAGGTCCTCCGGGGCCACCACCGCGATCACCGGGTAGCCGCCGGTCACGGGGTGGTCCGCGAGGAAGAGGACGGGCACGCCCGAGTGCGGCACCTGCAGCGACCCGGCGGCCACGCCCTCGCTCGCGAGCTCCTCCGGGCGTGCGCGCTCCAGGCGCTGCCCGCCGGCGGGTTCCTCGAACCGCACGCCCACACGGTTGGAGTCGCTGCCCACGCGCCACGTGCGCCCGGTCAGGACCGCGAGGGAGCCGGCGGTGAACCAGTCGTCGCGGGGGCCGAGGCTGATCCGCAGGGACACGGCCCCGTCACCGTCCGGGACGGGCGTGGCGGGCGCTTCGGGCAGGCCGACGGCGCGGCGCGGCGCGGCGCCCACGGGCAGGTTCTCGCCCGCGGCGAGCGGGCGGGGGCCGATCCCGGACATCACGTCGCTCGAGCGGCTGCCGAGCACCTCGGGGACGTCGACGCCGCCGCGCACCGCGACGTAGCAGCGCAGCCCGGCCACGGGTGTGTCCAGCGTGAGGCGCTCGCCGTCGTAGAGGGCGAACGGTGCGCAGAACGGCGCCGACCGCGTGTGCTCGCCGGAGGCGTCGGTGATCGTGGCGGTCACGGGCGCCCCGGCGAGCGCGAGCACGTGGTGCCCTCGGGCGGTGAGGCTCAGCCCGCCCAGGAGCACCTCCAGGACGGCGCGGTCCTCGGGATTGCCCACGAGTCGATTGGCCTGCGCGGCGGAGGGCCGGTCAGTGGCTCCGGAGGCGACGACGCCCAGATCGCCCAGCCCGGGACGGCCCAGGTCCTGCACGAGCGTCTGCGTCCCGGGGTGATCGACCGTGAGGGCGTGGGGAGCGGCGGTCTCCGGCGCGATGACGGCTCCGGCGGCGTCGTCGTCGGCCACGGACACCAGCTCCCGCACCGCCCGGTATCGGACGGTGTCCCCGGGGCGGATCAGCGTGGGGGACTCGCGCGTCTCGTCCCACAGGACGGCGTCGGTGCGTCCGATCAGCTGCCAGCCGCCCGGCGAGCGGCGCGGGTAGACCGCGGAGAACGTGCCCGCGAGCGCCACCGAGCCCGCAGGAACAGCCGTACGGGGGGTGTCCCGGCGGGGGACGTCCAGGGGGTCGCCGGGTGCCACGAGGTACACGAAGCCGGGGGCAAAACCGCCGAAGGCCGCGGTCCACGCGGTGCCGGTGTGGGCGTCGACCACGCCCTGCTCGCTCAGGCCGGTGAGCCGGGCGACCTCCGCGAGGTCCTCGCCGTCGTAGACCACCGGGATCTCCACGGTCTTGCCCTGGGCCTCGGCGGAGGCGGCCGGGTGCACGGAGTCGATGGCGTCCGCGGCCGCCCGCGCAGCTCTCGCCGAGACGAAGGAGACGAGCACGGTGGCGGCCGCCGCGAGGACGTCCGTCTGGCCGGGGAAGGGGTGCGCCGCGAGGTGGGCGTGCCAGCGCGTGACCTCGGGCAGGCTCCCACAGTCCAGGAGGAACGCCTTGGTGCCCGCCCACCGCACCGCGGGAGAGGCCGGGGCGCCGCCGGACGGGCGGTGGCCCTCCGCGGGGAAGGGACCGCTGCTCATGCGAAGGACCGGACGGTGACGCCGGCGTCCTCGAGGCCGCGGCGCACCTCGGCGGCCATGGCGGCGGAGCCGGGGGTGTCCCCGTGCACGCAGATGCTCTCGGCCGCGATCCGCACGGTGGAGCCGTCCACCGCCGTGAGCGTGCCGTCCTCGGCCAGGCGGACCATGCGCCGCGTGACCTCGGCGGCGTCGTGCAGCACGGCACCCTGCTCGTTGCGCGGGACCAGCCGGCCGTCCGGGGCGTACCCGCGGTCCGCGAACGCCTCGGGGACGCCGCGCAGCCCGGCGCGCCCGGCCTTCTCCAGAGCCACGGAACCGGGCAGCAGCAGGACGGGGAGGTCTCCGCCGAACGCGGCGACGGCGTCCACCACGGCCTGGGCGTGCGCCTCGTGGTGGACGATCGTGTTGTAAAGGGCGCCGTGGGGCTTCACGTAGCTCACGCGGGTGCCCGCCCGGCGCGCCACGGCCTCCAGCGCGCCCATCTGGTAGAGGACGTCGTCGGCCAGCTCGGTGGGGGAGCAGTCCAGGAAGCGGCGGCCGAAGCCCGCGAGGTCCCGGTAGGCCACGTGGGCGCCCACCGTGACCCCGGCGGCGACGGCGTCGCGGCAGGTCTGCGCCATCACGGTCGGGTCCCCGGCGTGGAAGCCGCACGCCACGTTGGCGCTGGAGACCGAGCGGAAGATGGCGGCGTCGTCCCCCATGTGCCAGGCACCGAAGGACTCGCCCACGTCGCTGTTCAGATCCATGACCGTCATGCGTGACCTCCGTCTCACTGTGTTGGTCTCCAGCATGCCCGATGGGGCGCAGATTGTTCAACAATCCGGCCCGGAATATTTCGAACCCCCCGCTCCTTACACAGGTACTTCAAATTTGAAGTAGATGACAGTGGCGGGCGCAGGCCCCGTCAGAGGAGGGACGCACGATGCAACTCGGAATCTTCACCATCGGGGACGTGACCACGGACCCCACCACGGGAAAGACCCCCACGGAGCACGAGCGCATCAAGGCCACGGTGGCCATGGCCAAGAAGGCCGAGGAGCTCGGCATGGACGTCTTCGCCACCGGTCAGCACCACAATCCGCCGTTCGCAGCCCCGGCCAACCCGCCGGTGCTCATGGGTGCGGTGGCCGCGCAGACGGAGAACATCCAGCTGAGCACCGCGACCACCCTGATCACCACCACGGACCCGGTGCGCATCGCGGAGGACTACTCGTACGCGCAGCACCTCGCGGACGGCCGCGTGGACCTCACGCTCGGCCGCGGCAACACCGGCCCCGTGTACCCGTGGTTCGGCAAGGACATTCGCCAGGGCATCCCGCTGGCCGTGGAGAACTACCAGCTGCTGCACAAGCTGTGGCGCGAGGAGAACGTGAACTTCTCCGGGCGCTTCCGCACGCCGCTGCAGGGCTTCACCGCCACGCCGCGGCCCATGGACGACGTCCCACCGTTCGTGTGGCACGGTTCCATCCGCTCCCCGGAGATCCCGGAGCAGGCCGCCTTCTACGGTGACGGTTTCTTCCACAACAACATCTTCTGGAACAAGGAGCACACCGAGCGCATGGTGGCGTTCTACCGGCAGCGCTACGAGTACTACGGCCACGGCTCCGCGGACCAGGCGATCGTGGGTCTGGGTGGGCAGGTGTTCATGGCGAAGAACTCGCAGGACGCCGTCCGCCAGTTCCGCCCGTACTTCGACAACGCGCCGGTGTACGGCCACGGGCCGTCGCTCGAGAGCTTCATGGAGCAGACGCCGTTGACGGTGGGCTCGCCCCAGCAGGTCATCGAGCGCACGCTGTCCTTCCGGGACTACGCCGGTGACTATCAGCGGCAGCTGTTCCTGGTCGACCACGCCGGTCTGCCCCTGAAGACGGTTCTGGAGCAGATGGACATGCTCGGGGAAGAGGTCTTCCCGGTGCTGCGCAAGGAGTTCGACGCGCTGCGCCCGGCGCACGTGCCGCAGGCCCCGACCCACGAGTCCCTCGTGGCGCGCCACCTGGCGGGCAAGGACCCGATCCCCGGTGGTGGTCCGGACTCGCAGGCCGCCAAGGACCGTGCGGCGAAGGCCGAGGCCGCCGAGGCCGCGCAGAAGGACTCGAAGTAGGCCCGTCCTCGCACGGGGACAGACAGAAGAAGCAGTACGTGAGGAGAGTGCAGCATGACTGATCGACGGAGCATCGCGGTGGTGACCGCGGGACTGTCCGAGGACGCGTCCACCACGCGGCTGGCCCGCGCGATCGGACAGGCCGCGGGCGACGTCGTGGTCCGCGGCGGCGGCGAGGAGCCCGAGGTGCGCCTCGTGAACCTGCGGGACATCGCCCACGGGATCACCGATGCCATGCTGACCGGCATGGTGCCCGAGCCGGTGCAGGCGGCGATGGACGCCGTGCTCACCGCGGACGCGCTGGTCGCGGCCACCCCCACGTACAAGGCGAGCTACTCCGGGCTGTTCAAGGAGTTCTTCGACCTCTTCGACGAGGGCGCCCTGGAGAACCTGCCCACCGTGGTGGCCGCGACCGGCGGCTCCCCGCGCCACTCCCTCGTCCTGGACACCGCCCTGCGCCCGCTGTTCAGCCACCTCAAGGCGCTCACCCTGCCCATCGGGGTGTACGCGGCCACCGAGGACTGGGCGGACGCGTCCCTGCAGGCGCGCATCGAGCGGGCCGGGGCGGCGCTCGCCGGCATGCTCGGGGCCGGGGCGCCGGGGCACGACGCCGCCGGGCCGGGTCCCGCGGACGGCACCGGATCCGGGGCCACGGGGGACGGCGGCTCCGCCGCGGACGATGCCTCCACGGAGTCCGTGGGGGCCCGGCGGAACGCGCCGTCGCGCCCGGATCGTTCCGCGCGGGACGAGTTCGCCGCGGTGCCGAACTTCGAGGACCTGCTGGCGGCGGTGCGAGGATGAGCTCCATGCCTTCAGAACCGCGCCAGCCCGAGGACCGTTCCGAGCCGAGCGCCGCGCGGGCGACCACCCCGGGGTCAACCACCGGCGCGGAAGGGGCCGATCGCTGGGACACGTGGCGGCTCTACTTCGAGACCACGGCGCGGCTGACGTCCCGGGTGGAGGAGCGGCTCAAGGCACAGGGCTGCTCGCTCATGGAGTACCAGCTGCTCCTGCTGCTCCACGAGGCTCCCGGGCGCTGCCTGCGCATGGGTGAGCTGGCCCGCCGGATGGTGTTCTCGCCGTCGCGGCTGAACTACCAGGTCAAGGTGCTGGGCGAGCGGGGCTGGGTGCAGCGGCGTCGTGCGCCCGGTGACGGCCGCGGTTGGGAAGCCGCGCTGACCGTCGAGGGCGCGCAGGCGTTCCGGCGCCTGCGCCCGGACCACGCGCGGGACGTGGAGGAGCTCTTCTTCGCCGCGCTCACGCAGGACGACGTCGCCCGGCTGGGAGACATCATGGCTCGCCTGGCGCGGGGGCTGGGGGAGGGGTGACGGTGGGGACGTTCTACGATCACTCCATGAGTGAGCCCACCCCGTTCGCCCGCCAGCCCACGTTGACCGGTGAGCTGGTGACCCTGCGCCCCATTCGTGCGGAGGACGCGGACCTCGTCGATGCGCTGCTCCGTGAGGACCCAGAGGTCGCGCGACTCACGGGAAGCCTGCACTCCAGCACCGAGGCCTACGAGGGGCCACCCCTCGACCGGCTCCGTGAGATCTACGGGCAGTGGGCTGTGGCGGAGGACCGCCTCGTCCTGGCCGTCATCGACACCGCGAGCGGTCTGCTGGTGGGAGAGGCGGTGCTCAACGACTGGGACGAGGGCAACCGCTCGTGCGGTTTCCGCATCCTGGTCGGCGCGCCGGGCCGGGGGCGTGGACTCGGGACGGAAGCCACGCGGCTGATCGTCCGGCACGGGCTGGAAACCATGGGGCTGCACAGGATCACCCTGGAGGTGTACGACTTCAACCCTCGCGCCCGCCACGTGTACGAGAAGGCAGGGTTCCGTCACGAGGGCACGGGTCGGGAGGCCCTGCTGTTCGACGGTGAGTGGATCGACGTGCACTACATGGGGATCCTCGGTGGGGGTCTGGCGACGCCGGGAGAACGTGGCGGGGGCCGCAGCCCTCAGCCGATCCAGTAGCGACGGGTCGGGCGGCCGTTCCCGTCCGGGACCACGTTCTCCAGCACCCCGCCACAGGCCTCGATGGTCGCGGCGGAGCCCGCGTTGTCGTCGGCGCATGTGACGAGCACCCGCTCCACGCCGGCCGTGTTCAGCCGTTCCACCGACTGCCGCAGGATCTCCGTGGCGTAGCCTCGCCGTCGGAACGCGGGGCCCACGCCGTATCCCACGTGCCCGCCCACGCGGCGCAGGTAGTCGTTGAGCTCGTAGCGGATGGACGTGCGGCCCACGATCTCGCCGTCCACCTCCGCGAGCAGGTAGTCCGCCCGGACGAACCCCGGAGGCAGGTCCTCTCCCCGGGACGCGCGGTCCACGGCCGCCAGCACCTCGGGCCACGTCCCCTCGTCCAGGACGAACGAGAAGTCGTCGCGCAGCAGTTGCTCGTGCAACGCGCGGACCGCAGACTCGTCCTCGAGAGTGGGGCGTCGCAGTGTGAGCGTCATGGCCCCATGGTGGCACGCTCGCACCTGGTGCCTCACCCCGTCACGTGGCACACTTCCGGTGTCGAGATCCCCCCGACAGTCCCCACCACGGCAGGGAAAGCACCGTGAGCGACACCCCGCAGACGACGACGCCCGCGCCCGGAAGCGCGCCCAGCGCCGCGGCGTCGTCCCCCGCCCTCCCCGGCGGCGTGGTCCACGAGCTGCCCGCGGACCTCGCGGCGTCCCTGCTCGCCGATCCGCCCACCGCGCAGCTGTGGCGCGGTCTCACCCCGCTGGGGCGCAATGAGTTCGTGTGCTGGGTCGAGGACGCCAAGAAGCCCGAGACCCGCGCCCGCCGCATCCGGCGCACGGGCGAGGAGATGCACGAGGGCAAGCGCCGCCCGTGCTGCTGGCCCGGCTGCAAACACCGGGAGCGCACGGGGCGCTGATCTCGGCGCGGTTCAGACGGTTGTGGCGGGGGCCGAGCCCGGCCGCCTGGACCGCAGCGCGAGAACCGTGGTCGTGGCCACCAGCACGAGTGCTCCCGCGCCGAGACCCGAGAAACCCACGAGCCCCAGCATCGGACCCGCGAGCGCGCCGCCGGCCGCACCGCACAGGTTCATGACCAGGTCGGAGGTGCCCTGCAGCGCCGGGCGGTCGTGGGCGGCCACGGACTCGGTGACCATCGTGGAGCTGGAGACCGTGGAGGCGGACCAGCCCAGGCCCAGCAGGATCAGCGCGGTGAGCACGAGCGGCTGGCTCTCCGCACCCCACCACGTCAGTAGCAGCGCGGCCGCCAGGAGCACCTGGCCCACGAGCACCGTGGTGGCGCGCCCGGTCCTGTCCGCGAGCCAGCCGAACACGGGCGAGAGCGCGTACATGCCCGCCACGTGCAGGGACATGGTCAGCCCCACCACGGTCAGGGTGGCGCCGTGGGTGGTGAGGTGCACCGGCGTCATGGACATCACGCTGACCATGACGGCGTGGGAGATGCCCACCACCAGCACCGCGCGCCGTGCCGCGGGAACGGTGCGCAGCAGCGCGAGACCGCCCGCAGGACTCGGGCGGTTTGCCACCGAACCGCCCCGGGACAGGGCGGTCTGCAGCGGGTCCGGGCGCAGCCCCACGAAGTAGATCAGGGCGCCCAGCGCCTGCGCGCACATCGCGATCACGAACCCGCCGGTGAACTCCGGCAGCCCCAGGGCCCGCCCCAGCGACTCGCTCGGCCCGAAGAGGTTGGGCCCCACCACGGAGCCCACGGTCGTCGACCACACGATCAGCGAGAGGTCTCGCGCCCGCGTGCGCGCCGGGGCGATGTCCGTGGCCGCGAACCGCGACTGCAGGTTCAGGGCCGTGCCCGCGCCCAGCAGGCCCATGCCCGTGAGTAGCAGCAGGAAGACGCCGGCGCTTGCGGCCACCAGGATCACGGCGGCGCCGAGGATTGCCACGAGCGCCCCGGAGGTCAGGGACAGCCTGCGGCCACGACGCCGCGCGAGCCGGGTCAGCGGCACGGCCAGCAGCGCCGCGCCCAGGGTGTTCATCGTGGCCGCGAGTCCGGACAGTGAGCTGTTGCCGGACACCTCGGTCACGAGCAGCGCCCCCAGCGCCAGGGTGGCTCCGGTCCCGAGACCGCTCATCACCTGCCCCAGCGCCAGCACGGAGAGCACTTTTCGCTGCAGGCGGGCGTCGGCCTCGGAGGAGACGGGGTCGGGCGGGGGCTGCGGGGTCATGGGGCCATCATGACCCACGGAGCGGGGACGACGACGTCGTTGCCCGCCCCCGCGCCTCCCCGCATAGAGTTGGACGCATGGAACAGCCAGGGGACATCACGTTCAGGACCCGGAAATGGGTGAAGCCCGAGGATCTCAACGCGAACGGGACCCTCTTCGGGGGCTCGCTGCTGCGGTGGATCGACGAGGAGGCCGCGATCTACGCGATCGTGCAGCTGGGCAACCGGCGCGCGGTGACCAAGTACATGTCCGAGATCGAGTTCGTGGCCTCCGCCGTGCAGGGGGACATCATCGAGATGGGCCTGACCGCCACGGCGTTCGGGCGCACGTCCCTGACCATGCGGGCGCAGGTCCGCAACGTCATCACGGGTGAGCTGATCCTGAGCATCGACAAGATCGTCTTCGTGAACCTCGGGGAGGACGGTCAGCCCACCCCGCACGGCTACACGGAGATCACGTACGACCGCGACCGCATCCCCACCCCCGAGAGCACCACCCCCGAGAGCCCCAGGAGGCCGCAACCGTGAACCGACTCACCGCCCAGAGGATCACCCCGTCCTGGATGTACCACGCGGAGGGCCCGTGCTGGAGCTCGGAGTGGTCCGGGCTCGCGTGGGTGGACATGCTCGCCGGGGACGTCATGACGTTCACCCCGGAGGACCAGCCGCGCCGTCAGCACCTGGGCGCGGTCGCCGCGTGCGTCCGCCCGCGCGAAGGTGGCGGGCAGGTGGTCGCGGTGGAGCGCGGTGTCGTCGTCACGGACCGCTCCGGCACGGTCGAGGGCGAAGTGACGCTGTGGGAGACCCCGGACGTCCGCATGAACGAGGGCGGGATCGCACCGGACGGCTCCTTCTACGTGGGCTCCATGGCCTACGACCAGGCCGAGGGTGCGGCGACCCTCTACCGGATCGCCCCGGACCTCGCGTGGCAGCCGGTGCTCGAGGGCGTGACCATCTCCAACGGGATCGCATGGTCCCCGGACGGCACGCTCGCCTACTACAACGACACCCCCACGCACGAGGTCTCGGTCTTCGACTGGACCGCCGAGGCCGGGCTGCACAACCGCCGCACCTTCGTGGCACCCACGGTGGACGACGACGCCGCGGCCGCCGCCACGGACCCGGGCGTCACGTATGAGCCGGGCAGCGTGACGGCCAACCCGGACGGACTGACGGTGGACTCGGAGGGCGCGGTGTGGACCGCGCTCAACGGCTCCGGCCAGGTCCACCGCTACCTCCCGGACGGGACCCTGGACACCGTGGTCTCGGTGGGCGCCGAGCAGGTCACGGCGTGCACGCTGGGCGGCGAGGACCTGCGGACGCTCTACATCACGACGTCGCGCGAGAACCTCCCCTCGGACGTCCATCCCACGGCGGGCTCCCTCTACTCCGTGCGCGTGGCGGTGCCCGGGCAGGTCACGCGGGCGTTCGCGGGCTGACCTACGCGGCGGCACGACGAAACCCCTGGCTCCCCGCGAAGGGGAGCCAGGGGTTTCGTCATGGGCGTCGCTCCGGCATTGAGTGCCCCGACGTCCTGTGGTCAGGCCTCGCGCCGCGCCGGGCCGGACGGTGTGGCCGTGAGGAACACCGGGGGCGCGTACCCTGCGGCGTCGAACGCGGCGGCCACGGCTTCGGCCACGCGGTCCACGTCCCCGTGCCGCACGAGGGCGATGGCCGAGCCGCCGAACCCGCCCCCGGTCATCCGGGCGCCCAGCGCACCCGCCCGCTGAGCGGCGAGGACAGCGGTGTCCAGTTCGGGGCAGGAGACCCGGTAGTCGTCGCGCAGGGAGGCGTGGGACGCGTCGAGCAGCCCGCCCAGGCGCTCCCACACCGCGTCGGAGGGAACCCGGGAGGCTGGGTCCGCGAAGAGCTCCTGGCACTCGCGCACCCGCACCATCTCCGACCACGCATGGCGCAGCAGGGGCGTCAGCTCCTCGGTGCGGGCGGGGGAGATCTCGGAGGTGTTCCCGCGCGTCCGCCGGTCCCAGCCGGCGAGCAGTTCGGCGAGCGCCTCGGCGGAGGGCTCACCCTCGAAGGCGTCCCGCAGGGTCGGGACTCCCAGAATCACGCGGGCCTCCTCGCAGCCCGCCCGGCGCGCCGCGTACTGGCCGTCCACGAGCCGGTGCGGTGCGTTCGTGTCGATCACGAGCAGCGCGAGCCCTGCGGCCGCGAGGTCGATGTCCACGGGGGCGACCGAGAAGTCGCGGCAGTCGATGCTCAGCACGGACCCGGCCTCCGCGCGCAGGGCGATGGACTGGTCCATCCCACCCGTCGAGGCACCCGCGATCTCATTCTCGGCCCGCACGCACGCGGCGGCGAGTCGGCGGCGCCCGTCGGAGGCGTCCGTGAGGTGTGGGCGCTGAGGGTCCATGGCGGACGCCGCGTGGTCCACGGCCAGCGCGACGGCGCACTCCAGGGCCGCCGAGGAGGACAGCCCCGCTCCGAGGGGGACCGTGGAATCCACGGCGAGGTCCAGACCGAGCCGCGGCGCGGCGTCGGCGGCCACCAGAGTTTCGCGGAGCATGGCCCACGGCACGCCGACCACGTAGGGGAACCATCCCGTCCCCGCCGTACCCGGTCCCACCTCAGCGAGCGCGGCGCGGGGTGTGTCGGCGGCCTGCGCGGAGACGGCGCGGAAGACGTCGTCCCCGCGGGCCCCGACGGCCACGAACGTCCGCTGCGGGAGCGCGAGGGGCATGACGGTGCCCCCGCTGTAGTCCACGTGCTCGCCGAGCAGGTTGACCCGGCCCGGTGCGGAGAACACCGCGTCCGGGGCTCGGCCGTAGGCGGAACGGAACAGGGCGGTGGCGTCCTCGACCAGCTCGCGGTCGGGCCGCTCGGGGGACCACACGGGAGTGCTCACGCCGCGACCTCCCGGAACCGCGCCGCGATCCGCTCGGGGGTGGTGTCGTTGATCCACGCGCCCAGCCCGGACTCCGCGCCCGCGAGGTACTTCAGCTTGCCCGGCGCCCGCAGCAGCGAGAAGACGTGCAGCCACATGCGGGAAATGTCCTCCCCGCCCGCCGTGGGGACCTGGTGCCACACGGAGATGTAGGGCATGCGCTCCACGCCGGGGAAGAACCGGTCCAGCCTGCCCAGCAGGTCCACGTAGAGGCGCGTGAGCTCGTCCTTCTCGCGGTCCGTGAGCACCGTAAAATCGCGCGCGGCACGGCGCGGCACCACCATGAATTCCACGGGCCACTTGGCGGCCCAGGGCACATAGGCGACCCAGTGGGGGCTCTGAGCGATGACCCGGTCGCCTGCCTCGAGCTCGGCGTCGAGCACCGCCTGCAGCAGGTCTCCCCCGGTCTGCTCGCGCCACTCGGCCGCCCGACGCTGCACCGCCGTGGTGTAGGGCGGAAGGGCCGAGAACCCGTAGATCTGCCCGTGGGGATGGTGCAGCGTCACCCCGATCTCCTCCCCTCGGTTCTCGAAGGGAGCCACCTGCACCACGTTCTCGAGGGCCTGCAGCTCGCGGGTGCGGTGGGTCCAGGCCTCCACCACGGTCCGCGCCCGGTCGGTGCCGAGGGTCGCGAACGAACCGTCCTGATCGGGGGTGAAGCACACGACCTCGCACCGCCCGGCGGGGGTGGTCTCGTGGAACAGGGGCTCGTCCCGCAGCGTCTCGAGGGGGCCCTGCAGGGAGGGGAAGCGGTTCTCGAACACGACCACGTCGTAGTCCGGCTCCGGGATCTCGGACGCCACGGTGCCCCGGCCCGCGGGGGCGAGGGGGTCCTCGTCCGCCGGCGGCAGGAAGGTGCGGTTCATGCGGTGCGCGGCCAGCGCCACGGGGTCCCCGGTGAGGGGGTCCGTGCGGATCGCGGCGGCATCGTGCGGGGGAAGGGAGCGGGCCCCGAGAGGGCGCGGATCATGGATCCGCCGGGTCTCGGTGCCGGAGAGGTAGGGCTCCGTGTCGTCGAAGAAGATGATCTCCCGCTGGTCGGCCAGCCGCCCGCGGGTGACCCGCACGGGATGTGCTTCATTGGTGGCGGGGAGCGCAGGGTCCGTGCTCATGGTGCGACGATCACCTCGTTGACGTGGTTCTTCAGGAATTCGTGGGCGGGGTCGGTGAGTCCGCCGTCGGTGACCGCGGTGTCCACGGCGTCCCAGTGGGCGAAGCCGCTCAGTCCCGTGAGACCCCACTTGCTGGCGTCGAAGACGGCCGCCACTGTGTGTGCCGAGCGGATCAGGGCACGGTTGGTGCTCGCCTCGTCCGGGTTGGGCGTGGACAGCCCGCGGGGGTCCGCGCCGTGGGTGCCCAGGAACAGCAGGTCCACGTGGAGTTCCGCGAGCGCGGCGTCCGCGATCGGACCCACCAGTGCGTCCGAGGGCGTCCGCTGGCCTCCTGTGAGCAGGACCCGGGAGGGCCGGGTCACGGCGTGCACGCCGGCCCCGGCGTGGCCGTCGCCGGCGCGGAAGAACTCGTCCGCCACCGGCAACGAATTGGTGACCACGGACAGGTCGTGGAGATCGGCACGTCCCGTGAGGTGGCGAGCCAGGCGCAGACACGTGGTGCCACCCGAGAACGCGAGGGACATGCCGGGCTCGACCAGCCGGGCGGCGGCGGTCGCGATGGCCTCCTTGGCCTGGGCGTGCAGCCCGGACTTCTCGGCGAAGGCCGGTTCCAGGGCGGAGCCCACGGCCTCCGCACCGCCGTGCACCCGGTTGAGCAGCCCCTGCTCCTCGAGGTCCGCCAGGTCCCGGCGCACGGTCATTGCGGAGACGCTGAGCAGCTCGGCGAGCTCGTGCACGTGGGCGCTGCCCCGGACCTGGACCTCGTGCAGGATCTGCTTCCTGCGCTGTTCCGCGAGCATGCGGGCTCCTTCGCTCGATGACGACGCCGTGGCTGCCGGTGCCGTGGGATCCGTGGCCTCCACGGGTCCTCGTGGACACTGCGACGGTATGGGCCCAGTATCGCACGAAACAAACAAAAACGAACAGCGCTTGCTCGGAGGCCCGCGGGCAACTTTCCGCGACACCCTGAGAAAAAGGTGGTGTGCACCACGAACCTGCGAGTAGTGTTGCGCGCAATAACGATCAAGAACGAACAACTGTGAACGCAGCGTTCCGAACGCAATCCGCTAGGAGCCGAGCAATGGTGCTTGCCGCCGCCACCGCCAGCAGCCTCAGGCTGTCCCTCTCGTGGGTGGACTACCTGATCCTCTTCGTCTACTTCGCCGCCGTGATCGGCATCGGCCTGGCCGCGCGCCGCCGGGTGCGGACCAGCATGGACTTCTTCCTCTCGGGCCGCTCGATGCCGGCGTGGATCACCGGGCTCGCGTTCGTCTCGGCGAACCTGGGCGCCACCGAGATCCTGGGAATGGCCGCCAACGGTGCAGAGATCGGCATGTCCACGCTGCACTACTACATCATCGGCGCGGTCCCGGCCATGGTGTTCCTGGGTCTCGTGATGATGCCGTTCTACTACGGCTCGAAGGTCCGTTCCGTGCCGCAGTTCATGCTCAAACGGTTCGGGCGTCCGGCGCACCTCGTGAACTCCCTCGCGTTCGCCGTGTCGAACGTGCTCATCGCGGGCATCAACCTCTACGCCATGGCGATCATCATCGAGGCCATGATCGGGTGGCCGCAGTGGGTGGCCATCCTGGTCTCTGCGGGCTTCGTGCTGCTCTACATCACCCTGGGCGGGCTCTCCGGCGCCATCTACAACGAGGTCATGCAGTTCTTCGTGATCATCGCCGGCCTGGTGCCGCTGACCATCGTGGGCCTGCACCGCGTGCACGGCTGGTCCGGGCTGAAGGATGCCCTGCTGAACACCGAGGGCATCTCCCGGCTGCACCTGTCCGCGTGGCAGGGCACGGGCATCGGGAACGTCACCAACCCCATCGGTGCCAACTGGCTGGCCATCGTGCTGGGCCTGGGCTTCGTGCTGTCCTTCGGCTACTGGACCACCAACTTCACGGAGGTGCAGCGGGCGTTCTCCGCGAAGAACATGTCCGCCGCCCGCCGTACGCCCCTGATCGGAGCGTTCCCCAAGCTGTTCATCCCGTTCATCGTGGTCATCCCCGGCATGATCGCCGCGGCCACGGTGGGCAACCAGTTCGCGGACGGGACGCTCGAGTACAACCACGCGATTCCCAAGCTGATCCAGATGTACCTGCCCTCGGGCGTGCTGGGTGTGGCCGTGACCGGCCTGATGGCCTCGTTCATGGCAGGCATGGCGGCGAACGTGTCCAGCTTCAACACCGTGTTCACCTACGACATCTGGCAGGAGTACATCAAGCCCCGCATGCCGGATGCCCACTACCTGACCGTGGGGCGTGTGGTCACCGCCGTGGGCGTGGTGATCGGCATCGGCACGGCGTTCCTGGCGTCGCAGTTCGGCAACATCATGACGTACATGCAGACGCTGTTCTCGTTCTTCAACGCGCCGCTCTTCGCCGTGTTCATCCTCGGGCTGCTCTGGAAGCGGATGAGCCCGGCGGCGGGCCTGTGGGGCTACATCGCGGGCATCGTGGCGCCCACCGTAGTTTGGATCGCCTACCTCAACGACGAGTCGCTGTTCGGTTCGGCCACGGCCGAGACCATGTACGGCGCGATCGCCTCGTTCGTCACTGTGATCGTGGTCTCGGTGCTGGTGACGTTCGTGACCAAGCCCAAGCCGGTCGAGCAGCTCAGCGGCCTGGTCTACGGCGTGGGCACGATCAACGTGACGGGCGACGCCGTGGCGGGTGACGCCGCCTGGTACCGGTCCCCGGCGCTGCTGGGCACCGTCGCGCTCGTGCTGTGCGTCCTGCTGTACCTGCCCTTCCTCTGACATCCGGCCACCCGGCTACCTCGACCCCACCCTGGACGCCCCGGAATCCGAATGGCGGCCACTGGCCACAGCGGGCCGTGGGCCGAGCGCGGACAGGGTGGACGACGTCGTACGAACCCCTCCGCCCGCTCGGCGCGGTCGGAGATCTGACAGGAGAGACAAGATGAGCAACACCAGTGAGACCTCGCCGCAGCGGGTGCACCTCAGCGAGGAGGAGAAGCGGGACCTGGTCCGTCACACCCGCCGGACCGACCTGCGCCGGATCATCGGCGCCCTGTTCGTATTCTACGGCGTGGTGGTCACGCTGACCGGGGTCGTGGACCCCGCGGCAGATGTGGCCAAGACCGGCGGGATCCACATCAACCTGTGGACCGGGCTGTCCATGCTCGTGGCGGGCGTGCTGTTCTTCGTGTGGGACCGGTTGTCCCCGGTCCCGGAGCGGGACATCGTCGAGAGCGCCGAGTTCGAGGAGATCCACAAGGCGGAGGGTGCGGGGGAGATCGACCGTGGGGTCTGACCCGGGATCGACGGGCACCGTCGACGACGACGTCGTCGCGGTGCGCACCGTCAGCGGGCCCGGGGGCACCGCCGTCGTCGCCCGGCGCGGGGCGGCCCTCGCCTCGTTCCATGACCCGAGTGGCAACCACCTCGTGCTGCCCACCGAGCCGAACTCGGACGGGTCCGACTGCTCGGGCGTGGTCCTGGCACCGTGGACCAACAGGATCAGGGACGGGCGCTACACCTTCCACGGCACCACCCGGCAGCTTCCCCTCACGGAACCGGAGCGGGGTGCTGCCGCGCACGGCCTCGCCCTGCGGCGGGACTGGCAGTGGGATGTGCAGGCGTGCACGGCGCAACGGGTGGTGCTTCACCTGGACCTGCTCCCGGAACCGGGCTATCCCCACGCCCTGCGCCTCACGTGCTCGTACGCCGTGGACGAGCACGGGCTCACCGTGACCGTGGCCGCTCGCAACCTCGGCCGGGACCCGGCACCCTACGTCGTGGGAGGCCACCCCTACCTGGTCCCGCCCACGGCGCCGGAGAGCACGGGGCGCAGGGCGGCCGCGGATGGGTGGACGCTGAGCGTTCCCGCGGACGTGTACCTGCGGACCGACCCCGAGCGGCTGCTGCCCCTCGAGATCCTGCCTGTGGCGGGGTCCCGCGAGGACTTCCGCGGCGGACGCGCTCTGCGGGAGATCGCCCACGACGTCGCTCTCGGCAGCCTCGCGCGTGAATCGGACGGCACCGTGAGGTGCAGTCTGACGGGTGAGGGCGGGACCACGACCGTGCTGACGTGCGGCGAGACCGTCCACTGGATCCAGGTCTACACGGACGACAACGGCATGAATGGTGTCACTCGTCGCGCCGTGGCGGTCGAGCCCATGAGCGCCCCGGCGGACGCATTCAACTCGGGGCAGGGCCTCGTCGTTCTCGGACCGCATGAAGAGCACCGCGTGTGGTGGCGGATCGGGTCGGAAGGGGGTTAGATCGGCCGCGGCACGACGAAACCCCTGGTTCCCCGCGAAGGGGAACCAGGGGTTTCGTCATGGGTGCCGCGCCGCCGTTCCGGGCCACCGGGTGGTCCCGGAAGGGCCGGTGGAGCCAGCCGGGGAACCGGGCCGATGAAACGGCCCGGTTCCCCGTGGTCACACGGCGTTGATGAGACCCGCACCCGGGATGGCCGCGAGCAGCTGCCGGGTGTAGTCGGTCTGGGGGTTCTCGAACACGAAGTCCGTGGACCCCGTCTCCACCAGTTTGCCCCTCTGCATGACGCACACGTTGTCCGCGATCTGGCGCACCACGGCGAGATCGTGCGTGATGAACAGGTAGGTCAGACCCAGGTCCTGCTGCAGCTCCGCCAGCAGGTTGAGGATCTGCGCCTGGACGAGCACGTCCAGGGCGGACACGGCCTCGTCGCAGACCACCAGCTCGGGGTTCAGTGCCAGCGCGCGGGCGATCGCCACGCGCTGACGCTGGCCGCCGGAGAGCTCGTTGGGGTAGCGCGCCAGCATCGACTGCGGCAGCGAGACCTGGTCCATCAGCTCACGGACCTTCTTCTCCCGTTCCTTCGCCGAGCCGACCCCGTGAACCTTCAACGGCTCCTCGATGGTCCGGTAGATGTTGTACATCGGGTCTAGGGAACCGTACGGGTCCTGGAAGATGGGCTGCACGCGGCGGCGGAAGGCGAACATCTCCTTGCCCCGCAGCGTGGACACGTCCTGACCGTCGAAGACGATCGTGCCGGAGGTGATGGGTTCCAGCCCGAGCATCATCTTGGCCACGGTGGACTTGCCGGAGCCGGACTCGCCCACCACCGCAGTGGTCGTCCCCCGCGGGATGGCGAAGGAGACCTTGTCCACCGCCGTGAAGTCCTCGGTGCGACCCCAGGAACCCCGGAGCTTGTAGACCTTGGTGAGGTCCTGGACCTGCACGAAGTCCTTCTTCAGGGCGGCCTGCATCGAGGTCTTGGGGTGCTCGGCGAGCAGGTCGTCGGTCTCCACGCCGGTGGCACGGGCCACCTCGATGCGCCGGGACGCGAGCGACGGCGCGGACTCCACGAGCTTTTTCGTGTACGGGTGGCGCGGGTTGCGCAGCAGCTGCAGGGCGGGCCCCGCCTCCACCACGCGTCCCTTGTACATCACCACGACCTTCTGGGCACGCTCCGCGGCGAGACCCAGGTCGTGGGTGATCAGCAGCACCGCGGTGCCGAGCTTGTCCGTCATCGTCTGGAGGTGGTCCAGGATGGTGCGCTGCACGGTCACGTCCAGCGCGGAGGTCGGCTCGTCCGCGATCAGCAGGCGGGGCTGGCAGGACAGGCCGATCGAGATCAGGGCGCGCTGGCGCATGCCGCCCGAGAACTCGTGCGGGTACTGCTTCGCGCGCTTCTCCGCGTCCGGCAGGCCGGCCTGGCTGAGCACCCGGGCCACGTCCTCGTCCTTCGCGGGCAGGCCGTTGGCCTTGAGCGTCTCCCGGACCTGGAAGCCCACCTTCCACACGGGGTTCAGGTTGGACATCGGGTCCTGCGGGACCATGCCGATCTGGCTGCCGCGCAGCTTGACCTTCTGCTTCTCCGTGGCGTGGGTGATGTCCTGGCCGTCGAAGATGATCTGGCCGGCGTTCACCCGCCCGTTGGACGGCAGCAGCCCGATCGCGGCCAGGGCGGAGGTGGACTTGCCGGAGCCCGACTCACCCACGATGGCCACGGTCTCCCCGGGCATCACGGTGAAGTTGGAGTCCTGCACGGCCTGGACCTCGCCCGTGGCGGTGGTGAACGCGATCCCGAGGTCGCGCACCTCCAGCAGGGGGCGGTTGTTCTCCTGGGACATGCTCATCACTTCTTCCGGGCCTTGGGATCCAGCGCGTCACGCAGCGCGTCGCCGAGCATGATGAAGCTCAGGACGGTCAGCGAGAGCGCCAGGCCGGGCCAAAATACGGGCATCGGGTTGGAGCGGAAGGCGTCCTTCGCGTCCGAGATGTCGTTGCCCCAGCTCATCATGCTGGGGGGCAGACCGATGCCGAGGTACGAGAGGGTGGACTCCGCGACGATGAACGTGCCCAGCGAGATCGTGGCGATCACGATCACCGGCGCCATCGCGTTGGGGATGATGTGGCGCATGAGGATCCCCAGCGAGGAGACGCCCAGGGAGCGCGCACTGACCACGTAGTCCGCGTTGCGCACCTCCACCACGGCCCCGCGCATGATGCGGGCGATCTGCGGCCAGCCGAAGAGCACGAGCACCATCACCAGGGTCCAGACCCCGCGGTGTGCCTTGAAGAACGGCAGCTGCATGACCACCAGGGCGCCCAGGATCAGCGGCAGAGCGAAGAAGATGTCACCCAGGCGGGCGAGCACGGCGTCGATCCAGCCACCGAAGTAGCCGGCCAGGGCGCCGATGATCCCGCCGATGACGACCACCCCGATGGTGGTGAACAGACCCACCATCAGCGAGGCCCGGGTTCCGGCGATCACGCGGGAGTAGACGTCGCAGCCCTGGGCGGTGAAGCCCATGGGGTGCCCCGCGGACGCCTTGCCGTTGGAGTTCTCGAGCAGGCACTGGGAGGCCGCCGCGGAGGGGTCCTGGGTCCAGAAGAGCTGCGGGAACAGGGCCACCACGATCACCAGCACGATCAGCAGGGCCGCGATGATGAACGTGGGCTTCTTGCGCAGCTGGCGCCAGGCGTCGCGCCACAGGCTGATGGGCGCACCCTCCGCGGAGCGGGAGTCCGTGGCCGTCACGGGGGTCTCCGCGATGTCGGCGACGAAATGCTCCATCATGATCCCGGTGCTGACACCGCCCAGGTCCTTCTGGTGCGAGCCGGCCGGGGTGTCGGCGGTCTCCCGCACCTCCCGCATGGCGGCTTCGTGGGCGCGGGCGTCGGGATTCAGGTCCCCGCCCGCGGCGTCGTTGTTCTCGAAGGTGTTCTCAGGCATAACGGATCCTCGGGTCGAGCCAGGCGTACAGGAGGTCAACCAGCAGATTGGCCACGCAGAAGATGATCACCATCACGGAGACCACCGAGACCACCATGGGCGCGTCCCCGAGGGTCAGCGCCTTGTACAGCTGGTTGCCGATGCCGGGGACGTTGAAGATGCCCTCGGTGACGATCGCGCCACCCATCAGCGCACCCAGGTCCATGCCCAGGAAGGTGGCCACGGGGATCATGGAGTTGCGCAGGATGTGCACGCGGATCACGCGCCCGCGGGTCAAGCCCTTGGCGGTCGCGGTGCGCACGTAGTCGGCGCTCGCGTTCTCCGCCACGGCGGTGCGGGTCAGGCGCAGCACCTGGGCGAAGGAGACCAGGCCCAGCACGATGCCGGGGAGGATCAGGTCGCTCCAGTCCGCGGCGCCGGAGACGGTGGGCTTGGCGAGCCCCCACTTCACGCCCACGAAGTACTGCATCACGAAGCCGAGCACGAAAATCGGCACGGCGATCACGATCAGCGAGAGCACCAGGATGGTCGAGTCGAACCAGCCGCCCTTCTTTAGCCCCGCGTAGAGACCGAAGATGATGCCGAAGACGGCCTCGAAGACGAGCGCGATGATGGCCAGGCGTACGGTCGCGGGGAACGCCCCGGCGAGCACGTCGCTGACCTCGCGGCCGGAGAAGTTCACACCGAGGTCGCCGGTGAGGAGACCTCCGATGTAGCTGAAGTACTGCACGAAGAACGGGTCGTTCAGGTGGTACTGCTCGGTCAGGGCGGCGGCGACACCGGGCGTGCAGCCCTTGTCGCCGCACAGCGCGGCCAGCGGATCACCGGGGGTCATGAAGACCAGGAAGTAGACGAGCAGCGTGGCGCCGAAGAACACGGGGATCAGCTGCAGCAGTCTTTTGACCAGATACCAGGCCAAGAGTTTCTCCTCTCAGGAGACGTGAGGACAGGGAGACACCGGGCTCCGGCGTCTCCCTGTCCTCACGTGTGCAATGGGGTCAGGAGATTACTTGGCGGTCTTCTCGACCTTGTAGTACTCGGGCACACCGTTCCAGCCCGTGTCCACGCCGGTCACGTTCTCGGACCACGCGGTGTTGGCCTGGCTGTACCAGAGCGGGATCGAGGGGAGGTCCTTCAGCAGCGTGGAGTCGGCCTCCTTGAACTTCTTCACCCCGTCCTCGGTGGTCTTGGCCTCGAGGCCCTCGTTGAGGAGCTTCTCGAACTCGGGGTTGTCGTAGCGCGCGTCGTTGGAGGACGCACCCTTCGAGAAGGTGGGGGCCATGAAGTTGTACATGGACGGGTAGTCGGCCTGCCAGCCCGAACGGGTGGCGCCGGTGAGCTCGCCGGCCTTGGCCTCGGTGCGCAGTTCCTTGAAGGTCGCGTAGGACTTGCCCTCGGCCTCGACACCCAGGTTGTTCTTGATCTGGTTGGTGACCGCGTCCACCCACTTCTTGTGTCCGCCGGCGTCGGCGTTGTACGCGATGGTGAGCTTCTCGGACTTGTTGTAGGGCTGCAGCTTCTCGGCCTCGGCCCACAGCTTCTTGGCCTTCTCCTTGTCGAACTTGGTGTTCTCGGAGTTGGGCAGGTCCGCGGTGTAGCCCTCGACGGTCGGGGCGGTGAAGTCCGTGGCGGGGGTGCGGGTGCCGTTGAAGATCACCTTGGTGACCTCGTCGCGGTCGATGGCCAGGGACAGGGCCTGGCGGCGCAGCTTGCCGGCCTCGCCCTTCCAGTTGTCCAGGTACTCGGGGACGGCCAGGGACTGGATGCCGGCGTAGGGCTTGTCCGAGAAGCGGTCCGTGAGGTCGGACTTGTAGTTGCCCAGGGCACCGGTGGGGACCTGCTGCAGGACGTCCAGGTTGTTGGAGATCAGGTCCTGGTAGGCGGTGTCCGGGTTCTGGTACAGCTTGAAGGTGATGCCGCCGTTCTTGGGCTTCTCCGGGCCGTCGTAGTCGTCGTTCTTGACCAGGTCGATGCTGGTGTTGTGCTGCCAGGCGCCGTCCTTGGCCATCTTGTACGGCCCGTAGCCCACGGGGTTCTCACCGAAGGCCTTGATGTCCTTGAAAGCGGTGGAGGGCATGGGCGCGTAGGCGGTATAGCCCAGGCGCTGCTCGAAGTCGGACTGCGGGGAGGTGAGCTTCACGGTGAAGGTGGTGTCGTCCACGACCTTCAGGCCGGACATCTTGTCCTCCTTGCTGCCCTCGGCGGAGACGGCCTCGTAGCCCTCGATGGGCTCGAAGAAGCTGGCGTTGGCCTGCGCGTTCTTGGCCGCGGCGCCGAAGTTCCAGGAGTCGACGAAGCTCTGCGCGGTGATCTTCTCACCGTTCGTGAACTTCTTGTCCGCCTTGAGCTTGACGGTCCAGGTCTGGTTGTCCTTGGACTCGATGGAGTCCGCGAGGTCGTTCTCGACCTTGCCGTCGGAGGCGTAGCTCACGAGGCCGTTGAAGAGCTGCTCGACGACCACGCCGCCACCGTTCTCGTTGGTGTTGGTGGGGACCAGCGGGTTCTGGGGCTCCACGGTGTCCGCGGTGATGACGGCGCTGCCGTCGGCGGAGCCGTTGGAGTCACCCCCCCCGCCGCAGGCGGTCAGGGAGATGGTCGCCACTGCGGCGACACCGAGGGTCTTGGAAATGCGCGAGTAACGCATCTGGCCTCCTGAAAACGAGTGGAACGGGGGCTTGTGATGCCAGCGTCCGGGAGTTCGAGTGGATGTGAAGACGTCCGGTAGTCGATATCCCGGCGTGTGAGCTGGGATACCGCTGAGTGTAGTCCACAGCATCCTGACCTTCGTGCCCATTTGCGACCCGCTGCGGTGTCGGGTCGGCACTGTGACGCCGGGTGTCCGAGGGCTCTGCGACCGGGGACCGTGCGACTGCGTCTCATTGCGGCTACCCTCGTGTGGACAGCCCAGTGGCGTTCAGGAGGAGGTCCCATGGGACAGGCAGGGCTGAGCCCGGAGGACGCGGTGACGCGTTCCATCCGTGTGCTCGCCGACGAGGGGTACCTGGAGACCACGGTGGAGCAGCTCGCCCACGCCGCGGGGATCAGCCGGGCCACGTTCTTCCGCAAGTACGGCAGCAAGGAGGACATGGTCTTCGCGGACCACGCCGCCACCCTGGAGCGCCTCGACCTGCTGCTGCAGCGCCCGGGGCTCACTCCGCAGGCCGGGCTGGTCGAGGGCGCCCGCCTGGTCTTCCGCCACCACTTGGACCACCCGGAGCGGGCCGTGGCCCGGCACGACCTGCTGCAGAGCGTGGAGTCGTTGCGGGACCGCGAGATCGCCATGTCCTCCCGTTACGAACGTGTCTTCCAGGCGTTCCTCCGCCGTGCGCTGCCCGGTTCCGCGGACCGCCGGGTCACCGCTGTGGCGCTCGCCGCCTCGACCGTGGCCGTCCACAACGCGTTCCTGCGCACGTGGTTGCGCGACCCCGGTCCCGCGTCCGGCGAGCAGCTCGTGGCAGCGCTGAGCGAGCGTGTCGCGTGGCTGTGCTCGGCGTTCGGGGTGGGGGTCTCGAGCACCGCCCGAGGATTCCCCGCGGATGTCACGTTCCTGCCCCCGGAGATTTCCGTGGAGTTCGACGACGACGCCGCGCGGCGGCGCTCCGGGGGCCCGTCGCCCGTCGTCGTGGTCGTGCCGCAGGGCGCGGACCCCGCCGTCGTGGCCGAGCGCACCGCCCGTTCCGTGTACGAGGCGCTGAAGTCCTAGCCCGGCGCGGAGGAGTGCGGTGCGGGGCTGTTCGGCATGCCGGCGGTCTCCCTGGCTGCCCCTCTGCGCCGCCCCGGCCTGCCTCGGGATCCTCGGCTGTGACCGGGGCCTGCCGTGCGTCGTGGGGACCGTTGGGTGGGACGCCATGTCTTGACGTGAGACTGCGTCTCAGGGCAGACTGAGCCGCAGAAATGTGGGCCACACCACCCCTCGCAGACACACAGGAGCGCAGCGTGAGCGAACAGTCCTTCCCGTCCACCGTCACCATCACCGTGACCCAGCAGGTGCTGCCCGGTCGGGAGGAGCCCATCGCGCTGGTGTCGCTGGACTCCACCGCCCCCAACGGCCTGGTGATCTGGGGCTCCGCCGCCATGCGGGACCTGCAGCGCGAGCTCGCCGCGATCGACACCTCCCAGGTGGAGGCCGTGGTCGTCACCGGCAACACCAAGTCCTTCGGCGCGGGCGCGAACCTCAAGGAGATCCGCGCCGCGCAGCTCAGCGGCACGTCGGACGAGTACGTGGGCTCGGGCCACGACGCCTTCGGGATCCTCGCGGAGATGGACGTCCCCACCTTCTCGCTCATCACCGGCGTGACCCTCGGCGGGGGCCTGGAGCTCGCGCTGCACACGGACTACCGCCTCTCCACCTCCGGCAAGGCGCCCATGGGGCTGCCGGAGTGCCACCTCGGCTTCTTCCCCGGGTGGGGCGGCGTCTACCTGCTGCCGCACCTGGTCGGTGCTGAGGCGGCGCTGAACGTGATCGTCACGGACTCCATGCGCGGCAAGAACCTCAACCCGGCCAAGGCCGCGGAGATGGGTCTCGTGGACGCCGTCCTGGACGGCGCCCCCGGCGCGTCGGAGTGGGACGCCGCATGGCAGAACTGGGTTGTCGAGGCCCTCGAGGGCAAGCACGAGCCCCGCCGCACCACGGACGACGCCCAGACCTGGGACGCCGCCGTGCAGAAGGCCGCCGCCAAGGCGGAGAAGGCGTGGCACGGTGCCGCCCCCGGCCCGGTCGCGGCCATCGAGCTCGTGGGCCGTGCGCGCACCGAGTCCCGCGAGGCCAACGGTGCCGCAGCCGTCGAGGCCTTCACGAAAATCGTGCAGTCGGAGCAGGCCCGCGCGTCCCTGTACGCGTTCGAGCTCGTGAGCGCTCGCAGCAAGCAGGCGGCCAACGTCCCGGACGCCACCGTTCGCCCCCTCAAGAAGGCCGCCGTGATCGGCGCGGGTCTCATGGCGGGCCAGCTGGCATCCCTGCTCGCGCAGGGTGCCGGCATCCCCGTGGTCATGACGGACCTGGACGACGAGCGCCTCGAGGCCGGTGTGCAGCGCACCCGGGAGCGCTTCCTGGCCCAGGCCCAGAAGGTCCGCATGAGCGAGGAGAAGGCCCAGCAGCTCGGCGCACTGATCACCGGCGCCAAGGATCCCCAGGACCTCGCGGACGCGGACTTCGTGATCGAGGCCGTGTTCGAGGAGATGGACGTCAAGCGCCAGGTCTTCGCGCAGTGGGAGCCGGTCATTAAGGAGGATGCGATCCTCGCGACCAACACGTCGTCGCTGTCCATCACGGAGATGGGCCGGGACCTCAAGCATCCCGAGCGGCTCGTGGGCTTCCACGTGTTCAACCCCGTGGAGGTCACCCCGCTTCTGGAGATCATTGCCGGCGAGAAGACCGACGACTCCACCCTGGCCACCGCGTTCGACCTCGCCGCGAAGATGCGCCGCGTGGCCGTGCGTGTCCAGGACGCCCCGAGCTTCGTGGTCAACCGCGTGCTGACCCGCATGTTCGACGAGATCGGCCGGGCCATGGACGCCGGGGGAGACCCGGAGGCCGTGGACCACGCGCTGGACCCCATGGGCCTGCCCATGACCCCGCTGCAGCTGCTCGACTTCGTGGGCCCCGCGGTCCTGGTGCACATCACGCACACCATGAACGCCGCCTACCCGGAGCGCTTCACGCTCTCCCCGTGGCTCGACGCCGTCGCGGACGCCGGACTGCGCAACACCCTGCCGCCGCGCGGGGAGACCTCGGAGACCTACCTCGCCGAGGGGGCACAGGAAGCCCTGCGCCGCACCCGCGACGAGAAGGGCGTGGCGGACCGCACCGACGACGGCGCGGATGGCCAGCTGCTCGCCCGCGTCCAGGACGCGCTCGCGGAGGAGATCGGCCACATGCTGGACGAGGGCGTCGTCGCCACCGCACGGGACGTGGACCTCTGCATGATCCTGGGTGCCAACTATCCGTTCCACATGGGTGGCATCACCCCCTACCTCGACTACACGGGCGCCTCCGAGCGCGTCCGCGGGCAGCGCTTCGACGCCGCCCAGCAGTGACCCCTTCGACCACTGAGGACTGATCATGAGCAACGAGAACACGGCCCCCGCCACCCAGACGTTCCCCGTGGGCACCATGGAGCCGGAGTACACCCTGACGGAGGCTCTCGACACGGACGAGGCCGGCACGTTCGCGGACATCTCGGACGAGGACCGCGAGCACTGGATGCGCGCCCGGACGTTCGTCCAGGAGGACGTTCTGCCGGTGATCGGCGAGTACTGGGACCGCGGCGAGTACAACTTGGACCTCGTCGCCCGCATGGGTGAGCTGGACCTGCTGCGCGACGGCGTGGACGTCCCCGGGCTCCCGCCCATGTCCAAGCTGGCGGCCGGACTGGTCAGCATGGAGCTCTCCCGCGGTGACGGCTCCATCTCCACCGTTGCCGGTGTGCAGGGCGGGCTCGCCATGCGCTCGATCGCCATGTGCGGCAGCGACGAGCAGAAGAAGCGCTGGCTCCCGGACATGGCCGCCGGCAAGCTGCTCGGCTCGTTCGCGCTGACCGAGCCCACGCACGGGTCCGACTCCATCGGCCTGGAGACCTCGGCCGTACCCGTCGAGGGCGGCTACGTCCTCAACGGCGAGAAGAAGTGGATCGGCAACGGCTCCATGGGCGGGATCACCGTCGTGTGGGCGCGCAGCAGCGAGGACGGCAAGGTCCGCGGCTTCGTGGTGCCGCAGGACTCCGAGGGGTACACCGCCACCACCATCACCGGCAAGCTGTCCCTGCGGGCGATCCACCAGGCGCACATCCGCATGGAGAACGTCTTCGTGCCCGAGGAAAACGTGCTTCCGAAGGCGCAGTCCTTCAAGGACACCTCGGCAGTGCTGTTCGCCACGCGCATCGGAGTGGCATGGGCCGCCGTGGGCCATGCGCAGGCCTGCTACGAGAGCGCGGTGCAGTACGCGGCGCAGCGCGAGCAGTTCGGCCGGAAGCTGGCGGCGTCGCAGATCGTCCAGGAGCGCCTGGCCCGGATGCTGAGCGAGCTCACGCAGATCCAGACGCTCGTGATGGCCATGGCACGCAAGGAGGAGGCGGGCACGCTCACCGGCCCCCAGGCGTCGCTGGCCAAATTCACCGCCACGCGCACGGCCCGGCAGATCGCCGCGAACGCCCGCGACCTGTTGGGCGGAAACGGCATTCTGCTGGAGAATCGTGTCGCGCGTCACTTCGCGGACGTGGAGGCCATCCACACCTACGAGGGGACCGAGACCGTCCAGGCGCTGATCATCGGCAAGTCGATCACCGGGATCTCCGCCTACAACTGAGCTGTTCACCACTGAAGCGGCCCACCGCTGAGCCGCCTCGGCCGTCCAGCCAGGCCCCGAACCTCCAGGAGCACCATGTTCGCCAACACCGAGCCGCTGACCCCGCTGCGATTCCTGGAGCGCAGCGCGGAGGTCTTCCCCCGCCGCCGAGCCGTCGTGCACGGCGTGCGGGAGTGGACCTACGAGCAGTTCGAGCGGGACGTCCGGCGCTTCGCGACCGCTCTCCTGCCCATTCTGGGCAGTGAGGACCTGCGCGCCGACGACGCCGCGGGGCCGGGAGGACCGGGCCGGACCGGTTCCGCGGCGCCCTCGACGCCGGACCCCGAGGTGGGCCACGCCCACCTCGGGGCCGGTGCTTCTGGTCTCGTGGCAGCCCCCGACGCTGCGCAGACGCACGACTCGGCAACTCGCGTCGCGACGACGGATCCCCGGAACGGCGTCGGCGCGGAGGACTCGGGTCCCGACGCTCGCGGGGGTCACGCCGCGGATGCAGCGGGCGAGGAGTTCCTGGGCGCGGAGCTGCTGGACCGGTCGTGGCCCACGGTGGCGGTGGTCGCCCCGAACGTGCCGGCCGCCCTCATGGCGCACTATGCCGTGCCCGCCGCCGGGGCGGTGCTGGTGCCGCTCAATCCGCGTCTGAGAGCGCGGGAGCTGAGCTACATCCTCGAGCACTCCGAGGCGAAGGTGGTCCTCGCGGACGTCTCCGTGCTCGACACCATGGCCGAGGCGCTCGGGAACCGGACGGGAGTCACTCTGGTCCAGATCCCCGACGAGCAGGCGGGCTTGCCCGCCGTGCGCGACGGGGCGGGGCAGGGCGTCCCCACGTTCGAGGAGTTCCTGGACGTCGCACCGCTCGAGGCGACCGGGGCGGCAAACGGGGCGGGCGGCGTCGTCGGCTACGGCGTCATGGACGAGAACGCGCCCATCACGCTCAACTACACCTCCGGCACCACCGGCCGCCCCAAGGGCGTGCTCTACGCGCACCGCGGGGCGTACCTCAACAGCTTGGGCGAGGTGTTCCACAACGGCTTCACCGGAGACACCCGCTACCTGTGGACCCTGCCCATGTTCCACTGCAACGGGTGGTGCACCACGTGGGCCGTCACCGCGGCCGGCGGCACCCACGTGTGTCTGCGCGCCGTGCGTGCGGACGACATCTGGCGTGCGTTCGACGAGCAGGGCATCACGCACCTGTGCGGGGCACCCGCCGTGTGCTCGGTGATCGTGGACGCGCAGGAGGCCCACCCGCTCCAGAAGCCCATCCGCATCACCACGGCGGGGGCGCCGCCGGCACCCAGCATCATCGAGCGGCTCTCCACGGCAGGCTTCGACATCGTCCACGTGTACGGGCTCACGGAGGTCTTCGGCCCCATCACCATCTGCGAGCCGCAGGAGGAGTGGGCCGACCTCTCCCCGGCGGAGCGGGCGCAGCAGATGTCCCGGCAGGGCGTCGCGATGATCCAGGCGGAATCGGCACGGGTGGTGGACCCGGAGATGGTGGACGTCCCGGCGGACGGGGAGACCCTCGGCGAGGTCGTGCTGCGCGGGAACAACGTGATGATCGGCTACTACAAGGACGTGCCGGCCACGCGGAAGGCGTTCCAGGGCGGCTGGTTCCACACCGGGGACCTCGGGGTCACGCATCCCAACCACTACATCCAGCTACGGGACCGGGCGAAGGACATCATCATCTCGGGCGGGGAGAACATCTCGTCCATCGAGGTGGAGCAGGCGCTCTACTCCCACCCGGACGTCCTGGACGTCGCGGTGGTGGGCGTTCCCCACAAGAAGTGGGGTGAGCGCCCGGTCGCGCACGTGGTCCGGGCGAGCGGGTCCAGCGTGAGCGAGGAGGACCTCCGAGAACACGTGCGCTCGCAGCTGAGCGGGTTCAAGGTGCCGGACACCGTGACGTTCAGCGACGAGCTCCCGCGCACCGCCACGGGCAAGGTGCGCAAGAACCTGCTGCGCGGCTGACCTCGCCGGACGCCGTTTTGCGCGCTCCCGCGGCCGCGTGTAATGTATTCCGAGTCGCCGCAAGGACAGGCAGCCAAGAGCTGGTCCGGCAGGTCGGCAAGCCTCCCTCCCCGAACAGGTGAGCAACAGCGCGTGAACGCGAGGTTGCGAACCGGACGAGGAACGGATAAGCTAGTCGAGTTGCCAACAGGACAGCGAAAGAGCTTCCGAATCGCGGCAACGCAAACTTCCAATCCGAAGTCCCGCAAGGGACTCAGA
>NZ_BJNW01000021.1 GCF_006539885.1 Kocuria varians | reverse complement strand
GCAACCAGGGTGCCGGCCCGCAGGTGCCGGTGGGGCGGCGTCGTCGTACCCGCCGTGATGTGCGATTCCGGTGGCGCGTCCGCGCCGCACCGGACACGCAGCGGCTCAGGCGCGCGGATCCCCTAGGGTCTCCACGTCCACGCGCTCCTTGCGCAGGGTGTCCTCCACGACCTCGGTGTGCTCCACGCGCTTCGCGACGAGCCGCACCCGCTGGTAGGGAACGCGGACGGTCTGCACCACGGGTTCGGTGCGGTAGAGGATGACCTCGTCCTCGCCGACCGCCAGCTCGCGGCCGTCCAGGAAGGCCTGGCGCTCCTCCGCGGTCACGGGGGTGCGCACCATGTCCGGCTCCTCGGCCGCCACCGTGACCTCCTGGCGCACGGGCTCCTCGACCACGTACTTGCGCAGCCGTGCGCGGCCCGCGTCCACCCGCTCGCGATTGATGACGAGGCGTTCCTCGTGGCGGACCACCGAGGCGTTTTCGCGCTCCGCGGCGTCCGCGCGGTGGGGCTCACGCGGGTCGTGCCCCGGCGTGCCGTTCTGTCGTGCCATCGTGACCTCCAGAGAGCCAGTGAGAGTGTGCGACCGAGATTATCAGCAGGGTCCCCGCCCAGCCGCCGCATGTAGCATTCTGGGGAGCCTGGCCGGCCACGGGAGGATGCGTTGATGAGTTACTCGGACGACGGCAACGGGTACTTCACCCGAGCCCTGGACGCGGAGGACCGCGGCGACCACGCGGGCGCGGAGACGGCCTACCGCCAGGCGATCGAACTGTTCCACGAGGGCGAGGGCACCGAGAGGGAGCTCGCCGCGTGCCACTACAACCTGGGGCACGTGTACGTGGTCACGGACAGGACCAGCAGGGCGGTGGCCGAGTACGGCAAGGCCCTGGAGTACTTCGCGGACCTCGAGGACAGCGGCAGGCACAAGGCCCGCGCACACCTCATCCTGGGCTCACTGCTCACGGACACCGGCGAGTTCCGTGCGGCGGAGAACCACCTGCTGGACGCCCTCGGCCAGTACCTGGACGCGCCCCACGACCCGCGGGACCAGGCGGACTGCTACGTCAACCTCGCCCGCGTCTACCGCCAGACCCGCCGGACCGCGCAGGCCGTGACCGCCTACAACCGTGCGGTGGACTTCTACCAGGAGGACCCGGACTCCTGCCGGGACCGCTCGGACTGCTTCACCGAGCTCGGCTCCCTCTACGAGAGCAGCGGGCGCATGGACGAGTCCGCGGCCGCGTTCGCGGAGGCCGCCCGGCTGCGCCGCGCCGCCGAGCAGCAGGGCGGTGCCGCGTGAGCACTCCTCTGATCTACGGCTGCATGAACCTGGGCGGGGCGTGGGGCCAGGACAGGATTACCACCGAGACCGTCGACGCCGCCCGCGAGGCCGTCCACGCCGCCCACCGCGCGGGGATCCGGCTCTTCGACCACGCGGACATCTACGTCTCCGGGGACTCCGAGACCGTGTTCGGGCAGATCCTCGCGGAGGACGAGCTGCTCAGCCACTCGGTGCAGATCCAGACCAAGTGCGGGATCCGGCTGCCGGGCAACAACGCCGCGCCGGGCACCCCCGCGCACTACCGCCTGGACCGGGACTCGATCCGTTCCTCCCTGGACGCGTCCCTGCGCCGGCTGGGTGTGGACCGCGTGGAGCGGCTCCTCCTGCACCGCCCGGACCCCCTCACACCGCTGAGCGAGACGGCGCACGCCGTGGACGAGCTCTACCGCGAGGGTGTGATCGGCTCGCTGGGGCTGTCCAACATGACCTCCCAGCACGTGGCCGTGATGCAGCAGCTCGCGACCGTTCCCCTGACCGCCGTGCAGATGCAGATGAGCCTCGCGCACCGGGACTTCGTGGAGGGCCAGGTGCTCGCCAACCACCCCGAGGGTGCCGGCACCACCTTCCCCCAGGGACTGCTCGCGCACTGCGTGGCGGACGGCATCGAGATCCAGGCGTGGGGTGCGCTGGCCGGCGGGGCGTACTCCCATGAGCCCGTTGGCGCGGTTGCGCCGGGCAATGGCTTCCGGGCCCCCGTCTCCGAGGGCGCATCCGTGAGCGACGCCGGTGACGCCGGGGAGAAGCCCGCGGCCACCGCGGCAGGTTCGCCCGACGACGACGCCGCGGGGCCCTCCGCGGGCGACGACGCGGCGTCGGCCTCTCCCCGCGAGCGCACGAGTGCCCTGGTCCGGGAGCTGGCGCGGCGCATGGAGGTGCCGCCGGAGGCCGTGGTCGTGGGGTGGCTGCTGCGCCACCCGTACGGCATCCGGCCGGTGGTCGGCACGCGTGACCCGCGGCGGATCGCCGCGTGCGCGGAGGCCCCGCGCGCGGCCGCGCTGATGAGCCACGAGGACTGGTACGCGCTGTGGACCGCGGCGCGCGGGCACCCGCTGCCCTGAGCTCCGCAACGACGCCGCGGCCGGTCTCCAGCGCCGGGAATTCACGGCGCACTGTCACCCAATGGTGACCGAACGGTGCTTGATTGTCCCCACCCCCGGGGATATTTTCATGCGTGAAGTACCCGCGGTGGGCTGCCGCGACGCCAACAGGAAGACAGACACCATGGAGCACCTCTGGCTCACTCCCGTGCCCGGGCACGCCGCGCACCACCCGGAGGACTTCGGGTTCCGCACCGACCTCGGGGTGCTCGACGCCCCCGCCTCCCGGACGCTACGCATCGACGACGCCACGGACGTGGAGCTGCGCGTGGCACCGGGTCGGCACCAGTGCGTGATCAGCCACGACGGTGAGCAGTGGATCGAGACGGTGGGCGTCTTCGACGAGGGGGCCTCGGCGCTGCCGGTGCTGCGCAGCCTGGCCCACCCCACGCCGTTCGCGTCCCACGTGGAGACTGGGTGCACCGTCACCGAGCACTCCCCGCGCGGACTGCGCAAGGAGCTGCGGCGGCTGTGGGAGACCCTGGAGAACACACCCCTCGCACTGGCCGTGCAGGACCCGGACGAGCCCGCCGCAGTGACCGCCGCCGCGTGCCACGTGGACACGGACTCCGGCGTGCTCATGTGGCGGACGTGGCGGGTGCTGCCGGAGACCGGGTTCGTCGTGCGCACGCGCGCGGAGCTGCGTCTCGCCGCGACCGCCCGCGCCGCCGCCTGAGAGCGGGCGGCCAGGGCCGCGCCGCGGCGTCGCCCTCCGCCCAAGCCAGGGATTCCCGCGGCAGGCCAGGCAACCCAGGGCTGCGACGTCGCCGTCCCCCCACCCCGTTCGGGGCGGTTGGCGCACCGCCGGTCAGAACGGCGAAGGCGCGGTGTAGGGCTCCAGGAGTTCCCGCTGCTCGCGCGTGATGCGCAGCACCGTGCGGGTGGCCGGGACGAACAGCGCGAGCTGCGTCTGGGCGCGGACCACCGGGGCGCCGTCGTCGGAGTCGAGGATCTCGAAGCCCAGCACCAGGGTGGCGGCCTTCGCCGAGACCACCCACACGCGCACGTCCACGGGGACGTTGCGGTACTCGAGCGGGCGCAGGTACTTCACGCGGTGCTCCGCGATCAGCGCCTGGGTGCCCTCCGGAAGCACGGAGAACAGTGGGATCTGCGCCGGGGCCACCTGCTCGCCCGTGCCCACAGGGACGCCGAACGCCGCGATCCGCGCCTCCTCCAGCACCCGGATGACCTCCACGTTGTTCACGTGGCCGTACGGGTCCATGTCCCCCCACCGCAGCGGCACCTGGCACACCACCGCGCGGTCGAGATACTCGTTCGAACGCATGCACTGTCTCCTTGCTGGGGGTTCACCCGGTCACCACGCGGAACCGGCGTCCGCGCTGCCACTGGGTGAGATGATATCCGCGGCGCACCCGCCGATCGTCCCCCCGCGGAAGGAACCCCTTGACAGAAACGGCACCCGGTCAGGCCCCCGCTGCGAGGCGCCGGTGGCCCCTGGTGGTGGCTCTCGCCGTCGTCGTCCTGCTCGTCTCCTGGCTCGCGGTGTGCCACGTGGCGCTCGACGAACCCCGCCTGGACGCACCCCGCGCCTCGGACGCCGTGTTCGTGCTGGGCCCCCCTGACTCCACGCGCGTGGCGGAGGCGGAGGACCTGGTGTACCACCAGCACATCGCCAAGACCCTGGTGATCTCCGTTCCGGACTCCGAGCCCTACGACTCCCCCGAGACCGTGGCCTACTACGACGCGCGCAAGTTCTGCGAGCCGCACGAGGGCGTGGAGGTCATCTGCTTCAAGCCGAACCCCTCCACCACCCAGGGTGAGGCGATCGAGCTGCGCAAGCTCGCCGAGGAACGCGGCTGGAACACGGTCACCGCGGTGACGTTCACGCAGCACATCACGCGCTCCCGCATGATCCTCTCCCGCTGCTACGCGGGCGAGCTGCGCATGTCCTCCGTGGACTTCCAGCTCAGCGGAAAGGCCCTGCTGATGCAGTACGTGCACCAGAGCGCCGGCTTCGTGAAGGCGTGGCTCACCCCCGGCTGCGACCAGCAGCTGCCGGGGAACCCCAAGTCCACCTCCTGAGCGCGAGCCTCCTGAGCTCGAACGGGCCGTCCCCGCGGTCGCTTATGCGGGTCGGACCCCCTCCCTAGCCTGGGGAAACACTTCTTCCCCGAGGTCTCGAGAGGACCGTTCCATGCCCAGGTCGCCCCGATGATGGGCCCCAGCCACGCCGCCTGCGGAGCCGCCGCGTGGGTGGCACTCACCGGCACGTACACCGTCCAGCTGGCAGACGTCAGCCTTCCAATGGGCCTCGGCCTGATGCCCGTGGGCAACGCCGGGGTCATCACCGGCGCCCTGATCTGCGCCGGCGCGGCACTACTGCCGGACCTCGACCACCCCGGCGGCACCGTGGCCCGCTCGCTGCCGCCGCTGTCCGGGTGGATCGCGAAGGCCACGAGCGCCGTCTCGGGCGGGCACCGCAGGGCCACGCACTCCCTGCTGGGACTCGCGCTGATCGTGCTGCTCGCCGTGCTCTCCCAGCGCGCCTCCCTGCCCGTGGGGGACGCTCTGCGCTGGCACGCGCTCTCCGGGGCCGACGACGCCGCCGCCCCGGTCCCGGACGCCGCGGCGTCGCTGCCGGGGCAGGTGTGGCCGCTCGCCGCGGTGCTCTCCGTGCTGCTCATCGCGTGCGCCGTGAAGGTGCTCGCGTTCGTCCCGGACCGGCTGGCCCACGCGAACTGGGTCGTGGGCATCCTACTCGGGGCGTTCGTGGCCACCCATCCCCCGGAGGACCCGCGCTGGTTCGTGGTCGCGGTGGGGCTCGGCTGCGCGGTGCACATGCTCGGGGACCTCCTCACCACCCAGGGCATCCACCTGCTGTGGCCCCTGCGGATCCCTCTGCCGCTGCCCACCACGTTCTACCGGCGCAGCGCGTTCGTGCGCTTTCCCGTGCTCGGCAACGCAGGCTCGGCGCGGGAGATCGCGTTCGTCGTGCCCGTGACCCTCTACGCCCTCGCCGGCCTCTTCTGCGCCGCCATCTCCTGGGCCGGACTCACCGTGAGCGTGTGAGGGGAGCGCGATTCGCCAAAGCGGGCGGGCGTCGGGTATTGTTTTCGACGTTGCTCGCAGGCGCACGCCGAGCGGGACAACGAGCGCGAGTGGCGGAATAGGCAGACGCGCACGGTTCAGGTCCGTGTGCCCGAGAGGGCGTGGGGGTTCAACTCCCCCCTCGCGCACCGTCAGGAAATCCCGTTCGACCGGTTGGTCGGGCGGGATTTTCGCATGTCCGGGGCGCACCCACCGGAGGTCCCTCTGTCCTGCAGCCGTCTCCCCGGTGCCTCCGCACCGGGCGAGGAGCCACGGCCCCGACCCGGCGACGTCGCCCCTCGAACCCGGGCCGACCTCACTCCCCGCCGGGCTCCACCCCGCCCACCCGCGCGAAGAGCGGCAGCAGGCGGTTCTGGAAGTGGGTCTGCAGCACGACGACGCTGCGGGTCCGGTTCACGGCGCCGGTGCCGGCCACCGCGTCGAGCACGCGCTGGAGGTCGTCGTTGGAGCGGGCGACCACCCGCACCATGACGTCGTGGTCCCCGGAGACGGTGTACATCTCCACGATCTCCGGGATCTCCTTCAGCGCGGTCCCCACGGCGATGTGCCCCACGCCCTGCGCAATCTCGATGGAGACGATCGCCATCACCGGGTAGCCGAACCGCGCCGGATCCAGCATGGGGCCCGTGGACTCGATCACCCCGGCGGCCTTGAGCTTGTCCAGCCGTGACTGCACGGTGGGCCGCGCGACGCCCAGCTCACGGGAGGCCGCCAGCACCCCGATGCCGTCCTCCCGGCTGAAGAGCTCGACGATCCGCACGTCCAACTCGTCGATCTTCATTCCAGCCCCTCGCGCTCACGCCGTTCATGAGTGACACTTTGTACAGCGACCCGTCGGTAGGCCTGTCCGGAACGTGCATTCTGTGCCGTACGGCCTTGAATGGTTGTCACCCCCGGAGACCTGTGCCACTGTGACTCCGACCACAATGCCGTGAAGGAGTCAACCGTGACAACTCAGCACCCCGAGGGCTCGCAGCAGCCCGCCGTGTCCCTGCGGCCCGCACTGCGTTCCCTGCCGCCCTACAAGCCGGGGAAGTCCGCCGCGGGCTCGGACGTCCTGCAGTACAAGCTCTCGTCCAACGAGAACCCCTATCCGCCGCTGCCGTCCGTACTGGACGCCGTGAACCAGATGTCCCCGGAGATGAACCTCTACCCGGACATGACGTGCCGCGCGGTCACCGAGGCCGTCGCCGCCCGCTGGGACGTGGCGCCGTCGTCCGTGAGCTTCGGCAGCGGGTCCGTGGAGGTCGCCTCGCAGATCATCCGCTCCGTGTGCGACGAGGGGGACGAGGTCGTCTTCGCGTGGCGCTCCTTCGAGGCGTACCCGATCCTGGCCGGCCTGGCCGGTGCCACCGCGGTGAAGGTGCCGCTGACCGAGGACGAGCGCCACGACCTGCCCGCGATGGCCGCCGCGATCACCGAGCGCACCAAGGTGGTGCTCGTGTGCACGCCCAACAACCCCACCGGAACCTCCGTGACCGCTGACGAGCTGCACGCGTTCATGGCGCAGGTGCCGAGCAACGTGCTCGTGGTGGTGGACGAGGCCTACGTGCACTTCAACGTGGCCCCGGACGCCGCCCGCGGCATCGACTTCTTCCACGAGTACCCCAACGTGGTGGTGCTCCACACGTTCTCCAAGGCGTACGGCCTGGCCGGGCTGCGGATCGGCTACGCGATCGCGCCGGAGTACATCAGTGCCGCCCTGCGCGCCGTCGCCATCCCGTTCGGCGTGACCAACCTGGCCCAGCAGGCCGCCCTCGCGAGCCTCGCCGCGGAGACGGAGATCGAGGAGCGCATCACCGCGCTGATCGAGCAGCGCGACCACGTGCACCAGCAGCTGCTCGCGCAGGGCTGGGAGCTGCCCGAGTCCCAGGCGAACTTCGTGTGGCTGCGCACCGGCGCCCAGACCGTGCAGGCGGAGGAGACCCTCTCGCGCCACGGCGTGATCGCCCGTGCGTTCCCGGACGAGGGCATCCGCGTCAGCATCGGGTCCCCCGCGGCCAACCAGGCCTTCCTGGTGGCGGCGCAGGACGCCCTCGAGACCCTGCGGGCGGCGTCGTCGTCCCGGATCGGGGGCTGAACCATGAGCACCACCCGTCAGACCCCGGAGGTCTCCACCAGCACCGTGCGCGGACTCAAGCCCCGCCAGCTCACCATGATGGGACTGGGCGGCGCGATCGGCGCGGGCCTGTTCCTGGGCAGCGGCAAGGGCGTGGCCGTGGCCGGCCCCGCGATCCTGCTCTCCTACGTGGTGGCCGGCGCGCTGGTCATCCTGGTCATGTGGATGATCGGCGAGCTCTCCGCCGCGAACCCCACGAGCGGCGCGTTCTCCACGCACGCGCAGAACGCGTTCGGCCCCGTGGCCGGCTACACCGTGGGCTGGCTGTACTGGGTGCAGCTGGCCGTGGTCACCGCCGCGGAGGCCAACGGCGCGGCCACGATCCTCACCGGCATCCTGCACAACACCATGGGTGACGTCGCCGTGCCTCCCACGTGGGTGCTGAGCCTGATCTTCATGGCCCTGTTCACCACCATCAACATGTTCGCGGTGAGCAAGTACGGCGAGTTCGAGTTCTGGTTCGCCTTCATCAAGGTGGGCGTGATCCTCGCGTTCCTCGTGGTGGGCGTGCTCATGCTGATCGGCGTGATCCCCGGCCACGAGGGCGGGCTGTCCAACTTCGCGGATTTCGCCCCCACCGGCCTCGCGGGCGTGGGTGCCGGTCTGCTGATCGTGATCTTCGCGTTCGGCGGCACCGAGATCGTGGCGATCGCCGCCGGTGAGACCGCGGACCCGCAGCGCAGCGTGGCCACCGCGATCCGCACCGTGGCGTGGCGGATCTGCCTGTTCTACATCGGCTCCGTGTTCATCATCGTGGCGGTCCTCAAGCCCTCGCAGGCCGATCCGCCCGAGGGCCCGTTCGCGGCCGTGCTCAACGTGGCCGGGATGCCCGCGGCGGGCAACATCATGGCGCTGGTCGCGGTCTTCGCGCTGCTCAGTGCGCTGAACGCCAACGTCTATGCCGCTTCGCGCATGATGCACTCGCTCGCCCAGCGCAATTACGCCCCCGCCGGCATCAAGCGCACCGCGCACAACAGCGTGCCGCGCCGCGCTGTGCTGTTCACGGTCTCGTTCGGATTCGTCGCGAGCATCCTGGAGGCGCTGTTCCCCGGCAAGGTCCTGGACACGCTGCTGTCCATCGTGGGCTCCACGATCATCATCATCTGGATCTCCGTGGCGGCCTCCCAGATCACCCTGCGCCACCGCCGCGAGCGGGAGAACCCGGGCGAGCGCTCCACCACGTACAAGATGCCGCTCTTCCCGTTCCTGTCCTACCTCACGGTGGCGCTGCTGGTGGTGATCGTGGTGATCGCCATGCTCGACCCCGCCGCCCGCACGCAGCTGCTGCTCACGGTCGGCGCGACCGCGCTGATCGCCGTGACGGGGATCTTCGTGACGCGCCGCACCAGGCAGCCCGCGACCGTCCACGCCGAGCTCGACGACGCCGCCGCTGACGCGCCCGCCGCTTCCGAGCAGGAGCAGGAGAGGGACCGATGAGCAGCCACGACACTGTCTCCACCTCCGCCCGGGACACCGCCGACGACGACGCCGCGCCCCGCGAGCTCACGGCCGGCCAGGCCGCGGTAGCCGGGCTGGTGCGGGAGGGTGTGGACACCGTCTTCGGCATCCCCGGCGTGCAGACGTACGAGCTGTTCGAGTCCCTGCGCAACGAGCCGGGCATCGAGGTGATCGGCGCCCGCCACGAGCAGGCGTGCGCGTACATGGCCCTCGGCTACGCGCAGTCCACCGGGCGCCCCGGGGTGTTCAGCGTCGTGCCGGGCCCGGGCGTCCTCAACGCGAGCGCCGGGATGCTCACCTCGCTCGCCACGAGCACGCCCACGGTGTGCCTCACGAGCGAGATCCCCACGGAGTTCATGGGCCGCGGCATGGGCCACCTGCACGAGATGCCGGACCAGCAGGCCACGGTGTCCTCGTTCACCAAGTGGGCGCGGACGGTGACCGACCCCGCAGAGGTCCCGGGCGCCGTCGCCGAGGCGTTCTCGGAGGCCACGGGCGGGCGGCCCGGCCCCGCCGTCGTCGCCATCCCGTGGGACGTGCTCACCCGCACGGCCCCCATGCCCCCGGTGGAGATCACCCCCGCCGAGGCGCGCGGCGCGGACGACGACGCCGTGGCGCGCGCCGTCCGCGCCCTCGCCGGGGCGCGCCACCCCATGATCATGGTGGGCAGCGGCGCCCGGAACGCCCGCGAGGGGATCCTGGAGCTCGCGCAGATGCTGCACGCGCCGGTGGTCTCCCTGCGCGGCGGGCGCGGAATCGTCCGTGACGACCACCCGCTGGGCTTCTCCAGCGCGGCGGGCTTCGAGCGGTGGGCGGACACGGACGTGCTGCTCGCGGTGGGCACCCGGCAGGAGCTCGTGTGGTTCCGCTGGCCGGACACCCCCGAGGACCTGGTCACCGTGAACGTGGACGTGGACCCGGCCCAGCAGCAGCGGCTCGAACCGACCGTGGGGCTGACCGGGGACTCGCGCCTGGTGGTCGAGCAGCTGCTCACCGCGCTGCAGGACACGGCGCCCCGGGCCTCACGCCACGAGGAGCTCGCCGCGGCGAAGGAGAAGGCGCGGCGCGAGATCGCCGAGCTGAAGCCCCACGCCGACTACCTGGGCGCCATCCAGGACGTGCTCCCCCGGGACGGGTACTTCGTGGAGGAGGTCTCGCAGATCGGCTTCGCGTCCTACTTCGCGTTCGACGTCTTCGAGCCCCGCCACTTCATCACGTGCGGGTACCAGGGCAACCTGGGCTACGGCTTCCCCACGGCCCTGGGTGTGCAGGCCGCCCACCGCGACAGCGTGGTGGTCTCCGTGACCGGCGACGGCGGGTTCATGTACGGCGTGCAGGAGCTCGCGACGGCCGTGCAGCACGGACTCAACGTCATCACGGTGGTCTTCGACAACGGCGCGTTCGGCAACGTGCAGGCGGACCAGGTGCGCATCTACGGCCACGGCTCCGCGACCGAGCTGCGCAACCCGGACTTCGTGAGCATGGCGGAGTCCTTCGGGGCCCTCGGACTGCGTGCCACCACCCCGGAGGAACTGCGCTCCGCGATGGCCGAGGCGGTCGCCGCGAAGCGCCCCACGGTCATCACGGTCCCCATGCCGCTCTCGCTCGAGCAGAGTCCGTGGCGCTTCATCATGCCGGCGAGCCGGGCGAAGGCGGCGGAGCCGGAGCGGGACTGAGGGTGGCGTCGTCCCCCCTCGCACATCTGAGGCGCGACATGCCCGTTGGGAGACGGTCCCGGTGGGCATGTCGCGCCTGAGATTCTGCCGCGGGTCGCGGAGCGGTCCCGGCGGGCGACGACGGAGCTCGCTCAGCCCTTCGCCACCGTTACCTTCCCGGTGGCTCGGTGCCAGGTGGCCACCCACCCGTTCGAGAACTTCTGCGCCACGCCCCCGTTCACGGTGTACTCCTCCGTAGTGGGGAAGCCCCAGCCGTGCTCGTGACCGGCCTTCTGCCACGCGGTCCCGATGCCGCCACTGAGTTTCACCGCGTGGGTGCCCGTGCGCGGGGAGTAGATTGCCCGGAAACGCGCGGTGCCCCGGTGGAAGTCCTGGTACGCGCCGTTGGCGAGGGCCCGTTCGGCGATCACCGGGTACCCCCACCCGCGCTCCAGGTCTGCGGCGCGGTAGGCGTTGCCGATGCCCGTGCCCCACCGCACCGGATGCGCTCCCGTCTGCGGGCTCCAGTAGTAGGTGCAGTTCTTCGTGAAACCCTGGTACACGCCGCCGTGCACCCCCGTGGGCTTCTCCGCCGAGGTGGGCTGGCCGTACGTCGCGGCCCCGCCGGTGGCAAGGTAGTCCGCCCGGATGGCGCCGCGCAGCAGGGAGGAGGGGGACGACGTCGCCGGGGCGGGCGGCAGCGTCGCCAGACCCTTCGAGATCAGGCCCACGATGTCGTAGTCGTCGTGGCTGAGCCCCGGCAGCGTGGTCAGGCGGGTACGGGTGAAACCATCCCGGACGTAGCGCTGCCTGCCCTGGGCCGCGGTGGCGGACGCGGACCACGTGGCCGGGGTGGTGCTGCCCGCCACGTCCTTCGACCCGACGAGCCAAGTCAGCGACAGCGAACGGACGGCGGCGCTCGGCGCGGTCTGCATGCCGTCGGACCCGCCCCCGCCGATGATCGTGGCACCGCCGCCCTGGAGCCAGCCCTGACGGTCCGCGAGCAGCTCGTAGGTGAGGAACTCCGCCCCGCCCGAGTAGCCGGCCAACCAGGTGCGGGAGGCGTCCAGACCGTAGTTCGATGTGAGACCGGCCTGGAGGGCGCGGAACCAGTCGCCGTTGCCGTCGGCCTCCTCCCACCAGGTCACGCCGTTGCCGGACGTGTCCGTGTCCGGGGAGATCGGAACCACCAGGACCATGTTCTTCTTTCGGGCCTCCGCCGCCATGGCCGTGAGGTGCGTGCCCCCGGGGTTGTGGACCCAGGTCTCCTTGACGCTGGTGTAGTCGCCACCCAGGTAGTACAGCACTCCCACGGCCTTGGAACGGTCGAGGCCGTCCGCATAGACGTGATACGTGGAGGTCTTCCCCGCGCCGGTGAAGGAGCGGTGGTAGCCGGTGGTGGGCAGCGCCGCTGCTCTGGGGGCCGTTACCTGAGGCATGCGGGCCGACGACGCCGAGGCACCCGTCTGCACGGCCCTCGCCTGGGCGGTGCTGGCCTGGGAGGCGCCCTTCTGGAGGGTGCCCAGGTGGGCCGTGGTGCTCGGGGCGGTGCCCGCCGTTGCAGGGCTCATCAGTGCGGGGCCGATCAGAACGGGGACGAGAGCCGTCGCGGCACTCAGGACGAGGGCCGCCGCGGGCACGGCGAGATGACGTGAGAAATGCATGGGGGGGTGCTTTCTGAGGGGGGATGTGCAGTTGTCCCGCGCCCGGTCAGCTCGGTTCCGGGCACGGCAGTGGCCGCGCATGCGGGGGAGGAATGCCTGGCCAGAGCCCGATCATTCCAGTCGAGGGCACCGCGCGCACGGAGACCCTCCGGGCAGCACCCTGAATCTGAGGAGTGGAACTGCCCTCCAGAGCGGCCTCCCGGAGGGCTTGCCTACTCCTCGGACTGTGCAGCTGAATGGGCACGACGGCGCGGGCCGGGGTGCCGACGATGCAGTGTCACCGCGCCCGGTCGGCTTCGCAGGCCCGCCACGATCCGGGCGAGCTCCTCCGTCTCCGCGTCCGAGACCCTCACGTCCAGCTCCCGTACGAGGCCGACCACTCGGTCCACCCCGAGTTCCTCGTGCGACCTCCGCTCCCCCGGCCACCGCACGGTCACCCCGCCCTCGGTGACGGTCACGTGCCCCTGCGGGGTGTGGCGCATGACCATGAGGCGCTGGCGGAAGACGGAGTCCTCGCCGGTGGAGGTCATCAGGTGGCCCATCCGGACGTCTGCCGGGTGCACCGTGGACTCGTCCAGCACATGCTCCATCTCCCCGTCACGGTTGAGGGAACACAGCGGCCAGCCCTCGTCCGGAACCCGGCCCACGGAGAAGGTACGGTCCCCCTCCACGCGGCGAGCGCCGTCGTCGAGGGCAATGGGGCCGGTGATGCTGAAGCCGAACCCGGGATCGCACAGGTACCGGGCGCCGTCGAGGTCCACGAGGACCGTCATGTGGGTGCGCGCACTCTGCAGCGAACGGACCCGGCCCAGCGCGCGGCGCACCGTGAAGCCGAGCGTCTGCAGTGCTGCGGAGAAGAGCTGCGAGTGCTCGAAGCAGTACCCGCCACGGCGGCGCACCACGACCTGGTCGAACACGGTGGCCGGCTCCACGCCCGGGTGCTCACCCAGCAGCACCTCCACGTTGCTGAACGGAAAGGTGGACACGTGGGCGCGGTGCAGATGTTCGAGCAGGTCAAGGTTCGGCGGCGCCGCGGGTTCCACCCCGAGCGCGGCCAGGTAGGCCGGCACGTCCACGGTGTCGATCTGCCACTCCTGGGCGGTCGCGTGGGTCATGCGGTCCCTCCGTGTCGACGGGCGTGGCGACGCGTCAAAGGCGGACGGTGCTCAGTCGGTACGGTCCGCCGCGGTCGAGCCGCCCTCGGCGCTCCCGGCCCCCGGGGCCCGTGACTCCGGGGTGCTGCGGTCCGAAACGTCACCGCCCGGGGCACCGTCGTCCGGGGTGCTGCGATCCGAGGTGTCGGCAACCGTGCCTGCCGGCGACGCCGCGCGCTCAGCTGCGGCTGCGTCACCGTCCTGAGCCGCGGCGTCGTCGTCCGTGCCTTCCCCGTGCTTCTTCCCGAACGGCAGCACATGGACGATACCCACGATCACGCAGCCCCAGATGACCCCGAGCACCAGCGCGAAGAACGTCTCCACGATCCACGCGAACGCCGGACCCACGCCCGCCACGTGGTGGACGGACTCTCCGAGGTGGTGCACCCAGTCGTAGACGGGCGTGAAGCCGAGATCGTTCATGCCCGTGAGGATGATGTGCCCGCCTACCCACAGCATGGCGAAGACGCCCACCACGGAGATGACCTGCAGCACCGCAGGCATGGCCTTGACCAGTCCGCGGCCGAACTTCTGAGCCCCCTCGGAGTCCTTCTTCGCGAGCGCCAGCCCGATGTCGTCCATCTTCACGATCACCGCCACCACCCCGTAGACGAGGATCGTGATGAAGATGGCCACCGCAACGAGGATCAGGGTGCGGGAGAGCAGCGGCTCGTGGGAGACCTCGTTCAGGGAGATGACCATGATCTCCGAGCTGAGGATGAGGTCCGTGCGGACGGCGCCGGAGACGATCTTCTTCTCGGCGTCCGGGCCGCGGTTCGCCGCCGGCTCTTCCTCTGCGTGCTTGTTGGGGGAGAAGCGCTCGATGACCTTCTCTGCGCCCTCAAAGCAGAGATATGTCCCGCCGAGCATGAGCAGCGGCGTGAGCAGCCACGGCGCGAACTGGCTCAGCAGCAGGGCCACGGGCAGGATGACGAGCAGCTTGTTGCGCAGCGAGCCGATCGTGATCTTCTTGATGATCGGCAGCTCGCGTTTGGGGCTCACGCCCTCCACGAACCGGGGTGCCACGGCGGTGTCGTCGACGACGACGCCCGCGGCCTTCGCGCTCGCCCGCCCGGTGGCACCGGCGACGTCGTCCAGGCTCGCCGCCGTCAGCTTCGCCAGTGCCGCGATGTCGTCCAGCAGTGCGGCCAGTCCAGCGGCCATCCGCTTCCCTCTTCCAGGTCGTCCACCAAGGATGTGTTCGGAACAAGACTAGAGGGTGCAGAGGACGACCAGTGGCTCGCGGTGGTGGTTCCCAGGGCGCGCAGCCGAGAACTGCCCCGTTCGTCCGGTTCCCCGCTCACCCCCTGGCCACCTCCAGCACCGCCACCAGGAAGTCCCCGCCCTCGCGCCACGGGCGCGTCCGCGCGAATTTGCTTTGGCGATCAGTATGGTGGGTTTAATTTTGCAGAGACCCCGCCCCGGTGCTCCAAGCCCGCGGTCCCGGTGAAACAAACTCACCCAACAGCCCCACGGAGGCCCCCATGGATTTCACCGAACGTCTGTCGGCTCTGGCCAACAAGGTCGCGCAGCAAAAGGCGTCCCTGGAAACGGAGGAAGCGACCAAGAACGCCTTCGTCATGCCCTTCATCTCCACGATCCTCGGCTACGACGTCTTCGATCCGTCCGAGGTGGTTCCTGAGTTCACCGCTGACGTGGGGGTGAAGAAGGGCGAGAAGATTGACTATGCGATCGTCCAGGACGGGCAGATCCAGATGCTCATCGAGTGCAAGCACGTAGGTGCCCCCCTCTCCCTGGAGCACGCCTCCCAGCTGTACCGGTACTTCGCGGTGACAAACGCCCGCATCGCGATCCTCACCAACGGAGCGAAGTACCACTTCTATACGGATCTCGACGCTCCCAACCGCATGGACGCGAAGCCCTTCCTGGTCCTGGACCTGCTCGACATCGACACCACAGTGATCCCGGAGCTGCAGAAACTCAGCAAGACCGAGTTCGACCTCGACTCCATCATCAATGCGGCTGGCGAATTGAAGTACGTGGGGGAGATCAAGCGGGCAATCGCCGCGGAGTTCCGGGACCCCTCCGTCGACTGGATCAGGTTCTTCACGAACCGGGTCTACGAAGGCTCGTTCACCCAGAAGACCCGCGACCAGTTCACCCCGTTGGTCGTCAAGGCCTCGCAGCAGTTCCTCAACGAGCAGGTCAACAACCGCCTGACGACCGCGCTCGGGGCCAGCTCCGTTGCGCCGGTCTTCCCCCAGGACGACGATGCCGCGGTGGAACTCGCCAGTCAGCCCGAGGCGGAGAAGGACCTGCAGGAAAGCGAAGACGGGATCATCACCACCGCCGAAGAACTCACGGCCTTCAACATTGTGCGAGCGATCGTGTGCAACCAGGTGGACATCTCTCGCGTCTCGTACCGGGATGCCAAGAGCTACTGCGCCATCCTCCTGGACGACAACAACCGCAAGACGATCGCTCGGCTGCACTTCAACCGCAGCCAGAAATACGTGGGCATCCTCGACGAGAACAAAGCCGAGACCCGCCACGCGGTGGATGCTCCTGAGCAGATCTACGGCCTCAGCGACACACTCCGCGCCACTGTGGATCGCCTCCTGTCCTGACTCTCGGCCGGAAAGCGTTCCCTCTCCGCAGAGCGCGGGGAGGGAACGCTCTCTTTCATGCTGTTCTGGACACTCCCAGCACCGCCACCAGGAAGTCCCCGCCCTCGCGCCACGGGCGCAGGTCCCAGCTGCCCAGGGTGACCTCAGGGGTGAGACCAGCCGCGGCGGCGTCGTCGAAGAACACGGACACCGGGTAGCCGCGGCCCGTCCCGAAGCCCACGACCGCTCGACCCTCCGGAGCCAGGTGCGCGCGGAAACCGCGCAGCACGTCCCGGCGGGTGCTCTCGGCGAGGAACGTGACCACGTTGCCCGCGCACACGATCGCGTCGAAGGGCGCACCGAGGTCGAGGTCCGGGAGGGTTGCCAGGTCGGCCACCTCGTAGCGCGGACCGGGGTGGTCCTGCTTCGCTGCGGCGATCAGGGCGGGGTCTACGTCCACGCCGGTGACGTGGTGCCCCACCCCATGCAGGTACCCGGCGAGCCTGCCCGGGCCGCAGCCGGCGTCCAGGACGCGGGCGCCGCGCGGCAGCATCGCGTCCACCAGCCGAGCCTCCCCCACGATGTCCTGCCCCTCAGCCGCCATCGTCCGGAACCGCTCCACGTACCACTGCGAGTGCCCGGGGTTGCGCTCCACCTGTGCCATCCACTTGCTCTGTTCCACCATGGGGCCAGGGTAGGCCGGGAACCCACATGAGGGCAGTCGCAGGCCACGACGCGTAGATCCCAAAGAAATTACATATGCATATTTATTGTTGGATCTGTGCACGGTCTGTGCCACCCCTCGTCACCCCGAAAGGCCCCCCGTGAAGCGTCTGTCCTACCTCGTCATTGTCCCCGTGATGATGCTCTGCCTCGCTGGATGCAATGCAGCAAACAGCTCCAATGCCTCACCCACCACCGCTGAGGTTTCGCCCGGCGCCTCCACCGCCGAGGCCGACGCGACCTCGCCGACGTCCGAGCGCGGGAACCTCCAGAAGAAGTTTGGGGAGTCCGCAGGCATCACAGTCGAAGGGCAGAACGGTGAATCCGAACCCGTCATTGAGTTCACCGTGAAGTCAGTCGACATGGACACCCAGTGCACCAGCCCCGTGGCCATGCCTGCCGAGAACGGGCATCTTGTGACCGTGAACGTCGAGGCGGAGACAGGACCCGCCGAATCTTTCAAGGAGGCGCTCTACGGCCAGGACTTCATGTTCAATCCCGCAGATTGGAAGTTCGTGGATGACAAGGGGAAAACGGCAAATTCTGTCATGACCAATCCGGTCTTCAATTGCCTGGACTCGAAGGAGCTGATCAGAGAGATGGGCCCAGCAGAACGCGCCAACGGGAAAATTGTTCTGGACCTTCCGAGCACCAAGGGAACCCTGATCTACGGGCCTTCCTTGCTAGATGGGGCATGGGAGTGGAACATCTAATCCCGAAGCCGCGGGGCCAGGTGGGCATCACCCTCAGAGCGCCGGGGCAGCTTGCCTGAGATCATGAGTGGATTCGCTCCATCTCGCACAACCGTGGCTCGCTGCATCAGCGGCATGGAACCCGCTTCACGAAGGAGCCCCCATGACCGTCCTGCTCGCCGCGCTGGCCGCGGTCCTCGTGGGCACGGTGCTGCAGCGCGTCTCCGGCACCGGGGTGGGGCTAGTGGTGGCCCCGGTGCTGTCCCTGCTCATGGGTCCGGGCGCCGGCGTGCTCGCCACCAACGCCGCGACCACATGCTCCGGGTTCCTCATCACGCTCTCGGTGCGCCGGCTCGTGGAGTGGCGCCATGCGGCGGTGCTGGTGACCTCCGCACTGCCAGGCATCGTGGCGGGCGCACTCGTGGTGCGCTGGGTGCCGAGCGCCTGGCTGCAGGTCGCGGTGGGCGCCGTGGTGCTCGCGGCGCTGACCATCACCCGCTTCTCCCCCGCCACCCCGCGTGCCTCCCGCCGGGCCGCGGTGGTCCCGGCCGGTCTGATCGGCGGGTTCTTCAACTCCACCGCGGGTGTCGCCGCGCCCGCCATGGTCGTCTACTCGCGCGTGACGCGCTGGGACCAGGTGCGCTTTGCGGCCACCATGCAGCCCGTGTTCATGAGCATGGGCATCCTCTCCACCGTGTCCAAGCTCGCCGCCGGGGTGCACTTCACGCTTCCTGTCCCAGCCCTCGCCGCCCTCGCGGCGCTGGTGGCCACCGTCCTCGCGGGCATCGTCGCCGGGACCTGGCTCGCCCAGCACCTTTCGAAGGCGACGGCTCAGAAACTGGCGATGGCGCTCGCCGCCGCCGGCGGCGTCGTCGTCCTGGTCCGTGGGGCGGCCACCCTGCTCCTCGGCTGAAGCGCCCGTCGCGCCGCGGATGCGCGTCGTGACGCGCACGTCTCCCACGCGCGATCCTGCCCACAGGCAAGGCGTTTCTGTGAACAACCTGGGTACGATGGCCGTTCTTCCCACCGGGCCCCGGAACGGCCCACGACCACCCGAGAGTTGGACCGGATGCCCCCTGACGCCCCCAGCCCGCAGACCACTGTCGCGGACACCGCCACTGCCAGGACCATGTCGCCGCTCACGCGGTGGATGGCCGCTCCGTCGCCCGCCCCGCGCCTTCCCGAGGACGAGGTCCAGCGGCGCTATCCCCGGCTGCGACTGCAAGTGTTCATCGGGATCTTCCTGGGCTACGCGGGCTTCTACCTGATCCGCAACAACATCTCGCTGATCGCTCCGCTGCTGCTGGACCAGGGCAGGATCAACACCGTGGGCATCGGCATCATCGGCAACGCCGTGCTGCTGGCCTATGGGTTCTCCAAGTTCTTCTCCGCAACCATCTCGGACCGTTCCAATGCCCGGTACTTCCTGCCGATTGGCCTGGCGCTGTCCGCGGTGGCCAACCTGGTGGTGGCGTTCGTCCCCGCCGTCTCCGCCTCGGTGGCCCTGTTCGCCACGGTGATGTTCCTCAACGGCTGGGTGCAGGGCATGGGCTGGCCGCCGTGCGGCCGCGTGCTCGTGCACTGGTTCTCCACGAACGAGCGCGGCTGGAAGACCGCCATCTGGAACACCGCGCACAACGTGGGCGGCATGGGCGTGGGGGCGCTGGCCGCGCTCGGCCTGGCCATCACCGGTGACTCGTGGCAGTCCGCGTTCTGGGTTCCCGCGATCGGCGCCCTGGTGGTGGCCGTGATCGCGTTCGTGCTGGTTCGGGACCGCCCGGAGGCCGTGGGCCTGCCCCCGATCGAGGAGTACCGCAACGACCCCGCGAAGGTCGAGGCGGACACCAGCGAGCTCGAGGGCGCCTCCTACTGGAGCATCATCGTCAAGCACGTGCTGCTCAACCCCACCATGGTCTACCTGGCCCTGGCGAACGTGTTCATCTACTCGCTGCGCTACGGCGTGCTGAGCTGGGCGCCCACGTACCTGGCGGAGCACCACGGCATGTCCCTTGCCCAGGGCATCGCGGGCTTCTCCCTCTTCGAGCTCGCCGGCATCTTCGGCACGCTCGCGTGCGGCTGGGTCTCCGACAAGGTCTTCCACGGCAACCGCAGCTGGACCGGCATCACGTTCATGGTGGGTGTGGGCGTGTTCCTGGTCGCCTACTGGCTGGCCCCCGTGGGCACCCCGTACTGGCTGCTCATGGTGTTCCTGTTCTTCATCGGCGCGTTCATCTACGGCCCCGTGATGCTGATCGGCCTGCAGGCGCTGGACATGTCCGCCCGCAACGTGGCCGGCACCGCCGCCGGGTTCACGGGCCTGTTCGGCTACGTCTTCGGCGCGACCCTCGCCTCCACGGGCGTGGGGTGGGTGGTGCACCAGTACGGCTGGGGCATGACCTACGGCCTGCTCACGCTGTCCGTGGTGCTCACCATCGTGCTGCTGCTCTTCGTGCTGCCGCGCGAGAAGCGCCTGATGGCCCACCACCGGGACGTCAGCTCCGCGGAGTAGGCACGGCGGGTGCGTGACGCACCCACCCGATGAACGGCGATGGCCGGGGCGGATTGCCCCGGCCATCGCCGTTTGTCCGCCTCCGCGCGGAGAGAGGCGCGTGCGGTCCGGGCTCCTGCGGGTCGGCCGCCAGGGGCCCGGCGTGGCCGCCCTCGATTCCCGGCCGCGCGGCGTCGTCGTCCCGGGATCAGCGGCCGACGACGCCGCCCGCGGCCACCGCGTCCAGGTCCCGGACCTCGTGGCGCCGTCCGTAGACCATCACGCCCAGGCACAGGGCCGCGATCACGGCACCCGAGCAGAACAGCCAGGGGTAGCTCGTGAGGCTGGAGACCAGCGCGAGGACCATGGGGACGAAGAACCCCAGGTAGGTCACCGAGTAGTAGACCGCGGTCAGCCCGGCGAGGTCGTCCGGGCGGGCGATCCGCTGCACCTCCTGCAGCCCGGACACCAGGCACAGCCCGTAGCCGCAGCCCAGGATCGCGGAGGTGAGCAGCACGACCGCGATGTTCAGCGTGGCCGACGCCAGCACCGCCGCGAGCATCCCCAGGATCACCGCGACCATGCCCACGGCCAGGGACCGGATGGAGCCGTCCCGGTCCAGGCGCTTGCCCAGGGGCTGGATCACGAACCCGCAGCCCAGGCCCACCAGGCACATCAGTCCCGAGAACGCGATGCCGTAGCTCGGACCCACCACGTCCGCGGTGAGCGCGGGCAGGATGGCGTACGCGGAGGCCGCGCAGCCGAAGACCCAGGGGGCGGAGGGGGCGACGACGAACCAGAACCGGTGCTGCCGCGCGGCCGGGATCTTCAGGTCCGTCAGCAGCGGCCCGGGGTTCTGCGCCGCGGGCCGGGTCTCCGGGGCACCCATCACCAGGAGCACGGCGGGCACGCAGATCACGAGGTTGATGACGTAGGGCAGCACGGTCTGCAGCGGGGCGAACTGCGCGAGCGCCGCCGCGACCGCCGCACCGAGCGCGAAGCCCGCGGTCAGGGACAGGGAGGCCCGGCGCGCAGCGGAGACCCGCTCGGGGTGCTCCTCGTGGGGCCGCTCCGAGAGCTCCTTGATCCACGAGGTGCCCACGGCCATGCCGAGGCCCAGGGCCAGCCCGGAGAAGACACGGCCCACGAAGAGCATGAGCAGGCTCTCCGCGCCCACGGCCAGCATGATGCTGCCCACCATCGCCAGGACGGGCGCGGGGATCATCAGGGCCCGGCGGCCGCGGCGGTCGGACAGCGGTCCACCGATCAGCAGGGCGGGCACGATGCCCAGGACGTATGACGCAAGAAGCATGTCCACGGCCACCTGGTCGTAGCCCTCCACCGAGCGGTACATCACCAGCAGCGGGGTGAACTCGTTGCCTCCCCAGGCCACCGCGAACAGCGCGGAACTGGCTCTCATCCAGGGTTTGACTCTCATGACACGATCCCCTCGTACACACGGTGCAGATGTTGTTGAAGCAGTTCTTCGAGCCGTAGCGCATCCCGTTCCCGGACGGCGCGCAGGATCTCCTCGTGCTGCTCGAGGATTCCCTCGGGGCGGTCCCCCGCGCTGCGCACGGCCGTGGCGATCAGCCGGATCTGGCGGTCGCGCAGGCCGCGGTAGAAGCCGCTGAGCAGGCTGTTGCCGGCGGCGTCCACGATCGCGGTGTGGAACGCGGTGTCCAGCTCCTCGAACCGCGGGGTCCCCGCGGCGGCGCGCTGCTGGTCCAGGAGGTCCTCCAGGACCCCCGGCAGGGCCGGGTCGCGCAGGGCCGAGGCCGCGCTCGCGCACTCCACCACACGGCGGGCCTCGAGCACCTCCCGCGACTCGTGCGGCCCCACGGGCACCACGAGCGCCCCGCGCTTCGGGTAGAGGCGCATGAGCCCCTCCACCTGCAGCCGCAGGAAGGCCTCGCGCACCGGGGTGCGGGAGACGCCGAGCTCGGCGGCCACGGCTCCCTCGGAGAGCAGCTGGCCGTCCAGGGCACCGGTGAGGATGCGGGCCTTGACCTGCTGGTAGGCGTCGTCGGCGGCGTTGGGGGCCATGTCCCTCCAGGGAGTCACGGGGCGGTCGTGCGGAGAACGGGCCCGGCTCCGGTGTCGGGATGACGACGCCGGGGCCCTGCGCCGGGTGCGCGGCCCGAGGTCGTCGGGCGCCGGCGTCCCGGCCGGACGCACATAGATACTAGATGCATACTAGGAGTCGCCGTGCGCGACCGCAAAGTGGCGGTCCGGATCAGTGCTGCATCTCGTACAGGTGCCGCGCCCGCACCCGGGCCTCGTGGCGCACCGCCGCCGCGGGACTCACCAGGCGGAAGCTCGCGAAGCCCAGGAGGGCCGCGATGGTGTGCCCGATCGGCGCCCAGGAGACCTCCAGCGCCAGGGACACCGCGATCCACCCGAAGATCGCCGCGATCCACAGCACGCGGCGTCGTCCCTCGGACCCGTAGGTCGCCAGGGCCGCGAGCGCGAAGAAGCCGTAGCTCGCACCCACGTCGATCCGGGTGGGGGCCAGCCCCGGCAGGGACGGTTCCGGGCCCACCCACAGCTGCAGCAGCGCCACCGCGACCGTGGCGCCCACGTGCCCCACCGCGACACCTCCGAGCACGCGCCGCCACCGGAACCGCCGCTCCAGCGGGGCCACGACCAGGCTGAACGCGATCCACCACACGGGCAGCTCCAGCGGCGTGACGTACATGGAGCTGCGCAGCAGCACGTCAGCGGGTGCGTGCTCAGCTGTGGCAGGGTGGTGGACTGCTCCGCCAGGAACGCCGCCCGCAGGTGCGGGCTGGAGTTGCTCAGCAGCCACGTGGTGAATGTGAGCATCACCAGGTACACGTAGGTCAGCGGGGCGTGCCGCACCCGGTCGCGGATGGGCTCACCGTGGCGCAGCCACCACCGCCCGATCCTGCGGAATCCCGGCCAGCCGTGCTCCACCGCGTAGAGGCCCACCACGGCGAGGACGACGAGCGCGAGAGTGATCATCCTGAAAGTATGCGCCAGTCCCGGGCCCCCGCCTCCCGGAGCATGCGTCGGACGAACGTGGCATCGTTGCCCCGGAACCGTTCAGCCACCTTCGGAAGGAACCGCATGAAGACCACACACACCCCGGCCGCCACAACCAGCGCGGCGCCGTCGCGGACGGCGGGCCAGGGCGCCGTCACGACGACGCCGCTCGCCTCCACCACGGAGCGGCTCGCGTGAGCGGCGGGACGGCAGGACCCACCCCGCTCGTCGTGGTGATGGGCGTGTCCGGCTCCGGGAAGACGACCATCGGCACGCTGGTGGCGCACGAGCTGGGCGTGGAGTTCGTGGACGGGGACAGCCTGCACCCCCTCGAGAACGTGGAGAAGATGGCGGCGGGCACCCCGCTGGACGACGAGGACCGTGCGCCCTGGCTCGAGATCGTGGGGCGCACGCTGCACGAGCACGGCGAGCGCGGGGACGGCATCGTGGTCGCGTGCTCCGCCCTGAAGCGCATGTACCGGGACCAGATCCGTTCGCAGGCACCCGGTGCGCTGTTCCTGCACCTGAACGGGTCCCTGGAGGTGCTGACGCGGCGCATCGAGGGCCGCAGCGGGCACTTCATGCCGGCCACCCTGCTGCAGTCGCAGATCGACACGCTCGAACCGCTCACGGCGGACGAGCGCGGCTACGTGCTGGACATCGACCAGCCCGTGGCGGACATGGTGCGCGAGGCCGTCACGCACCTGGCCGAGCTCGCGGCGGCTCGGCGCTGAGCACACGCCGGATTCAGGCCCGGCGCAGCAGCACCGCGGCCTCGTAGTGCCCGGTGTGGGGGAACATGTCGAAGAGCCGCGCCTCCACGGGCGCGAGCGACGGCATCAGGGCGAGGTCGCGGGCCAGGGTCTTGGCGTTGCACGAGGAGTAGACCACGTGGCGCACGGAGGACTCCTCCAGCCACGCGCACAGTGGGGCGTCCAGACCGCGGCGCGGCGGGTTCACGACCACGAGGTCCGGGGTGCCGCTGAGCTCGGCGGGGACGGCCGCGGCGTCGTCGGCCACGAAGCGCACGGAGCCCGGACCCCGCTCCGGCAGACCCATCGCGCGGGCGGTGTCCTGCGCCGACGCCACGGCCTCCGGGGAGATCTCGGTGCCGACCACCGTGCGGGTGGGCCCGGCGGCGTGCAGCGCGAAGCCGCCCACGCCGCAGTAGAGGTCCCAGACCGTGGCCGGGTCCGCGGCGTCCACCCAGTCGCGGACCTGCGCGTAGAGCCGCTCCGTGACCGCGGTGTTGGTCTGGAAGAAGGACCGCGGCCGGACGCGCAGCCCGATCCCGTTGACCTCGACCACCAGCTCCTCCTGCTCGGTGAGCAGGATCTCCCGCGGGCCCTCGAGCACGGCCTTGTGCTCGGGCTGGAGGTTCACGGAGACCACGTCCGCGGCGGGCACGAGCTCCCGCAGCAGGTCCGTGTTCTCGCGGATCTTGGGGAGCTGCCGCTCGCTGCGCAGCACGAAGCGGACCATGAGCCGCCCGCGCGGATCACCGGTCACGATCACGTGCTTGAGCTCGCCGCGGCGCTTGGCGACGTCGTACGGCAGCAGCCGCACCCGGGTCACGAACTCGGCGAGCCCGTGGATCGCGAGCGTCACCGGTTCGGGGTAGAGCGGGCAGTCCCGCAGGTCCACCCCGGCACCGCGGTCCAGGATGCCCAGGGTCGGGGCGCCGACCGTACCGGCGACGACCATCTTCGCCTTGTTGCGGAACCCGGACTCCGCGGACGCCACCGGGGTCAGCCAGCGCGGTGCACCCAGGGGGTCCACGAGGTCCCGCACGAGCTGCTGCTTGCGTGCGAGCTGCTGGTCGTAGGGCACCTCGATGACCGTGCACGAGTGGCACAGGTCCCGCTCGTAGTATCCGCATTCCACCCGCCCGAGTGTACGGCGGCCCGCACGACGACGCCGCGCCGCCTCCTCCTGCCCCGGCCCGTCCTGGCGGCGCACCCGGGATCGTGGCACCGTGTCAGGGGCATCCGCCCGAGCATCCGAGAGCACAGGACCGAGACATGAGCACCCCGCGCCCCACCCCCGCCACGATGCGCGGCCGCAAGAACCCCGCGCTGGACGTGCGACCGGTGGACTACACGTCCTGGCGGCCCGCGCGGGTGAGCTCCGAGTGCTCTGCGGACAACGGCGCCTCTGCCACGAGGGAGGGGTCCGCGGCGTCACCGGCGACGACCGGGGAAACCGCCACACCGCAGGCGCCGGGCGGTGCGGCACCGACGGGGCGCAGGGCACCGTCCCGCGCCGCGGCGGCGTCGTCGCGCGCGGCCGCCCACGTGAGCAGCGGCGGCGTGCCCAAGCCCGGCCCGGCGCCCGCGGCGGCGACGCCCAGTGCGGCGGTGCCCTCCCCCGCGCGCCCTGCAGCGCCGGAGTTGACGGTGGACCCGCAGCTGCTCGCGTTCGTGCGGGCGCTGCGCGAGAACGTCACCCCCGTGACCGCGACCCCCCAGGACGCGTACTACACGGTGGACTCCGGCCACGAGGCCCCGCCCGCCCTCGAGGTCCCCGCGGCGGGGGTGGACGTGCGCGGTGTGTGGGACGTCAGCGAGGACTCCCTGCGGGCCGTCGTGGCGGACCCGGAGGACACCTGGTCCGCGGACCTGGGCCGGTCGGACTACTACGTGCGCGGTCAGCTGTGCGTGCAGGTGACGCGCGCGGACCACCGGGTGGTCGGGATCTACCGCAGTGGTTGGGCGGTCGCCCGGCGTCCGGACGAGTCCTGGGCGGACACCGCCGACTCCCTGGAGCGCACGGGTGCCAAGCCCGGCGGCGGGGGAACGCGCTACCCCACCAATCGCAGGGAGCTGCTGGAACGCCTGCGCGGGGCGGGCTTTGAGGTCACCACGTCCGGGTCCACGCACGGCAAGATCACCCACCCGGAGGTCCCCGGGCGGTTCCTGCCCTTCTCGTCCACACCGTCCTCGCAGCGCTACGGACGCCACGTGGTCACGGCGGTGAAGCGGGTCTTCGGGATCGACGTCCGCTGAACCGGTGACCCGTTGAGCTGTTGATCCGGTGATCCGATGGGAAGAGCCCGGACGGAATGCAGGGTTCCGTCCGGGCTCTTCCCGTTCACGCGTGCCGTGCCGCGGGTGTCAGGACACGGTGGGCAGCTCGTCCACGCCGGTGCCGCGACGACCCCAGGCCTGCAGGGCGTCGAGGTAGCGCTCGCGCAGCGTCTTCACGGTCTTCTTACGACCGCGCCCGCCGCTCTTGCGCGCCTCCTTGAGGCCCTTGCGGCGCTCCTTGCGGGTGCCCGCAGCGCTCGTGACGGTGCCGTCCGCGAGGTCGAGGTCCAGCGTGGGTCCCCAGCCGCCCTCGCGCAGACCCGTCGCGGCCTGTGCCAGGTAGCGGCGTTCCTCACTCCAGGCCAGGCGCGCCACCAGGATGAAGATGGTGATCGTGATGACGATCTTCACGAGCATGAGGACCGCGGCGGCCTCCTCGGGGGACGGGGCGTTCCACAGGAAGTGCATGCCCCAGCCCAGCAGGAAGAATCCCACGAAGGTGGCGGTCCGCACGATCACCGAGTGCCGCTTCACGGTGCGCCCCAGCAGGAACGCCACGCCCACACCGATGATCGCGGTGTAGAGCCAGTGCGAGGAGATGCCGATCGCGCTGCGCAGCAGGGTCACACTGAACGCCCCGGTGAAGTCGTCGTTCGCGTTCGACGGCGCGTTGTTCGCCGCGTAGGAGACGTTCTCGAGGATCTGGAAGCCCAGCCCCACGAACGCGCCCACCAGCAGCCCGTGCATGGGCCGGCGCAGGGTGCGGGACGCGACGAGCATGATGATGACCACGCCGAGGGTCTTGCCCCACTCCTCGCTCGTGGGGCCCGCCACCGCGGCACCCCAGTCCGCGCCGACACCGGCCGGCAGCAGCTTGGCCGTGAGCGCGAACAGGTGCTCGTTGGCGTGCAGCGCAAGCCACGTGGGCACCGTGGCGCCATACACGACCGCCAGGGTGAGGATCCACGGGCGGCGCGCCCGGTACGGGTCCGCCCACAGGACCACCACCGCGAACAGCGCCAGGGTCACGGCGAAGATCGGGGCGATCGCGAGAAGCGGCTCCTTGGCCGCGGTGAAGGACTTCGCCACGGCGAGGATCACACCGGGGCCACCGAGGCCCACGAGGATGCAGAAGAGCCACCACACCGCGGAGCGGGGACGGAAGAACTCGTGCTTGTACCCGGGGCCGTCGAGGCTGGTTGGGTCCTGCACCGCGAGGTCGCGGCGGGCGGGGGAGGCCGGTGTCGAGCTCATTCCGCGGCCCCCTTGACCATCGTGAAGCTGTTCAGGAGGTTCTGGAGGTCAGGAGCCTCCCCCTTGCCCGTGCTCGTGGCAGTGACGAGCACCACGAGGTCCTCCTTGTGCACCACGGCGCACGGACCGGTGGCTTTCTCCTCGGTCTTGATCGCCACGCAGCTCTTGCCGGTAAAACCGTTCGAGGTCTTGATCTCTCCGCCGTCGAATGCGGCGGACGTGCCGTCCAGCGCCTGCTGACGCAGCACTCGGTCGGCTGTGACGTCGAAGTCCTGGCTGCCGTCCACCACGGACATCTTCAGCGTCTGGTCGTCCTCCGGCTTGGTGTAGACCACGGAGGCGCGGCTCGTGGACGGGCTCGTGGACCACCCTGCGGGGGCCTGGTACTCCAGGTTCGCCCCGGCGGTGGCCTCGAGAGCCTCGGTCTCACGGGTGTTGACGGTGGTGGTGGGGTTTTCGACGGCCCGGGAGACGGCTGCGGGCACGGCCCACGTGGCACCCGCGAGCACGGCCAGCACCACGGCCGGCAGCTTCTGGGTCAATCGCATGCGGCGGTATTCCTTTCTGTATCGGTGGGGCGGCCGAAGAATAGCTTGGCATTCATTTATTACCGGCCAGTTCAGGTGCCGGGGTGATAAATGTAATGCACCACGCACGTTTTAAAACTGTTTGATAACAAATATTCATAAACAAAGTGGGGATTTATTCTGGTGCCTCTTCACACGGTGGAGGCGTGACCCGCCCCGGGTGCCGGGAGGGCCCGTTCCCCGCCCCGCCCACGGGCCAGCCGCCGGGCGATCAGCGGCGCGGAGATCCCGTGCACCACCGCGGAGAGCAGCACCGTCATGCTCACGAGCTGGATCATGAGCACGAAGCCGTTGCCGTCCACCGCAATGGTGAGCGTGTAGGCGAGCAGCGGGGTGGCGAGCGTCCCCATGGCCTGCCAGCGCGTCGTCGTCCACCCCCTGCGGTTGGCGATGCGCGCGAGGTACGCGGAGCCCGCGCCCACCAGGAGACCGAAGCCCACGGCCCATGCGAAGGCAGGCAGCATGTCGGCGAGCGCCTCCGCGCCCTTCTCGGGGCCCTCCACACCGCCGGTGAGGAACGCGACGCTCACCAGGAAGAACGGGGCCACGACGCCGTCGTTGTACCCGCTCTCGGTGTTCAGCAGGTCCCGGATCCGCTTGGGCAGGCGCCGGTCCTTCACCACGGACGCGGCGGGTGCCATGTCCGTGGGCACGACCACGCACGCGATCATGAACAGCAGCGCCACCCGCAGCTCCGGGTAGAGCCACCCGGTGAGGACCGTGGCGGTGAACAGTGACAGCGGCACGCCCACCAGCACGAGGCGCAGCAGCACCCTGGCGTCCCAGCGGTGGATGGTGCGCACCTCCGTGGCGTCCAGGAAGAGCAGCAGCGCCAGGACCACCTCCACAGTGCGCTCCAGGCGGGGGTCGGTGAGGTGCTCGAAGATCGCGGTCGAGGACTCCGCCCCGACCACGAATCCCACGAGGATCAGCGTGAGCGGCAGGATCACGTGCAGCGACTCCACGCGCGCGGCCACCACGGACCAGACGATCACCACCCCGAGCAGCACCGCGAACGCCAGGATCATGCGGCGGCCTCCGTGCGGGCGCGCTCGGCCCCGCCGCGGGTCCAGGCCCGGGCCGAGAGGCTCGTGAGGGCGTACACGGTGAGGAGGTCGATGGACGCGGAGAGCAGGGCACCGCCGCTGGGTCGGCCGGCCTGGAAGAACGCGACCATCTGGGTCACCTGCGAGGCCGTCACCAGAACGATCATGGTCAGGCGGGCCCGCTGGCTGCCCTGGAAGGTGCGCCACCCGAGAAACAGGATGAAGCCCAGAATGAGCGCCACCATGCCCAGGAGCACGCTGACCATGACGGCGTTCTCCGTTGCGGAGCCCGTGGCGAGATCCGGGTCGGAGAACACGCTGTCCCGGCTGAGCAGGACGTCCCCCACGATGGTCAGCGCCGAGACCAGCGTCAGGACCCACGCGGCGACGACCGAGAACGGGCGGCCGCGACGTCGTGGAGGACATCGTCGGCGGAGGACGCGTGCTCCGTGACCTTGCCGGCCTGGCTCGAGGTGCTTCCCGAGGACACCGCGGCGGGCACGTGCCCGAGTTCGAGCACGGGGAGGTCGCCGTCCGTGTGGACGGCGTCGCCGCCGCCGTTGCGGCTGTGGTAGTCGGTGGAGAAGTCCTCGATCACGGCGACCTCGGCCTCCAGGACCGCGTGCAGCACGCTGTCCACCACGTAGTCGCGCTCCACGTCGATCTTGTGGGTCACCTGCAGGGTGAAGAGGGAGAGGCCGACGGCGCGGTCGTAGGTCCCGGCCGCAAGCCACTGCACGCGGTGGCCGCCACCGGGCAGGGGCCAGCCCTCGGGGCACTTCCAGAAGCGGATGTGGTGGCGCTGGGCGGCGTTGCCGTCCACCTCCTGCTGGTACGCGAAGTCCTGGATCTTGCCGAAGAGCAGCAGGGGGCTCACCGGCGCCTCCGGGTACCTCTTGCGGGTCACGGAGGACTTCACGATTCCCAGGCTCGAGCCCAGGGTCACGGGATCCGCGAGCGTCCAGCCGGCCTTCTGCATGGCCGTGTGGATCTGCTCCGCGGAGCCGTTGACGGCCAGGTTCACCAGGTCACCGAGCAGTCCGTCCGGGGTCACGGTGCGGCCGATGAAGTAGGAGGGCACGTAGACGGAGGTCAGTGTGCGGTGCAGCCGGGGCAGCGCGAGGTAGGCCATCAGGGCCCAGAACACGATGCTGTAGCCGATCAGGGACCAGCCGCTGCCCACGCTGCGCAGGATCACGATGGCGAAGGCCAAGATCAGCAGCATCACCACGCCGAAGAAGATGTTCTCCACCACGTCCATGCCTACGCCGGAGCGGCGCCCCTGGACCTTCTCGGGCGGGCGGCGGTACTGCGCGGGCCCGCGTGATCCTTCATATCTCTTCATGCCGCTGCCGTTCCCGGGAGACCCCGTCTGCTCGGTCGATCATCGGTTCTCGTCCACCGGCCGACAGGCGGTCCCGCCACCCCATGCCGCCCCGGGGACGCGGGCCGATCGGTCCTACGGAGATGATAGGCGAGGACGGACAAGGGGTCTCCCGAGCACCCGAAGGCGCCGCCCGCAGCACCGCACCGAGCTGGTGCACACCAAAGTGGGGGCGCTCCCGCGGCGGCCCGCCCAGGGGGCCACCGATAAAATGAGGACGGAAAGGTGCCGTTCGGCACGATTCGCGGCCCCGGGGGAAGCCGGTGAGGGGTCACCGGCGGTGGGGCGCGGCGCACCACAACCACGGGGGAGAAAACCATTGTTCACGCTCTCAGGCCCGGGCCGTTCCTTGCGGTCCGCTCACGGATCCGAGACGGACGGGACCGCACTCGTCGACACACCGGTCACGCACGGCTGGATCCCCGCGGGGGACCGTCTGCTCGCGGTGGACGTCCACGAACCCGCCGCACCGGCCCGCGGCGCGACCGTCGTGTTCGCCGCCCCGCCGGGACGTGAGCGGGTCACCACCACGCGCACCATGCTCCACACGGCGCGCGCGCTCGCCGCGGACGGCTGGCGCGTGGTGCGCTTCGACTGGTCCGGGACCGGGCAGTCCCCCTCCGCCGAGGACATCACTGCTGCGCAGCGCTGGCCCGAGGACCTGCGCGCGGTCCGCGAGTGGGCGGGCCAGGGGACCCCGGTGCACGGCCTCGCGTTCAGCCTGGCCGGTGCCTACCTCGCCGCTGACGACGACGCCGGGTGGGCCCGGCGCGTGGTCCTCGCCCCGGTCACGGGGAAGCAGTGGCTGCGCCACCAGTCCGCGCTGCGCCGCATGTCCGGCGCGGGTCTGCCGCCGCGCGTGAAGGAGGGCACCGAGCTGCTGGACCTGCACCTCAGCGCGGAGGGGGCCGCCGCCGTCAAGGCAGTTCCCGTCCCGGAGGCCGATCCCGCGCGCGGGATCGAGATCCTGGCGGAGACCGAGACCGGTGCGCTGCCGCTCGACGTCCACCCCCGGGTGGCCACGGTGCCGCCGGAGCTGGCGAGCGCCGTCGTCGCCGCCCTCGCGGATGGCGCGCCCGCGCGGCAGGAGGGCCTGGAGCCGGCCGACCAGCAGCCCGCCCAGGAGGTCACCCTGGACGTGGCCGGCACCCCGGTGCGGCTGCGCCGTGCCACGGTCGGTGCCGAGCGGCGTCCCGCGATCGTCACCGAACCGGTGGACCGCGCACCGGACGCCCCCGGGCTGGGCCTCGTCTCCCCCGGCTCGGACACCATGGAGGCCGCCGGCGGGCTGTGGCTGACCACCGCCCTGTTCGCCTCCGCGCAGGGTGCCGTCTGCGTGCTCGCCGAGCGCACGGACACCGGTGAGCTGGTCCGCTCGGACCTCGTGCGCAACCCCAATCCCTACGACCGCCGCACGGTGGTGGAGTGCCGCGAGCTCGTGGAGCACGTCGCCTCCCTCACGGACGGTCCCCTCACCGCGAGCGGCATCTGCCTGGGCGCGTGGGGCCTGATGGCCGCCGCGCACGAGCTCCCCGCGGACGTCACCCGCCGCCTGACCCTGCACGTGGTCAACAACGTGGCGTGGCAGAAGGCCCCGTGGCGCTACTGGCGCCAGGGCATCACGTCCGGGCCGCTGGCCCCGCGCGTGCCGGGCGAGGAGCCCACCGCGCCCGCTCCCGCGCAGGACGACGCCGCGGCGTCGGAGGAGCCGACGGCCGAGTCACCGGTCCACGCACTGCGGCGCGTGCTCGTCCACCGCGCCGGCACCGTTGCCCGCACGGTGGTCCGTGGCACGCGGACCAAGGCCCACGAGGCGTCCCCCCGGGTGAACTCCCTGGCGGCGTCCCTCGGGATCATCGACATCCCCCAGCCCGAGCTGCGGCGGCTGGGCAGGGTGCCCGGGCTCACCGTGAAGGCGGTCTTCAGCACGGCGGACGCGGAGTTCTGCCACGTGACCCCCGGTGCCCTGGACTCCCACACCACCATGATCGTGATCGAGCCGCTGGACCACTCGGTGTTCTCCACCGCAGCCCGCCGCGCCATGGCGGACTTCACGGTGCAGGACGCCACCGGGCAGAGCATCGACGCCGCCTGACCCCGGTTGGGGCGGGCGGCAGGTCCACCCCGCTCGCTCCCGCGGTGCGAGGTTCTGGGGGCGGAGCGGTACCGGCGCTTCTCAGAGGGGCCGGTAGAGCCGCCCCCCGACGGTCAGGCCAGGCCCGGGCACGTACGTTCCGTGTCCGGGCCTGCATGTCACCCAGCGCGGACTGGTGCCGGCTGCGTCTCGAGCGCGCGCACGGTGGTCGCGGCACGCACGGTGGCCGTGACGGCGCCGCTCACGGGAATCACGACGGTCTCGCCGGGGAGCACGTGCACGTAGCCGTCCTCCGCCACCGGGGTGTCCGGGGTCTCGGACGGGGCGTCCACGGGGAGGTCCAGCGCCACGAAGCGCGCGAGGCTTGTGGCGGTCACGGCCACGTGCCAGGCACCGTCAGCGGTGTGCACCCAGTGGGCGTCGAGCCCCGGGTCCACCGGGTCGTAGCGGCGGGGCCCGCCGCTGAGGTGCGCGTCCCGGGCCAGCACCTCGCCGGTGCCCGAGAGCAGGACGGCGGACACCGCGTCGTACTCGCGCTCCCCGAAGCCGTAGGCGTTGTCGAGGTCCCGGAAGGTGCCGTCCGCGAGGTCCGCGCGCAGCACGAGCTCGCCGTGCGCGGGAACTGTCACCGGGAGGTCCAGCGGTGCCTGGCAGCCGCCGCGGACCGTGGCCACGGTGAGCCGCAGCGTGGCGCTCAGGGGCTCGGGGGCGTCGTTCCACACGTGCACGGGCAGCCCGTCGCCCCCTGCGGGCACGAACGAGACCGCCACCGGGGCGCACGCCCGGCGCATGCCGTACCACGCGGCGGTCGGTCGGCCGGTCACGTCCAGCACGCCCCAGCCGGCGCCCGGCGCGGTCGACGCCGCCGAGAGCACGAGTGCACCGCGGCACGTCGAGTCCCGGGAGCGCCACTGCGCGAGGGTCCGCTGGAAGACGTGGGCGAGCGCCGCGCGCTCGTACTCGAGCCGGCGTGCATGGTCAGTGAGCGCGCGCTCCGGCGCGGGCCGCGCGGGCACCGCGAGACCGGCGTCCGGGTCGCTGTCACGGTCCAGGAACACGCGTCGCACGTAGAGCATGGTCGTGTCCGAGAAGGTCCAGGCGGCACCGGGATCGTGGGCGATGCCCTCACGCCAGCGCTCCGCAGACGGCTCGTGGTCCAGGGGCGCATCCGTGCCGAACTGCGCGCGCACCACGGCGGGCTCCGGAGGCACGCCGAACGTCAGCGACTCCGCGGCGAAGCGCACCCCGCGGGTCACGGCGTCCTCGATCGGCCGTCCGTAAGCGCCCACCCCGAAGTAGTGGGAGACGCCGTCCGCGGCATCCACGGGCGAGCTGCGGGGCACACCGGACGACGACGCCGCCCGCTCCCCCGCCGCCGGGGCCTCGGCTCCCTGCCAGCGCGCGAACGTCGCCGCCCAGGCGTCGCGAGCGGCGTCGAGGCCCTCGTCCGAGCACGGCGAGGACGGGACGACCACGACATCCGCTCCCGCCTCGCCCACCGCGCCGGGGATGTCGTTCACGAGCACGTCCGCGACCCACTGCTCGGCGGGCCGACCCGCGAGGACGGGCGCCTGGACCACCTCGGTGCCACCGGAGACCACCGCCGTGGACGGGTGCGGGGCCAACCGCGAGGCCAGGGCGTGCACCTCGTCGCGCAGCCCGGCGCGCCAGTCGGGGTCGTCGGGGGCGTCCAGGGGGCCGAGGGCGACGTCCTGCCACACCATGACCCCGAGCTCGTCGCACAGGCGGTGGAAGTCCTCGGTCTCGTAGCAGCTGGTGCCGGGGATGCGGAGCATGGTGGCGCCGCCCGCGCGCAGACGCAGCAGCATTGCCCGGGTGCGCTGCGGGTCCGCAGCCACCTCGAAAGGGTCGGCGCCCGTCCACACGGCACCGCGCACGAACACGGGCACACCGTTGACGCGCAGGGCGAGGCCCCGGTGGTCGCCGTCCCTGGCCTCGGCGGTCACGGTGCGGAAGCCCACACGGGTCACGTGCTCGGATCCCGCCGTGCGCACGCGCACCCGGTACAGGGGCTGCTCGCCCGCGCCGTGGGGCCACCACAGGCGGGGCTCCGGAACGGTGAGGGCCACGGTCGCGCAGCCCGCGGCTTCGGCGGCGGTCACGGTCCGTTCGGCCACGACCTCGCCCGCCCCGGAACGCGGAGCGGTCTCCACGGTGATGCGGACCGAGTCGGCGACGCCGCCGGACCCGGTCCCAGCGAATCCCACGGTCACGAGGCCGCGGCCATCCTCGAGCACCCGGGTGCGCGCCGCGGGTGCCCCGGGTGGACGAGAGGCGGTTCCGGAACCGGGCCGCGCGCTCCCGGCCTCGGAAGGCGAAGAAGAAGGGGGCGCGGGGACGGCGCTCGCGCGGAGTCCGCCCCACGGGCCCAGGACGGGCAGAGCGCCCGGCCAGTCGATGGCCCCGACCAGGGGCGTGCGCCGCCAGCGGTAGGAACGGTCCGGGACGAGCGGTGAGAGCCAACGGGCGCGGGGCTTGCGCGGCACGGCCATACCGGTGGTGGGCAGCACGCGCAGCACGACCTCGCACGGGCCCGCGGGGAGTTCCGCCGTGACCTCCCACGGGGCGAAGGCGCTGCCACTCGTGTGCGCGACCCGCCCCGCCACGAGCAGCTCCGAGACGGTGGCCACGCCCTCGGAGGTGAAACGGTGGGGACCGCCCGCGGTGGTGACGGTGGTGCGGAACTCCCAGACGGTTTCGGGACCGTCCCCGGCGAGCACGCCGGCCACGGCGTCCTCACCGAGGGCGTCGCGCAGCGCACCGGACACGGTCCCGGGAATGCGCGCGGGGATCCCTGCGGCGAGCGCGTCGCCCGGTTCCTGCGCGGGGTCGACCCGGCGCAGGAACCACGTGGCGTTCTCCAGCACGTCCGCGGCGCGCACGTCCCTCATTCCCCGAGACCCAGGGCTTCCCGGACGGCGTGCATCCCGGCGGTGTGCCCGGCCACGAACGCCTCGGCGGACGTGTCCACGCGCGGGGTCCTGCCGCGGGCGGCCCGGGCCAGCTGGAACTGCAGGGTCTTGGCCGCGCCCGCGGCGGCGTCGAACGCCTCCGCGGCCTCGAGCAGCTGCTCGGCGTCCAGGTCGCTGGGCCACTGCGCCGCACCCGCGGCGAGGTACCGGCACGCGTGCGCCGCGAGCCCGGAGGTGAGCCCCGCCTGACGCGTGGTCGCGAACGAGTACAGGTGGAAGTAGTCCATGCCCCGCTCCGCGAGCTCCGGCAGGTGCTCCCGGATGGAGGTCACCAGACGCTGAGCGGGACCGTCGGCGGCCCCACCGGAGTCCGGTGCGCGCCGCAGGTGCCCGCGCACCAGCTCGATGGTGTGCTGCCACAGCTCACGCGGCGGCAGCCGCTTCAGCCCGGACAGCCGCACGAGCTCCACGTAGGGGTACGGCACACGGCCGTCGCGCGCACCGGGGCCCAGGGTGTTCTCCAGGTCCTCGCCGCGCAGCACGTGCACGCCGTCGTTGTGCAGGTACACCAGCTCCCCCGCCAGGGGGTCCAGGCGCAGCGGCACGATCGACGTCTTCGTGTGCTCGATCCGGTAGGAGACGCCCTCGGTGTCCGGGAGGTGGAACGCGTCCACCTCCACGATCAGGGCGTCCCCGCGGGACATCGCCAGCTGCAGGTGCTCCCCGAGCGGGCGCCACGTGTCGTACTCCCCCACCGTGAGGCCGTAGAGCGCCTCCAGGTCCTCCTGGCGCGGCTTGAGGAACTCCCACTGGTCCCCCAGGAAGTCCGCGCTGAACGCCGCCCCCAGCATGGGGACGGGGTCCAGACCGAGGGCTGCGGTGAGCCCGATCCACACGTCCGTGTAGCAGTTCGTGGGCGACCACGGTTCCGCCGGGTCGTGCAGGACGGAGCGCGGCACGTCCGCCGCGGTGAGCGGCTCGCACCCCCGCACCGCGAGGACCTCGGTCCCGAAAGGGGCCTCGGTCCGCACGGCGGCACCGTTGCTCTCGGTCACGGCGGTCATGACAGGCCCAGCTCCTGGCGCACGGACGCGGGCCACGCGGCGACGTCGAACCCGTGCTTCGCGGCGAGCGCCAGGGCCACGCGCTCCAGACCGAAGCCGAAGCACGCGGAGTGCGCCACGGTGCCGTCCGCGGTGCGCAGGTTGAAGCCCTCGCCGAAGTGGTCCTCGTGCAGGTTCGCGGAGGCGATGGCCGTGGGGTGGCCCGGGTAGACCTCCGTGAGGATCTCGAACTTCAGCTGCGCCTCGCGCTGGCCCGCGCTGAGCAGCTTGCCCGCCCGGCCGAAGAACGGGTCGTTCGCGGTGTCCGCCTGGACCTCCAGCCCGAGGTTCGTGAGCAGGTCGGTGCCCGCGGCGAGCCACTTCTCGCGGTGCTCGGCGGCCTCCGCGGGGGTGCCGATGCGCACGGCCTCGAACATGCGGAACGTCACGAAGCGCATGGGGTCCGGGCTCGGCTCGTGGCGGTAGCACTCCCCCATCAGCTCGAAGACCGTGCCGTCCACCTGCGAGTTCTCCAGGTAGGCGTAGAGCGGGTGGCACACCGCCGGGACCAGCGCGTGGCCGGCCGAGGTGAGCTGCGCGGACCAGTCGCCCTGCTCCTCGTACGTGGCGAGCAGCTGGCGGTGGGCCTTGTTGTCGCCCTCGAACGCTGCGATCGTGCCCAGCAGCTGCGGGAAGGACGCCACGTAGTCGGTGCGCTCCAGCAGCCGCGTGCCGTTGACCGGCGGGAAGCGCAGCCGGCGCGTGCCGGCCTGCGGCGAGAGCTCGCGGGCGATCTTCCGGGCCGCGGCGGCGATGCCCTGGACCACGTCCTCCGCCTGCGGGCCGAGCCCGTTGACGCCGTCGCCCAGCGTGGGCAGCAGCCAGTCGTTCGCCTCGAGCCCCCTGCGGAACGCGTCCTGCTGGGTGTCCAGGTCCTGGTGGGTGTCCATGATGGTCATCGTTGTCCCCTCGAGACGAGTTGCATGGTGGCGGTGTGGAGCAGGATGCGGTCGTTGTTGACCATGACCGAGGGCCCGATGCTGTCCCGGTACAGGCGTGCCAGGCTCACGGGCGAGTGGTTGGCGAACCCGGAGATCCCCACGATCACCAGGGCGTCCCCCACGATCTTGCGCACGGCCTCCGCACCGGAGACCTTCAGGGTGTTCATGGCGATCGCGAACTGCATGGACTCGCACGTCTCCGGGTCCTCGTAGGCCGCCTCGTAGCGGGCCACCGAGGAGCGGACCACGTCCGTCATCGCCTGCAGCTGCACCTCGAGCTCGGCCAGGCGCAGCGCGGACGGCGGGGGCGTCCCCGGCGTCTTGCGCGCGGCCTTCTGCACCACGGACCGGGCGGTCAGCCCCGCCTGGGTGGCCATCCCGAGCCACGCGGAGGCCCACAGGCAGTGCGCGCCCGGCAGCATCGTCTGGGCGGAGATGGTCTCGAACAGCACGCCGAACACGGCGTCCTCGCCCGCGGTGGCCTCCAGCTCGAAGGACTCCGAGCAGGTGCCGCGCATGCCCAGGGCGTCCCAGCCACGCTGGCGCTCCAGCTGCAGGTCCTCGGCCTCGACCACGAGCAGCACCTGGTCGCTCGACGCCGCGTCCTCGTCGCGGCGCGCGGTCACCAGGATGGCGTCCGCGTACGCCCCGTAGGAGATCACGGGGCACGTCTTGTGCAGGCCCACCCGGCCGTTCCCGACCGGACGCACCGCGCACGTGGAGGAGCGGGTGTTGCCGCCGATGTTCACCTCGGTGGTCGCGGAGGCGAGCAGCAGCCCGTCCTGGGCGACCCGGCGGGTGAACTCGCGCAGGTAGTCGGTGTCCGCGTGGCGGGTCAGGCACAGCGCCTGCGAGTAGTGCATGGCGAGGATCATCGCGGAGGAGGTGCACTCGCGCCCCACCCGCTCGAGCAGCCGGCACAGCTCCGTGATGCCGTAGTCGAGCCCGCCGTCCGCCGCCGTCATGGGGGCGCCCAGCAGACCCTGTGCGCGGGCCTCCTCGATGGTCTCCTGCGGAAAGCGGGACTCGCCGTCCACGGCGTCCGCGAACTCACGGGCCACCTTCGCCACGGCCTCGGCGCGGGCGGTGGTCTCCGCCAGGCGCTCGGGATACTCCGCGCCGGTGCGCGGGGCCTTGGTCAGCACACTGTTCTCAGTCATTCTGGATCGCCTCCACGGCCTCCGCGATGGACTGGATGGACGTGAACGTCGCCTTGGTCAGGCGCTCCTCGGGGAACTCGATGTCGAACTCGTCCTCGAGGCCCAGCATCACGTTCACGGAGGCGTGCGAGGTCATGCCGGCGCGGTAGAGGTCCGCGTCCACGGCGATGCTCTGCGCGTCCTCGGAGAGCTTGCCCTGCTCGCTCAGTACGGAACGGACGGTCGTTTCAATGGTGGAATCCATGGGGTGAAACCTTTCTGGGTTGATCGGGTGATTCTCGGTTCCGAGGAACGGCCGGCCGGCCCACGGCCGTCTCGGTGGTCTGTGGTGTCTGGTCCGTGGTGGCGGGCTCCGCCGCACGCGGCGAGCGGGTCCCGCGGTGTTACGACGCCGTGGCGAGGGCCACGGCCAGGGCGAACCCGCCGTCGTGGGACGTGCTGACGCTCCAGTTCCGCAGGCCCGCCTCCCGGGCGAGGCGCGCGGCCTCCCCGCGCAGCTGCACGTGCGGCGCGCCGTGCGCGTCCGTGCGCACCAGGACGTGCGGCCACGGCACGGCGTCCTCGGGCGCCGGGCGCAGCACCTTCAGCACGGCCTCCTTCGCGGCGAAGCGACCCGCGACGGACTCCGCCGACGGCGCCGCCGCACCCGGGCGAGTCAGCTCGGCGATCTCCTCCGGGGCGAGCACCGCCCGCAGGTAGCGCTCGCCGCGCCGCGCGAGGGACTCCGCGACCGGGGCCACGCCCTGCAGGTCGCAGCCCACGCGCGGAGCGCCCGCGGCCCCCTGGGCGGCGCTCACGACGCGCCCTGGGAGGTCACGTTCTTGAACGCCTGGTCCACGGCCGGCTGCGGCTCGGTGAGCTTCAGCCCCGTGTGCTGCGCCCAGCGGCCGAGGGCCACCACCGCGGCGGGCCGCCAGCAATCGAACGTGTGGCCGCCGTCGCACGTGCCCACGTGCCCGTACTCGGTGTACTGGTGGTCCACGCCCTGGCCGCCGAGCTTCTGGGCGAAGGAGGCGGTCGTGTCCCGCAGCGCAGGCTCGATGTCACCGTTCTGGCCGTTGCCGCTGCCCGCGAAGAGCTGCACCCGCACGTCCTGGAGGGAGCCGCTCTGCGTCAGGGGGTCGTGGGCCGCCCACTGCTCCTCGGTGGTCGTGGTGCCGTTGCCGAACAGCGCGTCCGTCTCCCCGGTGGACTCCTTGGACGCCTGCTCGAAGTTCTGCTTAACCGCGTCCGGGGACACGTCCAGCAGGCCGGAGAAGCTGATGGCCTCCCCGAAGAGGTCAGGGCGCTCCTCCGCGTAGCGCACCGCACCGTAGCCGCCCATCGAGGAGCCCATGACCACGCGGTGGCCACGGTCCGTGTCGGTGGACAGGTGCGCGTCGATCCACGGCACCACCTGGTCCAGGTGGAAGGTCTTCCAGTTCTGGGTCAGCTTGTCCTGCTTCGCCCAGTCCGTGTACCAGCCCTCCTTGCCGCCGCTCATGATCACAGTGATGACCGGCATCCCCCGGGTGAGCTGCTCGGCCTGGCCGGCCTCGTACCACTGCATGGCCGGGGCGTCCGTGGAGCTGCTGCCGGGCAGCATGTAGACCACGGGGTACTTCTTCGCCGGGTCGTAGCCCTCCGGGGTGATCACCACCAGGGAGTTGCGCCCACCCGGGGCCTGCGGTGACACGGCGTCCGTGCTGACCGTGAGGTCCACCGCCCGCTGGGACAGGCCGCGGGCGCCGGTGATGGTGATTCCGTCCGACTCCTGCTTGAGCTTCTCCGGGTCGGAGAACCCCGCCTGCTTGGCGGCCTGGGCGTCGAAGCCGATGCTGGAACCCGTGCCCGTGGTGGCCTCGGGCTCGCCGGAGCCGCAGCCCGTGAGCAGCAGGGCACCCAGGGTGCACCCGGTGAGCACCCGCAGGACGCTCGATCGCGTGCCGCCCGGCCGGGCGGCGTCGTTCTTCAGGCGGCGCATGTGGCCATCTCCTCCGCGGGGTAGTAACTCAGCCCGAGGGCCGCGTCGATGATCTGCAGCGCCGTGAGGCGCGCGGCGTAGGCCTGCAGCGAGTGGTCCAGCGCGGGCACGTGGGCCACCTTGATGCGGCGGCCGCGGCGCGTGAGCCGTGCCAGGCCCTCCTCGCCGCGCTCCTGCTCGAAGAACACGCCGTCCTCCGCGCCGAAGTAGAAGGAGACCTCCGCGTTGCGCGAGGCGTGCTCCATGACGACCTCGGGCACGTTGGGGATGCCGCAGCGGCCCAGGGAGAGCCATGCCCGGTAGGGCATCCGACGGCGCACCAGCTCCTTGGCGCGCGTGCGCCACGTGGTGTTCAGCTCCACGTCGCTCATGGTCCGCAGCTGCTCCAGCACGGCGTCCACGTCCCAGTCGCGGTAGAGCTTCTCGTAGTACCGCTCCCCGGCGCGCCACGCCACGTTGTTGAGCACCACGCGGGTGGTCATCGCGCTCGTGGGAGGGGCCATGGCCACGAGCCAGCCGCCCACGCACAGGCCCGCGCCGGTGACGGGCTCGTCCGTGCGCTCGTGCAGCCACGAGGCGCCCATGTCGATGTCCGCCACGCCCTCGCGGGTGTACGGGTTGATGTCCTTGACCTCGTCCAGGCCGGCGCCGTCCCCGCAGTGGTGGCGGTCCACCCGCAGGGCGGGGACGCCGCGCGCGGCGAGCCGACGGGCCTGCACGGTCCACAGCCCGGTGGGGCCGTCCTTGGGATCGGCCGACGGCGGCGCGAGCACGGCTGCTCCGGCGCCCGTGCCGTGGCGGCCCACGGGGTGGGTGTAGGTCGCGGCCAGGTTGTCCGGGCCCAGTTCGAGGAGCTCCTCGTCCACGTCCACACCGAACTCGGCCACGTGGAAGCGGGCCGTGGTGGTGGGGCGCCAGCCGCTCACGTCCGCCGGCTTCGGGGCGCCCGGCGCCACGGGCTCGTCCAGGCGCGCCACGAGGGCGGCAATGGCGGGCGGGCTCGCCTTGGCGTAGATGGCGGCCACGCCGTAGAGCTTCTTGGCCACCGTGCGGTCCGTCTCGCGCACCGGCAGCAGCCCGGGCGCGGTGACCTTGCGGGGGTCCGGCAGCGCGCGGATGGCGGCGGCCTCGCGGTCCGTGAAGTGGGCACCGTCGATCTCGACGCCGTCCCCCACCTCGGGGGGCAGGCTCAGTCCGCTCGCGCGGCGCAGGCCGGTGTACTGGCGCATGTACACGGCACCGGAGACCGGCTCCCACAGCACGCGCTTGTCGAAGGGCAGGGGCGAGGTGGCCAGCACGCTCGCGCCGATCCGCAGCCCGATGCCGTGGACCGGGAGCTCGGTCCCGACGAGGTCGCGGGCGGTGCGGTAGGCCAGCTCGAGGTTCCGGTGCCAGACCTCCACGGGATCGCTGCACGCGGGACGCTCGCCGGACTCCGAGGTGCCGCTCCACGAGGGACGGATCACGAGCCAGCCCTCCTGGGCGGCGCGCGCGGCCACGAGCCGCATGCTGCGGTGGCTCACCACCTCTTCACGTGCGAGGGCCGGCGCGATAACCACCGCACCGCGCACGCGGTCGTTCTCGGGGCCGTGCACCCACGCATGGATGGTGTGCCCGTCCTCGGTCAGAAAACTTGCCTGCCCGGCAATACGCATGAATACTCCCCAGTCCTGCGACGAATTCACCTCAGCCGTGCTCCGTCGCCCTGTCCCCACCGTGGCCGGCGGGCTCTCCCCTGCGAACCGGCACCCCACCGCGTCGATCGGATCCCTGCCCCCGCGCGCCGCTCGACCCTCACGTTCCCCCGTGACGGGTGCGGCTTTGCACTCATTAATCATAGCCAGGAGGTACCTCGAGAGCCCCCATGAATCCGTCCCCTAATGTGTGGTTTTACATTTAGAAGACTGTTTTTCGGGGTCCCACCTGCGCTTTTGCCCGGTTGTACCTATATGGGCCCACACAGAATTGTCGTCATTCTGGTGAAGTGTCTTGCGGTGCAGAGTTATGATGGCGATCGTCGATGAACTGGAGAGTTCAGAAACGTCGGCACCGTTCACGGGCCACGGTGGAACACCGCGGCCCTCGGGGGATCTGGGGAGATCCACCGTATCTGGGGGAAACGCGGGTGATGCCCGCGTCTCCATGGGGGAGGAGTAGGCGTGAGCTCACGCATCCTGATCGTCGGTCTCAACTATGCGCCGGAGCACACCGGCATCGCGCCCTACACCGCCGGGATGGCGCGCGCGCTGCGCGAGGACGGGTGGGACGTGGAGGTCGTCACCGGCCTGCCGCACTACCCGCAGTGGCAGGTCCACGAGGGCTACCCGCGCGAGGACGGCCCGCTCGAGGTCATCGACGGCGTCCCCGTGCGCCGCATCCCGCACCCCGTGCCGCACGACGCCGGCCAGCTGCGCCGCCTGGGCATGGAGATCGTCTTCGGCCTGCGCGCCGCGCGGGCCCCGTGGGGGAAGCCTGACGTCGTCGTCGTCATCACGCCGGCGCTGTTCGCCTCCGCGATCGTGCGCGTCCGCGCCGCCCTGGCCCGCACCCCGGTGCTCGTGTGGGTGCAAGACATCTACACCGCCGGCCTCTCCGAGACCGGCGCGGCCGGGGGCCTCGTCACCCGCGTGATGCGCGCGGTCGAGGGCGCGTTCCTGCGCTCCTGCAACGGGGTGGTCGTGATCCACGACCGCTTCTCCGACTACCTGCGCCGTCACATGGGCGTGGCCGGGGAGCGCATCACCACTGTCCGCAACTGGACCCACATCGCGGAGGCGCCCACCGTGGACACCGCCGCGCTGCGCCAGCGCTTCGGGTGGGGCCCGGAGGACGTCGTCGTGCTGCACACCGGCAACATGGGCGCCAAGCAGGACCTTCCGAACGTCGCCGCGGCCGCCCAGATTGCCGAGCGCCGTGGTGCACCGCTGCGCTTCGTGCTCGTGGGCGGTGGGCACCAGCGTCCCCAGCTCGAGGAGCTCGCGGCCACCACGCCGCGCTTCGAGGTGCTGCCCAGCGTGGACAACGACACCTACGCGGGCCTGCTGCGCGCCGCGGACATCCTGCTCGTCAACGAGCGCGCGGGCCTCAAGGAGATGTGCGTCCCGAGCAAGCTCACGAGCTACTTCACCGCGGAGCGCCCGGTGCTCGCCGCCGTCGAGGCCGAGGGGCCCTCCGCCTCGGAGCTCGCGGCCGCGGACGCCGGCATCCGCGTGGCACCCGGTGACCCCGAAGCCCTCGTGGACGGCGCGCTGCGCCTGCACGAGGAGTGGGTCGCCACCGGCGACACCGTCCACCGCGGGGGCCGCCGCTACGTCCGCGAGGTGCTGAGCCGGGGTGCCGCCGTGCGGTCCTTCGTCTCGGCCCTCGGCAAGCTGCGCCCCGGCCTCGTGGCCGAGGACCGGGCACCGGCAACCGTCAATTCCTGATCCACCGGGGCCCCGGTCCCGCAGAACCGATTCACAAGGGGAGAGAACACCATGAGCAAGAAGGCACTGATCACGGGCATCACCGGGCAGGACGGCTCCTACCTGGCGGAGCTGCTGCTGTCCAAGGGCTACGAGGTGCACGGGCTGATCCGCCGCGCCTCCACGTTCAACACGTCGCGCATCGACCACCTGTACCAGGACCCCCACAACCCGGACGCCCGGCTGTTCCTGCACTACGGGGACCTCTCGGACGCCGCGCGCCTGGTCACGCTGATGGGCGAGATCGACCCGGACGAGGTCTACAACCTGGGCGCGCAGTCCCACGTGCGCGTGTCCTTCGACGAGCCGGAGCACACGGGTGACACCACGGGGCTCGGCACCATCCGCCTGCTCGAGGCCGTGCGCCGCGCGGGTGTGAAGTGCCGCTTCTACCAGGCCTCCACGTCCGAGCTGTTCGGGGCCACTCCCCCGCCGCAGGACGAGAACACCCCGTTCTACCCGCGCTCGCCCTACGGCGCCGCCAAGATCTACTCGTACTGGATCACCAAGAATTACCGCGAGGCGTACGACATGTTCGCCGTGAACGGGATCCTCTTCAACCACGAGTCCCCGCGCCGCGGCGAGACTTTCGTGACCCGCAAGATCACGCGCGCCGTGGCGGCCATCAAGGCCGGCAAGCAGGAGCACCTCTACATGGGCAACCTGGACGCCGTGCGCGACTGGGGCTACGCCGCGGAGTACGTCGAGGGCATGTGGCGGATGCTGCAGGTGGACGAGCCGGAGGACTTCGTGCTGGCCACGGGCCGCCCGAGCACCGTGCGCGAGTTCCTGGAGACCTCCTTCGAGCACGCCGGCCTGGACTGGGAGAAGCACGTGCGCTTCGACGAGCGCTACCTGCGCCCCACCGAGGTGGACGCCCTGATCGGGGACCCCTCCAAGGCGGAGGAGAAGCTGGGGTGGAAGGCCACGGTGCACGCCCCGGAACTGGCGCGCATCATGGTGGATGCCGACATCGCCGCGCTCGAGTGCGCGGGCACCCCCTGGATCGACACCGTGGCGCAGCACATCTGGACACCCGAGCACGCAGCATGAGGACGAACGTGGACAACGCAGAAGACATCGGAACCATCGACACGGGGCTCGACTGGCCCCACACCGTCAGCGACCCCGCGGACGCCCGCACGAGCGACGACGTCGTCTACGTGCCGCACGAGCTGGACCGCACCGCCCCGTTCTACGTGGCGGGACACCGGGGGCTCGTGGGCTCGGCCATCTGGCGCCAGCTCGAGAAGCAGGGCTTCGAGAACCTGATCGGGGCCACCTCCCGGGAGCTGGACCTGCGCGACCGCGAGGCCGTGGAGGCGTTCATGGCCGAGCACCGCCCGCGCTACATGGTGCTCGCGGCCGCGAAGGTCGGGGGGATCGGGGCGAACAACACGCGTCCCGTGGACTTCCTCTCGGACAACCTGCGGATCCAGCTGAACCTGCTCGACGCCGCCCGCGCGGTGGAGGTGGAGCGCGTCCTGTTCCTGGGCTCCTCCTGCATCTACCCGAAGCTCGCGGAGCAGCCGCTGCGCGAGGGGGCGCTGCTGACCGGCTACCTCGAACCCACCAACGACGCCTACGCGATCGCCAAGATCGCGGGCATCCTGCACGTCCAGTCGGTGCGCCGCCAGTACGGCCTGCCGTGGATCTCGGCCATGCCCACGAACCTCTACGGGCCCGGGGACAACTTCTCCCCCACCGGCTCGCACGTGCTGCCGGCCATGATCCGCCGCTACGACCAGGCGGTGCGCAACGGCGACACCGAGATCACCAACTGGGGCTCCGGCTCTCCGCGGCGCGAGTTCCTGCACGTGGACGACCTCGCCGCGGCCTGCCTGCACCTCATGGAGCACTACGACGGCCCCCAGCAGGTCAACGTGGGCACGGGCGAGGACGTCTCCATCAAGGAGCTCGCCGGCCTGATGGCGGACGCCACCGGCTACACCGGGGTCACCCACTGGGACGACTCCAAGCCGGACGGCACCCCGCGCAAGCTCATGGACGTGTCCCTGCTGAGCTCCCTCGGCTGGACCGCGACCATCGACCTCCCCACGGGTCTCGACGACGCCGTGGCCTGGTACCGCTCGCACCGGGACTCCGCGCGGGGCGCGTAGCCGCGGCACCCCGACCGCACGACGACGGCGGGCAACCCGAAAGGGTTGCCCGCCGTCGTCGTCAGAGCACCACGAGCCAGCAGGTGGTCATGCCCACGACCGTGAGGGCCAGGCCGAGCCAGAAGGAGCGCCAGGGCGCGGCCCGGCCGATGAATAGGTAGGCCACCAGGACCACCGCGAACTCGCGCACCACGAGGAACGTGGCGGCCAGGTTGAGGTCGAACGAGGCGACCCACGCGATCACCGCGCCGAAGACGATGCCGATCACCGGGCCCACGAACGTCTTCCACGCGGCACCGGTGCGCACGAGCAGCACGGAGGCCGCCCACGAGAGCACGCCGGGGAACGAGACCATGGCGATGAACGGGACCATGGCCATGGCGGCGTTCCACTTGGCCCCCAGCAGCGGCCCGAGCACGATCGCGGCCACCTGCGCCACGACCACCCCGACCACGGCGAGCATCAGCGCCCCGCTGAGGAAGCGGTTGCTCGTGTCCCGGATCTCGTCCGGGGTCTCCTTGTCCGCGACGGCCACGCGGACCATGTTCGCGGTCGACGCCGCCAGGGCGTCTCCCGGGGCGCGGCCCACCGCGCTGCCCGCGGTGTAGATGCCGAGCACGGCGGTGCCCGCGAAGAACGTCATGAACAGCCGCTCCGCCTGGCCCTGCAGCCACGCCATCAGCGCGTAGCCGGACATGGCTCCCATGTCCGAGAGGATCGACTTCTCGCCCGGGGCGGAGTGCGGGATGGGCAGCGTGTTCTTGCGTGCCCTCCGCCAGCACAGCAGCGCGAACACGCCCTCCGTGACGGCGAGCTGCAGGGCCGGGCCCAGCAGCGAGTGGGTGAGGATCAGGGTGGTGCCACCCACCAGCAGGCCCACGAGGGCGGCCCGGAACTGCAGCCGGGCGAGCAGACCCCACTGGCTCGTGGCCTGCAGCGTGCCCACGTAGAGCAGACCGAGGGCACCGAAACCGGGCGCGAACGCCACGGGGAGCACCTGGAAGAACTCGCCCCAGTTCTCGAGCGTCCCGTTCCACAGCAGAAACAGCATGAGCGCGACCAGCAGCTCGAACGCCACGACGGGCATGAACATCCGGTAGCGGTTCATGATCTTCATGCCGCCGGGCTCGGTGAGCACGCGCATCACGGCGAAGCGGGCACCGGAGTCGATGGTGGCCTGGATGGCCGTGTAGAGCAGCGTGACCACGTTGTAGATGCCCACGTAGTGCGGGTTGGTCAGCGCGGCCAGCGTGAGGATGACCAGCGCGGAGGACAGCCGCGGGATGATCCGCTCGATCAGGGACTTGACCTGGTTCAGCATGCGGACCCCGCAGGGCTCGCGTGCAGGGCGATCTGGCGCCGGGCGTAGGGTCGCGTGACCGGTCGCACCTGGCTCAGGATCTCCTCGGCGTGCTCGGCGGTGACCCGGGGGTGGGAGGGTGTCCCACCGTCCTCGAGCAGCCACATCCGGTTGTTCGCGCGGGCCCAGGCCTCGTAGACGCGGCGCACCTCGGGGTCCGCCTCGACCCGCTGGTGGTAGTCCGAGGCGCCCGAGATCTGGCCCTCGCTGAGCCGGTAGGCGATCACGGGCGTGGCGAGCTTCGCGAGCCGGGCCCCGTTGAGCAGGGCGTCGTGCCACAGCACGTAGTCCTCGGCCGGCGAGTCCACGGCGTAGGCGTTCGCGTCCAGCAGGCTCTGGCGGCGCGCGAGCATGCTCGGGTGGAACAGGGGGTTCGTGAACGGCAGCAGCGCGCCGATCTCCCGGGAGGTCAGCGATCCGAAGTAGGACGGCCGCGGGATCCCCGCACCGAAGCGGATTCCCGTGCCGCACACGATGTCCGCGTGGCGCACCGCCGCGAGCTCCAGCCGGAAGCGCCACGGCAGGCAGTAGTCGTCCGCGTCCATCTTGGCCACGAACTCCCCGTCGGTCTCGAGCAGCAGCCGCCGCGTGCACGCGACCGAGCCCTGGTTGCGTTCGTGGACCCGCACGACGACGCGCGGATCCGCCACGGCGCGCGCGGCGGCTTCCGTGGCGGCGTCGGGCCCGTCGACGCCGACGACGAGCCGGGCGTCGCGCGGCATGGCCCGCAGCGTGGAACGGATGCTGCCGCCGATCGTGCCGGCCGCCCTGTAGGCGGGCATGATGACCGTGAGCACTGGCATGTGTCTTTCCCCCAAGAATGATTGGACGCGCCCGTTGCGAGCGCCCTCCCCCGACGTGTCCTGAACCGCTCAGCAGCGGGCGGGTGCCCTGGCCTTCTCCTCGCCGGCCACCGCTGGGAGGTCCTCGAGCGGCTGCCCCAGGTCGTAGGGGCGCGCGAAGAGCCGTTCCGCGATCCACAGCCCCCACAGCGGCAGGATCGACAGCGTCACGAACACCTCGAACGACTCCAGCTGGCCCACGATCCCCTGGAAGACCAGCGTGGAGCCGACCGTGGCGAGCAGCACGCGGTTGGTCTCGCTGCGGCTGCGCGTGTAGGCGTCAGAGATGACCGCGGAGAACAGCCCCAGCAGGAAGTATCCCGCGACCACGCCCACCATGCCGAAGTTCAGCAGCATCTCGGAGCTGAAGCCGGGGACCACGTAGATCTGGTCCTCTCCCCCGAGCAGGTCGTAGCCGGAGACCTGCACCATGGAGCGGAACGGGTTCTCCGCCTGGACGCCCGCGAAGTGCAGCAGCGCCAGGGGCACGTTGATCAGGGCGCTCCACACGGTCTCACCGTGCAGTGACCCGTGCAGCGCCGTGTGGTTCGCGGCCCACGCGGACATCGAGAACCGGCCCCACTGCCAGTCGATGAAGGACCACGGGTCGGTGGTCGCGCCCACGCGCTGGGAGGTCGTGGCCACGACGAACACGACCATGGCCACCGCCCCCGTGACGATCAGCGGCCACCGCAGGATGTTGATCCGGGGCAGCATCAGCGCCAGCAGGGGGAAGGCCACGTAGGCGATCTCCGCGCGGCCGCCGTTCCAGGTGGCGCTCACGGCGAGCGCGCCGAGCCCGCCCACGAGCAGCAGGGTGTTCCACACGGCCTGGCCGGTCGCCCGGCGTCGTGCGGCCAGCGCGAGCACCAGGATCGTCACGGCCCACGGCAGCCAGCCGGCGAGGAACGCGTAGCGGGCGTTGCCGCCGTCCACGGAGATGATCCGGCCGCCGGTCTGGTCCGTGGTGGCGCCCATGACCTTGAGCAGGCCCATGGCGCCCGCGGCCGCGAAGACCAGCGCCACACCGCCCACGCCCACCCGGTGGGCGGAGGCGAACGAGTACAGGTTCTCCGGCACGAGCGGACGCCGGGGAAGCTCGCGGGACCCGGCACGCGCCGGGAACAGGCGCGGCCGCGGCACCACGAGCCCCGCCCACAGGGCGCAGCTCGCGAGCAGCGTGGCCCACGCCGCGGTGGTCAGCCCGGAGGTGGAGCCCACGGGCTCGCCCGAGAGCACCTCGTAGAAGCCGCGGTCCTTGGACCAGCCCAGGACGTGCGCGAAGCCGGAGACCACGTTGGCCAGCAGGAAGTTCAGCACCATGAACAGGCGCAGGTTCAGCCCGTCCACGCGCTGCCGGGTGCGGATGTGGATCAGCGCCAGGATCCCCACCACGGCGGAGGCGGAGAGCAGCAGCACGGCACCGGCGACGGGATTCATCGCGGTCACCGCGCTCAGACCAGTCCGGCGTGTCCGCGGGCCGAGCGCACCTTGTTGGCCACCAGGGACACGGGCACCTCGCGGAACCCGGCCACGCCGGTCTCCAGCTGGTCCCAGCCCACCCGGCCGGGCACCGTCACGAGCAGCACCTCGTCCGCGAGCTCACCGAGCACGGGGGCGTCCGCGGACTCGTCCAGCGGGGAGCAGTCCACGATCACGACGTCGAACTCCGCGCGCAGCTCGCGCAGCAGCGAGACCATGTCCTCCGAGCACACCAGGTCGCTGGCACGCCCGGTGGGCGAACCGGCGGGCAGGAACGTGAGGCCCGGTTCGAGCTGCACCGCGCTGCGGTCCACCCCTGCGCGCCGCTCCAGCAGGTCGGAGACGCCGGGGCGGTCCTGCTGCGCCAGCAGGTTCGTGAGGCCGCGGTCCGAGAGGTGCGCGTCCAGCAGGGCCACGCGGCTGCCCAGGGCGGCGAAGCTGCGGGCGAGCTCCAGGGCCACCGTGCTCGCCCCGTCACCCGTGTGGCTGCCGGTCACGACGAACGTGGCGCAGCCGTCCACCTGCGGCAGCACCTGTGCGTGGCGCTGCTGCAGCCGCGAGCGCAGCGTGGTGACGTACGGGTTCGGCTGCGCCGCACCGGACTGCTCGATGGCGGCCGGGTCGAAGCTCAGCGCGTCGCTGAGCTGCTTCAGGCGCGGCACCGTGGCCGTCAGGGAGGCGCCCTGGACGCTGCGCAGCTCGTGCAGCGTGCGCGGGCGGCGGATCAGGCTGTCCAGCACGAACGCGAGGACCACGCCGAGCAGCGCCCCGAGCACGAGCCCGGCCGCCGGGTACACCAGGGACGGGATGCCGCTGGGCTTGGTGGGCTGCTGGGCCCGGCTCAGCACCTCGGCGCGCACGGCGTCGGTGCGGTTGGCGACCTCGGGCGAGAGCGACGCCACGCCCTTGATCAGCTGGTCCGCCACCCCGTTGGCGATCTCCTGCGCCTCCGCCGGCGACTCCGCCGTGGCGTTGATCTGGATGATGGAGGTGGCGGTCGGGTTGGTGACCTCCACCATGTCCGACACGTCCGAGACGGAGCGGTTCAGGCCGGTGTCCTCGATCATGGGCCCCAGCACGTAGGGCGAGGACGCCACGGTCGCGTAGGACTTCAGCTCGCGGGACAGGTAGGTCGCCGCCTGGTTCAGCTCGGTGGCCGAGTCGCTCGTGGGGATCGAGACGTACAGCTGCGCCGTCGCCTCGTACTTGGACGTGGTCACCAGCGAGAAGATCCCGCCGGCCACCAGGCCCACCACCGCGAGCGCCGCGATGATCTTCCACCACTTCTTCAGAACGTCGGCGTAGTCGCGCAGCGTCATGTGTCCTCCATACCCCTGTCGACGGCGACTCGGTGACCCGCGCGTGCACGCTGCCCAGCGTCCACGCACCTCGGGCCCGGTCCGTCCGTCTCTCCCCACATAATCGTTCGCAGTCTAGCGCGCGGCATCATCTCGATGAACACACCAGTAGTTTCCC
>NZ_BJNW01000020.1 GCF_006539885.1 Kocuria varians | reverse complement strand
GGGGGGGGGGGGGGGGGGGGGGGGGGGGGGGGTAGGCGGTGCCGGACCGGGAGCGCCTCTCGGCGGAAGGCCGCTCGAAGCGGCTACATGATGGAGCCCGGGGCTGCCGCAGCCCGACACCTGCCACCCATCGTAGACCCGGCCCCGGGGGTGAACTCAACCGGGGGTCCCGGGTCCGCCGCGGGAGAACTACTCCAGCGAGCCGTCCCGCCATGCCCGGGCGGAAGCCTCCAGGGCCTCGGCGGTGCGGATCAGCCGGGGGATCCGCTCCCACGGGTTCCGCACGCTGAGCCCGGGGACGTCCAGCGTGTGCTCCTGGCCGGTGGCGACCACCCGGGCGAACGCCGCGAAACGCTCCAGGGCGACGTCGAACTCTCCCTCGAAGGCCCCCGAGAGGATGGTGTCCGCGACCTCGCAGACCTCCTGCGCGCCCGGCGGGTCCGCCACCCCGGCCACCACGTGGGAGACCTGGGCGGTGTGGCGTCCCGCGGCGAACCAGCGGCCCATGCGGTCCGGGTCGTTGCGCGCCGCGGCCCGCAGGGCGTACAGCCGCCACAGCGCACCGGGCAGCGAGACCGCCGGGGCCTCGGACCACATCTCGGCGATCCCCTCGAGCCCCTGGTCGTCCGTGAGGCGCACGAGGCGCTCGCGGACCGCGGCGTCCTCCGACTCCCGGCCGCGGGAGACGAGGGCCTGAGCCGCCAGGTGGGCGGCCTCGGAGACCCGCGCGGGATCGGTCCCGCCCTCGTGGGCCTCGAACTTCTCCGGGGAGAACTTCACGGGTGAGTGGTGGTCTCGGCGTTCGGACATGCGCCCGAGTGTACGCCCGGGTCCCCGAGCCCCGGCATGGTGGGGATCACGGCTCAGTCCGCGGTGAAGGTCTCCCCGGCGCGCTGGCGCCAGCGCTCCTCGATGCGCAGCATCGCCTGCTGGCTCACCGCGCGCCACCAGCGCATGGCGAGGCGCGGGTCCTCCTCCTCGATCTGCGCGATGGCCTCCGGGGACAGCCGCTGGGCGGTGACGTCCGACAGGGCCGTGAAGCTCACCAGGTAACGCAGCCCGGTGCCCATGGCGATCTCGCCGAAGCTCATTCCCGGGCCGATGATCTCCAGCTCCACCCGGTCGCCCTGCGGGGAGCGGCGGGAGACCTCCACACGCCCCGAGGTCACCATGAACACGCCGTTGAACTTCTGGCCGGCGCGTAGCACGGTGGCGCCGGCGTCCCACGACACGGGCTCGGTGTGCGCGCGGATGCGGCGGACGTCCTCCTCGTCCATGGTGCTCAGCAGCTCGGAGCGGGTGGAGGCCACCTTGTCCGGAGTGCACTCGCCTCCGCCGAACTCCTCGAGGATCCGGTCCTCAGCCCAGGTGAGGGCCTCGGCGCGCGTGGTGAACACCGGCATGGAGTGCTCCAGCTGCCCGGCGTGCTCGTTGCCCTTCTCCGCGATCAGCACCACGTGGTGGCCCGTGTTCTCCACCTGCTCCGCCGCGCGACCGAGCATGGGGATCACGAACCGAGCCATGTCGACCACCTGGCGGATGTCCACGAGCACGTAGCGGGACTGCCGTGCGGCCTCCCGCACCGTGCGGACGGCGGTCTCCGCACCCGCGAAGCGCAGGTCCCCCTGCAGCTCGATGATCCGTGCGTCCTTACCGTGCTCCTCGAGGACCTCCGTGGCGGCCTCGTTGCGACGCACGAGGGACGGCGCCTCCGCGAGGGTGTACTCGGCGCGCACGGTGGAGTGTCCGTTGCGCTCGGTGCGCGCGAAGTGCAGGTCCAGGTCCTTGGTGAGCCGCTCGCACGCCGCCACGCCGCGCACCGAGTTTCCGTGCCGGTCCAGCGGCGGGGAGAACACCGCCACCGCGAGCTGGCCGGGCAGCACAGCGACGACGCCGCCGCTCACACCCGACTTCGCGGGCAGACCCACGCGCAGCGCCCAGCGCCCGGCGTCGTCGTACATGCCGCACGTGCTCATCACGGACAGGACGTCCGAGACCACCGGGGGCTCCAGCACACGCTCCCCGGTCACCGGGTTCCTGCCGCCCGCGGCGAGCGTGGCACCCATCCGGGCCAGGTCCACGCAGTTGAGCATCACCGCGCACTGGCTGAAGTAGTCTTCCAGGGCGCCCGTGGGATCGCCCTCGATGATCCCCCGGGAGGTCAGCAGCCAGCCCAGGGCGCGGTTGCGGTGCCCGGCCCGGCGCTCCTGTGTCTGCACGGTCTTGTTGATCCGCAGCTGCCGGCCGGCGCAGCGCGAGTACAGCCGCAGGATGCGCTCCATGCGCGAGCCGTGGGACGTGTTGCGCACCAGCGAGGTGGACGCGATGGCCCCGGCGTTGATCATGGGGTTGGAGGGACGTCCGGTGTCCGGCTGCAGGGATATCTCGTTGAAGGCGTCCCCGCTGGGCTCCACGTCGATCTTCTCCAAGACACCCTCCACACCGCGGTCCGTCAGCGCCTGCGCATACGTGAAGGCCTTGGAGATGGACTGGATGCTGAACTCCTGCTTGGTGTCACCGGCCTGGTACAGCGCGCCGTCCACGGTGGCCACGGCGATGCCCACGGTCGAGGGGTCCGCGTTCGCAAGCTCCGGGATCGAGGTGTTGACGGCGCCGCCCTCCACCTCGCGCAGGTCCGCCACGACGCGGCGCAGGTACTCCGTGACGGGCGAGGGGCCCAGCTTGGTCATGGGAACGGTGCTCACGGATCACTCCTGGGGGTCGGGACGGCGGGGTGCGGGGCGGGACCGGCGCGCACGCGGTGGCGCTGCGGTGCCCGCCCTCCAGTGTCCCACACCGGCGGCGCGGCCCGGGCGAGGGGACGGACGACGACGCCGCGGGGACTGGCGGCCCGTGGGGGCCTCGGCCGCGGGCGGTGGGCCCGCGTGGTCGTGCCGGTCCCCGGGTGGGGACCGGCGGCGTCGACGCCGCCGCGGGAGTCCTGCGGGGCACCTCCCCGACCCTGCGGTAGAGTGGCCGTGCCCGACCGCGGTGTGCCGCGACGTCGGGCGTGCGCCTTTAGCTCAGTTGGTAGAGCAGTGGACTTTTAATCCATGGGTCGTGGGTTCGAGCCCCACAGGGCGCACCACCCGCCCCGTTCCCGGACCTCTCCGGGGGCGGGGCGTCGTCGTACCCGGGGCGCGCGCCGCGGCTCCGGAGGGGTGTGAAGCGCGTCTCCCGGTTGTTACCGGTCGTTCGGTCTGTCCCCATTTTGCGGTACGCCGCCCCGGGCCCCCTGCCGGGCCGGAATCCCGCGAGGACACAAAAAACGCTTCTGACATGCGTGAATATGGGTCGGCAGGGACTTGTCCACAGAATTGTGATGGGTGGACAGCGGCTCCGTGGCTGGTGGAAATCCGCGGAACCGCGTGTCAGCATGAAGTCATCGCACCACGGGAACACGAGTGGAGCGGCGGCCATGACCGGGGGGAATACGGGCCGCACGCACCACTGTCGACGTGAGCACGACACACGCTGGGGGGCGTGATGTGCTCGGGTCGCTCCCGTGGAGCGTTGGAACGGAGCCCACGCCGGGGGGCGTGTGCTCCGAGCGGATCTGATCCGCGCCGGGAGACCGGCGTGTGCGTCCGCTGCACCCCACGGCCCCTTCGGGGGAATGGGCCCGGGTGCAGCGGACGCATCACGGTCCCGACCCCCGCCACAGGGCTCGACGCCGCGGCGGCCTCTCCTCCGGCTGCACGGCAGCCCCTCTCCACGGGTGCCCCGCACCGCTTATGCGTGTCCGAGCCCGCTGGGAGACTGCTCCCATGACCGAGACGGCGGACCAGACCACCTCAACGCTGCGGCACAGCGCGCAGCAGCACCTCACGGAGCTCACGGGCAACCCGGCGGCGGACTTCCACCCGGGGCAGTTCGAGGCCATCTCGGCGCTCGTGCAGGACCACAGGCGGGCGCTCGTGGTGCAGCGCACCGGCTGGGGCAAGTCCGCGGTCTACTTCCTCTCCGCGCTGCTCATGCGCGCCCAGGGCTACGGGCCCACCCTGATCATCTCCCCGCTGCTGGCACTGATGCGTGACCAGGTTGCCGCCGCCGGTCGTGCCGGGGTGCGCGCGGCCGCCATCTCCTCCGCCAATCCCACGGAGTGGGCGCAGATCAGTGCGGCGCTGGACCGCGGCGAGCTGGACGTCCTGCTCGTCTCCCCGGAACGCCTGAACAACCCGCGCTTCCGGGACGAGCAGCTGCCGCAGCTGGTTTCCCGGCTGGGTCTGCTGGTCGTGGACGAGGCCCACTGCATCTCGGACTGGGGCCACGACTTCCGCCCGGACTACCGGCGGATCAAGGACCTGCTCGCGGAGCTGCCGGATTCCGTGGCCGTCCTGGCCACCACGGCCACCGCCAACGAGCGCGTGATCGAGGACGTCCGCGAGCAGCTGGGCGTCGGATCGGGCTACGGCGGGGACGTCTTCACCCTGCGGGGACCGCTGTCCCGCGCGTCCCTGCGGCTGGGCGTGCTGCGGCTGCCGTCCACGGCGGCGCGCCTCGCGTGGCTGCTCGAGCACCTGGAGGAGCTGCCGGGCAGCGGCATCATCTACGCGCTCACCATCGGCGCGGCAGAGGACACCGCGCAGGCGCTCTCGGACGCCGGGCACGCCGTCGCCGCCTACACCGGGCGCACGGACGCCGCGGACCGCGAGGAGCTCGAGGCCGCGCTGAAGGAGAACCGGGTCAAGGCGCTCGTCGCCACCTCCGCGCTCGGCATGGGCTTCGACAAGCCGGACCTGGGGTTCGTGGTGCACCTGGGTGCGCCGTCCTCGCCCGTGGCCTACTACCAGCAGGTGGGGCGTGCCGGGCGTGCCACCGACAACGCGGACGTCCTGCTGCTGCCCGGTGGGGAGGACAGGGACATCTGGCAGTACTTCGCCACCGCGTCCATGCCCACGGAGGAGAAGGCGTCCGCCGTGCTGCGGGCCCTCGCCGAGCACGGTGGCCCGCTGTCCGTGGCGGCGCTGGAGCCGCGGGTCAACATCAAGCGCTCGCCGCTCGAGCTTCTGCTCAAGGTCCTCGCGGTGGACGGTGCCGTGGAGCGGGTGGCCGGCGGCTGGCAGAGCACCGGCCGGCCCTGGACCTACGACGCCGCCCGCTACGACCGCGTCCGCAGGGCCCGCGAGGCCGAGCAGCAGGCCATGCTCGACTACCAGGTCACGGACGAGTGCCGCATGCAGTTCCTCACCCGCCAGCTGGACGACCCCACCGGAGAGCCCTGCGGCCGGTGCGACGTCTGCGCGGGACCCTGGTACCCCACGGACGTGGACGCGCAGGCCTCGGACGCCGCGAACGCGGCCCTGCACCGGGCGGGCGTGCCCCTGGAACCCCGCGCGCAGTGGCCCACCGGCATGGACCGGCTGGGGCTGCCGCTCAAGGGGAAGATCCCGGAGGGGGAACGGGCGGAGCGCGGCCGGGCGCTCGCCCGCCTCACGGACCTCGGCTGGGGCCAGCGGCTGCGGGAGGTCTTCCGGGCCGGGGAGAACGGCGAGCCGCTGGACTCGGAGGTCACCGCGGACCTCGGGAGGGCGAGCGTCTCCGTGCTCGCGCAGTGGGACTGGCAGCAGCGGCCCACCGCGGTCGTCGCCATGCCGTCCCTGTCCCGCCCGCGCCTCGTGGACTCCCTCGCACGCGGACTCGCCGCCGCGGGGCACCTCCCGTACTGGGGCGCGCTCGGGCTGAACCCGGACGTCCCCCGTGGGTCCCACGGCGGCAACAGCGCCTACAGGCTGGCGGAGGTCTGGGACCGCTTCACCGTCCCGCCGGAGCTCGCCGAGCAGCTCGCGGCCGCTCCGCGGGCGAGCGTGCTGCTCGTGGACGACCTCGTGGACAGCCGGTGGAGCCTCACGGTGGCCGCCCGTGAGCTCAGGCGCGCCGGGGCGGAGGCCGTGCTGCCGTTCGTCCTGGCCTCCCAGGGCTGAGTCTGCTCCGGGACCGGGTGGGAGCCAGGGGCGTGTCCTATCCTGACCGCATGGTCGAACACTCGGATCTCCCGCTCGTGGACATCGTTATCCCGGTCCACTCCACCACCCGTCCCCTGGAACGGGCCGTGTCCTCCGCGCTGCTCGCGTGCCGCGGTGCGGGGCCGGGACAGTGCCGTGTGACGGTGGTGGGCCACCACCTCACCGAGGCACAGGTGCGGGACATGCTGAGCCCCGAGTACCGCGACGTCGTGCACGTGATCGAGTCCGAGGACCGGGGCGCCACCGCCGCCGTGCCGCGCAACGAGGCCCTGCGGCGCACCACGGCGCGCTACGTCAGTTTCCTGGACAGCGACGACACCCTCGACCCGGGCGCCGTGACCCGTTGGCTCGGCATCGCGCAGCGGCGCGGCAGCGACCTCGTGATCCCGTTCCAGCACCACGAGGGCGACCGCGTGGACATCACCCCCGTCACCCGACCCTTCCGCTCCGCGCGGCTGGACGCGGTCAAGGACCGTCTGGGCTACCGCAGCTCGGCGTTCGGGCTCGCGCGCACCAGCGCCGCTCGCGAGGTGGGGGCCCGGTTCGACGAGAACGTCCGCACCGGTGAGGACCAGGCCTTCATCGTGGCGCTGTACACGGGGGGTCGGCGCATCGACTTCGCGCCGGGAACCCCGGGGTGCGTCATGCACACGGACGCGGACGTCAGGGTCTCGCGGCAGCCGCTGCCCCTGCGGGATGAGGTCGCCGCGCTCCTCGACCTGGTCCACGAGCCGTGGTTCGGGGCGGTCTCCACGACGTTCCGGACCTCCTACGTGCTCAAGTACATCCGCGTGAACTTCTTCCCCGCCCTGGACCATGCCGTGCGTTCGGGCGAGTGGGGGCCGGAGCGGGCCCGCGGTGCGGCCGCGGTGTGGGACGAGCTCGTGGGCTTCGCCCCCCACGTGGCCGAGCAGCTCTCCCGTGCGGACGGGCACGTCGGGCGGCTGCTGCACGAGGGCGCGGACCAGGCGGAGCTGCTCGCGGCCCTCGCCGCACGGCGCCGGTTCGCCACTCCTGCGGCCCTGCTCACGCAGGACCTGCGCTGGGCGCTCGCGCGGCAGGCGCCCCTGCGCATCGCCGCGGCCGGTGCGGTGCAGATCGTGAGGTACCGCGCGGGACTCGCGGGGCTCCGTCGTCGTCGTTGACACTGGCGGCAAGCGGCAAGTACCGGGCGCCAGGCGGCCCGGGTGCGAGGCGGCTCCGGCGGGCGGTGGCCCAGACGCGCGGTGGTCCACGCGGGCGGTGGTGCAGACGTGCGGTAGCTCAGGCGCGCCGCAGCCTGCGCAGCACCATGCCCACCCGCGGCGCGAGGTCCCGCCACGAGATCGCGCACCACGCCACCAGGAAGCCCGCGGTCGCGAGCACCGTGGTGCCGATCCCGGGGCGGGCGAGCACGAGCCACAGTGCCGCCAGGATCAGGAGGTAGCCCAGACCCACGCGGGTCATCAGCCCGGCCCAGTGCATGCGGTCGTGGATCCACACGATGACCAGCGGCCCCACCGAGCTCACGAGGCACCCCACCAGGTAGCCCACGGCCGCGGACATGATGCCGAGGCTCGGACCCCACCACAGCACCGTGACCACGCCCAGCACCAGGCCCAGCGCGTTGCACGCCGCCAGGGCGCGCACCCCCCAGCTCTCCCCGCCGTTGAGACGTGAGTTGGAGGCGTTGAAGCTCGTGGCCGAGACCGCGAAGAAGAGCACGATCAGCAGGGGCACGGCGCCCTCGAACTCCTGAGCCCGGGCGTTGTAGAGCAGGTGGATCACCGGGCGCGCCCACAGGATGCCCACGCCGAAGACCGGCAGGAACACGAGCACCATGACCCGCAGGATCGAGTCCAGCTGGCGCTTCATCCCCGTCATGTCACCGGCGGTGAACATGCGGGCCACGGCCGGGGCGAGGGCCACGAGCATCGAGGAGGACAGCATGCTCGCCGGGGTCGCGATGCTCACGGCCGCCGAGTACTGGCCCACGGCGGTGGGGGCGTCGTAGTGCTTGCCGAGCATCATGGACAGCTGCAGCAGCCCCGACGCCGTGATGATGTTGACGGCGGCCCACGCGGTGAACGAGTTGATCTGCCGCTTCAGGTGCGCGGGCAGCGGCCCGCCCGAGCGCCGCGGCCAGCCGGGGATCGCGTAGCAGAGGTAGCCGATGCTCAGGGGCAGCAGCAGCAGTGGCGTGAAGCCGCCCAGCAGGACGAGCAGCAGCAGCGTGAGGGTGATCCCGGAGCTGATGCAGTCCCAGACGGCGGTGGTCACGAACTGGTTGTTGCCGGTGCGCACGCCGCGCACGAAGTTGTACGCGGACAGCGCGATCACGAGCAGCCCGGCGGAGAGCGCGTAGCTCACGGGCAGGCGCAGGAAGTACGTGGCGATCACCACGGCCGCGACCGCCAGCACCACGGAGGCGAGCGCGGCGGTGCGCGAGGCGTAGACCGCTACGGACAGCTGCTCCTGCCGGTGCTGCTGGCCGCGGGCCATCGCGATGAACTTGGACGCGGCGTTGCCGGAGGCCTGGGGCCACAGCAGCACCAGGAACAGCGCCAGGGAGATCGCCAGGTTGACGCGACCCAGGATCTCGCTGCCCAGCATGTTGCCCACGAGCAGGCTGTACCCGAAGCGGGAGAGCCCCTGGACGAAGACCGCGATCACGGTCAGTGCGAACGAGGAGCCGAGCGGGTTGTCCCTGTTCTCGTGGTTGGGCGGCGGGAAGAGGATGCCCCGCCACCTGCCGGAGGATCTGCTGGGAGCGGGGGCATTCGTCACGCCCTGGAGTTTATCGACTCGGGGTGCCCCGGTCCGCGGTGCGCGACACAGCACGGTAGATCCGGGAGAACTGGGCCCCGACCTCGGCCCGGGAGAACAGGGGGCGCACCGTCTGCGCGATGCTCGCGGGGGAGGCGTGGCGGAAGCGCTCCCACGCGGTCTCCACGGCGTCCGCGAGCACGGGAACGTCCCAGCTGCTCGTGAGCACGGAGTTCTCTGGGGTGCAGTAGTCGTCGAAACCGCCGCTCAGCGGCACCGCGGCGGGTCGGCCCGCCGCGATGGCCTCTGCAACTGCGGTGAAGAAGTTCTCCTGCGCGCTCGGCAGGAAGAAGAGGTGCGCCCGGGAGAGTCGCTCGGCCACCTCGGCCGGGGGGATCGGGCCCGTGAGCTCCACGCGGTCCTCGATCCCCAGGTTCCGTGCCGTCTCCCTCAGCGTCTCCATGAGGGGGCCCTTGCCGATGAGCGTGTAGTGCACGTCCATCCCGCGGCGCACCAGCTCCGCCACGGTCTCCAGGGCGAGCACCGGCCGTTTGCGGTCGATCAGCGCGCCCACGCCCACGAGCCGCACCGGGGGCGCGGCGGGGAAGTCCCGGGCGGGGTCCGGGTTCTCCACCACGCAGGGGACCATATGGGTGGCCCCGGGGCGCGAGAAGCGGGCCATCTCCCGGCACAGCTCCCCGGTCACCCCGGTCACGGCGTGGGGCAGCCGCAGCGCGTGCCGCAGCCAGGCGACGCGCTCCCACACGGGACCCACGCTCGCCGGGTTCACCACGCCGTTCCAGTGCTCGGTGTGCACCCACGGCAGCCTGCGGCCCAGCCAGGGCAGGGCCGCGAACAGCACCGCGGAGAAGGCCATGGTGTGCAGGATCTGCGCGCCGCGCAGGCCCCGTGCGACCACGCGTTCCACCGTGGCGTAGCTGCGGGGGTCGGCGACGTCGAGGGCCACCCGGGTGACCGGGATGCCCTGGTAGGTCTCCTGGGTGGTGGGCGCCGAGGCGCGCCCGATCGTGATGTGGACGACGGCGACGTCGTGCCCCGCCTCCTGCAGCGCCCAGCAGTGCTCCACCACGAACGGGGTCCGGCTGGGGGTCTGCGCGTCGGGGAACCAGGCGGTGACGACGAGTGATCGCACGGGAAGGGGCCTTTCGGGCGGTGGGAGTGGGGCGGGGTGCCCACGGTCCATGATTACCACGGTGCGGCGCGCGGCGTCGCGCACCCCTCCGCTTTGACCCCGCGTGCACGGGGCCGATACGATGGCACCCGTTGTTTTGTGATGGGCCCCATCCTCCGGGGTGGGCGCGTCGCAGGACACGTGGAGACGTGCCAGAGCGGCCGAATGGACTTCACTGCTAATGAAGGGCTCGGATTAACCCCGGGCCGGGGGTTCAAATCCCCCCGTCTCCGCAGCACCAGACGAACGCCGTCCGTGGCCACACGGGCGGCGTTCGTCGTGTCCATGGGTCTTGACCGTGGCCGTGCGGGACTCGCGGGGGTGCGCCCCGTCACACTCGGACATCAACCCGCGTTTGCACTGGTACATGGATGTGTATGGATACACTCCGGAGCAGCACCGCCCCCCTCGTGCCGCCCCGGTCACGCCGTGTGCAGGGTTCGTGCCGAGACGGGAGCGACACGCATGCGACACCTCAACACCCAGGCATGGCTCACCGCGGGACTCGCAGTGGCACTCGTGGCCACGGCGGCACCGGCCGTTGCCGCACCACCGGAAGGGGCCGCCTCCGACCAGACCGCCCAGGTGCAGCCCGTCACCGAGGGCGGCACCGCGTCGCTGGGACGCGGCTCCGCGGGGGAGGGTCGTGTGCTGGCCGAGACGGACCGGATCGTCGTGACCTTCAAGGACGACGTCTCCCAGGAGCGCAAGGCCGCGGTCCTCGCCACGGCGGAGCGCAGGACCGAGATGGAGGACCCGGACATCGTCCGCACCACCGGCAACGGCGAGGACGTCGTGGAGTCCGACGACATGCTGAGCACCGCGGAGCAGCAGAAGGTGGTCGAGACCATCGAGTCCGATCCCGCGGTGGAGGACGCGGAGCCGGACCAGATCGTGGTGAACGCGCTCGCGGCCACCCCGGCCTCGACCCCGAACGACCGCTACTGGAGCTACCAGTGGGGTCCGCGCGACATCGGGATCCCCTCGGCGTGGAAGGAGGCCACCGGGCAGGGCGTGGTGATCGGCATCGCGGACACCGGCCAGAGCGACCACCCGGACCTCAACGCCAAGACGGTGCAGGGCTACGACTTCCTCTCGGACACCTACCACTCGCGCGACGGCAACGGGCGCGACTCCAACCCCCGGGACGAGGGGGACTGGAGCCCGGGCCGCCCCTCCTGGTGGCACGGCTCCCACGTGGCGGGCATTGCGGCCGCGAGCACGAACAACCGTCAGGGGGTGGCCGGGGTCGCCCCGGACGCCCGCCTCCAGCACGCGCGGGTGCTGGGCGCGGACGGCCGCGGCTACGTCTCGGACATCGCGGACGGCGTGATGTGGTCCGCGGGCATCGCGATCCCCGGGGTGCCCCGCAACATGACCCCCGCGAAGGTCGTCAACCTCTCCGAGGCCTGGGACGCCGGGTCCTGCCCGGCGGTGATGCAGAAGGCGGTCGACCGGATGCACGCGATCAACGTCCCGCTCGTGGTCGCCGCTGGCAACGCCGCGAAGAGCGCGAACCTGGCGTCGCCGGCGAACTGCCCGGGCGCCGTCGTGGTGGGTGCCACCACCTACCGCCAGCAGCTCACCGGCTACTCCAACTGGGGTCCCATGGTGGACGTCGTGGCCCCGGGCGGGGACGTGAGCTCTCCCATCTGGTCCACGGTGAACACGGGAACGTACTCGATCGGCAGGGCGAGCTACGGCGACCTCACCGGGACGTCGATGGCGGCACCGCACGTGGCCGGAGTGATCGCCCTGATGAAGGAGCGCAACCCGGACCTCGGGGTCGAGGCCATCCGTTCCACGCTGCGCTCCACGGGGTCCACCGTGAGCGGGTACCGCAAGGTCAATGCCGTGGCCGCGACCCGGGCGGTGGCCCGCGCCAAGCCCACGGTGCGGGGGGCCATCGCCACCTACTACGCGAGCCACGGCGGGGCGGCGGCCCTCGGCACCCCGACCACGCACGAGCTGGCCACCGGTGTGGGCGGCGTGGTGCAGACGTTCGTGAAGAACGGCCGGACCACCCAGATCTGGTGGTCGCACGAGACGGGTGCCCACCGCGTGGACACCCGGACCGGGATCGGGGCGCGCTTCGCGCAGCTGGGCGGTGCCGCGCGGTTCGGGCTGCCCACCAAGGACGAGCAGCCCACCGCGACGGGCGGTGCCTACCAGAACTTCGTGCGCCCCGGCGCGAGCAGCACCACCAAGATCATCTGGAGCGCGAGGACCGGGGCGCAGCCGGTCGGGGAGAGCTCGGGGATCGGGAAGCAGTGGGCGCGTGACGGCTTCGAGAACGGGGCCGGCTACCCGACCATCCCCGAGGTGCTCACGGCCACGGGCGCCTACCAGCGCTTCCGGAACCCCGCAACGGGGGTCCTGACCCAGTACACGTGGACCCGGGCCACGGGCAAGGTTGTGCGCACCACCCTGGGCTAGTCCGGACGACGGCGACGCCGCCGCGGGGCTCACGCGGCGGCGTCGGCCTCCGCGTGGGACAGCTCCGTGGGCTCGCCGCGGCGCATGAAGAAGGTGAGCACCAGCACCACCACGGCGATCGCCGCGGCCGTCACGAACGCCGCGTGCACGCCCGGGATGGAGTCCGTGACGGTGCTGCCGTCCGCGGCGGTGGTGACCACGGTGCCGGCCTGCAGGACGCCCACGAGCAGGGCCGTGCCCGCGCCGCCGGCCACCTGCTGCAGCGTGGACAGCGTGGCCGAGCCGTGCGAGTACAGGTGCGGCGGCAGCGGGTTCAGGCCCGCGGTGAAGGCCGGGGTGAAGATGAACGCGAGCCCCACGGACATCGCGATCTGCAGGGTCACGATCCACCACACGGGGGTGTCCGTCTGCAGCCGGGAGAAGCCGAGCATCACCAGGACCAGCACGGCGGCACCGGGCGCGGCCAGCGGGCGGGGACCCCACGCGTCGAAGAGACGGCCCACCAGCGGACCGAGCAGTCCCATCACCAGACCGCCGGGCAGCAGGATCAGTCCGGTCTCGAGAGTGTCCAGGCCGCGGCCGGTCTGCAGGTAGAGGGGCAGCACGATGACCCCGCCGAACAGCGTCATCATGCCCAGGGCGAGCACCGCCACGGACACGGTGAAGTCCCGGTAGCGGAACGTGCGCATGTCCAGGAAGGGCTCGTCGCGCTTCTGCAGCGTGAGCTGGCGCCAGACGAACAGGGCCACGAGCACCACGCCCAGGGTCAGCACGGTGACTCCGCCGGCGGTCGAGGAGAGCCAGCTGCCCTCCCCGGTGCCGGCGGAACCGGCGGAACCCACGGCGGAGAGCCCCTGCACGAGCGAGCCGAAGCCCACCACGGACAGCGCCACGGAGAGCAGGTCCAGCTTCAGCGTGCCGCGCTCGCTCACGTCCTTGAGCCGCACGAGCCCGATCACCAGGGCCAGCAGGGAGATGGGCAGGACGAACCAGAAGATGGTGCGCCACGGGAAGTGCGCCAGGATCACGCCGGAGAGCGTGGGCCCGAGCGCCGGGGCCACCGAGATCACGATGGACACGTTGCCCATGACCACGCCGCGCCGTTCCTTGGGCACGAGCATCAGGATGGTCGTCATGAGCAGCGGCAGCATGATCGCGGAGCCGAACGCCTGCACCACGCGGGCCGCGATCAGCACCCCGAAGCTCGGCGTCAGCGCCGCCATGAGCGTCCCCAGGGAGAAGCTGCCCATGGCGAGCGCGAAGACCGTGCGGGTGCTGAAGCGCTGCAGCAGGAACCCGGTGGTGGGGATGACCACGGCCATGGTCAGCATGAAGGACGTGGTGACCCACTGGACGGTCGTGGCGCTCACGTGCATGTCGGACATGATGTGCGGCAGCGCCACGTTGAGCACGGTCTCGTTGAGGATGACCACGAAGGCGGCCACGAGCAGCACCGCGATGGTCGCGGTGGCTCCGGCGGCGGCCTGCGGGCGGGAGTCGGCCGGGGAGGCAGAGGGCATGGAGGAGTTCCCAGCGTCGGGGGCGGTGGCCCGGGTGGAGGGGCCCTGCGGTTCCGGGCCCGCTACAGACTAGCGGTCGGCGATGACACGCTCCGGCACGGCGGACGGGGCGACGCCGCGGTGGCCGCACTGCTGGTGCGGCCCGCCTCGATATCCTGGGAACCATGGTCATTCAGCAGCGTGTCGTGGTGGTGGGGGCGGGCCCCCGGGGTCTGTCGGTCGTGGAACGGCTCGCGGCGCACTCGGCGCACAGCGGGGCGCGCGTGCACATCGACCTCGTGGACCCCTTTCCTCCCGGGCCGGGACACGTGTGGCGTACGGACCAGTCCGAGCTGTTCCTCATGAACACCCCGTCCCTGTTTCCCACCGTGCTGCCCGGGCAGGGTGTGCTGGACGTGCCCTCGCCCGCCCCGCTGCGGGGGATGAGCTTCGAGCGGTGGCGCCGCGGCGTCGTCGACGGCCGGATCACCCCCGCCACGCCGTTGACGCCGGAGCAGTCGGCGGCACTGGAGGGCCTCACGCCGCAGGGCTTCCCGCCGCGGGCGGTCTACGGCCGCTACCTCGAGTGGGTGTTCGCGACCCTGCGGCAGAACCTTCCCGCGAGCACGGAGCTGACCGTGCACCGCGGCGAGGCCGTGGATGCCTGGGTCCGCACGGACGGCCGGCACCGCTACGCCGTGGAGCTCGCCGGTGGGCTGGTGCTGCCCGCGGACGCCGTGGTGCTCGCGCTCGGCCATCTGGACGCCCACCTGCGCCCCTCGCAGAAGGACCGCGTGGACGGTGCCGCGGAGCACGGGCTGACCTACTGGCCGCCCACCGTGCCCGCGGACGCCTTCTGGTCCGAGGTCCCCGCCGGTGAGACCGTGCTCGTGCGCGGCATGGGCCTGAACTTCTGCGACGCACTCGCCCAGCTCACGGAGGGCCGCGGCGGCACGTTCAGCCCGGCCCCCGACAACCCCGAGCGGCTGGTCTACCACCCCTGCGGCCGCGAACCTGTGATCGTCGCCGGCTCGCGCCGCGGCACGCCCTACCGCGCGAAGCCCGCGCTCGCCGGCTACTACGCGAGCTCCCTGGACACGCGGTTCTTCACGCTCGACGCCGCCCGGGAGCTGGCGGAGGCGGGGACCCCCCTGTCCTTCGAGCGGCAGCTGTGGCCGCTGATCCGCAAGGACGTGAACTGGAACTACTACGCGGTTCTCGCCCGCACCACACCGGCGGCGTTCACCGTGGACCCGCGCGAGTTCCTGCGCCGCCTGGACGCGATCCTCACGGACCCGCACGAGCCCAACTGGTCGCGGCGGATCGACGCCCTGATCTCCGAGTCCGTGGTGCCCGGGCAGCAGCTGCAGCAGGCCCGGCTGGCGCGTCCGTTCGCGGACGTCAGCTTCGCGAGCCACGACGAGTACGCGGCGGCGGTCGTGCACCACCTGGACCGGGACGTCCACGGCTCGCTGCGCGGGGAGGACGACCCCACGAAGATGGCCATCGCCTCGCTGAACGCCGCGCGCACGGTGCTCAAGTGCGTGCTCGCGGAGATCGGGATCTCGGACTCGTCCTGGGTGCACGAGCTGCGGCGGAAGTTCGAGCCGCTCGTGGAGGGGCTCGCCTCGGGTCCGCCCGTGCTGCGGATCCAGCAGCTCGCGGCCCTGACCCGCGCGGGCGTGGTCCGTTTCCTGGGCCCGGAGCCACGCTTCGTCGTGGACCGCACGCAGGGCTGCTTCGTGGCGGCGTCGCCGTGGGTCGAGGCGGCACCGGTGCGCTCGCGCTGGCTGATCGAGGCCATGTCCCCGACCAACGACGTCCACCGCAACATCTCCCCGCTGCTCACCCACATGCACGAGCGCGGCCTCGTGCGCGCCAAGCTCATGGAGACCCGCGACGGCGCGACCCCGGAGACGAGCACGGGCCTGGACGTCCGCGCCGAGCGGGCCCGTGGCACGCAGGACGACGCCGCGGCCCCCGGGTTCGTGTACCGCGCCGTGGGGGCGAAGGACACCGCGGAGCCGGGCATCTACGTGATCGGACTGCAGCTGTCCTCGGTGCAGTGGGGCGTGGCGATTGCCGCGGAGGCCGAGGCTCCGGCCCACCTGGGTGCCCGGACGCTCGCGGACGCGGACCAGATCGCGCGGGACGTCCTCGCGGGTCCCGCCGCCAGGGACTGAGCGCGCCCACGGCGGCGGCGTCGGCGCGGACCCGGCGCTACGGCGTCGTCCCCCGGGGCTCGGCCAGGACGGCGCGTGCGGTGCGCTCGTCCGTGACCAGGTGCGAGACGTATCCCGAGCGCAGCGCGGCCCGCAGCGCGGGGACCTTGGGCGCCCCGCCGGCCACGCAGAGGCGCAGCTCCTTCTCCCGCAGCGCCTCCAGCGGCAGCGCCACCGTGCGCGCGTCGAGGGTGGGCACGGCGGGGCGGCCGTCCGCGGTGATGAAGTGCGAGCAGAGGTCCCCCACCGCGAGCTCCGCCACCGCCTCCCGCTCCTCGACTGTGAGGTAGTCGCGCGTGATCAGGGGTGCGTCGCGGCCCGCGGGGCCCACCGTGAACACGGCGGTGCGGGCGCTGCGCCCCAGGTCCAGTACGTACTTGAGGTGCCGGTCCTGCTCCACGAGCCGCTTGACCTCGGGACTGTCGAAGAGCACCGGCAGCGGCAGGGTGTGGGGGTAGGCGTCGAAGGCGGCGCACAGCAGCCGCACAGTCTCGTGGTGCCCCGCGACCGGGGAGGCCAGGCTGCTGCCGCCCTTGAGCTGCACCATGTGCACGCCCGTGCGCGGTTGCGGCGTGAGCGCCTGGGCGAGCGCGCGCATGGTGCGCCCCCACGTGATGCCCACGAGGTCCCCGTCCGCCACGTTCTCCTCGAGCACCTGGGCGCCCATGCCGCCGAGCTCGTGGAGCAGCTCGTCCTCGGTGTCCGCGGTGGCGACCACCCGGGCCTGGGCGAGCCCGAAGCGCACGCACAGCTCCCGCCCCACGTCCGAGGACACGGCGCGCGGGTCGTGGATCTCGATGCTCACGAACCCGCGGTCCTTCGCGTGCTGGATCAGCTTGGACACCGTGGGGCGGGACAGGGACAGCTGCCGGGCGACGTCCGTCTGCGAGAGCCCGCGCTGGTAGTGCAGCCGGGCGGCCTCGATCGCCTGCGCGTCCCGCGGGCTCAGCTCCACGCGGCACCGCTGGCGGCGTGGGCCCGGAGTCCTGCTGTCCTGCGCACGACGACGCCGCTCGGCGCGTTCTCCCGCGCGGCACCGTTGCGGGCGGTGCCGTGGTGCGCGGCGCGGGCCGCCGGCATCACAGCCCCATGATCACGCCGACGAGCGCGGCGTTGAGCATGTTCGTGAGGAACCCGCCCAGCAGCGCGAACATGCCCATCTTGGCCACGTCCCCGCGGCGGTCCGGGGCGAGACCGCCGAAGGATCCGATTTGGATGGCGATCGAGGAGAGGTTCGCGAAACCGGCCAGGGCGAACGTGGTGATCAGCACGGACTGGGGATCCATGGAGGGGATCGCCGGGCCGAAGGAGGTGTAGCCCACGAACTCGTTGAGGATGGTCTTCTGGCCGATGAAGTTGCCCACCTGGGCGGTGTCCTGCCACGGCACACCGATCGCCCACGCGAGCGGCGAGAAGATGATGCCGAACAGGCCCTCCAGGGACCAGCCCTCGAAGCCGAACAGCGAGCCGACCCAGCCCAGCACGGAGGAGCCCAGGGCGATCAGCGCGATGAAGGCGATCAGCAGGCAGCCCACGATCGCGGCGATCCGGCCACCGTTCAGCGCGCCGGTGCCGATCGCGTCGATCAGGTTCTTGGACTCGGTGTCCCGGACCTTCAGGACGTTGATGGAGGCCTCGGACTTCTCGGTCTCCGGCATCAGCGCCTTGGCCACCAGGAGGGAGCCGGGAGCGTTCATCACGGAGGCGGCCAGCAGGTACGGCAGGGGAGCGCCCAGCAGGGAGTAGCCCACCAGGGTGGAGCCCGCGGCCGCGGCGAAGCCACCGGTCATGCACGCGAACAGCTCGGAGCGCGTGAGCTTGCTGAGGTACGGCTTGATCATCAGGGGCGCCTCGCTCTGCCCCAGGAAGATCACGGTGGACGCGAACACGGACTCGATCTTGGAGGTGCCCATGATCTTGTTGAGCACCGTGCCCAGAACGTGCACGAAGACCTGGATGATCCGCAGGTAGTAGAGCGCACTGATGAGGGCGCCCAGGAAGATGATCACGGGCAGCACGTTGAGCGCGAAGACGAAGCCGTTCTTCTCGTCCATGAGCCCGCCGAAGACGAACTTGGTGCCCTCGTTGGTGAAGCCGATCAGTCCCTGGACCAGGTCCGAGAACCATTTCAGGGCCTCGAAGCCCGGTCCCCACTTGAGAATGAGCAGCGCCACCCCGATCTGCAGGGCAAGACCCACCGCGAGCGTGCGCCACTTGATGGCGCTGCGGTGGCGGGAGAGAAGAACGATGATGCCCAGGATGAGGAAGATCCCCACCAGGCCCTGGAAACGGTCCACGCTGACCCCAGCTTTCCTTGAGAGGTGCCCGGCGCCGGTGCCGGACAAGCACATTTGTCAAAACTATAGTTGACAGATTTTCCGAACCCCCGCCTAGGATTGTTGGTGAGGCGTGTCGCGGGAGCACCCAGCCGGCGCGCTGCACCGCATCTACACGAAGGAGTGGGAACGATGGTCGAGACCTTCGACGCCGTGGACGTCATCCGGATGAAGAGGGACGGGGAGAAACTGTCCCCGGAGGCCATCGACTGGGTGATCGACGCCTACACTCGCGGGGTCGTGGCGGACGAGCAGATGTCCGCCCTGGCCATGGCCATCTTCCTCAACGGCATGGACCGCGAGGAGATCTCCCGCTGGACGCAGGCCATGATCGACTCCGGCGAGCGCATGAACTTCAAGGCCCTCTCCCGGCCCACGGCGGACAAGCACTCGACCGGTGGCGTGGGCGACAAGATCACGCTTCCCCTGGCTCCGCTCGTCGCGAGCTTCGGCGTGGCCGTCCCGCAGCTCTCGGGCCGCGGCCTGGGCCACACGGGCGGCACGCTCGACAAGATGGAGGCCATCCCCGGCTGGCGGGCGGACCTGTCCAACGAGCGGATGATGGAGATCCTGGACACCGTGGGTGCCGTGATCTGCGCGGCCGGCAGCGGTCTGGCCCCGGCGGACAAGAAACTCTACGCCCTGCGGGACACCACCTCCACGGTCGAGTGCATTCCACTGATCGCCTCCTCGATCATGTCCAAGAAGATCGCGGAGGGCACCGGCGCCCTCGTGCTGGACGTCAAGACCGGTCCCGGGGCGTTCATGAAGTCCGAGCAGGACGCCCGCGAGCTCGCGCGCACCATGGTGGACCTGGGCAAGGACCACGGCGTGGACACCGTCGCCCTGCTCACGGACATGTCCCGTCCGCTGGGCCGCACCGTGGGCAACGCCCTGGAGGTGCGCGAGTCGGTGGAGGTGCTCGCGGGCGGCGGACCGAGCGACGTCGTCCGCCTGACCGTGGCCCTCGCGCAGGAGATGCTCGCCGCGGCCGGCGTGAAGGACGCGGACGTCGAGACCGCGCTGAAGGACGGCCGCGCCATGGACTCCTGGAAGCAGATGGTCGCCGCGCAGGGTGGAGATCCCGAGGCCCCGCTGCCGAGGGCCAAGCACACGCAGGACGTGCTGGCGGAGACCGAGGGCGTCCTCACCGAGATGGACGCGATGTCCGTGGGTGTGGCCTCGTGGCGGCTGGGTGCCGGGCGCGCCCGGCAGGGCGACCCCGTGCAGGCGGGTGCCGGTGTGGAGATCCACGCGGTGCCCGGTGAGCGCATCAGCAAGGGGCAGAAGCTGTTCACCCTCCACACGGACACCCCGGAGCGTTTCGACCGCGCTCTGGAGTCCCTCGCCGGCGGCGCGACCATCGACCCGGACGCCCCGGAGGGCACCGGTGCCCGCGCGGACGTCGTCATCGACCGCATCGCCTGAGTTCACCGCGGGTGCCGTGGCGGCGCCGGGCAGCGGCCCGGACCACGGCACCCCGCCCCGCACGAACCGCGAGAACCGTGAGCGCCGCGCGATCCCGTGGCCCCGCGCCGCGATCCATGAACTACCGAAGGAGAACCGCATGACCACCCGAGAAGAACTGGCCGGAATCGTCGACCACACCCTGCTCAAGCCCGAGGCCACTGCCGAGCAGGTGGCGGCCCTCGCCCGGGAGGCCGCCGAACTCGGCGCCTACTCCATCTGCGTCTCGCCCTCCATGCTGGACGTCGAGCTGCCCGAGGGGGTCAAGCTCGCCACCGTGTGCGGCTTCCCATCCGGCGCCCACACCTCCCAGGTGAAGGCCGCGGAGGCCGCGGTGTCCGTGGCCAGCGGCGCGGACGAGGTGGACATGGTCATCAACCTGGGCCTCGCCGCGGCCGGTGACTGGGACGGCGTCCGCGAGGACATCGCGGCCGTGCGCGCCGTGTGCCCCGAACCGGTCGTGCTCAAGGTCATCATCGAGTCCGCGGCGCTCACGGACGAGCAGATCGTCGCCGCGTGCCAGGCCGCGGAGGCCGCCGGAGCGGACTTCGTGAAGACTTCCACGGGCTTCCACCCCGCGGGCGGCGCGAGCGTCGAGGCCGTGCGCCTGATGGCGGAGACCGTGGGCGGGCGCCTGGGCGTGAAGGCCTCCGGTGGCATCCGCAGCACCGAGGCAGCGCTCGCCATGGTCGAGGCCGGGGCCACGCGCCTCGGCCTCTCCGGGACTCGTGGCGTCCTCGACGGGATGGAGTCGTGATGAGCGCGGACCTGCTTGAACGCGTCCAGCGGTGGATCGAGCACGATCCCGATCCCGCCGCCCGTGAGGAGCTCACCTCCCTGCTGGAGCCCGCGCGCTCCGGGGACGAGACCGCGCTGGCGGAGCTCGCCTCTCGCTTCACCGGCCCGCTCGTGTTCGGCACCGCCGGACTGCGCGCGGCCGTGGGGGCGGGGGAGTCCCGCATGAACCGGGCCGTCGTGATCCGCGCGAGCGCCGGGCTGGCCTCGTTCCTCGTGGACCGCGTGGGTGCCGAGCCGCTCGTGGTGGTGGGCTGCGACGCCCGCCACGGTTCCGAGGACTTCGCCGCGGACGCCGCGGCCGTCTTCGCCGCGGCCGGGTGCCGCACGCTGCGCCTGCCCGCGCAGCTGCCCACGCCCCTCGTCGCGTACGCCGTGCGCGAGCTGGGCGCGGACGCCGGTGTGATGGTCACCGCCTCCCACAACCCGCCCGCGGACAACGGGTACAAGGTCTACCTGGGCGGCCGGGCCGTCTCCGGGGACGACGAGCGCGGTGTCCAGATCGTGCCGCCGGACGACGCCCGGATCGCCGAGCGCATCGCCGCAGCCCCGCCCGCGGACGAGGTGCCGCGCACCCCGGCGGCGGTGGGCGCCGTCGACGACGCCCTGGTCACCGGCTACGTGCGGCACGCGGCCTCGCTGCGTGCGGACGCCGGGACGCCGTCCGAACTGTCCATCGCCCTGACTCCCATGCACGGCGTGGGGCTCGGCACCGCGCTGCGGGTGCTGGAGGACGCCGGGTTCTCGCGCGTCTCCGTGGTGGCGGAGCAGGCCGATCCCGATCCCGACTTCCCCACCGTGGCCTTCCCGAATCCGGAGGAGCCGGGGGCCATGGACCTGCTCACCGCGCTCGCGGCCCGGGAGGGCGCGGACGTGGCGATCGCCCTGGACCCGGACGCGGACCGCTGCGCCGTGGCGATCCCCACCGGCGCGGGCAGCGGCGATCCCGCCGTGGACTGGCGGCGGCTGAGCGGTGACGAGCTCGGTGCGCTGCTCGGCGAGGACGCCGCGTCCGATTCCGACCGCGCGGGGGACACCCTCGCGTGCTCGATCGTCTCGGGCCGGCTGCTGGGGCGGATCGCGGAGCACCACGGGCTCTCCTTCCGCCAGACCCTGACCGGGTTCAAGTGGATCGCCCGCACCCCCGGCCTGCGCTTCGGCTACGAGGAGGCCATCGGCTACTGCACCGACCCCGCTGCCGTGCGCGACAAGGACGGCGTCTCCACCGCCGTGCGGGTCGCGTCCCTCGTGGCGGGGCTGAAGGAGCGCGGGGCCACCGTGCAGGACGAGCTGGACCGGCTCGCCCGGCTGCACGGCCTCTACGCCACCGCGCCGCTCACGTTCCGGGTCTCGGACCTCTCGCTCATCGGCCGCGGCATGACGCGGCTGCGGGAGAACCCGCCCGCGGAACTCGCGGGCTCGCCGGTCGCGGAGTTCGTGGACCTCGCCGAGGGTGGCCCCGAGATGCTGCCCACCGAGGGCATCCTGGTGCGCACCGAGGCGGACGACCGTGTGATCGTGCGTCCCTCCGGCACCGAGCCCAAGCTCAAGTGCTACCTGGAGGTCGTGCTGCCCGTGTCCGAGGGCGCGGACGTGCCGCGGGCTGAGGCCGCCGAGCGGCTCGAGCGGATCAGCGCGGAGCTCCGGGAGATCCTGGGGTTCTGAGCCCGCGGCTCCCGTGGTCTCGGCCCGGGCGGGAACGCGGCCCGGGAGCGCTCACGGAGCGCGGAAACCGCACGAGAAAGCCCCTGTCATCTGGTGCGCCAGGTGGCAGGGGCTTTCCTTTTCGCGGAAGGTAAGGGATTTGAACCCTTGGTACGGGGTTACCGCACACTGGTTTTCAAGACCAGCTCCTTAGGCCGCTCGGACAACCTTCCTCCGTCCGCGGCGGGCCCAGGGCTCGCGGGGACGAGTCGTCATTATTCCACGCCGCGCGCCCGGCGTGCGAACGCGGTGGGCGGGCCGGGCGACGACGCCGCTGGGGCGGCGTGGCCACACGGCGGACCTGTCCGCGGAGAGGGAACAGCGGCGTCGGCCCCTGGTGCACCCGGGCCGGACGGGTGGAGGATGGCCGCGACGAGTTGACGAGTGGAGGGAGAATCCCGTGCGTGCAGTGCGTGACCTGGAATCCGGTGGGCCCGAGGTCCTGACGGTGAGCGAAGCCCCCGAGCCGGAGCTCACGGCGGACGGTGTGCTGATCGGGGTGACGGCGGCGGGGCTGAACCGCGCGGACGTCCTGCAGCGGCAGGGCCACTACGCCGTGCCGCCGGAGGCCTCGGACGTGTTCGGCCTGGAGGTCTCCGGCACGGTGCTGGAGATCGGGGACGAGGTCCCGGACAGCGCGGGACTGTCGGTGGGCGATCCCGTGGTCGCGCTGGTGGACTCCGGCGGGTACGCCGAGCGCGTGGTGGCGCCGTGGCGGCAGGTGCTCCCGCTGCCCGACGGCGTGGACCCGGTCGCCGCGGCGGGCCTGCCCGAGGTGGCCGCGACCGTGTTCTCCAACGTCTTCATGGCGGCGTCGGCCCGCGAGGGCGAGACGCTGCTCGTGCACGGCGGCGCCGGTGGCATCGGGACGCACGCCATCCAGGTGGCCCGTGCGCTCGGGCTCACGGTGCTCGCCACGGTGGGCAGCGACGAGAAGGCGCGGGTGGTCACCGAGCTGGGAGCCACCGCGATCAACTACCGGGACGAGGACTTCGTGGCACGCGTCCACGAGCTCACCGACGGCCGCGGCGCGGACGTGATCCTCGACGTCGTCGGGGCCGCCTACCTGGACCCGAACCTGCGCGCCGTGGCGACCAACGGGCGCATCGTGGTCATCGGCATGCAGGGCGGTGCCAAGGGCGAGCTGAACGTGGGGCGGCTGCTCGCCAAGCGCGCGGCGGTCATCGGCACGACCCTGCGTGCCCGGCCCGCGGAGGAGAAGGCCCGGATCATGGCGGCGGTGCGCGAGCACGTGTGGCCGCTCGTGGCCTCCGGGGCGGTCCGCCCGCTCGTGTCCCGCACCTTCCCGCTCGACGAGGTCAGGGCGGCGCACGAGTACTTCGACGCCGGTTCCCACACGGGAAAGGTGCTGCTGACGCTCTGAGGGGGGCCGACGACGCGCGCGCACCCGCGGCGGCGCCGGAGCCGGCGGTCGGGTGGTCCCCGCCGCAGGCTGCGGCCACCACGGTGGCTGGAGGGCGCCGTCGGGCAGGGGTGGGAAGGGGCCGTCGTCCGGGGTGGAACAGCTCGTGACGTGGCTCGCATAGACTCGTGCGGGCCATCACACCCGGCACCGCGTGTGCCGCACGAGATTCGGAGTCTTCCCCCATGAGCACCACGCACCCTCACCCCGCGGGCTCCCCGCACCCGGCCGAGGGAGGTCACGAGGACCTTCCGCCGAACCACGTGGACCCGGAGGTCCTGGAGCGGGAGCGGACGCGCTGGACGCCGCTGCGCATCGCCCTGTGGGTGGGCGTCGCCCTGCTCGGGGGTGTGGCATGGGTGATGATCGCGTTCGCGCGCGGCGAGTCCGTCAACGCCATCTGGTTCGTGTTCGCGGCGGTGTGCAGCTACTTCATCGCCTACCGCTTCTACTCCAAGTTCATCGAGCTGAAGCTGACCCGCCCGGACGACCGTCGCGCCACCCCGGCGGAGTACTACGCCAACGGCAAGGACTACATGCCCACGGACCGGCGGGTGCTCTACGGCCACCACTTCGCGGCCATCGCCGGTGCGGGCCCGCTCGTGGGCCCCGTGCTCGCGGCGCAGATGGGCTACCTGCCGGGCACCATCTGGATCATCGTCGGCGTGATCCTGGCCGGGGCGGTGCAGGACTACCTGGTGCTGTTCTTCTCCATGCGCCGCGGCGGCCGCTCGCTCGGCCAGATGGCCCGCGAGGAGCTCGGCGTGGTGGGCGGGTACGCGGCGATCATTGCCACTCTCACCATCATGATCATCATCGTGGCCATCCTGGCCCTCGTGGTGGTCAACGCCCTGGGGGAGTCCCCGTGGGGCGTGTTCTCGGTGGGCATGACCATCCCCATCGCACTGTTCATGGGCGTGTACCTGCGCTACCTGCGCCCGGGCAAGGTCATGGAGGTCTCCGTCATCGGCTTCGTGCTGCTCATGGCCGTGATCGTGGCCGGCGGCTGGGTCGCGGACAGCGAGCTCGGCGCGCAGCTGTTCACCCTGGACCGCGTGACCCTGGCGTGGTGCGTGATCGGCTACGGCTTCGTGGCCGCCGTGCTGCCCGTGTGGCTGCTGCTCTCCCCGCGCGACTACCTCTCCACGTTCATGAAGGTGGGGACCATCCTGCTGCTCGCGGCCGCGATCGTCGTGGTCCGCCCCGAGATCACCGTCCCCGCCGTGAGCGAGTTCGCCGGGCGCTCGGACGGCCCCGTGTTCACGGGCTCCCTCTTCCCGTTCCTGTTCGTGACCATCGCGTGCGGCGCGCTGTCCGGGTTCCACGCGCTGATCGCCTCCGGCACCACGCCCAAGATGATCGAGAAGGAGCGCCAGGCACGCTTCATCGGCTACGGCGGCATGCTCATGGAGTCCTTCGTGGCCATCATGGCGCTCGTCGCGGCGGTGTCGATCGACCGCGGCATCTACTTCGCGATGAACGCGTCCCCCGCCGCCACCATGGGCACCGTGGAGGGTGCGGCGGCGTTCGTGAACTCGCTGGGCCTCTCCGGGGTGCACGTGACCCCCGAGCTGCTGCAGGGCACCGCGGAAGCGGTCGGTGAGGAGACCATCGTCTCCCGCACCGGTGGCGCACCCACCCTGGCCGTGGGCCTGTCGCACATCATGCAGCAGTGGTTCGGCGGGGCCTCGATGATGAGCTTCTGGTACCACTTCGCCATCATGTTCGAGGCCCTGTTCATCCTCACCGCCGTGGACGCCGGCACCCGCGTGGCGCGCTTCATGCTCACCGACACCCTGGGCAACTTCTTCCCCCGCTTCCGGGACACCAACTGGCGTGCCGGGGCCTGGCTGACCACCGCGGTCATGGTCGCCGGGTGGGGAACCATCCTGATCCTGGGCGTCACCGACCCCCTGGGCGGGATCAACACGTTCTACCCGCTGTTCGGCATCGCCAACCAGCTGCTCGCGGCCATCGCGCTCGCGGTGTGCCTGGCGATCGCCGCGAACCAGGGCCGGTTCAGGTACCTCTGGATCATCATCCTGCCGCTGCTCTTCGACGTCCTGGTCACGGTCACCGGCTCGTGGCAGAAGATCTTCTCCTCCGATCCCAAGGTCGGCTACTGGGCCAACCACTTCGCGTTCCAGGACGCCCTGGGCCAGGGCAAGACCAGTTTCGGCACCGCCAAGAACGTGGAGGCCATGGAGGCCGTGGTCCGCAACACGTTCGTGCAGGGAACGCTGTCCGTCCTGTTCGTGGTGCTCACCATCGTCGTGGTGGTCATGGGCGTCGTGGAGACCGTCAAGGCTCTGCGGGGCCGCGGCCGGGGAACCCACGAGGACCCGTTCGTTGAGTCTTGGTTCTACGCGCCGTCGGGCCTGGTGGCCACGCCGTCCGAGAAGGCGCTCGCGCGGGAGTGGGAGGCGCTGCCCCTCGAGCGGCGCACGCCCACGGGTGGGGCGCACCACTGATGGCCGGCACCGTGGAGCCACAGGTGCCGGGGCGTCCGCGCCTCGGCACCTGGTGGCGGGCGGCGCTGCGTTTCGGCAACGGTGTGCTCGGCGCGGACAGGTACGAGCGCTACCTGCAGTACCACCGGGCCTCCGGCTCCGGCTCGGAGCCCATGTCGGAGCGCGAGTTCTGGCGCGACTACCAGGACTGGCAGGACGCCCACCCCGAGGGCCGCTGCTGCTGAGGCGGTAGGATGGCCGCCGTCCGCGGACGGCGGGCGGGAAAGGGATGTCGGTGGGTTTCTTCGGTGACTACAGGGCCACGCGCCGCGACGAGCGCGAGCTGGGCGAGGGCGTCTGGCGCCGCGCGCACGACCGCTTCAAGCGGGGCCTCGACCGGTACCACCAGATCCTCGAGTCCGTCCACGATCCCGAGCTGCGCGCCGTCGCCGTGCCCGTGGCCAACGAGCTCGCCGAGCTGCTGCCGCGCGTGCGGGCAGTGTGCACCGAGGCCCACTTCCGGGCGCCCTCGCAGACCCAGGACATCCCGCACTCCACGGACGGCTACCTCTCGGACGTCCACCGCCAGCTCTCCCGGGCGGGCAACTCGATGGCCCAGACCGCGGAGGCCCTGACCATGGCGCGGTTCGCCACGGCGGGCCGGGGGCCGCAGGGCGCCGCAGACCTGGGACCCGGCGCCGCTGGTGCGGGGGTCCACGCCGCGGGTGCTCGAGCGGACGTCGTGGCGCCGGGTGCTCCCGCCGGGACCGACGACGCCGCCGCGCCCTGTCCCGGCGCCACCTCCGGTTCCGCTATCGTCTCGGGCTCCACCGCTGGCCCCGGTTCCGCCCCTGGTCCGGGGGCAGGATCGATCCAGCGCCGATCCGGTGTGGTGGAGGAGTATGTGGCGGCCGCGGAGGAGCTCATGGAGGCGCGCTCGGGGCGCCGCGGCCAGTACTGAGGGGCGCGAGGACTGCTCGGTGCCTGCCACGCAGGGACGCCCGGTCAGAGCGTGCGTGTTCCCGGACAACGGTGTACGGGGCAGAACGAGACCCCGAGGGTATCGAAGCTCTGCCGGTCGAGCCCGACCGGTCGCAGAACCCTCGGGGTCTCTGTGCGTCCCCTGTCGTGGAGCATTGGGCAAGCCAGAGCCGCAACGTCCTGGGTCCATGATATGAAACGCCGTTGTGGCAGGGAAGACCTCGCCGGTCCGTGATGAATCTGCAGCCGAGGGAGCGCCGGGGGCACTGCGCGGGACCGGGAATGATTTACTGGAAGGACCGGGGAGGAGCACTTCCCCGGCCTTTCCGACCAGCGGCGTCGCCCCTGCTCACCGGGTGGAGGCGCGCCGTCCGCCCCGTGCGATGCACCTGCGTGGGGCAGCGGGTCGGATGCCGAGCCGAGCCGAGGAGAGCGATGTCCCAGCGGAGCCCGAAAGCCGCCCAGAGGCCCGAACGGCCCGATGACGGCACCCTGGCTCGGGAGGGGCTCAGTTCCGGGCAGGTCTCCGAACGCGTGGAGCTCGGGCTGACGAACGCGCAGCCGGACACCACGTCCCGCAGCCTGTGGGCGATCATCCGCACCCACCTGTTCACCCTGTTCAACCTGGTGCTGGGGCTGTGCGGCGCCGTGATCGTGATGCTGGGCCGCTGGCTGGACCTGCTCTTCCTCGTGGCCGCCGTGAGCAACGTGGTGATCGGCTTCGTGCAGGAGTTCTCCGCGAAGCGCCAGCTCGACAAGATCGCGCTGCTGCGCCGTGACCCCGCCGCCGTGCGCCGGGACGGGGAGGCCGTCAAGATCCCGCTGGAGGACATCGTCCTGGACGACGTCCTGCTGCTCTCCCGCGGCGACCAGGTGCCCGCGGACGCGCAGGTGCTGGAGTCGGACGGCCTGGACATCGACGAGTCCCTGCTCACCGGCGAGAACGACCCCGTGGTCAAGCAGCCCGGGGACAAGGTCTTCTCCGCCTCCAGCGTGACGAGCGGTTCCGGCACCGTGCGGGTCACCGCCGTGGGAGGCAAGTCCCACGCCTCGAAGCTCGCCAAGGAGGCCCGCCAGTTCGCGCCCATCCGCTCCGAGCTGCGGGAGTCCCTCGCGCGCGTGGTGCGCTGGCTCACCATTGCCCTCGTGCCCATCATCGCGGTGGTGCTCAACGGCCAGATGGTTGCCGCCGGGGGCTGGGAGCACGCGATCTCGAGCGGGGCCTGGGAGGACGCCCTGGTCGCCTCGGTCTCCTCCGTGGCCTCGATGGTCCCCCAGGGGCTCGCCCTGATGACCACCATCACCTTCGCCGTGGCCGCCGTGAAGCTCGCCCGGCAGGAGGTCCTGATCCAGGAGCAGCCCGCGGTGGAGGTTCTCGCCCGCGTGGACACCGTGTGCTTCGACAAGACCGGGACCCTGACCGAGGGCGGTGTCTCCTTCGACGCCGCACGCAGCCTCGCGCCGTCGACGTCGCCGTCAGGGGCCCGGACCGAGCAGGGCACCGGGGCGGGGAACGGGACCGGGGCGGAAAATGCCGCGACGGCAGAGGTCGGGGCCGACGCCGCGATCCCGACGGACGCCGTCGAACCCTCCCCGGAGGCCGCCGCCGCGCTGGCGTGGTTCGGCGCGGACCCGCACGCGAACCCGACCGCCGCGGCGCTCGCCGGCGGTTTCGAGCACCCCAACCCGCAGGAGCCGGTGGCCGTGCTGGGCTTCTCCTCCGCCAATAGGTTCTCCGGCGTGGAGTTCCCGGACTCCGGGGCGTGGGTGCTGGGTGCGCCGGAGGTGCTGCTCAACGCTTCCGAGCACCGTGAGGCCCGGGAGCACGCGCAGGAGCTGGCCGCCGCCGGGATGCGCACCATGGTGCTCTCCCACGCCGCACACCTGGTCACCGAGGAGGGCGGGGACGGCACCCGCAAGCGCGCCGCGCAGGAGCTGCCGGCGGACCTCGAGCCGCAGCTGCTGCTGACCTTCCGCGAGCAGGTCCGCTCGGACGCCCGCGAGACGCTGGCCTACTTCACCGAGCAGGGGATCGACCTCAAGGTCTTCTCCGGGGACAACCCCGCAACCGTGGCCGCCGCGGCGAAGATGGCGGGCATGGACGTCTCCCAGGGCGCGGTGGACGCGACCCAGCTGCCGGAGGACGGCGAGGAGCTGCACCGCGCGGCCCTCGAGCACAGCGTGTTCGGCCGGGTCTCCCCGCACCAGAAGAAGAACATGGTCCTGGGGCTGCAGGAGAGCGGACGCGTGGTCGCCATGACCGGCGACGGCATCAACGACGCCCTCGCCCTGAAGCACGCGGACCTCGGCATCGCCATGGGCAACGCCGCCCCCGCGACCAAGGCCGTGTCCCGGCTCGTGCTGCTGGACGGCCAGTTCTCGCGGCTGCCGTCCGTGCTCGCGGAGGGCCGGAAGATCATCGCGAACATCGAGCGCGTGACGCACCTGTTCCTCAGCAAGACCGGGTTCGCGGTCTTCATGGGCGTGATCCTGGGCGTGCTCGCCTGGACCTTCCCGTTCCTGCCGCGCCAGTACTCCACCGCGGACTTCCTGATGCTCGGCGCGCCGTCGTTCATCCTGGCCATGCTGCCGAACTCCCGCCGCTACGTCTCCGGCTACCTCAGGCGGGCGCTGCACTTCTCCGTGCCCAGTGCCGTGATCGTGGCGCTGTCCGTGGTGGGCCTCAACCTCTACGAGCGCACCCTGGACCCCGCGCAGAGCACGCGCGCGTTCCAGACCGCGAGCTTCCTGGTGCTGGTGCTTGTGGGGCTGTGGATCCTGTGCGTGGGATCGCGCCCGCTCACCAAGATCCGTCTGGCGCTGGTCGTGGCCATGTACGTGGGTCTCGTGCTGGTCCTGGTGGTCCCGCTGTCCCTGATGTACCACCAGTTCGAGCTGCCCCACCCGTCGCTGCTGTGGGCCTCCCTGGCGGTGGCACTCGCGGGCTCCGTGCTCGTGGAGATCAACTTCCGCGTGCACACCCGCTGGCTGCGGCGCACGCAGCCCGAGGCCTACGAGGCGGCCGCGCGAGCCGAGTGACGAGCGCGAGTGGAGCGACTCGCGCACTGGAGGGGACGACGACGCCGCGGCGGTGCCCCGTCGTCCCCTCCGGTGCTTTCGGAGGCAGCCGGGGAGGGCGACGCGACCACGACCACCTCTCGCCCCCCCGGTCCCGTCGGGTGACCCGGGTGGACAACGCCACCGCGGCCACCCGTGACCCTGACTCGTCCCCGCGCTCCCGGTCGCTGGTGCTGGCGCGTGTCCCCGGCGCAGGTGCGCATGCCGGGGGGGGGCACCTCCCGAACACGGCAAGAGCCCCGTCACCAACGGTGACGGGGCTCTTGTTCGATGCGGAGCCGCCTGCCGGAATCGAACCGGCGACCTATTCATTACGAGTGAATCGCTCTACCGACTGAGCTAAGGCGGCGTGACCGGGGCGCGAAGACCCCAGATGCACGCCGAAACAGTATCAGATGGCGGCGGCGCTCCACCAATCAGCCGCGGGCGGTCGGGGCAGGAAGCCGGCTGCCTGCTGGACGGTCAGCCCGTGTCCGGGAGGCGGTCAGCCGGCGTCGCAGACCGTGCCGTCGTCAGGCAGGGTGCCTTTCTGAAGGTAGTCGTCCACGGCGCGGGCCACGCACGTGCTGCCGGAGGTGTAGGCCGTGTGCCCGTAGCCCTCGTGGGAAAGCAGCCGGGCGTCGCCGAGCTGGCCGGTGAGGGACTTCGCCCACGCGTAGGGGGTGGCGGGGTCGTGGGTGGTGCCCACGACGAGTGCGGAGGTGTCGAGGTCCGCGTGGTAGTCGGCGATGCGTTCCACCGGGCGGTCCGGCCAGCCCTGGCACGACGCCGCACCGTAGCCCAGGTAGGGGCCGAACGTGGGGGCCTTCTCGGTCATCTGCTGCGCGGCCTCCTTCATCTGCGCGTCGCTCACCCGGGCCGGGTCCGCGTCCAGGCACGTCACCGCGGTGAACGCCATGGACACGTTGCTCGTGTACTTCCCGGAGGAGTCGCGTCCGTGGTTGGAGTCCGAGAACCCCATGAGGGTGTCGTAGTGCCCGTCGAACGCCTCCTTCAGTGCGCTGTTGAGCTGTGCGTACCCCGTGGTTGAGTAGAGGGGCACCAGGATGCCCTCGAGCGCGTTGGTCGCCGTGAGGGTGCGCCCGTCCGAGACGGTCACGTGCCCCTGGGCGACCTTGCGCAGCATGTCCTGGATCGCGGTCATGCCCTCGTCCACGCTGCTGCCGGCCACGGCGCAGCCGCGGGTGTTCGCCTGGCAGTCGGCCACGAAGTGGCGCAGGTTGTCCTCGAAGCCCTCGGCCTGGGCGAGCGTGGCGGCGCGCTCGCCGAGCGTGGGGTCCACGGCGCCGTCGAGCACCATGCGCCCGGTGCGCCGCGGGAAGAGGTGCGCGTAGGTGGCACCGATCTCCGTGCCGTAGGAGAAGCCCAGGTAGTGCGTCACCGGCTGCTGCAGCACGGCGCGAATGACGTCCAGGTCACGAGCGACGCTCTGTGTGTCCATGTGCGAGACCACGGCCGACGACTTCTCGTGGCACTTCTCGCCGATCTTCCGGGAGCTGGCTCGCACCTCCTCGAGGCTCTGCTTCGCGGGGTCGAACGCAGGCTCCTGCCGCCACTCGTCCTGCTCCCTGTCCGAGAGGCAGCGGATGCCGTCCGAGCGGTCCACGCCCCGGGGGTCGAAGCCCACGAGGTCGTAGGCCTTGCGGGTCTGCTGGGACGTGAAGTAGTCCGTGGAGGCCATCATGTCCACGCCGGAGCCGCCGGGCCCGCCCGGGTTGAGGAACAGGGTGCCCTCGGGCGAGGACCCCGAGGCCTTCAGCCGCGCGATCTCCACGTGGGTGTCCCCGGCGGACGGGTCCGCGTAGTCCACGGGCACGGTGACCTTCGCGCACTGCACCGTCTCCGGCAGGTCCTGACCGCCGGTGGTCTTCCCGCACCCGGTCCAGTCCAGCGACTGCGTGTAGTACCCCTGCAGGGCGGGGTCACCGCTCGCCGTGACGTCCGGGTCCGCGGAGCCGGACGCGTTGCCGGATGTCGAGGAGCCACCGCCGGAGCAGCCGGTGAGAGCCAGGGCGAGAGTGCCGAGCACGACCAGGGCACGGCGGGATCGGGTGTTCTTCACGGGGGCCTCTCGGAAGGGGGGGCAGGGCTCAGACGATGGAGACCATCATGGACTCGAACGCGAGCTGCGCACTCACGTTCGTGCGGATGCGCTGGCGCGTCTCGCTGATCACGTCGATCCTGTGCAGCGTCTGCTCCGCCGCGGAGTTGGTCGCGTAGCCCCGGATCTGCTCCTCGAGGTGACCGTTGACGAGTGCCACCCCGGTGCCGAGCTGCACGCTCAGCACGTCCCGGTAGAACGTGGTCAGGTCGATCAGGAAGCGGTCGAGGGTGTCCGTCTGGATGCGGCGGGATCGGCGTTTCTGATCCGCTTCCAAACGGTTCAGCGCGCCGCGGATGGCCGGTGGTACGCGACCGGTCTCCGGAGCCCCCATGGACACGAGCAGCTGGGCGCGCTCCTCGTCGTTGCGGGCCTCCGCGTCTGCCGCGGACTCGTCCACGGCCAGGCGGTGCAGCCGGTCCGCGGCCCGGACGGCCTGGGTCACCCCGTGCATGGACAGCGGCAGGGACACGACCTCCTGGCGGCGTGTGCGGGCGTCGTCGTACAGGGCGAGCCGGGTGGCCACGCCCACGTGGCACTGGGCCAGACGCGCGCACTGCTCGGCTCGCTGCTGGGGCACGCCGTGGCGCGCGACGAGCAGCGCCGCGACGTCCTCGGGGGACGGTACCTTCAGGGTCACCGCGCGGCAGCGCGAGCGGATGGTGACGAGCACGTCCATGGGGGAGGGCGCGCACAGCAGCCAGATGGTGTGCGGTGGCGGCTCCTCGATGCTCTTGAGCATCACGTTAGAGGTCCGCTCCGTCATGCGGTCCGCGTCCTCGACGATCATGATCCGCCACGAGCCCACGGACGGGCGGTCCTGGGCCTTGACGACGAGCCCCCGGGCCTCCTCGATGCTGATCTGCGGGTTCTCGGTCACGAAGTTGGTGACGTCCGCGTGGGTGCCGGCGAACGCGGTGCGGCACGCGTGGCACTGCCCGCACCCGGTGCCGCGCTCGCACAGCAGGGCGGCGGCCAGGGCCCGGGCCGCGGTGGAGCGCCCGGAGCCGGGCGGGCCGGTGAACAGCCAGGCGTGGGTGGGGTCGTTGTCGCGCGCGGCGCGCTGCAGCTGCTCGACCACGCGCGGCTGCCCCACCACCTCGTCCCACACGCTCATCGGGTCACGTCCTCGGAGGGGGCGCCGTGAGACTCGGAAGGGGCCGCGTGGGAGAGGCCCGGACGGGCACCGGGCGAGGATGCGGACGCGGGGGAGGACGACGACGCCGCGGGCGCCGTGAGCGCCAGGGCCCGCTCTGCCACGGTGCGGGTGATCTGCTCGGCCGGGAGGGCGGCGTCGAGCACGAGGTAGCGCTCGGGCGAGCGCGCCGCGAGCTCCCGGAAGGTGGCGTTGACGGCCCGGTGGAAGGCCCCGGCCTCGGACTCCATGCGGTCCTCCGGCAGCCCTCGCCGGGCGCGGCGCGACTCGGCGGTGTCCTGGTCCACGTCCAGCACCACCGTGAGGTCGGGAACGAGGCCCTGCAGCGCCCACTCGTTCAGCGCGAGCACGCTGTCCACGCCGAGCCCGCGGCCGGTTCCCTGGTAGGCGGCGGAGGAGTCCACGAAGCGGTCGCTGACCACGACCTCCCCGCGCTGCAGCGCGGGGCGGATCAGACGGGTCACGTGGTCCGCGCGGGCGGAGGCGAAGAGCAGCGCCTCGGTCTGCGCGGACACGGGGGTGTGGCAGGGATCGAGGACGAGCGCGCGCACGGCCTCCGCGAGGGGCGTGCCGCCGGGTTCGCGGGTGCACGTGACCGTGCGTCCGGCCGCGCGCAGGGCACGGGCGAGGGCCTGGACCTGGGTGGACTTCCCCGCGCCGTCACCGCCTTCGAACACGATGAGTGCGCCGCGCGTTGTCTGTTTCACGCCCACCACTGTAGCGAGGCCCGCCGACACGCAGAGGCCGCCTCCGAACCGGGGGAGGGCGGAACGCACGGCGGCCCCCGGACGGGGCCGGATAGGGTGGGGAGCATGCGAAAAGACACTGTGGTGGTCGCCGGCGGGCGTCCGGGACACGAGCACGACGCCCCCGTGAACCCACCGGTGGTGCTGACCTCCACGTACCGCGGGGTGGGAGAGGTCGCGGACACGGACCGCTCGTACGCCCGCCAGACGAACCCCACGTGGGAGGCCTTCGAGGAGGTCCTCGCGGATCTGGAGGAGTCCCCGTGCCCGGCGCTCGCGTACGCCTCGGGGCTCGCCGCGATCACCGCCGCGCTGACGCTCGTGCCGGTGGGCGGCACCCTCGTGCTGCCGCGCCACAGCTACCAGGGCAGCGCGCAGCTCGCGCGGGCCTGGGAGCAGCGCGGGATCTTCACCGTGCGCACCGTGGACATCGCGGACACGCAGCAGACGCTGGCGGCCCTCGACGGCGCGGACGTGCTGTGGGTCGAGAGCCCCACCAACCCCATGCTGGAGGTCGCGGACCTGCCGGCCCTGATCGCCGGCGCGCGGGAGAAGGGTGTGCTCACGTGCGTGGACAACACCTTCGCCACGCCGCTGCTGCAGCGCCCGCTCACGCTGGGGGCGGATCTCGTGGTGCACTCCGCGACCAAGTACATCGCCGGCCACTCGGACGTCCTGATGGGCGCGGTGCTGTGCGCCACGCCTGAGCTGCGCACGCGGCTGCACGCGCAGCGCACCCTCGAGGGCGCCGTCCCCGGGCCGTTCGAGGCGTGGCTCGCACTGCGCGGGGTCCGCACGCTCGCGCTGCGTGTGGAACGCTCCATGGCCAGTGCCGCCGAGCTCGCACGCCGCCTCGAGGCCCATCCGGCGGTGGCGACCGTCCTGTACCCGGGGCTGCCCGGGGATCCCGGTCACGGGCGCGCCGCGGCGCAGATGAGCGGCGGTTTCGGCTCCGTGATCTCCGTGGTGCCCCGCGCGGACGCCGCGGCGGTCGAGGACCTCGTCTCGCACCTGCACCTGTGGACCCCGGCCACCTCCCTGGGAGGCGTGGAGTCCCTGATCGAGCGGCGGCGCCGCCACCACGACGAGCCCGCGAGTGTCCCGGAGAGCCTGCTGCGGCTGTCCGTGGGGATCGAGAACGTCGAGGACCTGTGGGAGGACCTGCTGCCCGGACTCGACGCGCTCGCGGATCGGTAGACTGCTCCCGTGACTTCCTACCCCTGGGCCCTGGTACTGGCGAACTACCTGGACTACGCCATCACGCTGCTGGTGGCGGTGCTCGCGCTGGTGGCCGCGCTGGACTGCCTGCGCCGCCAGGCGGTGGAGTTCGAGCGCGCGTGGAAGCGCACCAAGACGTTCTGGCTGGCACTGACCGGCGGCGCCGCCGTGGTCTCCGTCTTCAGCGCGGTCTTCTCCACCATGACCCTGGTGAGCATCGGGGTTCCGGGCACCGGCTCGCTGATCCTCATGCTCGTGGCGGCCACGATCGCCGGTGTGTACCTCGCGGACGTGCGCCCCGCGGTCGGCGGGCCCTCCAGGAATCCTCGCCGCTGGTGACGCAACGCTCCGTTCCGGGGCCGGGCCGGGAGGATCACCCGGGACTCAGCCGGGGACGACGACGCCGCGCGGCGCCACGGCCTCCCACGGCACGGTGAGCTCGCCGAGCCGCCACCGCCGTGGCCCGTGCAGCACGGGCCACCCGGAGGCCCTCAGCTCCCGGCACGTCGCCATCCACCGGTGGCGGGGTCCGAACGGCGAGAGCGGGGCACTGGCCCGCCAGGCGGCGTCGGCCGCGGCGAGGAACTCGTGCACCGGCTCGTCGGCCACGTTGCGATGGATCAGGATCTTGGGCAGCCGGGCGGCCACCTCCGAGGGCGTCTCGTAGCTGCCCGGTCGCAGGCTCACCGTGAACGTCCGCGGCCCGCGCCCGTCCAGGCACAGCCACGTGGCCAGCCGGCCGATCTCGTCGCACGTCCCGTCCATCAGCACCCCGCCCGGCGCGAGCCGTGCGCACGCGAGCTGCCACGCTGCCGGGACCTCCTCCACGGGGTACTGCCGCAGCACGTTGAACGCCCGCACGAACACCGGGCGGCGCTCGCCGGTGGGGATCTCGAATCCGCCGCGCCGGAAGTCGAGCCCCGGGCCGGCGTGGACCCGGGCGGCGTCGACCCGCTCCGGGTCGATCTCCACGCCCACGATCTCCACGTCCCGCCGCACGGTGCGGGCGCGCCGCAGCAGCTCCACCGTGGTCACGGGTGCCGCACCGAAGCCGAGGTCCACGAGCAGCGGGTCCGCGGCGCGGCGCAGCAGCGGAGCCAGGACGCCGGTGAGGTAGCGGTCCGCCCGGCGCAACCGGTTCGGGTTGGTGGTTCCCCGGGTGATGGACCCCACGGGGCGGGACTGGGCTGGCACACGGACACTGTACTGTCAGCGCCCGGACGAGTGCGCGACACCCGTTCCGCCCGCGCGCCCGTGGTGGGACAATGGGGTCATGGCTAACGATTCGACGACCCACAAGCTCATCCTCCTGCGCCACGGACAGTCCGTGTGGAACGAGAAGAACCTCTTCACCGGCTGGGTAGATGTCCCGCTCACGGACCAGGGCCGTGCCGAGGCCACGCGCGGCGGTGAACTCATCGCGGAGAACGACCTGCTGCCGGACGTGGTCCACACGTCCCTGCTGCGCCGGGCCATTAACACGGCCAACCTGGCGCTCGACGCCGCGGACCGCCTCTGGATCCCGGTCAAGCGCTCGTGGCGTCTGAACGAGCGCCACTACGGTGCGCTGCAGGGCAAGAACAAGGCGGAGATCCGCGAGGAGTACGGCGAGGAGCAGTTCATGACCTGGCGCCGTTCCTACGACACGCCCCCGCCCGCCATCGACGACTCCTCCGAGTGGTCGCAGGCCGGGGACCCGCGCTACGCGGACGTCGCGGACCTGCCCCGCACGGAGTGCCTCAAGGACGTCCTCGAGCGCTTCCTGCCCTACTGGGACGAGCAGATCGTGCCGGACCTCAAGGCCGGCAAGACGGTTCTCGTGGCCGCCCACGGCAACTCGCTGCGAGCGCTCGTGAAGCACCTGGACGGCATCTCGGACGACGACATCGCCGGGCTGAACATCCCCACGGGCATCCCGCTGTTCTACGAGCTGGACCAGAACTTCAAGCCCGTCACCGCCGGTGGCCGCTACCTGGACCCGGACGCCGCCGCGGAGTCCATCAAGGCCGTGGCGAACCAGGGCAAGAAGTAGTCGTCACGCCCCGTGCAGAAGGCCCCCGTCACCACTCGGTGACGGGGGCCTTCTGTGTGGGGCCGCGAAATCACTCGCCGGCGTCGGCGCCGATGTGGCCGTGGCCGGTGGGGCGGTTCTCGGTCGCGGGGGCCCAGTCGCCGGTGACCAGGTAGGAGACCTTGCGTGCCACGGAGACGCCGTGGTCGCCGATCCGCTCGAGGTAGCGCGAGGCCAGGGTGACGTCCACGGCGGTGGGCACGGAGGAGTCCCAGTCCGGGGCGGCGAGCATCTCGAAGACCTGCTGGTGCTTGACGTTGAGCTCCGACTTCAGGGCGAAGATCTCGTCCGTCTCACTGATGTCCCGGTCCTCCAGCACGGTGATCACGCGCGCGATCAGCTTGAGGTCGATCTCGAACATCTGGTCGAAGTGGCTGCTCATGGACTCCGGCAGCACCGGCTCCGGGAAGCGCAGGCGGGCCAGCTGGGCCAGGTGCCGGGCGAGGTCGCCCATGCGCTCGAGCGAGGCGCTCATGCGCAGCGCACCCACGATCATGCGCAGGTCGGAGGCCACGGGGGACTGCAGGGCCAGGATGTCGATCGAGCGCTCGTCCAGGTCGTTCTGCAGGAAGTCGATGCGGGCGTCGTTGGAGATGACCTCCTCGGCCACCTGGATGTCCGCGTCGAGGAACGCCGTGCGGGCGCTGCCCAGGGCCTCCTGCACGAGCGTGGCGATCTGGATCAGCTCTTCACCGACCTGGTGGAGTTCGGCCTGGAAAACCTTGCGCACAGGGGGTCCTTTCGTTCACGGCAATTCTTGGTCCCGTAGCTTACGCGTCCGGAACGGCCCGGCTGCCACCGGGGAGGCGGCACGAGAATTCGCACAGGCCCGTCCAGGCTCACAGGCGGGAGTGAACGAACCGCCATGCTCGGGTGAACGTTGGCTGAACCACCTGCACCGGGGTCCCGTTCCGGGCTCCGTACGGTGTCGCGGCGTCTAAGCTGGCACCGTGAGCGAGACGACGATTGCCCTGCTGGCCGGGTTCATCGGCTTCCTGCTCGGCATCAGCGGACTGATCGCCGTGCGGGCGAGCCAGCGGCGTCGTCATTCGTTCGCGGACGTCCAGGAGCCCACGCTGCCGGAGGGCACCGCGGAGATCCTCGCGGCGCTCGGCCTCGCGTACGTGGTGGTCGACGGCGTCGACGGCGTGGTGAAGGCCTCGCCCGCCGCGTACGCCTATGGGTTGGTGCGCGGGCACACCGTGGTCCACGACGAGCTGCTGGAGCTGGTGCGCAGCACCCGGCGCAACGGGATCGTGGAGGAGAAGCGCCTGGAGCTCTCGCGCGGTCAGCTGCAGCGCGGATCCATCGTGCTGGACGTGCGCGTGGTGACGATCGCGGACGAGTACATCCTGCTGCTCGCGGACGACCAGACCGAGATCGTGCGCGCCCAGTCCATCCGCAACGACTTCGTGGCCAACGTCTCCCACGAGCTCAAGACCCCGGTGGGTGCCATCAGCCTGCTCTCCGAGGCCATCGAGGACGCCGCCGCGGACCAGGAGGCCGTGCGGCACTTCGCGGCGAGCTTGCACCGCGAGTCCGCCCGGCTCAGTGCGCTCGTGCAGGACATCATCGAGCTCTCGCGCCTGCAGGGCACGGACGTCGTGGCCGAGGGAACCGCGGTGGACATGAACCGGGCCGTGCACGAGGCCGTGGACCGCAGCCGCCTGGCCGCGGAGAGCAAGAACATCTCCATCAAGTTCGGCGGCAGCGTGCGGACGCCCGTGTTCGGTGACCCGGACATGCTCGTCACGGCGGTTCGCAACCTGATCGACAACGCCGTGCGCTACTCGCCGGAGGACACCCGCGTGGGCGTGGGGCTGCGGGAGCGTGGCGGGATGGTGCAGGTCACCGTCACGGACCAGGGCCCCGGCATCTCCGAGGCAGAGCAGGACAGGATCTTCGAGCGCTTCTACCGGGTGGACAGCGCGCGCTCGCGCCAGACCGGAGGTACCGGGCTCGGGCTGAGCATCGTCAAGCACGTCATGGCGCAGCACGGTGGTGAGGTCTCGGTGTGGTCGCAGCCCGGCCGCGGCTCGACCTTCACGCTGCTGCTTCCGCCCATGGACGATCCCGAGGAGCACCAGGACCCCGTACCGGCCGGTGGCGGGCGTCGCACCGAACGAGCGGAGGAAGGCGCGTGACCCGGATACTCATGGTGGAGGACGAGGAGTCCCTGAGCGACCCCCTGGCATATCTGCTGGGGCGCGAGGGCTTCGACGTGAGCGTGGTCGCGGACGGGATCAGCGCCGTTGCCGAGTTCGACAGGGCCGGAGCGGACCTCGTGCTCCTGGACCTCATGCTTCCCGGCCAGTCCGGCACGGAGGTGTGCCGGCAGCTGCGGCAGCGCTCCAGCGTGCCCATCATCATGCTCACGGCCAAGGACGCGGAGATCGACAAGGTCGTGGGCCTCGAGCTCGGCGCGGACGACTACGTGACCAAGCCCTACTCCTCCCGGGAGCTCGTGGCCCGTATCAGGGCAGTGCTGCGACGCCGCGCCGAGCCGGAGGAGCTGCTCGCTGGCACCGTCTCGGCAGGACCGGTCCGCATGGACGTGGAGCGCCACGTGGTGCACGTGGGCGCCGAGACCGTGGCCATGCCGCTGAAGGAGTTCGAGCTGCTCGAGATGCTGCTGCGCAACGCCGGGCGGGTGCTCACCCGCGGCCAGCTCATCGACCGCGTGTGGGGTTCCGACTACGTGGGGGACACCAAGACCCTGGACGTGCACGTCAAGCGGCTGCGCTCCAAGATCGAGCCGGACCCCTCCACCCCGCGGCACATCGTCACGGTGCGGGGGCTGGGGTACAAGTTCGAACCCTGAGAAGAGCCCCCGGGAGGAAGACCCCTGGGCGCAGGGTCCGTCCCGTGGCATCCGGTGGTCTGGTCACCCGGCGCGCAGCAGCCGCGAGCCGCGAGCCGCGCAACGACACACGCAAGAGGACCGCATCCCGAAGCTCGGGGTGCGGTCCTCTTCGTCGTCCCGGGTGAGGAGCGTGTGGGTCGGTCAGTGGCCGCACTCGGCCTTCTCTGCGTTGGGAGTGTTGGAGGGGTTCGCCGGGGTGGAGGGCACGCCGCCGGGCATGAAGCTCGCGTAGTACGGGAAGGTGTAGTCCAGCACCGGCACGGAGACGGTCTGGTCCTTGTCCTCGGCGCGGAAGGTGGTGTTGACCATCAGTCCCGGTTTCGCACCGGCGCGCTGGAGCAGCACCGGCTCGGACTTCTCGAGGACGACCTCTTTGTTGGCGGGGACGTCGATCTTCACAGTGGAGCCGTCCGCGTCCATGGTCAGGGTCTGGTCGGAGTCGTCGTTGTTGATGACGGTGCCGAGCACGCGGCCCTCGGAATCGGCGTCCTTGGCGACCACCAGGACGTTGCGCAGCTGCAGGTCGCCCAGGTCCATCTGGATGCCGTCCGCCGGGGCGAAGCTGTCCGTGGTGGCCTGCGGGCTGATGTACGCGCAACCGCTCACGCCGGTGAGGACTGCAAGCGCTGCCGCACCCAGTCCGAGCTGCTGCAACTTCTTGTGGGCGGCGTTCTTCACGGCACGAACTCCTCGGGCTCTCTGACATGGTGTGGAAACGTGTGGTCAGTCTATCGGTTTGGCCACGGATCGTCTGCATCCTGCCGTCCTCCGTGGCGCGTCCACCGCGGCGTGGGGCCCGGCGGCGCGGGCAGGTGGGGTGCGGGGAGGGCTCCCGGGCACAGAGTGGCGAATCATACACCGTGGTAGACTTGGTGGGCTGAAAGGGGTTTGTGCATGGTATTTGAGGTTGGCGAAACGGTTGTCTATCCGCACCACGGTGCCGCAACCATCGAGGAGATCAAGACTCGCACCATCAAGGGCGAGGAGAAGATGTATCTCCGGCTCAAGGTGACCCAGGGCGACCTGATGATCGAGGTCCCCGCGGAGAACGTGGATCTCGTGGGAGTCCGTGACGTCGTGGACGAGGACGGGCTCAAGGAAGTCATCGCGGTCCTGCAGGCCCAGGACGCGGAGGAGGCCTCCAACTGGTCCCGCCGCTACAAGGCCAACCTCGAGAAGCTGGCCTCCGGCGACGTTCTCAAGGTCGCGGAGGTCGTCCGTGACCTCTGGCGTCGCGACCGCGGCAAGGGACTCTCCGCCGGCGAGAAGCGCATGCTGACCAAGGCCCGCCAAATCCTCACCTCCGAGCTGGCGCTGGCCAAGAAGATCGACGAGGAAGAGGCGGAGAAGCGCCTGGACGACATCCTGTCCGCGGCCTGAGCACCGTTTTCCACCCGATGAACCACCCTGACGTTGCGAGCCCGTCCCCCGCGGACGGGCTCGCCGTCGTTGTCGTGGCGGCGGGTTCCGGCACCCGGCTGGGCTACGGGCTCCCCAAGGCGCTCGTGCCGCTGGCGGGGGAGCCGCTGCTCGCGCACGCGCTGCGCACGGTCCGCGAGGCGCTGCCCGCGGCCGCGGTCCTCGTCACCGTTCCCGCGGCGGACACCGAGCTGACGGCGCTGGCCCGACGCATGGGCGCACGGGCTGTGACGGGCGGGGCCAGCCGCGCGCAGTCCGTCGCCCGCGCCCTCGCCGCGCTGCCCGCCTCCACCGAGCACGTTCTGGTGCACGACGCCGCCCGCTGCCTCACGCCGCCCGCCGTGTTCGCGCGCGTGTTGGCGGCCCTGCGGGAGGGGGCGCGCGCGGTCGTCCCGGTCACCCCCGTCACGGACACGATCCGCCGTGCGGACGCCGAGGGTCGTAGCACCGGGACCGTGGACCGCTCGGTCCTGCGCGGCGTGCAGACCCCGCAGGGCTTCGACGCCGCGCTGCTGCGGCGCGTGAACCGTGCCGCGGGCCTGCTCCCGCACGAATCCGCCGGTGCCGACGACGCCGCCCTCTCAGCTTCCGCCGGGGACACGGCGGCCACCGGGGGGACGGGAGCCGCAGGGAGCTCCGCTTCCGCAAGCGGCACCGACCCCGAGGGCATCACCGACGACGCCAGCCTCGTGGAGCACCACGCACCCGAGCACCCGGTGCGCTTCGTCGACGGGGACGAGGAGTCCTTCAAGGTCACCCGGCCCCTGGACCTCGTGCTCGCCCGCGCCGTGGTGGACTCCCGCGCCGGCCGGGCAGAATGAGCGCATGACGGATTCCCACGAGCACTCCTTCCCGCTTCCCCTCACCGGTATCGGAGTGGACGTCCACGCCTTCGGTCCCGAGAGCACTCCGCTGTGGCTCGCGGGCCTGCTGTGGCCCGGTGAACGCGGGCTGAGCGGGCACTCGGACGGCGACGTCGTGGCGCATGCCGCCGCGGACGCCCTGTTCTCCGCGGCGGGCGTGGGGGACCTCGGTGCCCACTTCGGCACGGACCGTCCGGAGATGGTGGGAGCGTCCGGGACACGGATCCTCGCGGAGGCCGTGCGGATCATCGGCGCGGCCGGCTACCGCGTGGGCAACGTGTCCGTGCAGCTCGTGGGCAACCGGCCCAAGTTCGCCCCGCGGCGGGAGGAGGCCGCGGCGGTGCTCTCCGAGGCCGCCGGGGCTCCCGTGCACCTGAGCGCCACCACCACGGACGCCCTGGGCCTGACCGGCCGGGGGGAGGGGGTCGCGGCCATCGCCACGGCGCTCGTCGTCCCCGTCTGACGCCGGAACGGGCGGGGCCCGCGGGACGCCCCGCGGCGGCGTCGTCGGGGCCCGCCGCTAGACTGGAACGGTGACTCTGCGCTTCTACGACACCGCGTCCGCGACCACCAAGGACTTCGTCCCCGTCCACCCCGGTGAGGCGGGTCTCTACTACTGCGGCGCCACGGTGCAGGGCGCGCCGCACATCGGCCACGTGCGCTCGGCGCTCGTGTTCGACGTCCTGGCCCGGTGGCTGCGCTTCCGCGGCTACCGCGTGACCACGGTGCGCAACGTCACGGACATCGACGACAAGATCCTGGCGAACTCCCTGGCCTCGTTCGGGCAGGACTACGAGGGGGAGCACCCGCTCGAGCAGTGGTGGGCGCTCGCCTACCGGTTCGAGGGGGTCTTCGGGCGGGCCTACGCGGCCCTCGGCATCGACCGCCCCACGTACGAGCCGCGCGCCACGGGCCACGTACCGGAGATGCACGCCCTGATCCAGGAGCTGATCGACGCCGGCCACGCGTACCCGGCCCTCGACGACTCCGGGGACGTCTACTTCGACGTCCGCTCGTGGCCCCGCTACGGGGAGCTCACGCGCCAGCGGGTCGAGGACATGCAGGACGCCCCGGACGCCGATCCCCGCGGCAAGCGGGACCCCCGGGACTTCGCCCTGTGGAAGGGGCACAAGGAGGGCGAGCCCCTCACGGCCTCGTGGGACTCCCCCTGGGGCCGCGGCCGTCCCGGCTGGCACCTGGAGTGCTCGGCGATGGCACACAAGTACCTGGGTGCGCACTTCGACATCCACGGCGGCGGCCTGGACCTGCGCTTCCCGCACCACGAGAACGAGCTCGCCCAGTCCACGGCGGCCGGCCGCGAGTTCGCCAACTTCTGGCTGCACAACGGCCTCGTGACCTACCAGGGCGAGAAGATGTCCAAGTCCATCGGCAACACGGTCTCCCCGGAGGCCATGCTCGAGCAGGCTCGTCCGCTCGCCGTGCGCTACTACCTGGGCCAGGCCCACTACCGTTCCGTGCTGGACTACCGGCCCACCTCCCTGCAGGAGGCCACCGCGGCCGTGGAGCGCGTGGAGGCCGCACTGGTCTCCGCCACCCGCGCCGGGCTGGACCTCGCATGGACCCCGCAGGACGTCCCGGCGGACTTCGCGGCAGCCATGGACGACGACCTCAACGTGCCCCGCGCGCTCGCGAGCCTGCACGAGACCGTGCGCGCGGCGAACACGGCGCTCACGGGCCCGGACCCGGCGTCGGCGCGGCCCGCCGTCGCCGCGATCGCCGGCATGAGCGAGGTGCTCGGCCTGCTGCCCCTGATGGACCTGCACGGCTCCCAGGACGCGGGCGGGGCGGAGCACACGGCCCTGGACGCCCTCGTCCGGGACCTGCTCGCCCAGCGCGCGGCCGCGCGGGCCGCCAAGGACTGGGCGCTCGCGGACACGATCCGGGACCGCCTGGCCGCCGCCGGCGTCGTCGTGAAGGACGGCGCCCAGGGTGCGGAGTGGTCCGTGGGTTCGTGACCCTGACCTAAACTGGAGCGAGATCGCCGACCACCCCGGGGCGGCCCCGCGCCGTGACCCGTGACAGACACGGAGTGCTGACCCATGGCCCAGAACAACCGAGCCGGAGCCGTCCGCAAGAAGAAGAAGGGCGCGGTCGTCGGAAGCGGCGGTCAGCGCCGCAAGGGCCTGGAGGGCCGCGGCCCCACGCCCAAGGCGGAGGACCGCGTCTACCACAAGGCCTACAAGGCCAAGCAGGCCGCGGCGCGCAAGCAGCGGGACCAGCACGGCCGCCAGCAGCGCTCCGGCGGGGGGCCCATCAAGGAGGACCTCGTGACCGGGCGCAACTCGGTGCTCGAGGCGCTGCGCGCGGGCGTGCCCGCGAAGACCCTGTTCGTGGCCACCAAGATCGAGGTGGACGACCGTGTCAAGGACATCCTGCAGCTGTGCGCCGAGCGCCAGGTGCCCACGCTGGAGGCCTCCCGCGGTGAGCTGGACCGGCTCTCCGCGGACGCGATCCACCAGGGCGTGGTGCTGCAGGTCCCGCCGTACGAGTACCCGGACGCGGACGAGCTCGCGGCCTCGCTGATGGCGCGGCGCGAGGAGGGCCGCACGCCGCTGCTCGTTGCGGCGGACGGCATCACGGACCCGCGCAACCTGGGTGCGATCATCCGCAGCGTCTCGGCGTTCGCCGGCGACGGCGTGATCCTCCCCGAGCGCCGCTCCGCCGGGGTCACCGCCACGGCCTGGAAGACCAGCTCCGGTGCGGCGGCGCGCGTGCCGGTGGCCAAGGCCACCAACCTCACCCGCACCCTCGAGAACTGCAAGAAGCAGGGCTACTTCGTGGTCGGTCTCGACGGCGGCGGGGACCTCTCCCTGCCGCAGCTCGAGCTGGCCACCGAACCCCTCGTGGTGGTCGTGGGCTCCGAGGGCAAGGGCCTCTCCCGCCTGGTGACCGAGCACTGCGACGCGATCGTCTCGATCCCCATCGAGTCCGCCATGGAGTCGCTCAACGCGTCCATGGCCGTGGGGATCACGCTGTACGAGGTCGCCCGGCGCCGTGCAAGCGCGTAGCCACCCCCTGGGGGTCCACCCGTCGCCGTCCGGTGACGGCACCGCGAACGTCGCGGTCTACGCACCCGGTCTCGAGGAGGTCGACCTCGTCTTCAGCCGCCCCGGCGAAGGCTGGCAGCGGCTGCGGCTGGACGGGGTCAACCACGGCATCCACTACGCCACGGTGCCCCGCCCCCGGGGCGCAGGCCCCGAGGACCTGACACCGCAGGAGCTGGCGCGCGATGTCTGCTCCGCGATGCCCCGTGGCACCCGCTACGGGTTCGTCCCCGCCCGCTCCCACGGCACACCGGTCGAGGATCCCGCGCAGGAGCCCGTGCTGCTGGACCCCTACGGCAGGGGACTCGTGCGCGTGGCCCCGCCGGCCGACGTCGTCGGCCCCGGCCCGGACGCCTACGGCGGCACGTACGTGTCCGAGGTCGTGGCGCAGGACCACGTCTGGCAGGACGACTCGCGCCCCGCCCACCCGTGGCGCGACACCGTGATCTACGAGGCCCACGTGAAGGGCCTGACCATGCTCCACCCGGACATCCCGCGCGAGCTGCGCGGAACGTACGCGGGGCTCGCGCACCCGGTGATGACCGAGTACCTGCGCAGCCTGGGCGTCACCGCCGTGGAGCTGCTGCCGGTGCACGCCCACCTGGACGAGGCGCACCTCACCGCCGCCGGACTCACCAACTACTGGGGCTACAACACCCTGGGCTTCTTCGCCCCGCACGCGGGCTACGCCACGCGCGCCGCGCAGGAGGCGGGGCCCACCGCCGTGCTGGACGAGTTCCAGCAGATGGTGGACGCGCTGCACGACGCAGGGCTGCAGGTCTACCTGGACGTCGTGTACAACCACACCGCCGAGGGCGGGCCGGGCCAGCGGGCCTACTGCTGGCGCGGGCTGGGGGAGCGCGCGTACTACCGCCACGACGAGCACGGCAACTACGTGGACGTCACCGGGTGCGGCAACTCCGTGAACTTCGCGGACCCCCAGGTGGTGCGCATGGCGCTGGATTCCCTGCGCTACTGGGTCGAGCAGTGCCACGTGGACGGCTTCCGCTTCGACCTCGCACCGGAGCTCGGCCGCGACGAGCACCACCACTTCACGCGAAACCACCCGTTCTTCGTGGCGGTCGCGGCGGATCCGGTGCTGCAGGGCGTGCGGATGATCTCCGAGCCGTGGGACGTGGGCGCCGGTGGCTGGCAGACGGGCCGGTTCCCCGTGGGCTGGGCGGACTGGAACGACCAGTACCGGGACACGGTCCGCGGCTTCTGGCTCTCCGGGCAGCGCACCATGCGCCGCGGGGGAGGCGGCGGCACGGCGGGTCGGCTCGCGGGAGCGATGTCCGGTTCCGCGGAGCTCTTCGCCCCGCACGGGCGCACCACGCTGGCGTCGGTCAACTTCGTCACCGCGCACGACGGCTTCACGCTCTACGACCTCACGGCGTACGACAACAAGCACAACGAGGCCAACCGTGAGAACAACGCGGACGGCACGAACGACAACCACTCCTGGAACCACGACCACGAGGGTTTCTCCCCGGACGTCCGGGTCCGGGCGGCCCGCGCCGCCACCGCACGCAACATGATGGCCACCCTGCTCTTCTCGCAGGGGGTGCCCATGATCACTGCCGGCGACGAGCTGCTGCGCTCCCAGGACGGCAACAACAACGCGTACTGCCAGGACAACGGGCTCTCGTGGGTGGACTGGCGGCTCACGCCGTTCGACCGCTCGATGCTCCACACCACCCAGCGACTGATCCGGATCAGGCGCGCGTTCCTGGCGGGTCAGCCCCGCGAGTTCCCCGCCCGGCCGCAGGACGTTGTGCTGAACTGGTACGCGAGCTCCGGCGAGCCCATGACCGCGGACCTCTGGCAGACGGACGGTGTGCGCGCCCTGCAGGTCGTCCTCGCCGCGCGCGGAGGCACCACCGCGGGTCTGTTCGTCCTCAACGGGACGGAGTCGGAGGTCACCGCCGTGCTGCCCGCGTTCGAGCACCCGGCGCCCGTCGAGCGGGTGCCCGGGGACCACGCCGCGCGCGGCCGTGCCGCCCGGGACGACGACGCCGCCGTGGCCGGCGGATCGGGGACGGCCACCGCGGCGTCCCCCTCCTTCCGGCTCGTGCTCGCCACGGACCCGAACCTGGACGAGCTGACCGGCAACCGCTGGCACACGGGCGACACCGTGACCGTGCCGCCGCAGAGCGTGGCGATGTTCGCCGTGGTCTGAGCCGCGCACGTCAGCGGGGAGCCCGCGGCACCAGCCCACAATGCGCACCAGCGCAGAGCCGGCACGAGCGCGCCATCGGTACCCGCGCAGAACCGGCACCAGAGCAGACAGGACACCGGCGCGGACACGAGAACGGCGCGCACCCGGACCACCGTCCGCGTGCGCGCCGTCGTCGTGCGGCGACCGGTGCCTCAGCCGGCGTTGCTCACCAGGGCGAGCTCGGCGGGGGACGCGAGGTCACCGTGGCGGGGCAGGATCCGCACGGTGTACCCGAAGGGCCCGGAGCGGTCGATCGTGATGGGTCCGGAGAACAGCATCCGACCCCCGTCCAGCGCCTCGGTCGGCTCCAGCGTGGCGTAGGAGCGCTCGTGGATGTGGTCGGACTCGGATACCCGCCCGAAGCCCACCTGCACCGTGACGTCTTCGGGGCTCAGCGAACCCAGGTCCACGTACGCGTTGACGTCGAGAACGTCCCCGATCTGCGGCTCCTGGTGCACACCCTGGGCGTCCACGTGCTCCACGCGCACGCCCGGCCAGGCCGTGCGCACGCGGTCGATCCAGTGCGCGGTCGCACGGGCCGCGGCGCCGTCGTCCGCCGCCGCATGGCGCCCGGAGACGCACGCCGGGACGTAGAGCTGCTGCACGTAGTCGGTGAGCATGCGCCGGGCCGAGACGCGGGGGCCGAGCGTCGCGAGCGTGTGGCGCACCATGGCGAGCCACTGGTGCGGGACCGCGTCCGGCGCGGAGGCCCCGGCGGTCTCGTGGCGCAGCGCGGCCGGGCCGCCCTCGGAGCCGTCGCCGTAGAAGCGCGGCGCCACGTGGGACTCGATGAGCTCGTAGAGTGCTGCGGCTTCGACGTCGTCGCGCTCGTCCGGGCTGGCCTTGGTGTCCGCGGTGGGGATCGCCCAGCCGTTCTGGCCGTCGTACATCTCGTCCCACCAGCCGTCCAGGACGGAGAGGTTCAGCCCGCCGTTGATCGCGGCTTTCATGCCGGACGTGCCGCACGCCTCGAGCGGGCGCAGCGGGTTGTTGAGCCACACGTCGCAGCCGGGGAACAGCACGCGCGCCATGGCGATGTCGTAGTTGGGCAGGAAGACGATCCGGTGGCGCACCTCGGGGTCGTCCGTGAAGCGCACCAGGTCCTGGATCATGCGCTTGCCCATCTCGTCCGCGGGGTGGGACTTGCCGGCCACGATCAGCTGCACGGGACGCTGCGGGTCCAGCAGGATCCGCTTCAGGCGCTCCGGGTCGCGCAGCATGAGCGTGAGCCGCTTGTAGGTGGGCACGCGCCGGGCGAAGCCGATCGTGAGCACGTCCGGGTCCAGCACGGACTCGGTCCAGCCCAGCTCGGCGTCCGCGGCGCCGCGCTTCTTCCACGCGGCCCGCAGCCGCTCGCGCACGTCCTGCACGAGGCGTTCGCGCAGCACGCGCCGGGCCGCCCAGAGCTCGGCATCCGGCACGTCGTAGATCTTGCGCCAGCGCGCGGCGGGCTGCAGGTCGTTCTCCTGCGGCTCCACGGCGAGGTCCCACATCATCGGGTCGATCCACGAGGGGACGTGCACGCCGTTGGTGATGGAGGTGATGGGCACCTCGTCCACGTCGAAGCCCTGCCACAGGCCGTGGAAAATGGAGCGCGAGACGGTGCCGTGCAGCTTGGCCACGCCGTTGGCGCGCTGGGCCAGGCGAAGGCCCATCACGGCCATGTTGAACTTGCTCGGGTCGCCACCCGGGTAGGTCTCGGTGCCGAGCTCGAGCACACGCTCGATCGGGACGGCCGGGGTCAGGCCGGCGCTGAAGAAGTGGTGGACCTGGTCGCGCTCGAAGCGGTCGATGCCCGCCGGGACGGGCGTGTGCGTGGTGAAGACGGTCGCGGAGCGGACCTCCGCGAGCGCCTCCTCCCAGGTCATGGGCTCCGCGTCCCCCTGGGGGCTCATCAGCTCCTGGATCCGTTCGATGCCCAGGAAGCCGGCGTGACCCTCGTTGCAGTGGTAGACCTCCGGCGCCGGGGCACCCGTGAGGCGGCTGTGCACGCGCAGCGCCCGGATCCCGCCCATGCCGAGCAGCAGCTCCTGCTGCAGCCGGTGGTCGCTGCCGCCGCCGTAGAGGCGGTCGGTGACGTTGCGGGCGGCGTCGTCGTTCTGCCGGATGTTGGAGTCGAGCAGCAGGAGGGGCACGCGACCCACTTCCGCCCGCCAGATCTGCGCGGAGAGGGTGCGGCCGTCGGGCAGCGGCAGGCTCACGAGCGCGGGCGTGCCGTCCGCCTCGCGCAGCAGGGTCAGGGGCAGCTCGTCCGGGTCCAGGACGGGGTAGGTCTCCTGCTGCCAGCCGTCGCGCGAGAGCGACTGCTTGAAGTAGCCGGCCTGGTAGAGCAGCCCCACGCCGACCACCGGCACGCCCATGTCCGAGGCGGTCTTGAGGTGGTCCCCGGCCAGGATGCCGAGACCGCCGGAGTACTGCGGCAGGGCGGAGGTGATCCCGTACTCCGCGGAGAAGTACGCGATCGACGACGGCGCGTCCTCGCCCTGGGTGCGCTGGTACCAGTGGGGTTCGGTGAGGTAGGTCTCGAGGTCCGCGTCGAGGGCGTGCACGCGCGCCACGAACTCGGGGTCCTGCGAGATCTGCTGGATCTCCTCGCGGGTCAGCGACCCGAGGAGCTTGACCGGGTCCCCGTGCACCGCCTCCCACGCGTGGGGGTTGAGCTCGGCGAAGAGGTCCTCGGTGGGTTTGTGCCAGGACCAACGAAGGTTCCGGGCCAGTCGCCCGAGCGGGGCGATGGAGTCGGGGAGGACGGTGCGGACGGTGAACCTGCGGATGGCCTTCACAGGGCCGAGCCTAGTCCGTGCGGGCCTGCCGCTCAACGGGGCCCGCCGTGTGACTTCACGGTTCGTCCCGGGACCCGGCGGCCTTAAGAATCCCGGGGATAGTCGGTAACGTTGGTCACGTGTCGCAGCAGAACTCACAGCCCCAAGGCCGTCGCCCGTCCCACGATCCCGCACCGGACACCCACGCGGGTGACGCGTCCCCGGACGTGGGCTCCCGCCTGACCCCGCCCGTGCCCGCCACCGGCGTTCCGGACGTCGCCCCGTCGGTGTCCCGGGCCGACGGGCCCCGAGCGGACGCGCCTCGAGCGGAGGCCTCCCGTGCGGACGTCCGGGAGGACGACGTCGTCGTCGTGGCCGCGGACGGCACCTCCGTCCCCGCGGCACCCGCTGGTCAGACCGCCGTGCAGAGCCCGGGCACGGCAGCGTGCGACGGCGCGGAGCAGGCCGAGGAGGACACCGTGGACTTCCCGTCCGAGGACCTCGTCTACGGCCGCATCCCCGTCACGGACGTCAGCCCCGTGATCGAGGGCGGGCGCTTCCCCGCCACGGCCGTTCCGGGGGAGGACATCCGCGTGGCCGCGACCGTCTTCCGCGAGGGGCACGACTCCCTGGGCGTGACCGCCGTGCTCTTCGATCCGCAGGGCCGCGAGGTGCAGCGTCGCCCCATGACGCTGGTCGCCACCGGCACGGACCGCTACGAGGCCATGGTGCGCCCAGCGTCCGAGGGTCGCTGGAGCTTCGCGGTGGAGGGCTGGTCGGACCTCTACGACACGTGGCACCACGTCGCCCAGATCAAGCTGGGGGTGGGCCAGGACGTCGAGCTGGTGTTCCAGGAGGCGAGCCTGCTCTTCGACGCCGCCTCCAAGGAGTCGGGGCGCTCGTCGGAGGAGGTGCGCGCCTTCGAGGAGGCCGCGGAGGCCATGACGGACACGTCCCTGACCCCCGAGGAGCGGTGGCAGATCGCCACCTCGGAGCAGCTGCGCGGCTACGTGGAGCGCAACCCGCTGCGCGACCTCGTGAGCAGCTCCCCGCGCTACCCGGTCGAGGTCGAGCGCGAGGCCGCCGGCCGCGGCGCCTGGTACGAGTTCTTCCCGCGCTCCGAGGGCGCGAGCTGGGACCCGGAGACGGGCACGTGGACCTCCGGCACGTTCCGCACCGCCACGGCGGCCCTGGACCGTGCCGCGGCCATGGGCTTCGACGTCGCCTACCTGCCCCCGATCCACCCGATCGGCCGCAACCACCGCAAGGGGCCGAACAACACGCTCACCGCCGGTCCGCAGGACCCGGGCTCCCCATGGGCGATCGGTGGCCCCGAGGGCGGGCACGACACCATCCACCCGGACCTCGGCACGTTCGAGGACTTCGACGCCTTCGTCGCGCACGCGCACGGGCTCGGGCTGGAGATCGCACTGGACCTCGCCCTGCAGGCGTCCCCGGACCACCCGTGGGTCCAGGAGCACCCCCAGTGGTTCACCACCCGCGCGGACGGCAGCATCGCGTACGCGGAGAACCCGCCCAAGAAGTACCAGGACATCTACCCCCTGAACTTCGACAACGACCCCCAGGGCCTCGCCGCCGAGGTGCTGCGGGTCGTGGAGCTGTGGATCAGCCACGGCGTGGACATCTTCCGCGTGGACAACCCCCACACCAAGCCCCTGTGGTTCTGGGAGTGGCTGATCGCCCGCGTGCGCGAGGACCACCCGGACACCGTGTTCCTGGCGGAGGCGTTCACCCGCCCGGCCATGATGCGCGGGCTCGCCAAGGCCGGGTTCCAGCAGTCCTACTCCTACTTCACCTGGCGCAACACCAAGGAGGAGATCGAGGAGTACCTGGAGGAGATCTCGCACGAGACCCCGGGCTTCTACCGGCCCAACTTCTTCGTGAACACCCCGGACATCCTCACCGAGTACCTGCAGTTCGGCGGCCCGGCGGCCTTCAAGGTGCGCGCGGCGCTCGCGGCCACGGCCTCCCCGCTGTGGGGTCTCTACGCCGGCTTCGAGCTCTTCGAGCACGTCGCCCGCCAGGGTGCCGAGGAGTACGTGGACAACGAGAAGTTCCAGCTGCGTCCGCGGGACTTCGAGGGTGCACTGGAGCGCGGCGAGTCGCTCGCCCCGTACGTCACCCGCCTGAACCAGATCCGCAGGGACCACCCGGCGCTGGGGGACCTGCAGAACCTCACGGTGCAGCGCACCTCGGACGACGCCATCGTGGCCTACAGCAAGACCAAGACCGTGGAGCACGGCGGTGTGGAGGTCAGGGACACGGTGATCGTGGTCGTCAACACCGATCCCCACGCCACGCGCGAGGCCACCGTCTGGCTGGACCTGGACTCCCTCGACCTGCGGGACGAGGACTTCAACGAGGACGGCTCGTTCTGGGTGGACGACCTCCTCACCGGTTCCAGCTGGAAGTGGGGGGACCACAACTACGTGCGCCTGGACCCCTACGTGGAGCCCGTCCACGTGCTGACGGTCCGCCGCGACGTCAAGTAGCCCAGCGCCCGGTGCCGCCGCCGTCCACGCCGATGGCGGCGGCAGGCCGGGTCCCGTACCTTTCATGCTCGTCACACTTGTCTCTGCGAGAGGGCAGTCCCGCACACCATGAGCATCACTCCTTTCCAACTCAACGCTCCCGGGATCGCCCACGACCCCGACTGGTTCCGCAAGGCCGTGTTCTACGAGGTCCTCGTGCGCGCGTTCTCCGACGCGAACGGCGACGGCTCCGGTGACTTCACGGGTCTGATCGAGAAGCTCGACTACCTGCAGTGGCTCGGCATCGACTGCCTGTGGCTGCCGCCGTTCTACGAGTCGCCCCTGCGCGACGGCGGCTACGACATCTCGGACTATTACTCCGTCCTGGACGAGTTCGGCACGGTGAGCGACTTCAAGCGTCTCGTGGCGGAGGCGCACGCCCGCGGGCTGCGGGTCATCACGGACCTGCCGCTGAACCACACCTCGGACCAGCACCCCTGGTTCCAGGCATCGCGCGAGGACCCGGAGGGCCCCTACGGCGACTTCTACGTGTGGTCGGACACGGACGAGAAGTACGAGGACGCCCGCATCATCTTCGTGGACACCGAGATCTCGAACTGGACGTTCGACCCGGTGCGCCGCCAGTTCTTCTGGCACCGCTTCTTCTCGCACCAGCCGGACCTGAACTTCGAGAACCCCAAGGTCGTCGAGGCCGTGTTCGACGTCGTGAAGTTCTGGCTGGACATGGGCATCGACGGCTTCCGCGCGGACGCCATCCCGTACCTCATCGAGGAGGAGGGGACCAACTGCGAGAACCTCCCGGGCACGCACGACTTCCTGGTGAAGTTGCGCGAGATGGTGGACGAGGAGTACCCCGGCCGCGTGATCATCGCGGAGGCCAACCAGATGCCGCACGAGGTCGTGGAGTACTTCGGCACGGAGGAGTCCCCCGAGTGCCACATGTGCTTCCACTTCCCGATCATGCCGCGGATCTACTACTCGCTGCGTGACCAGAAGGCCGCGCCCATCGTCTCCACCATGGCGAACACTCCGCAGATCCCGCGCGGCACCCAGTGGGGCACGTTCCTGCGCAACCACGACGAGCTGACCCTGGAGATGGTCACGAGCGAGGAGCGCCAGGCCATGCTCGGCTGGTACGCGCCGGACTCGCGGATGCGGGCCAACATCGGCATCCGACGCCGCCTGGCGCCGCTGCTCGACAACTCCCGCGCGGAGCTGGAGCTCGCGCACGCCATGCTGCTGTCCCTTCCCGGTTCCCCGTTCCTGTACTACGGGGACGAGATCGGCATGGGCGACAACATCTGGCTCGACGACCGCGACGCGTCCCGCACGCCCATGCAGTGGACCCCGGACCGCAACGCGGGCTTCTCCACCGCGGACCCGGGAAAGCTGTACCTGCCCGTCGTGCAGTCCCTCGTGTACAACTACGCGCAGACGAACGTGGAGACCCAGCTGGCGTCGTCGTCGTCCCTGCTGCTCTGGATCCGTCAGATGCTCATGGTGCGCAAGGCACACCCGGCGTTCGGCATGGGCGAGTACATCAACGTGGACACGGACCACGAGTCGGTGCTCGCGTTCCTGCGCCGTCTGGCCCCCGAGGACGCCGAGGACGGCGTGGGCGAGACCCTGCTGTGCATCTTCAACCTCTCCCACGTGCCCGCGAGCTGCTCGGTGCACCTCGCCGAGTACGCCGGCCGCGGCACCCGCGAGCTGTTCGGCGGCGAGCCGTTCGGGGAGTTCTCGGACGAGGGCGACTACCGGATCACGCTCGGCTCCCAGGACTTCTTCTGGCTGCGTCTGCGCTCGGCGGCGACCTCGGACGGCGGTCACCCGGAGACGGTGGCCATGCCCATCATCAGGCCCGCACGCGGCGAGTGAGTCCGCGCGGGGCGGCCCGCGCGCGCTCGACACAGACTTCCAGACCACAACGGGGGGATCCTCATGACGGATCAGCAACTTCTCGACCGACTGCGTGAATGGCTGCCGCGGCAGCGGTGGTTCCCGTTCACTGCCACCCCGGACCAGCTCCGGCTGAACGTGGCGGGGCGCGCCGAGGTGGGCGGTGACGACCGCTGGGAGTCGGAGCCCGGCACGGACCGCGCCATCTTCCTCGTGCAGGTCACGGTGGGAGAGCGCAGCGAGCTGCTCCACGTGCCGGTGGTGCGCAGCACGCGCAGGTTGCCGGAGCTCGAGCGCTTCGAGATCGGCAGCTACTCCGCGGGCGGTCCCGACCGGGCGCTGCCGGAGCAGCTGGTCGCGGGGGCGGAGGCCTCGGCGTCGTTCCTGCGCCGGGCGATCTCCCAGGCCGGTTCCCTGCTGGACCGGCGCCGCGGGGCCAAGGCGTCCGAGGACCAGGAGGGCGTGGCTGCGTCGGACGAGACGGCGGGGCTCGAGCACGAGCGCTCGGCGGACACCCCGGATCCCGACGACGGCGCCACCGTCCACCTCTACGACGCCGTGGGCGAGCCCGGCTTCCTGGACCGCGTGCTGCGCATGATGGACGCGCAGCTCACGGAGGGCGGCGTGCTGCGCCACGGCATGAGGCTGCACGGCCGCTACACCGGGGCGCTGAACACGGACTACCGCATCGCCTCCTCCGCGCAGGTGCACGTGATCTCCTCGGAGCAGTCGAACACGTCCGTCATCCTCCGCCCGGAGGGGGAGTCGGACGGGGATGACGCACTGCACGGCGACGCCGTAATCGTGAAGTTCTTCCGCGTCGTCGGCGAGGGCCGCAACCCGGACGTGGAGGTGGGCGTCAAGCTCACGTCGCACGGCTCCAGCGCGGTCCCCGCGACCGCGGGCTGGGTGGACGCGCAGTGGCGCCAGGGCCTGGTCACCACGTCGGGCCAGCTCGCCGTCGCGGCGCAGTTCCTGGACCACTCCGAGGATGCCTGGGCCATGGCCGTGGGCGCGGCCACGGAGGGTCGCGACTTCGCGGAGCTCGCGCGGGACCTGGGCGCCACCACCGCACGGGTCCACGCGGACCTGCTCGCGGCCTTCGAGCCGGTGCCCGTCGCCGACGCCGCCCGGCGCCGCTTCCTGGACGACCTCGCCGCCCGCATCCGCTGGGCCTGGGAGTCGTGCGGTGAACGCTTCGAGTCCTTCGCGCCGCAGGTGGACGCCCTGCTCGAGGAGCTGGCCACGACCCGCGAGATCCCGGCTCTGCAGCGCATCCACGGCGACTACCACCTGGGCCAGGTGCTGCACAGCGACACCCAGGGTTTCCGCATCCTCGACTTCGAGGGCGAGCCGCTGCGTCCCATCAAGGAGCGTGTCCGTCCGGACGTGGCCCTGCGCGACGTCGTGGGGATGCTGCGCTCGTTCGACTACGCCGGCGCCATGGCCGCCAAGGAGGCGGAGCAGGACACCGAGGAGTGGACCCGCAGCGTCTCGGAGGCCTTCCTCGAGGGCTACCGGGCCACGAGCGGTGGTGACCTGGACACGGGCTCCGTGCTGTACCAGGCCCTGTGGCTCGACAAGGCCCTCTACGAGGTCGTCTACGAGCAACGCAACCGCCCGGACTGGGTGCAGGTCCCGTCCGCCGCGGTCATGCGCTCGCTTGAACGTGCACGCTCCCGTACCGTGAGTCGTGACGCACACGAGAGCCAGTCAACGCCGTCGAGAGCCGAGGATTTCGTGACCACCGAGCACCCCCAGAACCCCAAGCCCCGCGCTTCCTCCGATGCCCGGCCCACGGAGCAGTCCGCCCCCGCGCCGGCGCGGAGCGGTGAGAAGAGCGCGCGCGTCGAGCCCACGGCGTCGACCTCCGCTGCCACCCTGCCCGCGCAGGCCCCCGAGGCCCAGCCACCGGTGGCTCCCGCAGCACCCCCGCAGCACGAGTCCCGGCAGGACGTTCCCGCGGGCGGTCCAGTGCCGGCCTCCGAGGACGTCCTCGCGGCCGTGGCCGAGGGGCGCTACCACGACCCGCACTCGGTGCTCGGCGCGCACCCCAACCCGGACGGCTCGGTTACGATCCGCACGCTGCGGCGCTTTGCCACCGGTGTCTCGGTGCGCACCCTCGACGGCACGTTCCCGCTCGAGCACGAGTGGGGCGGCATCTTCACGGGTGTGGTGCCCGCACACGATGACGGCCAGATCCCGGACTACCGGGTGGAGGTGACCTACGCGGGCCAGGAGGCCGAGGAGGTCGACGACCCCTACCGCTTCGCGCCCACCCTCGGGGAGCTGGACCTGCACCTGATCGGCGAGGGCCGCCACGAGACCCTGTGGACCGTCCTGGGTGCGCACATCCGGCACTACCCCTCGCCCCTGGGCGACGTCTCCGGCGTGAGCTTCGCGGTGTGGGCTCCCACCGCGCAGGCCGTGCGCGTGGTCGGCGACTTCAACGGCTGGGACGGCTCCGAGCACGCCATGCGCTCGCTGGGCTCCAGCGGGGTGTGGGAGCTGTTCGTGCCGGGCATGCAGTCCGGTGACACCTACAAGTTCCGCATCCGCGCCGCGGACGGGGCGTGGCGCGACAAGGCCGACCCCATGGCCTTCGGCACCGAGATCCCGCCGTCCACCGCCTCCCGCGTCTTCGACTCGGAGTACGAGTTCCAGGACTCGGAGTGGATGCAGCGCCGTGCCACCACGGACCCGCACAACGCCCCCATGAGCGTCTACGAGATGCACATCGGCTCGTGGCGCATGGGCCTGGGCTACGTGGACCTCGCCCGTGAACTGGTCGAGTACCTCACGTGGCAGGGATTCACGCACGTGGAGTTCATGCCCGTGGCGGAGCACCCGTTCGGGGGCTCCTGGGGCTACCAGGTCACCGGCTACTACGCACCGTCCTCCCGGTTCGGATCCCCGGACGAGTTCCGGTACCTCGTGGACCAGCTCCACCAGGCCGGCATCGGTGTGCTCGTGGACTGGGTCCCGGGCCACTTCCCCAAGGACGAGTGGGCGCTCGCCAAGTTCGACGGCCAGCCCCTCTACGAGCACCCGGACCCCCGGCGTGGTGAGCACAAGGACTGGGGCACGCTGATCTTCGACTACGGCCGGCGCGAGGTGCGCAACTTCCTGGTGGCCAACGCGAACTACTGGCTCGAGGAGTTCCACGTGGACGGGCTGCGCGTGGACGCCGTCGCGTCCATGCTCTACCTCGACTACTCCCGCAACGACGGCGAGTGGGAGCCCAACCAGTACGGGGGCCGCGAGAACCTGGAGGCGATCGGCTTCCTGCAGGAGGCGAACGCGACCGCCTACCGGCGCAATCCCGGCGTCGTGATGATCGCGGAGGAGTCCACCTCCTTCCCGGGCGTGACCAAGCCCACGAGCGCCGGCGGCCTCGGCTTCGGCATCAAGTGGAACATGGGCTGGATGCACGACAGCCTCGAGTACATGGCCGAGGACCCGGTCAACCGGCACTACCACCACAACAAGGCCACGTTCTCGCTGGTGTACGCGTTCTCCGAGAACTTCATCCTGCCGATCTCCCACGACGAGGTCGTCTACGGCAAGGGCTCACTGCTGCGCAAGATGCCGGGGGACCGGTGGCAGCAGCTGGCCAGCGTGCGGGCCTACCTGGCCTACATGTGGGCGCACCCGGGCAAGCAGCTGATCTTCATGGGCACCGAGTACGCCCAGGAGTCGGAGTGGTCCCAGGAGCACGGTCTGGACTGGTGGCTCTCCGAGACGCCTCCGCACCACGGGGTGCAGGAACTCGTCAAGAGCCTCAACGAAGTGTACCGGCAGACGCCCGCGCTCTACGCCCGTGACAACGATCCCTCCGGCTTCGAGTGGATCGACGCGAACGACGCCATGCGCAACACGCTCTCGTTCACCCGGTGGGACGACCAGGGCAACCCCCTCGTGTGCATCGCGAACTTCGCGGGCAACACCCACGAGAACTTCCGTCTCGGGCTGCCCTGGGCGGGGGAGTGGGAAGAGGTCCTCAACACGGACGCCGAGGTCTTCGGCGGATCCGGTGTGGGCAACCTCGGGCGGGTGACCGCAACCGAGGGCGCGTTCAACGGGGCGCCGGCATCGGCAGAGCTCACCGTCCCCCCGCTGGCCGTGCTCTTCCTCAAGCCCGTCAGCGGGGTCCCCGCCACCGAGGCCCCGGAGGGTCGGGAAGGCTGAGCCCGCCTGCACTCCGGCCCCTCGGGCCGTGTACGCACCCGACGAACCGGCGGAGGCACTGCGCCCCGCGGGTTTGACGTATCCGGAGGCCGCGTGTAATGTTTCCCGAGTTGCCGCGGCAGCCGCCAGGAGCGGAGGCAGGGCAACAGCTCAAGGATCCACTCGGGCAACCCACCGGTGCGAAGCACCGAAAAGGTGTGCTAGAGTAGGTCCCCGCAAGTAGCCGAGAGGCGGCCTCGCTGGAACAGCTTCACCGGGCGTTCACCCGGGGTTGCGAACAGCAGCGCCAGCCGGTAAGTTTGCGGATCGCAACCAAACGAAGAGAGCTTGTGCAAGCAAGCGAACTCG
>NZ_BJNW01000019.1 GCF_006539885.1 Kocuria varians | reverse complement strand
GGCCCGGTCCCCCGTACGGGGGACCGGGCCGGCAGCCAGAGTCAGCGCGGGGGTCAGCCCTGCACGCCGAGCTTCTCCAGGATGATCTGCCGTACGCGACCGGCATCCGCCTGGCCGCGCGTGGCCTTCATGACGGGGCCGATCAGCGCGCCCACGGCCTGCACCTTGCCGCCCTTGATCTTCTCGACGACGTCCGGCATCTGCGCCATGGCGTCGTCCACGGCGGTGCTCAGGGCGCCGTCGTCCGAGACCACGGCAAGGCCACGGGCCTCGACGATCTCGCCCGGGGTGCCCTCGCCCTCGACCACGAAACCCAGCACCTTCTTGGCGAGCTTGTCGTTGATCTTGCCGTCCGCGATCAGCGCGTCCAGCTCGACCACGTGCTCCGCGGTGACGGGCAGGTCCGCGATCTCCACCTCGCGCTGCTTGGCCAGGCGGGCGATCTCGCCCATCCACCACTTGCGCGCGGTTGCGGCCGAGGCCCCCGCGGCAATGGTGCGCTCGATCTCGTCCAGCACGCCCGCGTTGACGACGTCGCGGAACTCCTCGTCCGAGTAGCCCCAGCCCGCCTTGAGCCGCTTGCGGCGCTCGGCCGGCGGCTCGGGCAGCGTGGCCCGGATCTCCTCGATCCACTCCGCGGTGGTGACCACGGGGACCAGGTCCGGCTCGGGGAAGTAGCGGTAGTCGTCCGCGTCCGACTTCGGGCGCCCGGCCGTGGTGGAGCGGGTGTCCTCGTGCCAGAAGCGGGTCTCCTGCGTGACCTTCTCCCCCGCGGCGAGCACCGCGGCGTGGCGCTGGATCTCGTAGCGCACGGTGCGCTCGACGGCGCGCAGCGAGTTCACGTTCTTCGTCTCGGAGCGCGTGCCGAACTGCGTGGCGCCCTTGGGCATCAACGAGACGTTCGCGTCGCAGCGCACGTTGCCGCGCTCCATGCGGGCGTCCGAGATCCCCAGGTTCTTCACGATCTCGCGGATCGCGGCCACGTAGGCCCGCGCGAGCTCCGGGGCCCGCTCGCCCGCACCCACGATGGGCTTGGTCACGATCTCGATCAGCGGCACACCGGCGCGGTTGTAGTCCACCAGGGAGTACTGCGCGTTCTGGATGCGCCCGGCGTCACCGCCCATGTGGGTCAGCTTGCCGGCGTCCTCCTCCATGTGCGCGCGCTCGATCTCCACGCGGAACTCGGTGCCGTCCTCGAGCTCGAGGTCCAGGTACCCCTCGTACGCGATGGGCTCGTCGTACTGCGAGGTCTGGAAGTTCTTGGGCGTGTCCGGGTAGAAGTAGTTCTTCCGCGCGAAGTGGCACTTCTCCGCGATGGAGCAGTTCAGCGCCAGGCCCAGCTTGATCGCGGACTCCACGGCTTTGCCGTTGACCACCGGCAGCACGCCGGGCAGGCCCAGGGAGACCGGGGTGATGTTGGTGTTCGGCTCGTCCCCGAAGGTGTTGGGGGCGGCGTCGAACATCTTGGTCCTGGTGTTCAGCTCCACGTGGACCTCGAACCCCAGGACGGGGTCGAAGCACTCGAGGGCCTCCTCGAAGGACAGCACGTCCTGACTCATCACTTGCCTCCCTGCGCGGCGGTGGCCGCGAACTCACGAACGGTGCCGGCGACGTCGCCGCGGTGCTGCCACAGCGCGCCACCCCACTTCTCGGCGAGCAGCCGCTCGAGCCCGGCGCCCGCGCGGTACACGCGGGCGTCCTCCCGGGCCGGGGCCATGAACTGGATGCCCACGGGCAGCCCGTCCTCCGGCGCGAGACCACCGGGCAGCGAGAGTGCGGGGATCCCGGCCAGGTTGGTGGGGATCGTGGCGATGTCGTTGAGGTACATCTGCATGGGGTCCGCGGACTCGTCCACGCCGCCGATGTCGAACGCCGTGGTGGGCGCGGTGGGCGAGATCAGCACGTCGGCCGTCGAGAACGCCGCGGCGAAGTCCCGCTGCACGAGGGTGCGCACCTGCTGCGCCGAGCCGTAGTAGGCGTCGTAGTAGCCGGCGGAGAGCGCGTAGGTGCCCAGGATGATGCGGCGCTTGACCTCGTCGCCGAAGCCCGCCGCACGGGAGGCGCTCATGACCTTCTCGATGGTGGGCGTGCCCTCGGGCGTGACGCGCAGACCGAAACGGACGCCGTCGTACTTGGCCAGGTTGGAGGAGACCTCCGAGGACATGATCAGGTAGTAGGCGCCCAGCGCGTACTCGAAGTTGGGGGTCTCCACCTCCACGATCTCCGCACCGGCCTGGCGCAGCAGCTCGAGGGACTCCTCGAAGCGCTGCTGCACCCCGGCCTGGAAGCCTTCACCCGTGAGCTGCTTGACCACGCCCACGCGCAGACCCTTGAGCCCGCCGTCCGCGGCACCGGCACGCGCGGCCCGCGCGTAGCCGCCCACGGGATCGGTCAGGGACGTGGAGTCCGCGGGGTCGTGGCCGCCCACGACCTCGTGCAGCAGGGCGGCGTCAAGCACGGTGCGCGAGCACGGTCCCACCTGGTCCAGCGAGGACGCCATGGCGATCACGCCGTAGCGCGAGACCGAGCCGTACGTGGGCTTCACGCCCACGGTGCCGGTCACCGCGGCGGGCTGGCGGATGGAGCCGCCAGTGTCCGTGCCGAGCGCGAGCGGCGCCTGGAACGCAGAGACCGCCGCGGCCGAGCCGCCGCCGGAGCCGCCGGGGATCTTGGTGAGGTCCCACGGGTTGCGGGTGGGGCCGAACGCCGAGTGCTCCGTGGAGGAGCCCATGGCGAACTCGTCCAGGTTGGTCTTGCCCAGGATGGGCATGCGGGCCGCGCGCAGCTTGCGGGTCACGGTGCCGTCGTACGGGCTCATGAAGCCCTCCAGCATGCGCGACGCCGCCGTGGTGGGCTGGCCCTTGGTGACGATGAGGTCCTTGACCGCGACCGGCACGCCGGCCAGCTCGGGGAGGTCCTCGCCGTTGGCGCGGGCCTCGTCCACCTCGCGGGCCACGCGCAGGGCCTCCTCCGTGTTGCGGTGCAGGAAGGCGTTCAGACCGTCCGTGCCGCGCGAGCGGTCCGCCGGGTCCAGTGCGGTGCCGTCCGTGGCCTCGATCTGGTCCAGGTGCGCCTGCACGGCCTCGACCGAGGAGACCTCACCGGCGGAGAGCTTCGCCGCGAGCTCGGCGGCGGAGAGTTCGATGATGGGTGCACCCATGCTCACTCACCGTCCAGGATCGCGGGGACACGGAACTTGCCCTCCTGGGCGTCCGGGGCGTTGAGCAGGGCCTCGTCCTGCGTGAGCGTCTCCCCCACGACGTCCTCGCGGAAGACGTTGTGCAGCGGCAGGGGGTGGCTCGTGGCGGGGACGTCAGGTCCGGCGGCCTGGCTGACCGAGGCCACGGACGAGACGATGAGTTCGAGCTCGCCGGCCACCCGGGCCAGCTCCTCGTCCGTCATCTCGATCCGCGCCAGGTCCGCCAGGTGCGCCACCTGGTCGCGAGTGATCGCAGACATGCATGCTCCTGGTGATCGTCGTGTGGTTCCGATCCAGTCTAGCGAGCGCCTACCCTGGACTCAGCACACCCTCCACCGCTCCACCGTTCTAAGGAGTCCTCCTCCGTGGCCCAGTCCTCCTCCCGCCCCGCACGACGCCGCACCACGCCCGCCCGGGGCACCTCCCGGATGACGAAGGCGGAGGCGGCACGCGCCCGGGCGGACCACGACAACGCGTGGCGCCAGTGGATCTCGGACTCCGCCGTGGAGACCGTGGACACCGCGCTGAGCCACGTGCAGGCGGTCGTGGAGGAGCAGGTCGCGGCATACGGTGCGTTCCCGGCGTTCCTCGTGACCGGCGGCAAGGACGGCGAGTTCGAGCTGAACTCCGTGGACCCGCAGGAGGCCGCGGACATGCGCCCCGAACAGGTCCTGGACACCCTGCGCGCCATGGCACGGGAGAAGGCGCCCCAGATCCTCGTGGGCGCGCTCGCCTACCCCGCCACGCTCCCGGACCGCTCCGGTGCCACCGCGGTGATCGTGGAGGTCGAGCACCGCGAACGGCTGAGCCTGGAGGTCGTTCAGGAGTACAAGAAGGTCGAGGCCAAGGGCCGCACCTTCGTGAACTTCGACGACCCCCACACCGACCGCGCGGACGCCTGGCTCTTCGGCGTGCGCGACTGAGCCTCCGCCGCACGGAGTCCTGCCGCGGCACAGCGGCTCGACACGATGCGCCTCGTTGCGCCGTGCCTGCCCGCTCCACCACACCTCGTCGCGGCCCTCGCGCCGCCTACGGTCCCGGGACGACCCGGTCCCCGTTGCACGCCCCGGGGACGACCCCGCCCCTCGCGGGGCCCGCCGGGTCCCGAGGAACCAGGTGATCCTCCGATGCTCCACACCCTGCGCCGTGTCCTGACCCCGCTGGCCCTCGCCCGACTCGCGGTGGGGTGGCTCGGCGTCGTCGTCCTCGCCCTGCTCTCCGGGCCCCTCACCCCACCCGTGCCCGTGCTCCCACTGGTGCTCGCGCTCGCGGTCATCGTGGGGGTCATCCTCTTCGCCTCCACCGGGGTGGTCGCGCAGGCGGAGCACCTCGCCCACCGGCTGGGCGACCCGTACGGCTCGCTGGTGCTGACGCTGTCCATCGTGATGATCGAGGTCGTGCTGATCTGCGCGGTGATGCTCGGCCCCGGCGGCCACGCGACGATCGCCCGCGACTCCGTGACGGCCGTGGCCATGATCATCCTCAACCTGGTGATCGGACTGTGCCTGCTCGTGGGCGGGATCGCGCACGGGGACCTGCGCCACCGACGCACCGGTGTCTCCAGCTACCTGGCCATGCTGGTCGTGCTGTGCACGCTCGCGTTCGCCCTGCCGCCGGTGGTGGGCGAGGGCGGCGCGTTCCTACCGTGGCAGGAGATCCCGGTCGTCGCGGTCACGCTGGGCTGCTACGCCTTCTTCCTGTGGCGCCAGACCGGCGCGCAGGCCGGGGACTTCATGGATGTGGCGCCGCGGGTGGGCGCCACAAGGGTGTCGTCGGCCCCCGGTTCACAGCTCTCGGGTTCGCAGGTCTCCGCGGGGGCAGCAGGTGCCGCGGTTCCCGCGCCTGCCTCGGACGATGACGACGCCGCCACTCGCCCGCCCCTCGCTGCCGTCCTGCACGAGCACCGGAACGAGCTGCTCTCGCGGCTGGTGGTGCTCGTGGTCACCGTGCTGCCCGTGGTGCTGCTCTCCCACGACATGGCCACCCTGCTCGACGACGGCCTGGGCCGGACGGGCGCGCCGTCCGCCGTGGCCGGGGTGCTGATCGCGGCCATCGTGTTCCTGCCCGAGTCCCTCACGTCCCTGCGCGCGGCGCGCAACGGCGAGATCCAGCGCGTGAGCAACCTGTGCCACGGGGCCCTGGTCTCCACAGTGGGACTCACGGTGCCCGCAGTGCTCGTGATCGGCATGATCACCGGCCAGACGGTCGTGCTCGCGGAGAGCCCGGTGAACCTCGTGCTGCTCGGCGTCACGCTCGCGCTGTCCGTGCTCACGTTCGGAGCCCCGCGGGTCACAGCGGTGCACGGCATGGCGCACCTGGTGCTCTTCGTGGCGTACGGTCTCGCCGTCTTCTCCTGACGAGCCGGGCCACCCGCGCCCGCACGACGCCGACCGGCTGCCCCGTGGCACAGCCCCTGCGACGCCTTACGAACCCTCCCTAGGCGGGGAGGGTCTCGGCGAGCTGCTGACGCAGTTCCCGGCGGGCCCGCTGGGTCTGCGGATCCGGCACCGGCACCGCCGCGAGCAGCCGCTTGGTGTACTCCTGCTCCGGGTGGCGCAGCACCGTCTCGCGCGAGCCCTGCTCCACGATGTGGCCGTGCTGCATCACCACGATCCGGTTGGCCAGGCGGTCGATCACCGCGAGGTCGTGCGTCACGAACAGGCACGCGAAGCCCATCTCCGCCTGCAGCTCCTCGAAGAGGTCCAGGACCGTGGCCTGCACGGACACGTCCAGGGCTGAGGTGGGCTCGTCCGCGACCAGCAGCTTGGGCTTCAGGGACAGGGCGCGGGCAATGCCCACGCGCTGCTTCTGTCCGCCCGAGAGCTCGTGCGGGTAGCGGTTGCGGTAGTTGCGAGGCAGCTGCACCTGGTCCAGCAGCTGCTCGATGCGGTGCTGCAGCTCCGCGCCCTTGGCGACCCCGGCGAGGTACATGGGCTCGCCGATGGACTCGCCGATGGGCAGCCGCGGGTTCAGGGACGAGGACGGGTCCTGGAAGACCATGCCCACGTCCTTGCGCACCCGGTTCAGGGTGGAGCGCGAGGCACCGTGCAGCTCGACGTCGTCCACGACCAGCGAGCCCTCGACCACCGGCAGCAGCCCCACCGCGGCGCGGCCGATGGTCGTCTTGCCGGACCCGGACTCGCCCACGAGCCCCACGGTCTCACCGGAGGCCACGGTCAGGCTCACGCACTCCACCGCGCGGAACGCGGGGTTGCGGCCCTGTTTGGGGTACTCGATCGCCACGTCCTTGAGCTGCAGCACGGGGGCCACCACGCGCTGCGCGAACGTGTCCATGGACGCCGCCTCCGCCGTGCTGCGGCGCACCACGATGGGCGCGGCCACCGAGCGCTCGAGGGCGGCGACCATGTCCACCGACTCGTCACCCTCCGTACCCTGCCCCAGGTGCGGAACGGCCTCGAGCAGCGTGCGCGTGTAGGGGTGCTGCGGGTCGGAGAAGATCTGCTCCGCGCTGCCCTGCTCCACGATCACGCCCTTCTGCATGACCGCGATCTTGTCCGCGAGGTCCGCTACCACGCCCATGTCGTGGGTGATGAGGATGACCGCGGAGTCCAGCTGGTCCTTGAGGTTGCGGATCAGGTCCAGGATCTCGGCCTGCACGGTCACGTCCAGGGCCGTGGTGGGCTCGTCCGCGATCAGCAGCTTGGGATCGCACGAGAGCGACTGGGCGATCATGGCGCGCTGGCGCTGGCCGCCGGAGAGCTGGTGCGGGTACGAGCGGAACGCCTTCTCCGGGTCCGGCAGCTCCACCATGGTCAACATCTGCTTGGCGCGCTCCGCCGCCTCCGCGGGCGAGATGTCCCGGTGCAGGCGAATGGTCTCCACGATCTGCTGCCCCACGGTGTACACAGGGTTCAGCGCGGTCATGGGCTCCTGGAAGATCACGGCGATCTCCTCGCCGCGGACCCTGCGCAGCGCGCTGCCGTGCAGCCCGATCAGCTCCTGGCCACCGAGCTTCGCCGAGCCTCGCACCCGGGCGTTCGAGGGCAGCAGCCCCAGCATGGACATCGAGCTCGCGGACTTGCCGGAGCCGGACTCGCCCACGATGGCGAGCACCTCGCCCGCGGCGACGTCGTAGTCCAGGTCGATCGCGGCCGGGACCCACTCGCGGTCCACACCGAAGTCCACGCTGAGCCCGCGAACGCTGAGCACGGGCTCACCGCGGGCCACCTTCGTGCGGGACCGACCGCGCCGGGCGCCCGGTTCCTCCCGCAGGGCTCGGCGTCCGCGCTTCTTCTCCGTGCCCGCGACCGTCGCACCGGCGGCCGGTGCCGCGGCCCCTGCCCCACCGGTCCCGGTGGTCGTGGAACCGGTGGCGTTCGCGGCGGAGGCATTGCCGTCCGTTGCTCCGTGTTCGGGCGACGACGCCGCCGTCCCGGCCGCCGCGGCGTCGTTGCCGACGACCGAGCCGGGACCCGTGACCGTGGTGTCCTGCGTCCCGGAGGTCGCCACGCGGCCGTCACCGGCCAGCGAGCCGTCCCACGGCGCATTGTGCTCCGCCGCGGTGGGGGCGTCCGTCTCACCGGGGGTCCCGTTCTGGGGTCGGCCGGGCGTGCCCTCGGGGATGCCGTGGGGCTGGTTCGAGGTGCTCATCGTGCGTGCTCCATCGTGTCGAGAAGGTGGCGCGCGGTCGTGGCGCGCGCGGTCGTGGCGCGCGCGGTGTGCCGGGCGGCGGACTGCCTAGCATGGGGGCCATGCCGACGAACCGAGAGACCGCGCCCGCCCACGAGACGTTCCGTGCGGCGTCGGCCCCGTGGCTCACGGGCTTCCTGGTGCTGCTGGGGATTCTCGTGGGGGTGGCCGGCTGGGGCCGCACGCCCGCCCACCACGCGGCCGCGGTGTGCGGCGCGCTGGCTCTGGCCAGCCTGGGGTACGGCCTCTACTGGCGCCCGCGGCTCGAGGTCCACGACCGCGAGGTGCGCCTGGTCAACCCGCTGCGCACCGTGTCCGTCCCGTGGGAGCGGATCGTGGACGTGACCACGCGCTTCGCCGTGACCCTGGTGACGGCGGACGGCAGGTACTCGAGCTTCGCACTGCCCTCCGCCGGTGCCGGTGCGAGCTTCCGTGCCGGTGCGGATGCCGTGAACCGCAACCACCCCATTGCCCGCCCGGATGGTTCCGTGCGCGTGGGGGACCTGACCTCCACGGCCTCCGGCGCCGCCGCCCACCGCGTGCGCAGCGAGTGGCAGCGCCGGATCGAGACCGGCGAGATCGACGTCTTCGCGGACCGGGGCGAGCCCGCCGCAGTCCGCACCCGCTGGGTGCCCGGCCCGCTCGCGGCCACCCTGGTGCTGGGTGCCGCGAGCGCCGTGCTGTTCACGGTGTGAGGCGGGGCGGGTCACTGCCCGGACCGCCCGTCGACCGGTGCGGTGCCGGCATCGCCGTCCGCCGCACCGTGCGCCCCGTCGTGCGAGTGACCGCCCGCGGAGGACGACGACGCCGCGGTGGCGTGCACCGCACCCCGCCCGTGCTCGTCCGCGCCGGAGCCGACCTCGCGGGCCCGCTTGGGGTTGAACTTGCGCTGTCGCGGGTCGAACGCGTCACGGAGGCCGTCCCCGATGAAGTTGATCGTCAGGGCGATGGCCACGATGAACACGCCGGGCCACCAGAACAGCCAGGGCCGCGTGGCGAACGCGGTCTGGTTCTCACTGATCAGACGGCCGAGCGACCAGTCCGGCGCCTGGATGCCGAGGCCCAGGTAGGACAGCGCGGTCTCCAGCAGGATGGCCGAGGACATCAGCAGCGTGATGTTCACGGTGATGACGCCCACGGTGTTGGGCAGGATGTGTTTGAAGATGATCCGCCCGCTGGACGCCCCGGCCAGCCGCGCGGCGTCCACGAACTCGCGTTCGCGCAGGGTCAGGAACTCACCGCGCACCAGGCGCGCGAGCGGTGGCCAGGAGGCGAGGCCCACCAGAAGACCCAGGGCGACCACCGTGGCGAACGTGGGCAGCCCGTGGGCGCGGACCCAGGTGATGGCCAGGCGGCCGAGCAGAGCGGCGAGGATCACGAGCGGGATGATGATGATGACGTCCGTGAGGCGCATCAGCACCGCCTCGGTCCAGCCGCGGAAGTAGCCGGAGAGACCGCCGACCACGGTGCCCACCAGCCCGGCCACGAGACCCACCACGATCATGACCACCAGGGAGTACTGCGTGCCCTGCATGGCCATCGCGAACAGGTCGCGGCCCAGGTTGTCCTGGCCGAAGGGGTGCTCCCCCAGCCCCGGCGGGAGAAGGGAGAGGGTGGGGCGGCCGCCGTCGAGCACGGTGCCGGTAGCGTCCGGGCTCCACTTCCACCACCCGGGGATCGCTCCGATGCCCAGCGAGCTCACGGAGAGCACCACGATGAACAGCAGGACGGCCAGGGAGACCACGGCGCCCCGGTTGCCGAAGAAGCGCTGGCGCACCAGCTGGCCCTGGCTCTTGCCGCGCACGTCCCGGGGCTGCTCGCCGGCCGCAGGATTCTGGTCCAGGGTCTCGGGGACGTCGATCGGTTGTGGCTGGCTCATGCTTTCACCCTCACGCGCGGGTCGAGAACGGAGTACACCAGGTCCGCCACCAGGTTGAAGACCATGGCGACGATGCCGGTGACCAGGAAGACGCCCATCACGGGGTTCGGGTCCACGTTGCGCACCGACTGGACGAAGAGCTGCCCCATGCCGGTGAACGCGAAGACGGACTCCGTGATGATCGCGCCGCCGATCAGCCCGCCGATGTCGTAGGCCACCAGGGTGGCCAGCGGGATCAGGGCGTTGCGGAAGGCGTGGCGCATCACCACCGTGCGCTCGGAGAGGCCCTTGGCCCGCGCGGTGCGCACGTAGTCCTGGCCCATGATCTCGAGCATCGAGGCCCGCGAGTACCGCGAGTAGGAGGCCAGCGCCAGCAGGGTCAGACAGATGGTGGGCAGCAGCAGGTGGGTGAAGCGGTCCAGACCCATGGTCCAGAAGTCGCCCGTGAGCCCCGGGGTCCCGGAGTTGGCAGTGGCGATCGGACGGCCGTGGATGTGCCCGGAGTTCACGTAGTCCGGCCAGGACTGCATGAAGCGGTCCAGGACGATCAGCAGAGCCACGAAGAAACCGGTGACACCGGCCACGCGGGCTCCCTGGCCGCGGTCGTAGCCCCCGGCGAGGTAGCCGGCGGCCACGCCCACCAGGATCATCACGACCGTCAGGCCCAGCACCGTCAGCAGGCCACCCCCGGCGAAGGCGTACTGCACCGGGAAGTAGAGCGCCAGACCCACGACCACCGTGGCCACCGCGGCATAGAGAGCGCGCTTGTTGCGCAGCCCCGCCATGAGCACCGTGGCGATCACGGCCACCAGCAGACCGGTCAGCGCGATCAGCGGGATGCCCAGGAACGGGTGGTTGAGCCAGTTGGTGGCCAGCACGAAGTAGATGAGCGCGAAGGTCACCACGAAGCCGAGCGCTCCCATGAGCAGCCGCGTGCGCATCCGGCCGAAGGAGACCAGGTACCAGATCACTCCCAGCACCAGAGAGATCAGCAGGATCGTGCCCATGGACATGGCCGGATCCTGCAGGAAGTCGTTGAACTGGATGGCCACGACCTCCTTGAGCAGCACCGCGAGCCAGAAGCTCGGCAGGGAGAAGCACAGGAAGGTGAGGAACGTGATGGCGTAGTCCAGGCCGGAGTACTGCCGCAGGGCGGAGACGATGCCCAGGGTGATGCCCACGACGATCGCGAGGATGGTGCCCACGGTCACCAGCATGATGGTCTGGCCCATGGCGAACGAGAGCAGGCTCGTGACCTCCTGGCCGTCCCGGCTCACGCCCAGGGAGCAGGTGTCCGCGAACGGGACGAGGCATCCGGCCGCGCCGCCGAGCCACGTGAAGTAGCGCAGCACGGGCGGGGTGTCCAGGTTCAGGGCCTCCACGCGGGCCGGGATCAGCTGCTGGGCGTTCGGGTTGCCGTAGAGGTCCCACAGGGGGTCACCGGACGCGGCCGTCATGAGGTACACGATGAAGGACGCGCCCAGGAGGATGAGCACGGCGGTGATGAGCCGTCTGAGGATGTAAGAAGTCATGTTGCTGCCTCTGGCGAGTGGTGGTCACGACGCTGCGCGGACGCGGGTGCTCCGCGCCCGCGCAGCGGTCATGAGGGGTGGTCTGACTCAGCCGGACCGCTCCCCTACTTGCGGCTCCACTCGGAGACGTTCCAGAACACGCCGGTCTGGTTCGGCTGGTACTTGTCCACGCCGGCGATCTTGTCCGAGGTGGCCACGTAGCCCACGGACTGGAACAGCGGCAGGCCGTAGGCGTCCTCGAACGTGTGCTTGTCGATGTCCGCGATCTGGTCGTTGCGCGAGGACTCGTCCAGGTTGGAGCGGGCCTCGTCCACGAGCTTGTCCACGTCCGCGTTCGAGTACTTGTTGTAGTTGCCGCCGCCGCCGGTCTTGAAGATCTGCGAGAGCATCTCGGTGCCCACGCCCGGGGAGACCCAGCCGTAGAGCGAGGCGTCGTAGTCGCCGTCCGGGAGCTTCTCGGACCAGTTGGGATCGCCCAGGTCCTCGACCTTGAAGCCGGCCTTCTCCGCGGACTCCTTGATCAGCTGGAAGGTGTCCACGCGCTGCGGGTTGCCGTTGTTGTAGAGGATCCGCACGGTGGGCGTCTTGCCGCCCAGCAGCTTCTTGGCGCCGTCGATGTCCACCTCGCCGTAGAGGTTCTTGGCGTCGTTCTTCTCCACGGCCTTCTCGTAGGGCTCACCCTGGCTGGAGACGAACATCTGCGAGTTCAGCACCTGGGCGTCCTCCTTGACCGGCTTGATGAGCTGGTCGAGGATCTGCTGGCGCGGGATGGTCTTCAGGAACGCGTCCCGGACGGACTTGTCCTTGAACGTGTCCGCGCCGAAGTTCAGGTCCACGTGGTCGTACGCGAGCTGGTCCCCCTGCTGCACGTTCACGTTCTCGATCTGCTTGACCTGGTCCATCGTGTCCTTGTTGACGTTGCCCGGCTGCATGATGTCCACTTCGCCGTTGCGCAGCGCCTGGATCTGGGCGGTCGCGTCGCCGATGGTGCGCAGGGTGATCTCGTCCAGCTTGCCCCGCTTGTCGCCCTTGTAGTTCTCGTTCTTCTTGAGGGTGACGGAGTTGTTCTCCACCACGGTGTCGATCTTGTACGGACCGTTGGAGACCAGGACGTCCTTGTCGTCCGGGGTGGACGTGAAGTTGAAGGAGGTGTCCCAGGCCTTGCCGATCTTCTCGAGCTCGGGCTGCTTCTGGGGGCTCTTGGGGTCGCCCTTCTTCTGGTCCTCGAGCACCTTGAGCAGCTCGTCCTCGGACATCCCGGCCTTCTTGGCCACCACGTGGGCGGGCATCAGGGAGTTGGGGTCGAAGGCGATCTCCCAGTCCGCGTTCTTCTTGCCCCACGTGACGGTCATGGTCTTGCCGTCCTCGGAGAATTTGGGCTTGTCGGTGCTGCCCAGGATGTCCGTGGAGCCGGCGATCGAGAAGTAGTCCTTGCCGGTCTTGCCGTCCTCGCTGGCGTCATTGGCGTAGCCGGAGAGCTCGCTCCACCACAGCATCATGTCGGCCTTGTCGATCTTGTTGCCGTCCGACCACTGGGGGTCCTTGAGGGTGTACTCCACCGTCAGGGGGTCGTCCGAGACCTTCTTGTACGTGCCGAAGCCCTCGTTGGGGTGCAGCTTCTGCTCCGTGTCCACGTCGCTGAACGACTCGCGGGTCATGGCCGCGACGTGGCCGTTGATGTCCACGTTGGTCTTGGTGTAGCCCGGGTTCGCGCCGGAGAACTTGTTGGTCTCCGCAACGGTCACCACGCCGCCGTCCTTGCCGGCGGAGCTGTTGTCACCGCCACCCTTGCTGTCTCCCCCCGCCGCCGACGCTCGCGCAGCCGGAGAGCGCGAGTGCGGCGATCGCTGCCACGGAGACGGCGGCCTTGCCCTTGAAGGTGTGATTTCCCATGTCGGTTCCTCCCGATGTGGTGTCCATGGAATGTGCGCCGCACCCCGGGTGGGTGTCGTCCCGGACCGTGGCCGGAGTCACCGTGGTATGTGGTGCGTGTCGCAAGTAGCGACAGACTACTCATGGGGAAGGCACTTCGGGTCGCATTGTCAGCATGTTGCGGGCGTGTCGTCATCTCGCGCGTGTCGCACCCCCGGCTCCCGGCCGCGCGTCCCGCCCGCCGGTCTACGCTGGTGGCACCTGCACGACACACCCCGGGAGGCCCCACGTGAGCAACGCACCGCACGACCGCACCTCGGCGCACCAGCGCCCGGACGACGCCGCCCTGGCACCACGGGCGGGCGCGGGCCCGGAGGCGCGCGGCGAGTCGGCGAGCGCCGCACGCCCCCTCGGCGAGGAGCGCACGGACGGCGCGGTCACGGCGTCGTCGGCCGCGCACGGCACGGCGGCAACCGGCACCGCTGCACCCGGCACGACGGCGCGCGGCACCGGCACCCGTGCGCAGCCGGGAACCGGTGCAGCACCCGGCGTGGACTCCGCCGAGCCCACGACCGGGCGCACCGCCCCGGTGGACCCGGCACTGGACGCCCCCGCCAAGCGAGGTGTCTCCGGCACGGTGTGGGCCGCCCTGATCCTGGGCGTGATCGTGCTGATCCTGCTGCTCGTGTTCATCATCCAGAACAACGTGAGCGCGCACTTCGAGTACCTGGCGTGGCAGTTCAGCCTGCCGCTGGGCGTCGCCATGCTCTTCTCCGCGATCGCCGGCGCCCTGATCATGGCGCTCGTGGGATCCGTGCGGATCTTCACGCTCGGCCACCGCATGCGCAAGCTCGAGAAGGAGCGCCAGCGGATCCGCACCGCCCTCTCCGACTGAGCGCACGAGCCCGAGCACCACGACGGCGCGCGGCACCCCGGGAAGGGGGCCGCGCGCCGTCGTCGTCCCCTGCCGCAGGGCACACCGCCCCACCCCACCCGTGCCCGGCCCCGCGCCCGCGGCTCCCTCCCCCGCCTCGGCCGGGTCGCCGGCTTCCACTCCGGTGCCCTGCTCCGCCAGGTCGTGCGGTGACGTGACGGAGGTCTCCCCCGTCCGCCGGGACCCGCGAAAACCGCGGCGGGCCGGGGCTGCGACGGCCGCCCAACTCGTGGGCGCGGGGGCCGCAGCGGGTACTCTGGGAGGCAGCCCGGTGACCGTCAATGCAAGGAGTCATTGCTCATGCCCAAGATCATCTACACCGAGACCGACGAAGCGCCCATGCTGGCCACGTACTCCTTCAAGCCCATGGTCGAGGCCTTCGCGTCGACCGCCGGTGTGGAGGTGGAGACCAGGGACATCTCCCTGGCCGCGCGCATCCTGGCCCAGTTCCCGGACCGGCTCACCGAGGAGCAGCGCGTCCCGGACACCCTGACCGAGCTGGGGGAGCTCGCGAAGACCCCCGAGGCCAACATCGTGAAGCTGCCCAACATCTCCGCGTCCATCCCGCAGCTCAAGGCCACCATCAAGGAGCTGCAGGCGGACGGCTACGACCTCCCGGACTACCCGGAGGACGCCGCCACGGACGAGGCCAAGGACATCCGCGCCCGCTACGACCGCGTCAAGGGCTCCGCCGTGAACCCGGTGCTGCGCGAGGGCAACTCGGACCGCCGCGCCCCCAAGGCCGTGAAGAACTACGCGCGCAAGCACCCCCACACCATGGGTGCCTGGAGCAAGGACTCCAAGACCAACGTGGCCACGCTCGGCCACGACGACTTCCGCACCAACGAGCAGTCCGTGGTGATCCCGCAGGACGACACCCTCACCATCCAGCTCGTGACCGACCACGGCACCACCGTGCTCAAGAAGTCCGTGCCCGTGCTCGCCGGGGAGGTCGTGGACGCCACGTTCATGAGCGCCTCGGCCCTGGACGCCTTCCTGCGCGAGCAGGTGGCCCGCGCCAAGGAGGAGGGCATCCTCTTCTCCGCGCACCTAAAGGCCACCATGATGAAGGTCTCGGACCCCATCATCTTCGGCCACGTGGTCAGGGCCTTCTTCCAGGACGTGCTCGAACGCTACGGCGAGGACCTCGCCAAGGCCGGGCTGTCCCCCAACGACGGCCTCGCAGGCATCCTCGCCGGGCTCGACCAGCTCGAGAACGGCCAGGAGATCGCCGCCGCGTTCCAGAAGGCCATCGACGAGGGCCCCGAGCTCGCGTACGTGAACTCGGACAAGGGCATCACCAACCTGCACGTCCCCTCGGACGTGATCGTGGACGCCTCCATGCCCGCCATGATCCGCACCTCGGGCCAGATGTGGGGCCGCAAGGGCGAGCAGAAGGACACCCTCGCGGTGCTCCCGGACTCCTCCTACGCCGGTGTCTACCAGGCCGTGATCGACGACTGCCGCGCCAACGGCGCCTACGACCCCACCACCATGGGCACCGTCCCCAACGTGGGCCTCATGGCGCAGAAGGCCGAGGAGTACGGCTCCCACGACAAGACCTTCGAGATCCCCGAGGCCGGCACTGTGCAGGTGGTCAACTCCGCCGGGGACGTGTTGATGTCCCACGACGTGCAGCCCGGTGACATCTGGCGCGCCTGCCAGGCCAAGGACGCCCCCATCAAGGACTGGGTGCAGCTGGCCGTGCGCCGCTCCCGCGAGTCCGGGATGCCCGCCGTGTTCTGGCTCGACGAGACCCGCGCTCACGACCGCAACCTGATCGAGAAGGTCAACACCTACCTCGCCCAGGAGGACACGGACGGGCTCGACATCCGCATCCTCTCCCCCGTGGAGGCCACGCAGTTCACCATCGAGCGCCTGCGCCGCGGTGAGGACACCATCTCCGTGACCGGCAACGTGCTGCGCGACTACCTCACGGATCTGTTCCCCATCCTGGAACTGGGCACCTCCGCGAAGATGCTCTCCATCGTGCCGCTCATGAACGGCGGCGGGCTCTTCGAAACCGGTGCCGGCGGCTCCGCACCCAAGCACGTGCAGCAGTTGCAGCAGGAGAACCACCTGCGCTGGGACTCCCTCGGTGAGTTCCTGGCGCTCGCGGCGTCCTTCGAGCACCTCGCCAGCCGCTACGACAACGCCAAGGCGCAGGTCCTCGCGGACACCCTGGACCGCGCGACCGGCACGTTCCTGGACGAGAACAAGTCCCCCTCGCGCAAGGTCGGGGAGCTCGACAACCGCGGTTCGCACTTCTACCTGGGCCTCTACTGGGCCGAGGAGCTCGCGAAGCAGACCGAGGACGCCGAGCTCGCCGCGGCGTTCCGCGAGGTCGCCTCCGAGCTGCGCGCCAACGAGGACACCATCAACGCCGAGCTGCTGGGCGTCCAGGGCTCCCCGGTGGACCTGGGCGGGTACTACTGGCCCAAGCCCGAGCTGGTCTCCGGCGTCATGCGCCCCTCCGCCACGCTGAACCGGATCGTGGACGGCCTCTCCGCCTGACACGCTCCACGCACGACGACGCCGCCGCGTCCCCTTCCGGGGGCGCGGCGGCTTCCGTCTGTGCTGGGTTGTCCGTGGCCCGCGGGCTCACGCGAAGGCGGGGGTCAGGAGAGGGCGGCCACGGCGGCGTCGTAGTCCGGCTCCTGGCCGATCTCCGGGACCAGCTCGGTGTGCACGACCGTGCCGTTCTCGTCCACGACCACCACGGCGCGCGCGAGCAGGCCGGCCAGCGGACCGTCCTGCTGCAGGACGCCGAAGTCCTCGCCGAAGCTGGAGCGGAAGGCGGAGGCGGTCACGACGTCGTCGATGCCCTCCGCGCCGCAGAAGCGGCCGAGCGCGAACGGCAGGTCCTTGGACACGCACAGCACGGTGGTGTCCTGCAGGCCCGCGGCGAGCTTGTTGAACTCGCGGACGGACTGCGCACACACGCCGGTGTCCACGGACGGGAAGATGTTCAGGACCACGCGGCGGCCCGTGAGCTCGTCCGAGGTCACGGGAGACAGATCCGCCCCCACGAGTTCGAAGGACGGGGCGGTGGAGCCCGTGGCGGGCAGTTCGCCGCTGACGGTGACGGGAGTTCCTTGGAATGCAGTAGTAGCCATGAGTTCATTGTGGTGCGCCGCCGGAGTGCGGGCCAGCGCCTTATGCCGTGCGCTGAACCAGCCCCGCTGCTACTGTCGGTGCCACCGGACCCGCAGTGACGCGGCCCACACGCGCCACCCCAACCAGGAGGTATTCCGTGAGCCCCACTCCCCTGACCGTGGCCGTGACCGGCGCCGCGGGACAGATCGGCTACAGCCTGCTCTTCAGGATCGCGCACGGCGATCTCCTGGGCCGCGAGCGTCCGGTGCGGCTGCGGCTGCTGGAGATCCCCACCGCGCTGTCCGCGCTCGAGGGCACCGTGATGGAGCTGCAGGATTGCGCGTTCCCGCTGCTGCAGGACGTGGAGATCGGCTCGGACCCGCGCACGGTGTTCGACGGCGCCCAGGTCGCCCTGCTCGTGGGGGCTCGGCCGCGCTCGCCCGGCATGGAGCGCGGGGACCTGCTCGAGGCCAACGGCGCCATCTTCACGGAGCAGGGCAGGGCGCTGAACGACGTCGCCGCGGACGACGTCCGGGTGGTCGTGACCGGCAACCCCGCCAACACCAACGCGCTGATCGCCCAGCGCAACGCCCCGGACATCCCCGCCTCCCGCTTCAGCGCGCTCACGCGGCTGGACCACAACCGTGCGGTGGCGATGCTCGCGGCGCAGACCGGCGCGTCCGTGGACGACGTCAAGCACCTGAGCGTGTGGGGCAACCACTCCGCCACGCAGTACCCGGACCTCGACCACGCCCGCGTGGCGGGTCGGCCCGCACTGGACCTGGTCTCCCGGGAGTGGGTCACGGACACGTTCATCCCCACGGTCGCGCAGCGCGGGGCGGCGGTGCTCAAGGCCCGCGGGGCGTCGTCGGCGGCGTCTGCCGCGAACGCGACCATCGACCACGCGCGGGACCTCATGCTCGGCAACCAGCGCGGGGACTGGACCTCCATGGCCGTGGCCTCCGACGGCTCCTACGGGGTGCCCGAGGGGCTCATCAACTCCTTCCCCGTGACGACTTCCGGCGGGGACTGGTCGATCGTGCAGGGGTTGGAGATCTCGGAGTTCTCCCGCTCGCGCATCGACGCGTCCGTGGCGGAGCTGGAGTCGGAGCGCACGGCGGTGACGGACCTGGGGCTGGTCTGAGGGGGCGGTCGGTGCGCCGGGTGCTGTGAAGTGGAGTAAATGCAGCCTGACGGGCCGGAACCTGCATTTACTCCACTAGAAAGCACGAGCTGTCCGCTGAAGCCCATGCTCCGGGGCGCTCCGGGCATTCCTGGGCTCCGCGTGGGTTCCTAGGGTTCTGGCTCGGGTCAGGCCTTCGACGCGGCGAGGGCCGCCTGGAATGCTTCTTCCGCATCCGCGGAGAACGGGACGAAGACGACCGTCTCGACGTTCGTGTCCGCCGCCAGGACGGTGTCCACCGCGATCTGCGTGGCGCTGTCCATCGGCCAGCCGTAGATGCCGGCCGAGATCGCCGGGAACGCGACGGACTTCGCACCGATCTCGTCCGCCACGCGCAGCGACTCCCGGTAGCACGACGCCAGGACGTCACTCTTGTCCTTGGTCTTCGCGTACACCGGGCCTACCGTGTGGATGACCCAGCGCGCCGGGAGGTCGTAGCCGTCCGTGGCGACCGCCTGCCCCGCGGGGAGACCATCCACGAGGGTGGTCTCGCGCAGGTGCTTGCACTCGGCCAGCAGCTGCTTGCCCGCGGCCCGGTGGATCGCGCCGTCCACTCCCCCGCCGCCGAGCAGCCGGGAGTTCGCGGCGTTGACGATCGCGTCCGTCTCCACCTTGGTGATGTCTCCCTTGCGGATCTCGATGTTCATGTGGGCCACCCTACTGCGGGGGTGCGGAGGTGCGAGGATGCGGGCGCGCACGAGGCGCGGCGAGTGCCGCTCTGCCCGCCGGCCGTGGACATCAACTTCAGGTGCCCGCGGCGCCTCTCACGGATCAACCGGCCCGGAACGCCGTGGCCTCTCGCAGATCGACCGCTCCGGAAGGACGGGGCCTCGGTTCGATCCACGCGATGTCGTCCCCGCGAGGCTACTGCGAGGCGGGCCCCACGTACATCCAGCGCTTCGCGCGCTTCGTGAACTCGGAGACCTCGTGCATGCCGCCGGGTTCCCCGTCAGCGACGTAGTGCGCGGTGAAGTCGACGACGCCGCTCTCGTCCTCCGCGCCACCGGCCACCACGCGGTGGATCGTCAGTCCCGTCCACCGGGTGTCCGGGTCCACGGACGTGTCCGCCGGACGGGTGCGGGGGTGCCAGGTGCGGAAGAGGTGGTCCTCGGAGCCGGTCGCGAAGGCCGTGTACCGCGAGCGCATCAGGGCCTCCGCGGTCTCGGGCCATGCCTCGTTGGCAAGCGCCGGTCCGCAGCACTCGGCCAGGGACGCACCGGCAGGGACACCACCGCAGGGACAGACGCTCATGGTCACCGAGCCTACCGGGAGGGCGGGGCACCGAGGCGGGCAGACCTGCGGTTAACCCGGGCCCGCCGAGCCGGTGCGTTGCGCGGCCCGCCAGCCCGCACTCAGGCGAGGGGCGCGGCGGCCAGGGCGAGGGCGTCGTCGAGCATCTGCTCCGTGAGCAGACCCGTGAAGGTGTTGCGCTGGCTCACGTGGTAGCAGCCCACCAGGCGGACGTCGCGCCCGTCCGGGGTGCGCAGCATCACCACCGTGCCGTGGCCGAACTTCGGACGGGGGCGGGGCACCTCCCACCCCATGCGCACCGCCGCCGCGAGGACCGTCTGCCACGCGATGCCGCCCAGGGCGAGCATGCCGTGCAGCTCGGGCAGCAGGGCGATCTCGCGGTCGAACCAGCCGCTGCACGTGGCCTTCTCCTGCGGCAGAGGCTTGTTGGCCGGCGGGGCGCAGCGCACGGGCGCGATCATGCGGACACCGTGCAGCTCCTGGCCGTCCCCGGCGGTGCTCACAGTGGCGTGCTCCGCGAAACCCGCGCGGTGCAGGGCCGCGTAGACCCAGTCCCCGGAACGGTCCCCGGTGAACATGCGCCCCGTCCTGTTGCCGCCGTTGGCCGCGGGGGCCAGCCCGATGATCGCGAACCCCGCCCGCGGGTCCCCGTAGGACGGCACCGGTCTGCCCCAGTACGGTTCCCCGGCGAAGGACGCCCGCTTGCGCTGCGCCACGTCCTCGCGCCACTCGACCAGCCGGTCGCACGCGCTGCACACGCTGCACAGGGCGTTGAGGTGCTCGACGTCGTGCGCGCTCGCGGCCAGTTCCCGCACCTCGGCCGCCGTGCGGGCCACCGGGGTGTCCCGCGCCGCGGGGTCCTCGGGCCAGCCCGTTCCGGGCGGCACCGGCGACGGGAAGAGCTGCCCGGTCAGCGGGTGCGGCAGGTGCTCGGCATCCGGCTCAGTCACGGTGAAACCTCTCCTGGAATCAGTGGGTGTGCCCTCTCGCAACCGCAGAGCACGGGGCGCCGGGCGAGACGGTGCCGCCCCGGGCCGGGCGCCGGCAGACGGGGAAGGGCTTCGCAGGCCGACGGCAGGTGGCGGGTCCGCCCCGCCCGCCCGGCGAGCGCGCCCGGACCGAGCGGCGTCGTCGTCCCCGCTCAGAGCAGCGTGTCCTCGCCCAGCCTGCGCAGGATCTGGCGGCGCCACCGCTCCGGAAACTCCGGGGCGCGCGTCAGGCCCCGCAGGGCGTCCCGGTCCGCAACGCCCGCGGCCATGATGCGCACGACGTCGGCCACGGGCACCGCGCCCGAGGGTCGACTCACGAACTCGAAGGCGTCCCCCACCGTCACGTGGCCCTCTCGCAGCACGCGCAGATAGAAGCCGGTGCGGGCGGTCCGCTCCATCTCGCGCGGCAGCTCCCAGTCCGACCAGCGCCGGGAGAGGGTGTTGCAGGGCGTGCGCGGCTGGGTGACCTGCACGATCGCCGTGCCCACCTGGAACACGTCCCCCAGGGCCACGAGGCCCTCGGTGGCGCCACGCAGCGTCAGGTTCTCCGAGAACGCGCCGGCGTGGAGGTCGCGCCCCTCACGCTGCCAGGCGTCGTAGTTCTCCGCGGGGTAGCAGCACACGGCCTTGTCCGGACCGCCGTGGTTCGTGAGGTCGCCCTGCTCGTCCCCGATGAATCCGGTACCGCTGAGGAAGACCCTCCCGCCGCACGGCGTCTTCTCCGCGCCGGTCTCGAATTCGCGGCCGTCCCAGTGCTGCCTGCGCACCGCGCCGGTGTGCAGAGCGGTCACCGTGGCGCCGGTGACGGTCTGCTCGGGGTTGTCCATGGGAGCTCCTGGGAAGTCGGGCGGTGGTGGGCTAGTTCCCGGTCACCGGCACGCAGTCGGGGCACCGGGTGCGCGTCCCCGTCTGCGTGCAGCGCTCGCAGCACAGGAACAGGCGGCGGCACTGCGGGTCTGAGCAATTCACGTAGCGAGGGGTCGCGTCGCCGCACTCGGCGCAGCGCCCCAGGGACTGCGCGTGCGGTGAGAACTCAACGTGCATGCGCTTGTCGAACACGTAGAGGGAGCCGTCCCACAGACCGGCGTCCCCGTACTGCTCGCCGTAGCGCACGATGCCACCGTCCAGCTGGTACACGTCCCGAAACCCGCGGTTCTTCAGCAGCACGCTCAGCACCTCGCAGCGCACGCCACCGGTGCAGTAGGTGACCAGCGCCTTGTCCTTGAGGTGGTCGTAGGCACCGGAGTCCAGGTCCGCGACGAAGTCCCGCGTGGTCTGCGTGCGGGGGACGACGGCGCCGCGGAACCGTCCGATCCCCGCCTCCAGCTCATTGCGGCCGTCGAAGAAGACGACCTCCTCGCCGCGCTGCTCCACGAGCTCGTGCACCTCGCGCGGTGTCACGTGCGTCCCGCCGCCGGCCACGCCGTTCCCGGTCACGGTGATCCGGTCCGGCGCGTCGAAGGTGACGAGCTCCGGGCGGACCTTCACGCTCAGCCGGGGGAAGTCCTCCCCCGCGCCGTCCGACCACTTGACGTCCGCGTCCTTGAACGGTCCGTACTCCCTCAGACCCCGCACGTAGGCCTTCACATCCTGGATGTCCCCGCCCACGGTCGCGTTGATGCCCTGCTCCGAGACGATGATGCGCCCGGTCACCCCGCAGCGCTCCGCCAGGGTGCGCTGCCACAGCTTCACGGCCTCCGGATCGGCGAGCGGGGTGAAGACGTAGAAGAGCACGATCTTGGGGAGGGCCATGCGTTCCAGGGTAGTGGCGGGGTGCGGTGGCGACCGAAAGGTGGGCGACCCCGGACGGGAGTGGGCGGCGTCGTCGCACGTCATGTGCCGGGCGGCCAAGAGCTGTCCCCCAATGCACCCACATCACCGGATACTCTTGCCCGGTGGCCCGCCCCCCCCGTCGCGCCGTCGGACGTTCCCCGCCCAGCAGTTCCTCGTGTCCTCGGGTGGCGGCTGGACGCTCACGCCAACGCCCTGAACTTCCTCCGGCTGCTGCTCGCCGCGGCCGTGATCCTCGGCCACTCGGTTCCGGTGGGCGGCTTTCCCGAGAGCGCGTGGCAGAGCGCGAGCGGCACGGCGGTCAACGGTTTCTTCGCGATTTCCGGCTACCTGATCGCCGGTTCGCGCATGCGGCTCTCCCTGCGGGCGTTCCTGTGGCGTCGGGTGCTGCGGCTCTACCCGGCGTTCTGGGTGTCACTGGCCGTTACGGCGGCGGTGACAGCACCCTTGAGCTCCCTCGTCAGCGGTGAAACCTACGTGCCCACGAGTGCCCTAGCCTACGTCGTGGCAAACGCGACCCTCTACGTCACGCAGTGGGACATCCAGCACCTGCTCACGGGCGTGCCGTTCCCCGGGGTGTGGAACGGCTCGCTGTGGACGCTGTGGTACGAGGCCGCCGTGTACGTCCTCACGGGCCTCGCCCTCACCGTTCCCCGCGTCCGACGCCGCCCGCTCCCCTGGCTCCTGCTGCTGTTCGCCCTCGTCGCGCTCCTGCAGATCGTCTCCGAGGGGCCCGTGGACCTCACGACCACCAAGGCCTACCAGGGCTTCCGGCTGGCGGGCTTCTTCCTGGCAGGCATGGTGCTCTGGGCGGCCCGTACCCGTGTGCCGCTGCGCTGGTGGCTCGGCGTCCCGGCGCTCGTCATCACGCACTTCGCCCAGTCGTGGCCCGTTCCCTGGGGCTGGTTCGCGGCCGCGTTTCCCCGCGCGTACGGCCTGCTGTGGCTCGGCGCGGTGCTGCCGGTCCGGATCGGTGCACGCAATGACATCTCCTACGGCACCTACATCTACGCGTTCCCGGCCCAGCAGCTCCTGGTGGCCCTGGGCCTGAACACGGCGCTCGGCTACTGGGGCTACTGCGCGGCCAGCCTGGCCCTGACCCTGCCGCTCGCCTGGGTCTCGTGGAAGGTCGTCGAACAACCTGCACTGCGCTGGAAGTCGCTGGTCAGGTAGACCACCGCGGCGTCGTCGCCCCGATCTCAGCCGCGCTTCTCGTGCCGTCCCTGGCGAGGACGACGCCGCAGCTTGCGCAGGGTGCTCGGGCTCAGGTTCGCGGGGCCGGGCAGCCGCCAGCAGAAGCGCCGAGCGGGGACGCTGACCACCGCGCTCACCACGATGGCCCCGGCCATGCCCCAGGTCGGGTGACCCAGGCCGGCCAGCAGCGCCATGAGGCCGCTCGCGAGCACCGCACTGGTCGCGTAGAGGGTGTTGCCGCCGAAGATCGCGGGCAGCCGGCCGACCGAGACGTCGCGGATCATGCCGCCGCCCACCGCCGTGACGACACCCAGCAGGGCCGCCGGGGGCCATGCCAGCCCGGCGCCGAGGGCCTTCACGGTGCCCGTTGCCGCCCAGCACCCCACGGAGAGGCAGTCGGCGAGGAACAGCGCGCGGAACGTCCACCGGCTGCCGAACACCAGGAAGTAGGCGAGGACCGCGCCCAGGAGCGAGCACGTGAGGTACGCCGGGTTGGTCAGGGCCACCGGGAAGCCCTGCTGCAGCAGGGTGTCGCGCAGGATGCCGCCGCCCAGGCCGGAGAGGATCGCGAGCACGGTGAACCCCACCAGGTCCATGCGCAGCTGCCGGGCGACCACTCCGCCCAGGATGCCGTTCGTGACCACTCCGAGCAGGTCCACGAGATCGAAAACGACCTCCGCCTCAAACGTCACTGCGTGCTCTCCCGTCCGTCCTGCCCGTCCCGCGCCCGGTCCAGCATAGGGGCGCGCCGGTCGTGCGCGCCCGTCCGCCCTGGCGCGGGTGCCGAGGTGCCGGCCTCCGCCGAGGCTCTTCTGCGTGTCGGTCCGGTGCGCCAGGATGGCACCATGACCCACACACCCGCCGGATACACCCTGCTGGACGGCCCGCCCACCGTCCCCGAGTACGTGAGCCTGCGCCGGGAGACCGGCCTGAGCCCCAAGAACGAGGAGCAGGCCAGGGCCGGGATCGACGGCGCGTGGGCGGCCGTCCGTGTGCGGCACGACGCCACGGGAGCCACCGTGGGGATGGGCCGGGTGATCGGCGACGGCGGATGGTACTTCCACGTGATCGACATGGCCGTGCCGCCCGAGCACCAGGGGCAGGGAATCGGCAGCGCCGTCCTGCAGCACCTGCTGGACCGGATTCGCCGGGACGCTCCCCCCGGTGCCTACGTGAGCCTCATGGCGGACCGCCCCGGCCAGCCCCTGTACGCCAAACATGGTTTCGAGGACCCCTCGCCCAGGACCATCGGCATGACCCTGAACCTGGACGACTCAGCGGGCGGGTCCGAGAGTCGTGGCTGAGCCGCTGCCAGACGCTGGTGGGCACGCTGACCCCTCGGCGCCGCGCTGGGAGGCGCCGTGCGGCGTCGTCGTGGGACGCCACGACGGTCTCGTGGACCGCGCCACGGGAATCTGCTACGCGACCGCGGGTCGCTACGAGGCCCCACGACCGCTGGCGCCCTCCACCGCGGAGATCGACGCCACGCATCCGTCCCCGGCGTGCCCGCAGCCGCCCATGCCGTTCCTCGACGACATCGTGGGCAGCACCCTGGGTGACCTGCCGCAGGACGAGGACTGCCTGCGCGTGTCGGTGACGGTTCCCGCGGGCACCCCACCGAACGCCGAGCTGCCCGTGATGGTGTGGATCCACGGCGGCTCGTACGCCTCCGGCGGCGGGGACGCCCCGTTCTACGACCCCGCGGCGCTCGTGGCCGAGCAGCGCGTGGTGGTCGTGAGCGTGACCTACCGTCTCGGCCTGCTCGGATTCCTCGGGGATGGGGTGACCATCCCCGCGAACCTGGGACTGCTGGACATGATCGCCGCCCTGCGGTGGGTGCGGGAGAACATTGCCGCGTTGGGCGGGGATCCCGGCAACGTCACGGCCTTTGGCCAGTCCGCGGGTGGCGACGCCGTGGCGCACCTGATGATCGCGGACGGAGCCTGCGGCCTGTTCAGCCGCGCAATCATCCAGAGCGCGCCGTTCGGCCTGCTCCCCGGGCGCGCCCGCATGAACTCCGTCATGTCCGCCACGGCGAGGAGCCTCTCACGGGACGCCACGCTGTCCGAGGTGGGGGCGGTGCAGGAGCGTGTCGCCCGAGCGGCCGTGCGGTTCGGGCTCAAGGGACAGATGCCGTTCGGACTGCAGTACGGACACGCACCGCTGCCCCCGGAAGCGGAGCTGGACGCGCGGTGGCGGGAGACCGCCCAGGACGTGGAGGTTCTCGTGGGCAACACCGCACGGGAGGCAGCGCTGTTCACGGCCCGGATTCCGACCCTGCTGCGGTGGATGCAGCGGCGCCGCTCCGCCCACTGGATCGAGCGGGCCCTGATCCGGCCGTTCACCCGACGGATCTACGGGGCGGGCGCTGTCCGCTTCGCTCACCGCCATGCCGCGGCCGGCGGCGCGGGGGCGCGCTACGAGTTCTCGTGGGGCGTGGGCCGCAGTCCGGCGGCCGCCGCGCACATCTCGGAGCTGCCGCTGCTCTTCCCCGGGGACGGTGTCTGGCAGCGCACCCCGCTCGTCGACGGTCACTCGTGGTCGCAGGTGCTCGACGACGGTGCCCGGCTGCGGCGGGCGTGGGCGGGCTTCGCCCGCGGTGAGGGAATCGGCGACGATCCGCAGGCCGGGCTGCGGGTATTCGCCCTCGGGGAGGCCCGGCCGGTCCGGTGATGCGCCCGTACCGTGCGGGGTTGTCACCGTTCACCGCGCAGGACTCGTCATGGCCCGCCGCGCAGGATCGTGTGGGACACCCACGGTGCGTGACAGACAGCGGTGGCGGGTGACGGTCACCCACGCGGCGTCGACACGATGCCAGCGGCGCGCGCGATCTCCCGGTAGGTCCGCACGAGGTCGTCCAGCGAGGAGTGCGCGTTGAGCCCGCTGGGGTTCGGCGCCACGAACAGCTCCGTGCCCGGCCAGGGCGACTCCTGGCGGCCGGTGGTGGCTTTCGGGCGGTCGAATGCGGAGCGGTACGCGGTGATGCCCAGCACCGCGACCACCGCGGGCCTCCGCTCCCGGATCAGCCGGTCCAGCCGCTCAGCACCCTCGTGGAGCTCGTCGCGGGTGAGCTCGTCCGCCCGCGCCGTGGCCCGCGGGCACACGTTGCTGATCCCGATCCCGCGCTCGGTGAGCTGCGCGAGGTCCGCCGGATCGTAGCCGTCCGCGGCGTCCACCAGGGTCTCCGTGATTCCGGCCCGGTGCAGGGCCGGGTAGAAGCGGTTTCCCGGGCGGGCGAAGTGCGCCCCCGTGGCGGCCGTCCACAGCCCGGGGTTGATCCCCACGAACAGCAGCCTCAGCGGGTCCGGCAGCAGGTCCGGGACGGTGCGGTCGCGGAAAGATTCGAGGTCGGCGCGCGAGAAGCCCATGGCTCCATGCTAGGTGCCGCTCCCCGGGCCAGTCCCCATCAGGCGGCGGGCGGCGTCGGCCCCTTCGACGGCGCGCGGCCGGTGCGAACCGCGGCGGCACTCGCGAGGATCACAAGTGCCATGCCCGCCAGTTCGAGGGGCCCCAGTGCCTGTCCCAGCAGCAGCCAGCCCACCAGCGCGGCGACCGCGGGGGCCGTGCTCAGCAGGATGGAGAACGTCTCCGCGGCCAGGCGCCGCAGCGCCGCGAGCTCCAGCGCGTAGGGAAGGGCGGAGGACATCAGCGCGACCGCGAGACCGATCAGCAGCACCCGCGGTTCCAGCAGCCCGGCTCCCCCGCTGACGATGCCGAACGGCGCCGCGACCACCGTGCCCACGACCATGGCGAGCGCAAGCCCATGGATGCCGGGGAACGAGCGCCCGGCCTGGCGGGACATCAGGATGTAGAGCACCCACATGGACGCGGCGCCGAGGGCGAAGAGCACGCCCACCAAGTCCGGGACGCCCGTTCCCGGTCCCACGCCGCTGAGCAGCAGCACCCCGGCGAGCGCGAGGCCGGCCCACAGCACCCCGCTGAGCCGCCGCGAGAGCACCACGGAGAGCACGAGCGGACCGAGCAGCTCGATGGTCACGGCCACCCCGAGCGGCAGCCGGTCGATGGCCTGGTAGATGAGCATGTTCATCCCGCCCAGGCTCACCCCGAACGCGAGCACCACGCCCAGGTCGCGGCGGGTCAGACGAGCCAGGGAGGGGCGGACGACGGCGCACAGCACCACCGCGGCCATGGCCAGTCGCAGGAACACCGCCCCCGCTGCGCCGACGTCCTCGAAGAGGCCCACCGCTATGGCCGCACCCGTCTGGGTCACGAACGCGGCGGCAAGCACCAGCAGCACGCCCTGGGTGGTGGTGCCCTCGGCGGGCCGTGCCCCGGCCACCGTCAGCGGTCGCCGAGCAGGAAGGTGCGCAGGGCGTCGATGAACTCGCGGGGCCGGTCCGCGTGCACCCAGTGGCTTGCGCCGCGGATGGTGATGCGCACGGTGCGCGGGAACAGGGAACGCATCACGGGGGCGTCCTCGTCCTGGATGTACGCGGAGTGCTCACCCGCGATCCACAGGACGGGTCCCGTGAAGGTGCACCCGGCGACATCGCCCGTGGGCCAGGCGCCCACGGCCTCGAGGTTCCCGTGCAGCAGGGCGAGGTTCGGCTGCCACGTGAACGAGCCGTCACGGTGGCGCAGGTTCTGCAGCAGGAAGCCGCGCACCTGGTCCTCGGGGATCTGGTCCCGTAGCGCGGCGTCCGCCTGGGACCGGTGGGTCATCCCGCGCAGGTCCAGGCGGGAGAGCGCCCCCAGGAGGTGCTCGAAGTTGCCGCGGGGCGAGTCCTTGTCCGACTCGCGGGTGTCCACGGGGGCGATGTCCACGACCACGAGACGCCGCACGATCTCCGGGTGGCGCAGCGCGAGGATCATGGCGACCTTCCCGCCCATGGAGTGCCCGACGACGTCCACGGGCCCCTCCGCGGCGAAGCCCGAGCGCAGCTCCTCGGCCACGGTGTCCGCCATCGCGGCGTACCCGAAGGTCTCGGTCCAGGCGGAGTCCCCGTGGTTGGGGAGGTCCACGAGCAGGCAGCTGAACTCGGGCTGCAAGCCCTTGGCCACGTTCGTGAAGTTCTTGCCACGGCCGAAGAGCCCGTGCAGGAACACCACGCGGTGCTCCCCCGAACCGACGAGGGTGGTCTTCAGCCTGGGTTCTGTTTCGTGGGGCACGCCGGTCAATCTACTGCGCACCCCTGGTGCGGCCAAAGCCGCCGCCCGTTGCGGGGAACGCCGCCCAGAAGCACCCGTGGGCCGCCCCCTGCTGCCGGGAGACAGCTGGGGGCGGCCCACGGGATGGGGTTCGTGCTAGTTCGAGGTGCCCTTGAGCCGCTCGATGTGCTCGGAGGCCTCCGCCTTGGTCAGGTCCGCCGGCAGTTCCTCACCCGCCTGCTTGGCGAGGGTGTCCAGGTATGACTTCTGCGCCGGGGTCATGGGCTCGTCACCACTGACCCACTCCGAGGGGTCCTTCTCGAGAGTGGAGTCCTGGGCGTCCCCGGTCGCACCGATCGTCTCGCCCTGGGCCCCGCCGTCCTGGGCAGCACCGCTGCGGGCCGTCGCGTCCTGGGGTGCGCTGCCGTCCGGGGTGCCGTTCTCGAGCGGGGGCTGGGCGTCCTGGCCCTGGGGATCATGAGCCGGGGTCTCGGTCATGGTTGCTCCTTCGTGTCGTCCGGGTTGTTCGTGTCCTCGACGGTAGCCGCGGCGCTGCACCGCGGTCAGGGGGTTTCGCTCACGGCGCGCACTCCGAGCAGCAAACCCCGGGGTCAACCCCGGAGCTGACCCAACGGCCGGGCGCGGTCCACGCCGACCGTAGCCCCGGAACTCGCAGCACATCGCGCGTCGAGGACGAGCTGGCGGTGCAGCCCGGATCGGGGCCTCAGCGCACGATGCTGCGGTTGCTGCCGTCCTCGCGGCGCGTCCAGCCCTTGGAGTCCAGGTGTTCGAGCAGGGGGATGGCAACGCGCCGCGTGGTTCCCCACGCCTGGCGGGCCTGGCTGGTGGTGAACGGCTGTGGCAACCGGGCCAGTTCGCGCATGGCGAGGGCGGGCGCGGTGGGCAGCAGCACGACGTCGCCCGGCAGGCGCAGCAGCCTGCCTAGCCGTAGCGCCGCGGCGAGTTCGCGCGGTCCGAGCCCCAGGGCGTCCAGTTCGTAGGCCTCGGGCGCCGCGAAGGGCTTGGCGCGCAGCCTCGACTCGAGCTCCGCGATCGCAGCCTCCGCCGCGCCGAGACCGCCACCGCGGCCCGGAACGGTGAGGTGGCCGTCGCGCTCCTCGAGACCGGCCCGCGCGATCACAGCGGGCAGCACCTTCGCACCGGGGTCACCGAGCGTCGTCGCCGCCGCGCCCCGTGAGAGCCCCGGCGCGAGGGGCTCGCGCGCGTGCAGTGTCTCCGCGGCTTTCCTGAGCTGAGCGGCCCAGCGGTCCATGGCGGGCTCGTGGATCCACCACCCGTCCGCCGCGTGCACCGGGGCGCCCGCGGGAACGGCGGACGTGTCCCACCCCAGCAGGCGTAGCCGTGCCTCGGGAATGGCACCGCGCTTCACGGTCTCCGCCACCGGATCGCCGGTTTCCGGCACGGCCGCGAGGCGCTCCGCCTCCCGCGCGGCGGCACCGCGGCGCTCCAGCCGGGGCGGGTCTACGTCCAGCACGCGCGCCCCGCCCACGACCACCCGCGCCCCGGGGTAGCGCAGCACCAGCCGGTCCCCGGGCACGAGAGTGAGCGGGTGCTCGAGCTGCAGCCGCGCGTGGTCCTCCCCGAGCGGCCGCAGGTGAGCGCCCGCACCGGCGGTCCCGGCGTGCACGACGACGTCCTCCGGGACCTCCGTGAAGGCGGCCCCGCGGTCGCGCCGCACCTCCACGCAGTCCGTGGTGGGCCACGCGCCCGGAGTGAGCAGGACGTCCCCGCGGTGGATCGTGTCCTTGTCAAGGCCGCGCAGGTTCACGGCCACCCTGTTCGTGGGTCCGATCTCCCGCACGGACGTGTTCTGGCTCTGCAGCGAGCGCACCGTGACCTCCCGCTCCCCCGCGGGGCCGCGCAAGACCATGCGGTCGCCCACGCGCAGGGTGCCCGCGGTGAGCGTGCCCGTGACCACGGTCCCCGCGCCGGAAATGGTGAACGCGCGGTCGATCCACAGCCGGACCCGCGCCGACGGATCAGGCGCTCGGACCCGGGCCAGGACGACGTCGAGCGCGGCGCGGAACTCGTCGAGCCCCGTCCCCTCCTGCGCGGAGACGACGACGGCGGGTGCCGCCGCGAGCCCCGTCCCGGCGAGTTCCGCGCGGGCCTGGGCGACGACGGCGTCCACCCGTTCCCGAGCACGGTCCGCCTTGGTCACCACGATGAGTCCGTCCGTGATGCCCAGCGCGGCCACGGCGTCCCGGTGGTCGCCGGACTGGGCCTGCCAGCCCTTGTCCGCGGCCACCACGAAGCACACGACCGGCGCGGGACCCACCCCGGCGAGCATGTTCCCGAGGAACCGCTCGTGCCCGGGGACGTCCACGAACGCCACGTGCGTCCCGGACGGCAGCTCGGTCCACGCGAAGCCGAGGTCGATGGTCAGCCCGCGCTTCTTCTCCTCGTCCCAGCGGTCCGGCTCGATGCCGGTGAGGGCGCGCACGAGGGTGCTCTTGCCGTGGTCCACGTGCCCGGCAGTCGCCACCACGTGCATCAGCGTGTCCCCTCCAGCGCGCGGCGCACGGCGTCGAGCAGCACGTCGTCCTGGCTCTGCGGAACGCAGCGCAGGTCCACTAGGCACGCGCCGTCGTGCACGCGCGGCAGCACGGCGGGTGAGCCGAGGCGCAGCGCACGTGCTGTGGCCTCCGGCAGGCGCACGGCCCAGCCCGGCAACGGCACCCCGGGGGCGCCCCCGCCGCCCACACGCCCGTCGTGCGGCACGACGTCCGCGCCCACGGCGGCCGCGAGCGCCTCCGCACGCTCCCGCAACTTTTCCGGGTCCGTGTGGAGGGCTCGGGCCACGGGTGATGGCCCACCGCGCAGCGTCGCTTCCAGCGCGGCGAGGGTCAGCTTGTCCGCGCGCACCGCTCGGGCGAGGGGGAACGTCGCCAGGCGCTCGATGATCTCCGCGCGCCCCAGCAGCAGTCCGGCCTGCGGTCCGCCGAAGAGCTTGTCACCGCTCGCGATCACGGCGTCCGCGCCGGCCTCCAGCGCCTCCGAGAGGCTCGGCTCGTCCGGCAGCACGGGGTCCGGGGTGAGCAGGCCGCTGCCCACGTCCACGACCAGCGGGATCCGGTGCTCGTCCGCGAGCGACCGCAACTCGCCCAGGGGCACCGAGGAGGTGAAGCCGGCCACGCGGAAGTTGCTGGGGTGCACGGCGAGCAGGCATCCGGTGTCCGGGCCGATGGCGTCGCGGTAGTCCGCGAGGTGCGTGCGGTTGGTGGTTCCCACCTCGCGCAGCCGGGCGCCGGTGGACTCCATGAGGTCCGAGAGCCGGAACCCCGCCCCGATCTCCACGAACTGGCCGCGGCTGATCACCACCTCGCGGCCCGCGGCCAGCGCGGTCGTGGCGAGCACGAGCGCGCCCGCCCCGTTGTTGACCACCAGGGCGTCCTCGGCCGCGGGGCAGGCCTCCAACAGTGCCTCCCGTGCGGCGACACCGCGCTTCGAGCGCTGCCCGGTGGCCAGGTCCAGCTCCACGTCCACGTAGCCGGAGGCGTCCCGCAGGGCCTGCCGCGCGGCGTCGGAGAGCGGCGCCCTGCCCAGGTTGGTGTGCACGACCACGCCCGTGGCGTTGAGCACGGGTGTCAGGGAACTCGCGCCGCGCCCGGCGAGCTCGGCGACGACGGCGTCGACCACGGCTTCGGGGGCGATCTCCCCTGCGCGCGCCCGCTGCTGGGCGGCGCCGACGACGCCGCGCACCGTCGCGTCCGAGAGCCCGGCGCCCGCCGCGTGCACGGCGGGGTCCGCGAGCACCCGGTCGGTGCGGGGAATCCGGCGGCGGGGGTCCTCAGTGGTCACGGTGCTCCTCGGATCTCCTGGAGAGCGGTGTGGACCTCGGCGCCGGGGAACCACCGCGCGAGTGGTTGGCGGAGGCGGACGGGAATCGAACCCGCCAGACCGAGCTGCTCGGTCTCACCGGTTTTGAAGACCGGGGCGCCCACCAGGACACGTACGCCTCCGCCAGTGAATGTATCACCGCGCCGGAAGGCCCCGGTCAGCAGGCTGTCGGTGCCCGTTCCTAGACTGGCGCCATGACTGATCGCACCGCAGCACCCGGTTCCACCACCCCTGGCGGCCAGGCAGAGAGGTTCCCCGGCGTGGGTCGCCTCACCGACTACGCGCACGGTGGGGGCTGCGCCTGCAAGATCCCGCCGGGCGAGCTCGAGGACGCCGTGCGCGGCCTCACCGGCCAGGACGCACCGGACGTCCTGGTGGGCCTCGACGACGGCGACGACGCCGCCGCGGTCCTCGTGCGCCCCGACCTCGCGGTGCTCTCGACCGCGGACTTCTTCACCCCCGTGGTGGACAGCGCCTACGACTGGGGCCGGATCGCCGCGGCCAACGCCCTCTCGGACGTCTACGCCATGGGCGGCACCCCGGTGGTCGCCATCAACCTGGTGGGCTGGCCGCGGGAGCTGCTGCCCATGGAGCTGATGTCCGAGGTGCTGCAGGGCGGGCTGGACGTCGCCTCGCAGGCGGGCTGCCCGGTGATCGGCGGGCACTCGATCGACGCCCCCGAGCCCACGTACGGCATGGCGGTCACGGGCACGGCGGATCCCCAGCGGCTGATGCGCAACGACGCCGCCCGCCCGGGGCTGCCGATCACCCTCACCAAGCCGATCGGCGTGGGACTGCTGAACAACCGCCACAAGGCCACGGGCGAGGTGTCCGAAGCCGCCGTGGAGACCATGACGAGCCTGAACAGGGACGCCTCCCAGGCCGCGCTGGCGGCAGGGGTCGAGGCCGCCACGGACGTCACCGGCTTCGGGCTGCTCGGCCACCTCTACAAGATGTGCCGCGCCTCCGGCGTGGGTGCAGCCGTCGACGCCGCCGCGGTGCCCCTCGTGGCCGGTGCCGGAGAGGCCCTGCGGGACGGCTTTGTCTCCGGTGGCACACGACGCAACCTGGACTGGGTGCGCCCGCACCTCGCCGCCGGACCCGGCATCTCCGAGGACATGCTCCTGCTGCTCGCGGACGCCCAGACCTCGGGCGGTCTGCTGGTGGTCGGGGAGGTCCCCGGCTACCCGGTGATCGGCGAGACCACCGCGCTGCCGGCAGACACGGAGACACTCGTCACGGTGCGCTGAGCTCCACGCGGATCAGCGGGGTCCCGTGGTGATCGAGTCGTCGGTGATGCCCGCGGCGCGGCGCTTGTTGAGCCGGTTGCGTTGCGGGATCACAGTGTACTTGGGGTCCTTCACCGACTCCTTGCCGGCCCAGAACACGCCGAAGCGGGTCAGCGCGGAGGACGCCACGAGGGCGGCGCCCGAGAGCACGGCGACCCAGCGGCGTCGTCCCCCGAGCAGCGCGCCGAGACCGCCCACCACGGACAGCCGTTCGCTCCACTCGAGCCACTCGCCGGGCTTGCCCTGCTCGAGCGGTTCCACCGTGACGGGGTCCATCGCGTTCTTCATGACGTGCATGGCCGTGAGCTCTCCGGCCACCCCCGCGATGGCGAAGAACCGAGCCGGGCCCGTTTCCTCGACCGGCGTGGTCAGCATGACCAGCCCTCCCGAGGCGAGCGAGGCCGAGCTCGCGAACACGAACGCCAGGTGCCCGTGCATCTCGTGCCACGTGGGCACGGAGGTGTCGCTGAGCAGCATGGCCGTGTAGGTGGCCATCGGGGCGCCGAGCAGACCGGCCGCGACGCTCGTGGGCAGCTCCAGCGCGTGCAGCACGGGCCGCAGCGGACCCAGCGGCAGGCGTTCGCCCGTCACGCGGTCCACCTCCACGGCGGCGGCCACGCCCGCGTTCGTGGAGAAGGAGGCGAGCACCCACGAGCCCATGCTCATGGGCGAGGTGGGCTTGAACGTGCGCATCATGTGCAGGAAGCGCTCGGGTCGGCCGAGGTCCGCGACGAGGGCGATCCCGCCCAGGCCCGCCGCGGTCAGCGCCGCCAGCCGGGCGTTGCGTCGCATCGTGGGGCGGTCGGTCAGGTAGCCGCCCAGCGCGAGGATCGCGGAGCCCCCGGAGAGCCCGCCCAGGAAGAGGTACGTGGCGATCTTCGAGTCCCACGGCGGGGCCTTGACGATGGGACGGCCGTAGTAGGAGGTGAACTCCGGCTCCGGCACCATGGCGACCTCGCGGGAACCGTCCCCTCCCCCGCGGCGGAACGCCCCGCCGCCGGGTGCGCGGTTCTTGCGACGGCGCCTGCGGCGCGGCTCCTCCGGCGGGCGGTAGCTGTCGTAGGGCGAGATGCTCATGCGCGATCACCCGCCGTGAACGCCGCGACGCCGAGCGCCAGCATCCCCAGGACAGCCACCCCCGCGCGCTTGTACATGCGCGGCAGGTCCGCCGTCGGCACGCGCGGGTCCGGCGGAAGACCGTAGACCTCCGGCTCGTCGAGCAGCAGGAAGATGGAGCCCGTGCCGCCCACGCCGTCCTTGGGGTTGGCGCCGTAGAGCCGTGCCTCGGTCCGGCCCTGCTCGTGCAGCTGCGCCACGCGCTGCTGCGCGGACTCGAGCATGGTCTCCCGCTCCCCGTACTTGATGGACGTGGTGGGGCAGGCCTGCGCACACGCGGGCGTCTGGTCGTTCTTCATGCGGTCGTAGCACAGCGTGCACTTCTGGGCGATGCCGTCCTGCGGCACCTTTACGGTGTCCGGCATGGGCGGGGCGCCCCGCTGCGTCTTGGGCTCCACGAGACCGTCGTTTCGACGCTCGATCACGCCGAACGGGCACCCCGCCACGCATGTTCCGCAGCCGTTGCAGATGTCCTCCTGCACCACCACGGTGCCGAACTCCGTGCGGAAGAGTGCACCCGTGGGGCACACGTCCAGGCAGCCGGCGTGGGTGCAGTGCTTGCACACGTCCGAGGACATGAGCCACCGGAAGTCGGGGGTGTCCAGCACCGGGGAGCCGTCCGTCGCTCCCGTGGCGTCGGCGGGTGCCGGTCCCGAGGAGCAGCCGCAGCCGCCGGAGGAACCGCAACCGCCCGCGGGGGCGGCCTGTGAGGGTGCCGCACCGAAGGGCGCGGAGCACGCGCACCCGAGCCCGGCGGCGTCGTCGGCGGGCTCGGCCGCACCGCACGCACAGTCGCCACCAGCGGGGCCGGCCGGAGCCGCCGAACCGCACGCGCAGCCTCCCCCGGACGGTGACGCCGCGGCGAGAGTTGCCGAGGGCGGCGGACCCACGCGCGGCATCCCCAGGTTCACGAGGGCACGCCCGGACTCGCGGGCCTGCTCGATGCGCTCCTGGGACTGCTCGATGAACGCGACGTGGCGCCACGTGTCCGCGCCCAGGCCGCCGGTGTTGTCGTAGGAGGAACCCAGGATCTCGTAGTCCGAGTCCGCCGGGTTGCGGTTCCACTCCTTGCACGCCACCTCGCAGGCCTTGCAGCCGATGCAGATGGACGTGTCCGTGAAGAAGCCCCGCCGGGGGTGGGAGTGCTCCCAGTAGGTGTCGTTCGAGAAGGTCGAGGTGGGCGTCATGCGGTCCGTGCTCACGTGTCTTCTTCCTGGTCACTCGCGGTGCTCTGCGGGCGGTATGCCGTGGAGCGCCCCGCGGTGTCCCCGCTGCTGCGTGCTCGCAGCGGATCGTCGTTCAGCTCGCGTTCCGGGTCCGTGATCCGTTCCATGCCGGTGCGCACCGTGAGGCCCGCGCGCCGCTGGTACTCGTGCACCAGCTCGTTGCGCTGCGCACCTCGCGGCCGCCGGCCCGGGACGATGTCGCACGAACCCGTCTTGAAGTTCTGGATCTGCACGTTGGGGTCCAGCGTGATGCCCAGCAGGTCGTTGGCACCGTCACCGGTGACCACCGCATCCGTGCCGGCACCCCAGTGGTACGGCAGGCCGATCTGGTGGATGGTCTTGCCCGCCACGGTCAGCGGCGTCATGCGGTCCGTCACCAGGACCTTGACCTCGATGGCCGAGCGCGGCGAGATGATCGTGGCCCAGCCGTACGGCTCCAGCCCCTTGAGCTCCGCGAGCTCCGGGGAGATCTCGCAGAACATCTCGGGCTGCAGCTCGGAGAGGTACGGCAGCCACCGGCTCATGCCACCGGCGGTGTGGTGCTCGGTCAGGCGGTAGGTGGTGAACATGAACGGGTAGACGTCCGTGCCCGGCGCATCGCCACTGGCCGCCGAGAGGTTGTCCTCCCGCGGGAACATGATCCGGGTGGGGTTCTGCTGCTGCGCGTAGAGCGGATTCTCCACGGGGGATTCCTGCGGCTCGTAGTGCGTGGGCAGGGGCCCGTCCAGCATGCCCTTGGGCGCGAAGAGCCACCCCTTGCCGTCCGCCTGCATGATGAACGGGTCGTCACCGGCCAGCGCGGCCGGGCCGCCCTGCTGCGGGTCCGGCGTGCTGCCGGGCTCACGGTCCAGGGGGAAGTCCGGATTGTCCTTGCCCGTCCACGACTTCTTCTCGGGATCCCACCACACGAGCTTCTTGCGCTCGCTCCAGGGCCTGCCCTCCGGATCCGCAGAGGCGCGGTTGTAGAGGATCCGCCGGTTGGCGGGCCACGCCCACGCCCACTCGGACGCGATCTCGTCCTGCTGCCACCCGGGGACGCGCATGGCCGCGCGGTTCACGCGGTCCGCGTAGATCCCCGTGTAGATCCAGCAGCCGCCGGACGTGCTGCCGTCCGTGGTCATCTGGTTGTAGTTCTCGAGCGGCTCTCCGGCCCGCTCACCCGACTCGAAGCGGCCGTTGATCTCGGCGAGCACCGAGACCGGGTCCACCTCGCCCTGCTCGTCCAGCGGGTAGTCCCACGTGAGGTCCAGCAACGGGCGGTCCCGCGGGTCCGTGGAGTCCGCGAGGCGCTCGCGCAGCCGCTTGCCGAGCTCGAAGAAGAACTCCAGCTCGCTTTGCGCGTCACCCGGCGGGGCCACCGCCTGGTGGCGCCACTGCACGAGCCGCTGCGTCTGCGTGAAGGAGCCGGACTTCTCCACGTGCGTGGCCGCGGGCATGAAGAAGACCTCGGTGTCGATGTCCTCGGTCTTCAGCTCACCGGAGGCGATCTCCGGACCGTCCTTCCACCACGTGGCGGACTCGATCATGTTGAGGTCCCGCACCACGAGCCACTTCAGGTGGGACATGCCCAGGCGCTGCATCCGGCCGTTCGCGGAGCCCACCGCCGGGTTCTGGCCCAGCAGGAAGTAGCCCTCCACCTCGTCCTTCAGCATGGACATCAGCGTCTGGTACGTGCCGTGCGCCCCGTTGATCCGGGGGATGTAGTCGTAGGCCCAGTCGTTCTCCGCGGTGGCGGCGTCACCCCACCACGCCTTGAGCAGGTTGACCGTGTAGGCCTCGGCGTTCGCCCAGTAGCCCTTCTGGCTCGTGGTGCGGATGCTGTCCACGTACTCGGTGGAGTTCCCCATGGTCACCGACGGCATGGGCAGGTATCCCGGCAGCAGGTTGAACAGCGTGGGGATGTCCGTGGAGCCCTGGATGGTCGCGTGACCGCGCAGCGCCATGATGCCGCCGCCCGGGCGTCCCATGTTCCCCAGCAGCAGCTGCAGGATGGACGCCGTGCGGATGAACTGGGCGCCGAGCGTGTGCTGGGTCCAGCCCACCGCGTAGGCGAAGCACGTGGTGCGCTCGCGACCGGAGTTCTCGGTGATGGAGCGCGCCAGGTACTCGAAGTCGTCCACCGAGATGCCGCACGCCTCTCGCACCATCTCCGGGGTGTAGCGGGCGTAGTGGCGCTTGAGGATCTGGAACACGCTGCGGGGGTGCTGCAGCGTCTCGTCCCGCACCGGTGTGCCGCCGCCCACGGGCGCGCCGCCGCTGCCGAACTTGTCGCCACCGGCCTCGGCACGCTGCTTGCCGCCCTGGGCGTGCTCGCTCTCGCCCCGCCCGCCGGATCCGTGGTTGATGACGCCGCGGCCCTCGGCGGCGTCGTCCGAGCCCTCCGCGTCCGTGTCCACCGTCTGGTAGGCCCACGACTTCAGGCGGTAGGAGCCGCTCTCCTCGTCGTAGCCGGAGAAGATGCCGTCCAGGTCCTCGGCGTCCTCGAAGTCCTCACTGATCAGATTGGACGCGTTGGTGTACACGAGCACGTAGTCGTGGAACCACAGGTTGTTGCTGAGCACGTAGTTGATGAGCGCACCGAGCAGCACGATGTCCGAGCCCGCACGGATGGGCAGGTGCTTGTCCGCCACCGCGGAGGTGCGCGTGAACCGCGGGTCCACGTGGATGACCCGGGCACCGCGCGCCTTGGCCTCCGTGACCCACTGGAAGCCCACGGGGTGGCACTCGGCCATGTTGGAGCCCTGGATCACGATGCAGTCCGCATTGGCCATGTCCTGCAGTGACTGCGTGGCGCCACCGCGGCCGAACGAGGTTCCCAGACTGGGAACCGTGGCGGAGTGTCAAATCCGGGCCTGGTTCTCGATCTGCACGGCGCCCGCGGCGGTGAACAGCTTCTTGATGAGGTAGTTCTCCTCGTTGTCCAGCGTGGCGCCGCCCAGGGACGCAATGCCCATGGTGCGGCGCAGCGGACGGCCCTCCTCGTCCGTGTCCTGCCAGCCGCGGCGTCGGGACTCGAGGAAGCGGTCCGCGATCATGTCGATCGCGGTGTCACGGTCCAGGGGCTGCCACTCGGCGGCGCCCGGGGCCCTGTAGAGCACCTGGGTCTGGCGGCCCGGGGAGTTCACGAGCTGCTCGCTCGCGGAGCCCTTGGGGCACAGCCGACCGCGGGAGATCGGGGAGTCCGGATCGCCCTCGATCTGGATGACCTTCTCGTCCTTGACGTAGACCTTCTGGCCGCAGCCGACGGCGCAGTAGGGGCAGATGCTCTGCACCACACGGTCCGCCGTGGCGGTGCGGGCAGTGATCTCCCTGGTGTGCTGGGACTGCACCGCCGAGCTGCGGCCGGTGCGGTCCCCCGAGCGGAGCTGGCGGATGACCGGCCACTCCAGCGGGCTGAATCGAGACATGCGAAAAGAATAGACCCTGGCGGGGACACGGTTGTGCACCATCTGTGTCCCGGCCGGGGCCGGGCGGCGCCGCACCGTCCTCCCCCACCGGCCGCGGCGCGGCTCGACGACCTGCCGGGCCGACGACGCCGCCCGCGCGCCGCAGGGCGCCCGTCAGTCCTCGGTCTCGAGCGGGTCCGAGCTGTCGTAGCCGGCGTCCTCGAGGGACTCGTTGACCTCTTCGTCCGCCTCGGGGTCGTCGATCATCGCACCGACCTCGGGGTCGGAGAGCTCCGGGTCGCCGCCCGGTTCGACCATCAGGTCCTCGTCGTCGGCGAGCTGGCGGGCGTCCGCGTCCTCGGGGTGCTTCAGGGGGTCGTTGTCCTGGCCCCAGGCGGCGTCGTCCTCCTCCCAGGCGTCGTCCTCGTCACCCGAGGTCTCGGCGAACTCGTCCTTGCCCAGGATCTCGTCCTGCACCTCGGGATCGTCGAGCGGGTTGGGATCCGGGATGGGCTGCGTCATGGGGTCTGCTCCTCGTTGAAGGTCTCCGACGGCGCGCTGTCACGCGCACGCCCAGACTACGGCCCGCGGCGATCCCCCTCCACACCGGTCCCGAGCCATCCGCGCACTGACACACGGAGGAATCCGGGGGCCGACACGGCATAGATGCATCCATTTGCATACTTTTGGTGCTTAAGTTAAATCGTGCCCGCCACACCGGGCAGATCCCGCGCCACACCGGGGTCCTGACGTCTTCGAGAGGCCCACCATGAGCCCGTCACGCTGCGCCGCAGCCACCACCGCGCTCCTCGCGCTCGCGCTCGGCGGTCTCACCGCGTGCGGCTCGCAGTCGGCAGAGGAACCGCACTCCATGTCCACGACGTCGGTCATCGAGAACGCTCCCACCTCCGGGATCCGGTCCAACGCGGCGTCGGCTGCCCCGGAGAGCACACAGGACTCCAGCCCGAAGCCCCAGGTGACGGATCGCCAGACCGAGATGGCCTCCCCTGCGGGTGAGGCAGTGGGCAAGCAACACGCGTCGAAGACTCCGGAGCCGTCCGGTTCGTGCGGTACGGACTCGGCCCAGAGTGCGGTGGACGCGAACATCGGGAAGGTGAAGGGAATCGTCAACTCCTCGGACTGGTCCGTGGATTCCCTCAGCACCTACGACCCTTGCGCCGCGCTGTCCTGGGTGACGCTGTCGGGCGGCGGCACCGGTTCCTCCCCCAGGCAGCAGATGCTGTTCCACTACGGCGACTACCTGGGCACCACCACGTCCGAGGCCATCGGTTTCCACCCGGCAACGGTCCGCCTCTCCGACTCCTCGATCCAGGTGACCTACACCTACAACAAGGATGGGGAGAGCAACGCTGAAGCAAGCGGTCGCGCCGTGTCCACCTACACCTGGAACGAGTCGACCCAGTCGATCGACCACGCCGGCGAGTGGCCTCCCGGCATCGGCTGAGGCGACGCCGCCGTGGCGCTCACCACCGCTGTCCGCGCTGACGACACACAGTGCTCGGTCGTGCGGACAGCGGTGGCTGGGCGGTCGTACTGACCGCTGCCCCCGTGAGGCACCGGTCCGTTCCGGATCCGTGACATCGAGTCTCAGCATGCCCCTGACCTGGGGAAACTTTGAGACTCCGACTCATCGCAAGCCCCCGACGGCGGGCTGTCCGCCGGTTTGCCATTGCACACCGAGCATCGAGACCCCATGGTGGAGACAGGTCGTCACACCGACGGCCGTACGGAAACCGCCAAGGAGTCACATCATGGGACGCCTCACCCGTCTTTCCACCCGCACCACCGCCGCCGCAGCGGGAGCCCTCCTGCTGACCGGGGGTCTCGCAGGACCGGCGACCGCGTCCGCCCCGGCCTCCGCGTCGCAGGCCGCCTCCGTCGACTGCCCCAACGACTCTCCCGACGTCGCCCTGCGGACGGCGGCCTCCCTGCTCCCGCCGCCGTTCGGCCCGGACGAGCCGAACAACCCCGGATGGGCCATCGACTCCGCGGACACCTCCACCTACAACGGGTGCGTCGGCCTCTCCTGGATCTCCGTGGTGGCCGCCGGCGGCACCACGTCCTCGCCCGAGGCCATCCTGCTGTTCTCCAACGGCTTCTACCTGGGCACCGCGTCTGCCACCCACTTCGGCTTCGAGCCGAAGGTGGAGCGAGTGGACGACTCCACGCTCAAAGTCACCTACCGCTACCCGCTCGAGGGGGATGCCAACACGGTGCCCCGCGGCCGGGTCGTCTCCACCTTCCACTACGACGCCACCACCGGCTGCCGTACATCTGCCGCACGAGCTCCTTGGCCCGGGTGCCCTCCGCCTCCAGCATTCTCTGGAACTCTCCCGCCGAGCTGGTGACGCTCACCTCGCTGCGCACCAGCGGACCCATGAGAGCCCAGTTGGGCCACGGCTGGTGGAAGAACAGCCAGTCGTCCCCGCCCCACACCTTCAGCTCCTCGGGGATCGGCACGTAGTTCTCCTTGCGCAGGCACATGAACATGCCGAAGCTGTTGCCGATCAAATTGCTGCCCGCGATGCGCAACCGCGGTCGCGTGGCCCGTTCCCGGTTGAGGAACGTCCCCTCCAGCGCCAGGATGCCGTGCCGTGGCTTCACCACGAACTCGGCGGCGATGTCCAGGACCACCGGATCGAAGAGCACGTCGTCGTTGATGATGGCCAGGTGATCCGCCACGGCTTCCCGCGCCCCCAGGTTCCAGGCGGGGTTCACGAAGATGTTGCGCTCCTGCTGGAGCACCCGCACGTTTTCCTGCTCGAACACCAGCGGTGAGGGATGGTTGTTGATCACGAGCTCTTCCCGCACCGCGGGGTGCGCGGCGCACAGCGCCACGAGATCGGGCAGCTCCCGGGCACGCTGCAGTGTAGGAATGATGACCGAGAAGATCTGTGTGGGGGGCACCACACGATCGTAGCGGCACGTCCGCGGATCCGGCTTCCGGTGAGTCATGCTTCCGGGCAACGGCCGTCCCGCCCGGACGCGGGTCGTAGCCTGGGCCCATGCCCGGTCTCCCCTCCCCCACCGAACCCCGCTCCGTGCGCTTCCTCGAACGGGTGCGCGCGGACCTCGACCGTCTGACACCGCAGCAGGCCCTGCGCGAGCAGCGCGACGGCGCGGTCATCGTGGACGTGCGCACCGAGACGCACCGGCGGGGCGGCCCGCACATCCCCGGCTCGCTCGTCATCGACCTGACCGTGCTGCCGTGGCGCCTGGACCCGGACTTCGCGTGGTCGATCCCGGAGGCCGTGTCAGCGGAGCAGCGCTGGATCCTGGTGTGCCGCCACGGGTACTCGACCTCCCTCGCGGCCTGGAACCTGCGCCAGATGGGGCTGTCCCGCGCCACGGACGTGATCGGCGGCTTCGACGCGTGGACCGAGGCCGGGCTGCCCACCACCACCGACGCGCCGGACGTGCGCCTCTGAGGTGACGGCGTCGGCCGTGCGTTTCCGAGCTGTGGCGTCGGGCCCCCGGCTCCGGGCGGAAGGCTCTCGGGCGTCCGTCTTTGGACGCGAGGCCCCAGGACGTGCCACGGGGCCGCACCCGTGTGACACGGATGCGGCCCCGAGGTGTGGGACGGGTGGGTCAGAGGTTGACGACGCCGCTGTCGCCCTCGACGGTCTCGCCCGTCACCCGGGTCTTGAGGAGGTTGGCGACCTGGGTGATCTTGCTGCCGCCCGGGGTGTCCCAGTACTCGGCGGTGTGTGCGTCGATCTCGATGAGCACGTTGTTCGGGTTCTCGGGCCCGCCCTCGAGCCACGAGTCGGTGAACGAGCTCCACAGCTCGCGCAGCTTGTCGGGATCGTTGACGATGCGCGCGGTGCCGCACAGCGAGACCCACGAGCCGCTGCCGGAGTAGGCGACGTTCACCTCGGGGTTCTTCTGGATGGCGAGGCCCTGGTCTGACGCGCGCTCGGCGATGAAGCGCACGGTGCCGTCGAAGTCGACCTCCTGCGTGGCCATCGGCCGGGACACGAGGTGTCCGTCCTCGTCCTGGTGGGTGAGCATCGCGATGCGCGTGCCCTTGATGATCTTCCGGACCTTCTCGACGTTCTCGTTCTCGAGGTTCTCGTTGTCTGCCACCGTGACGCTCCTTGTCGTTGAGACCGTGGTCGTGCGCCGCTCCCCGGCGGGATCCACCGGGCCGCACACATCATCAGTCTAATTACCATGGGGCAAGGACCCGAAAGACCCGCTGCGCCGGGCAGGACACGGAGGCATTCCCATGAGCCGTTCGCACGAGGAGACGGTGGCGCTGCTGCTGGAGCGCTTCGACCGGACCTACGCGCAGGAGGCCGGGATCGAGCTGGCGAACACCCCCGCTCCCCTCTACCAGCTGCTGGTTCTCGCGAACCTGCTCTCCGCGCGGATCGGGGCGCCGGCGGCCGTCGCCACCGCGAGGGAACTCTTCGCCGCCGGGTTCCGCACGCCGTCAGCCATGCGGGCGGCACCGCGGCGTGCGCGCATCGCCGCCCTGGGCCGCGGTGGCTACCGCCGCTACGACGAGCGCACGGCCACGATGCTCGCCGACGGCGCGGACCTGCTGCTGGAGCGCTACGACGGCGACCTGCGGCGCCTGCGCGATGCGAGCGCGTCACCCCGCGAGATCCTCCGGCTGCTGCAGGAGTTTCCGGGGATCGGCCCCACGGGTGCTGCGATCTTCGCCCGCGAGGCGCAGGGTGTGTGGACCGCGCTCGCCCCGTTCTTCGACGCCAAGGCGCTGGCCGGGGCGCGGAAGGTCGGTCTCCCGGACGAGGCCGCCCGGCTGGCCGATCTCGTGCCGCCCGCCCGGCTCCCGGTGCTCGCCTCCGCGCTCGTACGAGTGGCGCTGCACCGCGGTTCGGGGGATCCGCTGGCCTGAACGACCAACGGCCACGTCCGGGAACACCGGCGGACACGGCGGCGTCGCCCCTGTCCGGCGGCGCCCACCGCCTGTCGCGTGGAGGTTCGTGCCGCGGTGTGAAACTCTCGACAGCGGTACCGGCCCTGCGGGGTGACGACGCACGAGAGGACGAGGCACACGTGGTCAAGCGGATCATCATGATCGGACTGGCGTATTTCGGGGTGACCGTGGGCGCAGGATTCGCCTCCGGGCAGGAGATGCTCCAGTACTACGTGTCCTACGGCTGGTGGGGTGTGGCCGGGGCGCTCGTGAACCTGCTCGTGATGCCGATCACTGCCATGGCGATCCTGCAGTACGGCAGCTACTTCCGGGCCCAGTCCCACGGCAAGGTGTTCCACTCGATCACCTCGATGCTCGTGGCCAAGTTCATGGACTACGGGCTGTCCGTGGCCCAGTTCTGCGTGGGGTTCGTGATGCTCGCCGGAGCGGGATCCAACCTCCACCAGCAGTTCGGCCTGCCGCTGTGGGTGGGCTCCGCCCTCATGGTGGTGCTCGTGCTCGGGGCGGGCATGCTCAACACGGACAGGGTGAGCAACCTGATCGGCGGCATCACCCCGCTGATGATCGCGCTGCTGCTCGCCGCCGTGGTCTACGCGGTGCTCACGTTCGACGGCACGCTCGAGGGCGTCCACCAGTTCGCGCTGCAGCACGGCACCCCTGCCCTGCCCAACTGGTTCCTGGCCACCGTGAACTACACGGGGCTGTCCATGTTCAGCGGGATCGCGATGGCGATCATCATCGGCGGCTCCAACTGGAGCCCCCGCGCCGCCGGCTGGGGCGGGTTCCTGGGCGGGCTGATCTTCAGCGGCCTGCTGCTGCTCATGGTCGTGGCCCTGCTGCTGCGGATCGAGGACGTGTACGACGCCGACCTGCCCACCCTCGCGCTGATCGACAAGATCAACCCGGTGCTGGGCGTGATCGCGTCCGTGGGCACCTACCTCATGATCTTCAGCACCGCGCTGGGCGTGTTCTACTCCCTAGGCAGGCGCCTCGCCGCACCGCGGCCCGCGGCCGGTCGTCTGATCTTCGCGGTGGTGACCCTGGTCGGTTTCGGACTGAGCTTCCTGCCCTTCACGTCCCTGGTCAACAACGTGTTCCCGGTGATCGGCTGGCTGGGTGTGCTGTTCGTGGCGATCCTGCTGGGCACCTGGCTGATGAGCGCCCGCACGGACATCAGCGAGGAGGGACTGCGCCGCGACAGGATCCGTGCGCTCCTGCTCTACCGGCTGGACCCCCAGCGCCGCTGGACGCCCCGACACGCGAACACCCTCATCCAGGCCGTGGACGAGTCCAACCTGCGGGCCCGCCAGCTCGGGGACTTCGTGGCCCCGGACCTCGCCCGGGAGGCGCAGCTGACCCGCGGGATCGAGATCTCCGAGGAGGAGCAGTCGCGGCTGGGCGAGCGGCTCTCGGACCTGCAGCGCGAGCACCGCGAGGGTTCCGAGAAATCCGGCGCGCACAGCGCCCAGCAGTCCGACGAGCGGGACTGACCCCGCCCGCGGAACGCAGCGGCGTCGTCGTTCTCCTGGCGCTCACTGCCGCACCGCGCGCCGGGGCGGCACAGAGGTTCAGTCCCTCAGGATCAGCCGCAGCCCGCGGTCCAGAGCGGCCTCGACCTCGACGCGCACGCGCGCCGGGGCGTTGAGGTGGTCAAGCGTCAAACCGTTCACCAGCGCTGTGACCAGGGGAGCCGCGGTCTCCGGGGTGAGGCCCTCGCGCAGTCTGCCGTCCGCGCGTGCCCGCTCCAGCGTCTCGCGCACGCCGTCGTGGAACAGCCGCATGCCTGACCAGTACGGGCCCGCGAGCCAGTCGCGCGTGGCCGCCGCCGCGCCGTAGCTCACCCAGACCGCGGCGTCCTCGTACCGGACCCCGTCCAGGGGAAGCAGCTCACGGAGCGTGAGTGCCATGGACTCCCGGTAGCTCTCCACCCGCCCGACCGTCCTGATGCGTTCTGCCTGCCGTGCTACGGACCGTTCGAGGGCCGCGAGCAGCAGGTCCTGACGCGTCCTGTAGTGGTACTGCACCGTGCCGGCCGAGAGTCCCGACTGCTGGGCGACGCTGCGGACGCTGACCACGTCGAATCCGCGCTGGGCGATCACCCGGATCGCGGCGTCGGCGATCTTCACCTGTGTGGCGGTCCTCGCGGGAACCGTCCGTTCGTCCTTCATGTGCCCCTCCCCTCTCGTACGAGTGTATAGTCCATGGCAGTTCATACATTCGTACGAGACATGAGGTGCACATGGGCGACCTTCTCGCACTGGCCGGACTCGCGCTCCTGGACAGCACGAGTCTGGGAACGCTCGTCATCCCGCTCGTGCTGGTCATCGCGCGGCGCAGGGTGGACGTCGGACCCCTGTCGATCTACTTCGCCACCGTGGTGGTCATCTACTACGGGCTGGGCGTGGGAATCGCCCTGGGCTTCGACATGCTCTCCGACACGGCCTCGCAGGTCTGGTCGAGCCGGCCCGCCCAGTGGTTCAAGCTCGTCGCGGGACTGGCCCTGTTCGGCTACGGGCTCCTCGCGCCCGATCCCGTCAAGCGGGAGGAGAGCCGCAAGGCACCCACACGGCTGAGCCCCGGCACCATGATCGCGCTCGGTGCGGGCGCCGCCCTGACGGAAGCGGCAACCATGGTCCCCTACCTCGCCGCCAACGGGATCATCACCGCCATGCCCGTCGGGTGGCCCGTGCGGCTCGCACTGCTGGCCGGGTACTGCCTGGTCATGATCCTGCCGGCACTGGTGCTGATCGCAGCTGCGGCAATGCTGGGTGAGAGACTTTGGCCCCGACTCGAACGTCTCGTTCCCACGCTCGAGCGCCAGACCAAGATCACGCTGCTGTGGGTCGCATCGCTCGCTGGTCTGTGGATGGCGGGCACCGGGTTCTCCGAACTCGATCTCTGACCCCGCGGCGTCGTCGCCGGACGAAGGACACACCCGGAATCCTTGAGCGTGTCAGAGGCGGGCGGGACAATGGTTCGGCACGCGGTGTCGTGCACCCTCCCGAGACAACGGAAAAGAGAAGCATGCGCACCCGGCACTCCCGTCTGCTGGCCCTGCCCGTCACCCTGGTGGTGGCGGCGCTCTCGCTGAGCGGCTGCTCCGGCGGTCAGGGCTCGGGCACGGAGAACACGCGGACCACCCTGAACTACGCGACCGGCGATGCCGAACCGGAGTGCCTGGACCCCCACGTGGGCGGCAACTACCCCCAGGCGCTGCTCGGCACCAACTTCGCGGAGTCGCTCGTGAGCCGGGACAAGGACGGCAAGATCGTCCCTTGGCTGGCCAAGTCCTGGAACGTCTCCGAGGACGGCTCCACGTGGGAGTTCCACCTCAAGGACGGTGTGAAGTTCACGGACGGGACCCCGCTCACGTGGGAGGCCGTCAAGGCCAACGTGGACCACCTGCTCAACCCGGACACCGCCTCCTCCACCGGCTACCTGGCGTTCCAGCAGATCAAGGACGTCACCCGCGGCGCGGACGACCACGTGGCCGTGGTGCACCTGAAGCAGCCGGACTCCGCCCTGCTGGAGTCCTTCGCGCAGCCGTGGAACGCGATCGAGTCCCCCACCGCGCTGAAGCGCACCCAGGCGGAGAACTGTGCCTCGCCCGTGGGGACCGGCCCGTTCGTCGTCGACTCCTGGACCAAGCAGGACCGCGTGGTGCTCAAGCGCAACGAGAACTACTCCTCCGCCCCCGCGGACGCCGCGAACCAGGACGGCCCCGCCAAGCTGCAGGAGATCGTGTGGCGCTTCATCCCGGACGCCACCACCCGCTACAACGCGCTGTCCTCCGGTGAGGTGGACGTGATCGACAACGCCCAGCCCAATAACATCGTGGCCGCCGGGAAGGACTCCGGACTGGAGGACCTCAATGCACCGCGCCCCGGCTCCTCCAACCGGATCGAGCTGAACTCGGGCCACGCCCCGTTCAACGACAAGAAGGTGCGCGAGGCGTTCATCCGCGCCGCGAACGTGGACGACGGCATCAGCTCCCTGTTCATGGGCACCGCCCAGCGCTCGACCTCCGCCCTGGGCTCCACGGAACCCCTGGGGCGCGAGATGCCGAACTCCTACCCGCACGACCTCGCGGAGGCGAACCGCCTGCTGGACGAGGCCGGCTGGACCAAGGGCTCGGACGGCATCCGGCAGAAGGACGGCAAGAAGCTCACCGCGCGCTTCCCCGTGAGCACCAACCAGTCCATCCCGGCGGAGCAGTCGCTCTTCGAGCAGATCCAGGCCGGCGCCAAGGAGGCCGGCTTCGACGTGAAGCTCGAACCCGTGGACCTGCAGTCCTGGTACGCCGCGCTCGGCAAGGACGAGTACGAGCTCGTGGACGCCCCCTACACCAAGGTGGGCCCGGACGTGCTGCGGATCCTCTACCATTCGGACTCCATCAAGCCCGCGCCGTCCGGCTACTTCGCCAACCACGCGCAGATCGACGACAAGAAGCTCGACGACGTCCTCGACAAGACCCAGGCCTCCACGAACGCGGACGAGCGGAGCAAGCTCTACGAGCAGGCGCAGCAGATCATCGCGGACGCCCAGGTGATCCTGCCGCTCTACGACCAGCAGAACCACTTCCTGCACTCCACGGGTGTCAAGGGTCTGCGCGCCCTGCCGACCGTCAACACCCCCACGTTCCTGGACGTGGGACCGCTGCCGGCCCGGTGATGCCGCGACCGGCAACGCCCGCGCAGAAGCCGGTGCGCTGAAGTGGCCGCGGTGACCCGCCGTCGTCCCCTCTGGCGCGCCGCCCTGGTCCGCCTGGGTGGCGCGCTGGTGGCGCTGTGGCTCGTGGCCACGGTCGCCTTCGCCGTGCTGCAGCTACTGCCGGGCGACCCCGCGGAGGCGGCGCTGGGTGGACCGGGATCACAGGCTAGCGTCGAGGCCCTGGAGGCCGCGCGCGAGCAGTACGGCCTGGACCGTCCGCTGCCCGTCCAGTACGTCGCGTACCTGGGGCGGGTGCTGACCGGTGACCTGGGCACGAGCTACTCGCACCGCGCCCCCGTCACCGCGGTGATGGGCCCGCTGATCGGCCCCACCCTCACCCTAGCGGTGCTGGGCCTGCTCGCCGCGTGGGTGCTGGCGCTGGTCACGGCCATGATCGCGACGGGCATGTCCCGGGCCGCCGCGCGCGTGGCCTCCGGCGTGGAGCTCGTGGCCTCGGTGCTGCCGGGGTTCTGGCTCGCGTCTGTGCTCGTGATCGTGTTCTCCTCCCGCCTGGGCTGGTTCCCGCCGGTGTCCAACGGCTCGGCGGCGGGGCTTGTGCTGCCCGTCCTCTCACTCGCGATACCCCTGGCCGGGTACCTCTCCCAGACCATGCGCGAGGGCATGCTCGAGGCCATGGCCTCCCCGTTCGCCCTGGCCGCCCGCACCCGCGGCGAGAGCCAGTGGGGTCTGCGCGTGCGCCACGCCCTGCGCCACGGACTGGTCCCCGGCATCAACCTCTCCGGGTGGTCCTTCGGCTACCTGGTCTCGGGGGCGGTGGTGATCGAGACGGTCTTCGCCCGCCCGGGTCTCGGCCGCTCGCTGGTCGCCGCGGTGACCTCGCGGGACGTGCCCCTCGTGCTGGGCGTGACACTCTTCGCTGCCCTCGGCTACGTGGTGGTCACCATGCTCGCGGACGCCCTGAGCACCGCCGTGGACAGGAGGGGTGCCGCGTGAGCGCCGCTCCCTCCCTCCACGCCCCGGAACACACGGCACGACGACGCCGCCGCCCCGCCTCCCACGGGCGCGCCACCGCCGCCGCGCGCCTCGGCCGGTGGACGCTGCTGCTCTGCGCCGCGCTGCTCGTGCTCGCGGGACTGTTCCCGGACCTCGTGGCCCCCGGTGACCCGCTCGCCGTGGACCCGTCCCGGGCCTTCCGCTCCCCCGGCTGGGGTCACCCGTTCGGCACGGACGAGTCCGGCCGGGACGTCTTCACGCGCGTGGTGCACGGCGCGGGCCCCTCCCTGTTCATCGGCGTGACCGCGACCGTGCTCGGTGTGGGTCTCGGCGCCGTCCTGGGACTCGTCACGGGTCTGGGTGGCCGGAGGGTCGACGCCGCCGGGTCCCGGCTCGTGGACGCCATGCTCGCGTTCCCCACGCTGCTGCTCGCCCTGCTCGTGATCGCTGTGCGGGGCCCCGGGGTGGCGGGCGTCGTCGTCGCCGTGGGGCTGTCCTCCGCGCCCGGCTATGCGCGGCTGCTGCGCTCCGAGGTGCGCCGCGTCGCTCGCTCCGGCCACGTGGAGGCCGCGCGAATGCTCGGCCACTCGCCCGCTCGAATCGTCGTGCAGCACGTGCTTCCCGGGGCGCTCGGCCCGCTGCTGGCGGTGGCAACCCTCGGCATCGGTCAGGCCATCGTGTGGGCCTCCGCGCTCGGCTACCTGGGCCTCGGGGCGCCACCCCCGGAGCCGGAGTGGGGCGCGATGCTCAACGCCGGCCGCACCTACATCACGAACGCCTGGTGGATGACGGTCTTCCCGGGACTGGCCACCGTGGCGGTGGGCGTGGTCGCCACGCTGCTCGGGCGCCGCACGTCCGCCCGTCTAGCCGGACGGAGGGCTTCCGATGGCTGACCCCACACCCCAAGACCCTGTGGTCGTGGCCCGGAACCTGCGCGTGCGCTTCGGGGACGTGGAGGTCGTGCGCGGGCTGGACCTCGTGCTGCCGCGCGGCCGAGCCGTCGCCCTCGTGGGCGAGTCCGGCTCCGGCAAGTCCGTCAGCGCCCGGGCGCTCGTCGGCCTGACCGGCGGCACCGTGACGGCGGACGAGCTGCGGGTCGCGGGGCACGACGTCGTCGGGCTCCCCGAGCGGGGACGCCGCGCGGACCGCGCGTGGCGCCGGATCCGCGGCCGCGCCGTCGGCACCGTCCTGCAGGACGCCCTGGGCTCGCTCGACCCCCTGCGCACCGTGGGCGCGGAGGTCGCCGACGCAGCCCGTCTCGCGGGCGTGGACCTGGACCTCCCCGCGCTGTTCGAGTCCGTGGGACTGGATCCAGCGGCGGCCCGACGACGCCCCGACGAGCTCTCCGGCGGCATGCGCCAGCGCGCCCTGATCGCCGCAGCGCTGGCCGCGGACCCGGACGTGGTGGTCGCGGACGAGCCCACCACCGCGCTGGACACCACCCGCCAGGCCGTGGTGCTGGACCTGTTGCGAGCGCGGGTGGAGGCCGGCGGCTCGTTGCTGTTCATCACCCACGACCTCGGAGCGGCGCGCCGGGTCGCGGACGACGTGCTGATCCTCGACGCCGGGCGCGCGGTCGAGTCCGGCCCGTTCCGCGAGGTCATGGCCTCCCCGTCCTCGGCCGAGGGCCGTCGGTTGGTGGCCTCGGTGCCCTGGCAACGTCCGCGTGGACAGGCACTGCACCCCGACGCCGCCGCCTCCGGTACCGTGCGCACGAGCCGTGGCGGGGCGGTCGCCGTGCGTGGCACCGAGGCCGTCGCTTCCCGCACCGAGCGGGATGCTTCCCCCGCAGCCCCGGGCACACCGCCCCTCGCGGCCCCGCACTCCGGCGGGGGCTCCTCCCCGGGTGCCGCGCAGGGCTCCGTTCCGGGCACCGCCCCGAGGCTCGGGGATCCAACCTCCGAGGGTCTCGCACCGGGCGAGCCGCCTGTGCACGTCACGTCCCCGGGCCCGGGGACGGTCCACGCCGGCCGGGTGCTCCTGGAGGCCCGCGACGTCGTCGTGCGGTACCGGGGCGCCGCCGAGCCCGCCGTGCGCGGGGCGGACCTGACGCTGAGGGCGGGCCGCACCGTCGGTCTCGTGGGCGAGTCCGGATCGGGCAAGTCCACGCTGCTGCGCGCGCTGGCCGGGCTGCTGCCGGTCGAGTCCGGAGAGGTGCTGCTGGACGGCGAGGCGTGGTCCGCGCTGCCGGAACGGCACCGCCGCACCCGACGCCGCAAGCTCGCCATGATCGTGCAGGACCCCCTGGGCTCGTTCGAACCGCGGTGGGACGTGGGGCGGCTGCTCACGGATGCGCTGGGTCGTCGCGACCCCGAGCGAATCCGGGAGCTGCTGCGCTCCGTGCACCTGGACCCCGCGGTGGCCGAAGCCCGCCCCAGGACACTGTCCGGGGGTCAGCGCCAGCGCGTGGCGATCGCCCGCGCCCTGGCCGTGGAACCCGCGGTGCTCCTGGCGGACGAACCCGTCTCCGCCCTGGACGCCTCCGTCCAGGCCCAGGTGCTGGACCTGCTCGACGAGCTGCAGGCGGAACGCGGGCTCGGGATCGTGCTCGTCTCGCACGACCTGGGCGTCGCGCGGCACTCCTCGGACGACCTCATCGTGCTGCTCGACGGTCTCGTGGTCGAGTCCGGCGCTACTGAGGACGTCCTTTCGCACCCGCAGCACCCGTTCACGAAGGAGCTCATCGCCGCCGCCCCGCGACTGGGGTAAGTGCCGCCGCTGAGGTACGCGTCTGCCGGATCAGAGCAGACCCTCGCGGTACAGCTCCTCCAGCAGCATCCGCATCCGCGGGGTGTACATGATCGCGGTGTACTCCTGCCCCTTGGCACCGCGCCGCTGCTCCGTCAACACGCCCAGCCGTCCGGCGAGCGCGGTAGGCTCCCACGCCCCCGTCTCGCCCTCCAGCACGCCGGCCTCCGCGAGCCGCAGGTTCCACGCGCTCGTGGCCAGGGCGGCGTCGTGCTCGGTGAGCATGCCGTGCTCCCGCCACTGCGCGAGCAGGGCCGTGAGGGTCAGCGGGGTCGAGGGCGGCCCGTCATCGGCCCCTGCGCCGAGCGCGGGACCGGCGACGACGTCGGGGGCTGTCGTTCCCGGCCCGACGTCGCCCGAGTCCGTTCCCGGGGTGGCACCGGGGTCCGGGACGGCCCCGGCGCCCGGCGGAACGTCGGCCCCGGGAGACGACTGGCTCTCCGGCGCGGGCGCGGCGTCCGGAACCTGTGCGGCGTCGAGAGCTCCAGCGGTACCCGCGAGCAGCGCATCCGGCACGTCCGACGTTTGGGAGGACGGTTCCTCAGCCGCGCCGAACCGGGCGTCCGAACGGTGCGCCACCGGCGTCATCGCCTCGAACACGGGTCCGTTGTCCCAGCGGTTCGCCGCGGCGCACACGATGAAAAGGTCCTTCGCGCGGGACACGGCCACGTTCATCAGTTCGGGGTTCGCGTCGATGAACCCGGCCCGCCCGCTGTTCTGCCCGTAGACCGCCGAGAAGAGCACCACGGGCCGTTCCGCGCCCTGCAGCCGGTGAGCGGTGCCCACCGTGATCTTCTCCGCGAACCGCGCGGGGAGGTCGGCAGGAGCCTCGGACGACGACGCCGCGCGGCGCAGTTCCCGGGTGATCAGCCGGGCCTGCGCGCTGAACGGCGTCACCACGGCGATCAGCTCATCCTCCGCCGGGGCCTTCTCCGGGTCCGGCTCCCGGGTGATGTAGAGGTCCCGGAGGTGCCCGTAGGTGGTCACGAGCCACCGGGCGACGAACTCCGCCTCCGCCTGGTTCTGGCGGCTGGACCCGTGGGTGACGTCGTGCGAGCCCGGCACCTCTGTGAACAGGAACGCCGGCCCCTCGATCCGTGACGCGGACGCCGGGCGCTTCGGCTCCAGCAGCCCGTGGTAGAGCAGGTCGTTGCAGTAGCCGATGATGTCCGGGTGGCAGCGGAAGTGCTCGGAGAGGAAGAGGCCGGGGGCGCCGTCGTCGTAGCACCACAGGGAGGCGTGGGACGCGGCGCGCATCAGGCTCGAGTGGGGCGAGCAGGTGAGTCCGCGCACCTTCAGGTCCTCGGTCCACTCGGCCGCGGAGATGCCCGCGCCGGCGGCGACCTCGCGGTCGGTCTCCTCGTCGATCGACCATACCGGTGCGAGCTGCTTCTCGTCCCCCACCACGAGTGCTCGCGAGGCCAGGGCGAACGCCGGCAGCCCGATGGGTGTGTCCACCTGACCGGCCTCGTCCACGATCAGGAGATCGATCCGCCCGGTGTCGAATGCCGCGGGCTCCCCGTTCTTCGTCCAGAGCGAGAAGTAGCGGGGCACCTGGTAGGCGGTCATCACGAAGCACGGGGTCAGGGCGGCGGCCTGCGGCCAGTAGGTGCTCATCACCCGGGCCGTGTTCTTGAACCGGTCCTCGGGGGCCACGAAGTCCTCCGTGAGCAGCCACCGGGACTCGTAGTAGTGCACGGCGAGCCAGAACTCGGCGTAGCGCAGGGTGGTGTCCAGGGCGGCGTCGAGCTCGGGGAGGTCCGTGCACGCGGCGAGCGCCGCGACCCCGGCCACCTCCGCGAGGTGCGGGGACGCCTCCGCCCGGGCGCACAGTGCCGCATACCGCGACGACGCCCCGTGCCGGGACATCTCCTCGATCAGGGCCGTGCGCAGAGCGTCGACCTCGGCGAGCGCGTCCGAGATCCAGCCCTGGATCCCGGCGATGTCGTGGGCGTGGCCGAAGTACGCACTGGCGCGCATGACGAACGCCGTCTTCGCGTCCTCCAGGTAGCCCGGGTCGCTGAAGTCCGTGTACGTGCCGCTCTTGTTCGTCTGCTCCACCAGGTAGCGTGCGCGGGCCTCCGCGAGCCGGGAGGAGGCCGGGCAGTAGACGGCCAGGGAGCGCAGCGGGGTGTCCGGGGCCGCGCGGCCGTTCTCGACGCCCGGCAGCCACCGCAGGTCCAGGGTGCCCGGTTCGTTCTTCGTCACGGAGCTGAACGAGGAGATGATGTTGGTGACGGCCTGGTTGTTCGTGGAGGTCCCCACGATCACGGGCGCGTCCTCGCCGTCGAGCGCGCGGCGGGTGAGCATGTTGGCGACGACGGCTTGCAGCATCGTCGTCTTGCCCGTCCCCGGCGGACCGCTCACGGCGGTGACGTCCCCGTCCGTGCCGCTCAGGAACGCGTGCACGGCCCGGCGCTGGGAGGGGGTCAGGGGGAAGCCGTCGCTCATCGACCCGCAGGACAGGGTCATGGTCTCGGCCAGACCGTCACCCTCGTGGATCGCCCGCTCGGAGATGCGCGCTCCCCGCCAGCCCTGGCACAGCCGGTCCAGCAGCGGGGGCGCACCGTGCGTGGCCACGTGGTCGTAGACGTCCAGGAGCCCGCCCACGGCGTTGACCCGGTCCAGCTCCCGCACGAAGCACAGCTCGTGCTCCACCCGCGAGGTCCCGGGCTGGTGCGCCGCGAACTCCTCGACGCTCTCCCCTGCGACGTCCTCGAAGAGACCGCGCGCGAGGTCGAGCGCGTCCGCCATCGACGCCGCCCGCGAGATCTCCGCGCCCAGCTCCCGCCGCGAGTACGCCCAGAACTGCGAGAGCTCCCCCACCATGACCTCACGGTCACCGACCATCGGGGACGAGAGCCGCTCCGAGGGGATCCACGGTGAGCTCGCGGTCTCCAGGATGGGGACCAGACGGCCGTCCCGGAAGAGCTGCGCCTCCAGCAGGAGCAGCCCGGTGTGCCCGCCATCGCGCAGCTCCAGGGAGATCGGGGCGATCACCACGGAGAGCGGGGGCCCGTCGTCGTCCCAGGAACCTGCATCGTCCGAGGCACCCCCGGTAGAACCGTCTGTCGGGCTGGCTGCAGCGCCAGCCTCTGAGCGTTCCGGTCGTGTCTCAGCCACTGCATTCGCCGTCGCTGGCGCCGCCGACGCCGCCGATGCCCATGCCGTCGCCGTGGTGGCGGAGGACGACGGTGCCGCGCCCCGCCCGCGGCGCCCCGCGGCGGCGTCGTGCGCGGAGAAGAGTGCGTCGGCGTGCTCACGGGTCAGCGAGCCGCCACGCACCTCCCCCTCGGTGGCCGCCACGTACGGGGAGTCCTTGAACTCCACCTCGTCCAGCCGACCCCGTCGCACGACTCGCGCGAGGTAGTCCGTGACTGCGAGTGTGTCCACCATCGGCGGCCTCGTGCTTCCTGTGCGTGGGGGTGGGTGGGAGCAGCCCGGCGCGCCCACCGCTGGGGGTTCCGAGTGTAGCCACGGGTGCCTGCGCCGAACGTGATGTGGCATACTCTCGTGCAGTCGGCGTGCCCAGCGCCCAGCCCGCGCACGGACCCCAGCTCCTGCGCAGCGGCGAAGGGAAGAGCATTCTCGGGCCGTCGTCCACCGTGGTTCCTCGTCCGACCGCGCGATCATGCTGGGGGTGGTTCGCCCGGTCCTGGTACGAGATGACACGAGACAACGACTTCAAGACCCTGGTACGCGCCCGCATGCGCGCGACCGGTCAGAACTACACCTCCGCCCGCGCGGACCTCCTGCGAGAGGGCGGCCCGTCGGAGGCCGAGGCCACGCGTCGCAGCGCACCACCGGCCGCTCCCGAGCGGGCCGTCCCCACCGCGCCGCCCGTCCCCACCGGCGTGGACCCCGACGAGTGGCAGCGTGCCCACGACGAATACCGCAGGATGCTCGCCCGGTTCCTACGCGACGGTTGTCTGGTGGACACCCCCGCCCGTCGGCGTGCTCGTGTGTTCGTGCTGCTGCACCTGATCTCGCTGATCCCGGCGGGACGCACCTACTCGGAGCCGGAGATCAACCGGATCCTGCTGACCGTCGTGGAGGACCAGGCGTTCTGGCGGCGCGAGCTCGTGGAGTACGGCTACCTGCGGCGGGACGCCGGGGTTTACTGGCTGCCGGAGGAGCTGCCCGAGCGCTCGGCGTCGGAGCGGCAGGAGACGCCCGCGTGGGAGGCCCTGTGGCTGCCCCTCCACCTCAGCAACCGCGCGTGACACCGCCGCAACCGCGCCGGGACGCGTCCCTCGTGGTCCTGCTGGCGGGGCTGCTGATCTCCGCGTGCGGTGACGACGTCGCCGCGATCGCCTTCTCCCTGCGCGCCGCGGAGTCCGGCGCCCCGCACCTGCTCGCGGCGATCCTGCTGGCCCAGACCGTGCCCGCGATCGGGCTGGGCCTCTTCGGCGGGGTGCTCGTGGACCGGGCGCTGCGCTGGTGGTGGTGGCCGGTGTCCCTGGGCGTGCAGGCCGCGCTCTTCCTGGTCATGGCGGTGACACGCGAGGACACCGTGATCGTGGTGTGCGTGGCCGCCGTGAGTGCCGTCTCCGCGCTCACCGCGCCCGTGGCGAGCAAGCTCATCGCGCTGCGCAGCCACGACCACCGGAGGATCAGCGGGCACCTGGCCACGGTCAACGGGCTCTCGCAGGCGTGCGGTGCGGCGCTCGGCGGGATCGCGTTCGGGGTCGGTGGAATTGCGCCGCTGCTGTGCGTCAACGCCGCGACGTTCGCCCTGCTGGCCGTGGTCGCGGTGTTCGTGACCGGCCGCGCTCCCCTGCCGCTGGACGCCTCCCCCGGCGGGGGCGTGCTGCTCGGCCTGCGCCGTCTACTGCGTCCGGCCGCTTTCGGAGTGGCGGGGGTGGCCCTGCTGGCGTGCACAGTTTTCGCGACGTCCATCGAGGGTGTGTCCGGGGTCTTCGTGCTCACGCACGACGCCGCGTGGGACCCCGCGTGGGTCGGTGCGGCCTGGGGCCTGTGGGGGCTCGGGGTCGTGCTCGGCGGGCAGGCGGCCGGGCGGGTGACGCGCTGGGCGGCCCCCGCGATGCTCGTGACGGGCGCCGGCGGCATGGGCGCGGTCTTCCTCGTCCTGGCCCTGGGACTGCCCGGGTTCGGACTCGGCGCGCCCCTGTTCCTGCTGGGCGGTGCCGCGAACGGCGTCTTCAACGCGGCCGCCTCGCGCACCCTCCTCACCGGCGTGGCACCGGAGGAGCAGGGCAGGGCCTGGGCGGCCTACCGCTGGATCGTCACGTGCTGCCTCGTCGGCGGGTTCCTCACGGGTGGGGCGCTGGGCGAGCACGACGCCGTGGCGGGCCTCCTCCTCGCCGGCGGCCTGGCCGTGGCCGGGGCGCTGGTGCGCGGCGTCGTCCTGGCGCTGGCCCCGGCGACGGCGCGACGCATGTTTCCCGCCGCACCGCGATCCGTGATCGACTAGCACCGACGCACCCCACAGCACCCCACCGCACAGCACCGGCCCGACCCGCACGACGGGCCCCGCGGACCCCGCCCGGCGCCGCGCCAGCGCCAGCCCAACCCGAGAGCCGCCCCGTCCAGCCAGCCCCGCCCCCGAAGGAGTACCCCATGGCCCAGCGCCTGTTCGACACCCACCTGCACATCGTGGACCCCGTCCACCCGCTCGTGGCGAACAACGGGTTCCTGCCGGAGCCGTTCACCGTGGCGGACTACCGGCGCCGGACCGAGGGGCTCTGCATCGCCGGGGGTGCGGTGGTCTCCGGGTCCTTCCAGGCCTTCGACCAGGGCTACCTGGTGGACGCGCTCGCCGCCCTCGGGCCGGGCTTCGTGGGCGTCACCCAGATCCCCGGTGACACCCCCGACGAGCGGATCCTGGAGCTGCACGGGGCGGGCGTGCGGGCGGTGCGCTTCAACGTGGCCCGCGGCGGCTCGGCGGACCTGGACGACCTCGACCGGCTTGCCCGGCGCGTCCACGACCTCGCCGGTTGGCACGCGGAGTTCTACATCGACGCCCGCACCATCGACTCAGCACTCTCCCGCCGGATCGCATCCCTCCCGGCCGCGAGCATCGACCACCTGGGCATGCACGAGGACGGCCTGCCCGCCCTGCTGCGGCTCGTCGAGCAGGGGGTGAAGGTCAAGGCCACGGGCTTCGGCCGCGTGGAGCTGGACCCCGCGGACACGATCCGCGCGATCGTCGCTACGGATCCCACGGCGCTCATGGTGGGCACGGACCTGCCCTCCACCAGGGCGCGCCGGCCCTTCCGGGACGAGGACCTCCGCGTGGTGCAGGTCGCACTGTCCGAGGACCAGGTCGCGGACGTGTTCTGGAACAACGCCGCCCGCTTCTACCTCGGGGCCACGGCCGACGACGACGCCGCGTAGGGTCTCAGGCGGCGCCGAGCGTCCGCCGCGTCACGGTGATGCCGTCCCCCAGGGAGGCCAACGAGGAGGCGAGCTCGTCACCAGCCGCTTCCAGAGCGTCGTCGGACACGGGACCGAGCGCGCCCATGATGAACAGCGCGCGGGTGGCGCCGTCCGAGAGCGCGGTGCGACGGCCCTGCCGCCAGTTCCAGCGGCGGCACGTGACCCCGGCGTCGTCGCGCCACACGACCTCCCCGGCGTCCGGGTGCTCCACGACGTCCTCGCCGCCGGAGACCGTATCGAACGCCTCGTCGCCCGTCGCACGCACGAGGTGCGCCGCGCCGTCGTAGCGGTCCAGGTCCTCCCCGCCCAGCGGGATCTGGTGCAGCACGGAGATCGCGTTGTAGAGGTCGGTCAGGGCGTTCACGCGGGGCAGCCCGCCCTCCGCGCGGCGGGTCAGCGCCTCCAGGCTGTTGCGGGTGCGCTGCGGCTTGGCGCCGAACGCGCGGTACGCCTCGCGCCACGCGGCGATGTGCGGCAGCTGGTCCACGGGCGTCTCCGCGAGCAGTTCGCGCGCACAGGCCTCGGCCCGCGCGATCAGTTCGTCCGCGCACGACGACGCCGCGTGCGCGTCGAGCCCCTCGACCACCAGCAGCTCGGCGCGGTAGTCCGGCCGCAGCTCCAGCACCGCGGGGCCCACGGTGCAGGCCGCGAGGAACTCCTCGGGCGTGAGGGTGTCAGACATGGGCGACCTCCGGGGTGCTCGTGGTGTCCGCGTGCTCGGCCGGATCGAGCGTACCCGTGTCCGCGGTGGATCCGGTGCCCGCGGTGGACCGGGTGCACAGCACCCCCGCGGAGGCCGAGGCGATCAGCGTCAGCACCACGAGCAGCACGAACGCTTGGTTGAGCGGGACCACGTGGGTCAGCCACCCGATCACCGCTGGGCCGGCCAGCATGCCCAGGTATCCGAGACCCGCGACCCGGGACACGTTCGTCCCCGCCATCGCGGGATCCACCCGACCGGCCGCGCTGAACAGCTGCGGCACACAGCCGGAGAGCCCCAGACCGAGCACGCCCCAGCCCACGACCGCGAGCCACACCCACGGGGTGAAGGACGCCGCGAGCGCACCCACGGCGGCGAGCGCGGCGCCGTGGCGCAGCACGGCCTCGGACCCGAAGCGCTGCACGACCCGGTCCGCCACGAGGCGTCCCACGGTCATGGTCGCGGAGAAGCTGCCGAACGCCACGGCCGCGGTGCCCGCGGAGGTGCCGAGGACGTCCCGCAGGTGCAGGGCGGACCAGTCGTTGGCCGCACCCTCGGTCAGCATCACGAGCATGGCCAGGGCGGCGAGGATCCAGACGCGCCGGGAGGTGCCGCGGCGCGCGGCGGTGGCCGCGGCGTCGTCGGCGTGCTGTGCCGTGGCAGCGGGGCGAGGTCCACGCGCAGCAGCCAGCGGGCGGACACGACCGCGACGACGGCGCTCACGACGCCCACCACGCCCATGCCGGCCGCCGGGCCCACGAAGGCCAGCGCGGCACCGGCGAGTGCCGCGATCACGCCGCCGATCGAGAACATGGCGTGGAACGAGGACATCACGGGGCGCCCGTAGCCCTCCTCCACATGCACGGCGTGAGCGTTCATGCTCGCGTCCAGGCAGCCGTGGCAGAAGCCGAAGACCACGAGGGCGGCGGCGAGCGTCCAGAGGTTGCCCGCGAGACCGGGCAGCACGACGGTGAGGCTCGCGAGGACCGCGGAGACCGGGACCACGCGGTGGACGCCCAGCCGGTCGCTCAGCCGCCCGGCCACCTGCATGCCGAGGAACGCACCCACGCCGAGCAGCACGAGCAGCGTGCCGAGCGTGGAGTGCCCGATCCCGGCGCGCTCCTCGATCACGGGGATGCGCACGAGCCACGTGCCCACGAGGGTGCCGCAGAGGATGAAGTAGACGAGGGTGGCCCAGCGGGCGGCCCGGAGCGTTGAAGTCATGCTCCGAGCGTATCGAGCATTATTTATGTTTGTTAGTGCTGTTTCGATCACATTGCGTGTTTGCAATCTGTGCGGTTGAATGCTCCCATGAGCAGCACAGAACGACACCGGGTGATCACCGAGACCGTGCGCGACTCCGGCCGCGTGTCCGTGCAGGACCTCGCGCGCCTCACGGGCTCCTCCGAGATGACCATCCGCCGGGACCTGGACGCCCTCGCCGCGCAGGGCGTGCTCGAGCGCGACCGCGGCGGCGCCCGCTCCCTGCTGCTGCGCGGTGAGGAACCCCCGTTCTCCCTGCGCTCCTCCGAGGCGGAGGACGCCAAGCGCGCCATCGCGGCGGCCGTGGCCGGGCGGATCGCGGACGGCGAGACCGTGCTCCTGGACAGCGGCACCACCTGCGTGGAGGTCGCCCGCCTGCTGAAGGACCGCGAGGTCACCGTCATGCCGCTGTCCCTGCAGGCCGTCCGCGTGCTCAGCGACCCGCCGGGCCGGGCCCAGCTGTGGCTCCCGGGCGGGCAGTGCCGTGCCACCGAGGGGGCACTCGTGGGACCGCTCGCGCTCGCATCCATCGGCGCGCTGCGCTTCGACACCTTCGTCCTGGGGTGCTGCGGTCTCAGCGCAGCGGACGGACTGACCGCCTACGACCTCGACGACGCCGCGGTCAAGAAGGCGGGCCTCGCCGCCTCCGCGCGCACGGTCCTCGCCGCGGACAGCGGCAAGCTCGGGCGCACCGCGCGCGCCAGGGTGGTCCCGGCGGACGGCACGGACGAGATCGTCACGGACTCCGGGGCGGCCCCCGCCGAGATCGCGGCACTCGAACGCGCGGGCGCAGCGCTCGACGTCGTCCCGCTCCCCTGAACGAGGCGATGCCACGCGCAGGCTCGGCGCCTGACGTCGTCGCCCTCCCCTGAGCCGGTCGCCCTCCTGTGCCCCGGATCACCACCGGGCCTCTACAGTGGGTCCGTGCAGAACACTCAGCCTTCACCCGCGAGCACCCCGCGCCGCGAGGACCTCGTCATTCCCGTGCCGGCCTCCGAGGCCACCGTGGCCGGTTCCGTGGCAGGAACCCTGTGGCTGCCGGAGGGCGGGCCGAGCGGCGTCGTCGTCCTGCACCCGGCCACGGCGACCCCGGAGCGCTTCTACGCGGCCTTCGCCGAGTACGTGACGGGCCGCGGTCTGGCCCTGGTCACGTACGACTACCGTGGCACGGGCAGGTCCGGCGATCCGCGGGAGCACCGCCGGATCCGCATGCGCGACTGGATGGCCGGGGACGTTCCCGCGGTCGCCGCGTGGACCCGCGCCCACTTCCCCGACCCGCCGGTCAGCGCCGTGGGGCACAGTGTGGGCGGGCACGCCATGGTGCTCGGCCACGGGCTCGAGGGCCTGGACAGGTTCGCCGTGGTCTCCTCCCACCTGGCCTTCACCGCACGCATCAAGCCCGTGCCGGAGCGGATGCGGGTGGCCGCGATGCTGCACGTCGCGGGGCCCACCACCAGCAGGGCCCTGGGCTACCTGCCAGGGCGCAAGCTCGGCATCGGCGAGGACATGCCTACCGGCGCGATGGTCGAGTGGGGGTCCTGGGCGCGGCGGCCCGGCTACTTCTTCGACGACCCTCGATGGACGCCACCGCCCGCGCGGCCTCGGTCACGCAGCGCGTCCTGGCACTGGGCGCCTCGGACGACCCCTGGGCGAGCCCCGAGCAGATGCTCGCGCTGACCTCCCGCCTCACGGCGGCACCGGTGGAGCACCGCACCTTCACCCCCGAGCAGCTGGGGGTTGCGCGGATCGGCCACCACGGTCTGTTCCGCCGCGCCGCCGACGACGCCGCCTGGCCGGCTCTGGTGGACTGGCTCACCGAACCGTTCGCCCGCGACTAGCCCGTTCCCGGCCACGGCTTCGGCAATGTGGCCCAGGTGCTGCGGGCCGTCACGAACCGGCGGGCGCCGTGAACGCCCACATCACTCCGAAGCGGTCCAGGACCTGCCCGTACCAATCGCCCCACGGCGCGACGGCGAAGGGCATGTTCATCTGACCGCCGCCCGCCTCGAGCTTGCCGATGGCCGTGCGGGCCTCATCCGCAGACCCGGCCGTGTAGAGCAGGGAGTAGGCGGTGCCCGTGAGGGGGTACTCGCCGTCGCCCATGGCATCTCCCGCCGCAATGGTGCCGCCCGGCAGCACCAGGGTGGAGTGGGCCACCGCCTGGGGATCGGGGTCGAAGGGGATGCCCTCCAAGCCCAGGTCTCCGTAGCGGGTGATGGACAACTCTCCGCCGAACACGTCCTGCCAGTGCTGCATGGCCTCGGCGGCGGTTCCGGGCAGGGAGATGTAGGTGGCGAGCAACGGCTTCATGGGAGCTCCTCGGGTGGACCGGTACGGGATCCCAGTATCGCCCGGGGAGTGCCCCGTGGGAACAGACTCCGGGACGACGGGCGCCCGGCCTTCGCGCAAAATGACGGGGGGCCCGGGTCTGTTGACCCGGGCCCCTCGTGCAGAAATTGGGCATCACGGCGTTTTCCACGGCGGTCATCCTGCTTTTCACAGCGTGTACTGATGCCGTGCTGAATATCGCCGTCGATTCTTCAACGTCACAGACGTTTCACGCCTGAGTTGTTCCATGTGAATTCCTGCACGGGAATTCCTACGGGCGGCGCGGCACCGAGCCGCGCACACGCCGTCGGCAATTCCAGGGGAATCACACGTACATGAACGTCAGGGCAAAGGTCCACACGCAGATCACCGCGAGCATGCCCAGGCTGTAGAAGAGCGAGCCACGCATGATCTCCGCCTCGCGACCGTTGAGCCCCACGGCACCGGCCGCGATGGCGATGGACTGCGGGGAGATGACCTTGGCGGTGGTACCGCCCGCGGTGTTGGTGCCCACGAGCAGGGCGGGGCTCGCGCCGATACCCTCCGCGGTGGCCACCTGCAGCGGCGCGAACAGCGTGTTGTTGTTGACCACGGAGCCGGTCAGGAACACCCCGATCCAGCCGATCACCGGGGCGATCAGCGGGAAGATCGGTCCGGCGGCCGCAAGCGCCGTGCCCATGGCGGTGGAGCCGCCCGAGTAGTTGGCGATGTTCGCGAGCACCAGGATCACGGCGATCAGCACGATGGCCGGGCCCAGCGCCTTGACCGCGCCGGAGAGCTCCTCGAAGAGCTCCTTGGCGTGCAGCTGCGGGGTGGTGAAGAACGTGATGAGCACGGAGATCAGGATGGCCGTGCCCGTGGCACCCAGGATGGAGAAGTTCCAGGTGGCGTTGACCACGTTGCCGGCGGCGGTGGTCACCTGTCCGGTGAGCCCGGGCATGGGCACCTTGAACGTGGTGAAGCCCAGCGCGCCCTTGGTGAAGATGTTCTGCACGGCGGGCACGGACCACAGCAGGATCACGAAGGTCAGGATGTAGAACGGGCTCCAGGCGCGGATCACCTCGCCCGCGGGGTGGCTCGCCTCCGCCGTCTCCGGCGCCTCCGGGGCACGGGAGACGTGGCGCGGGCTCCACACGTGGCACAGCGCGAACAGGGAGACCATGGCGAGCAGGCCGGCCGCGAGGTCCGCGAGCTCCGGGCCCATGAACCAGAGCAGCCCGCCCTGGGCCACGCAGAACACGGCACCGGACACGAGCGCCGGCAGCCAGGTCTCGCGCAGGCCGCGCACGCCGTCGACCATCCAGACCAGCAGGAACGGCACGAGGAACGTGAGCGGCTGCAGCAGCAGCACGAGCGCGCGGGAGAGGTCCTGGACGTCCATGCTGGTGACCTGGGCGCCCACGAGCACGGGCACGCCAATGGCACCGTAGGCACCGGCGGCGACGTTCGCCACGAGGCACAGCACCGCGGCCCGCAGCGGCGGGAACCCCAGCTGCACGAGCAGCGCCGCGCAGATCGCGATGGGCACGCCGAACCCGGCCACGCCCTCCAGGAACGCGCCGAACGCGAAACCGATCAGCAGCACCTGGATGCGCTGGTCCGCGGAGACGCTGGCGATCGACGAGCGGATCACTTCGAAACGCCCCGAGCGCACGCTGAGCCGGTAGAGCCACACCGCCATGATGATGATGTAGGCGATGGGCCACAGCGCGGTCAGCAGGCCGAGCAGCCCCGCCCCCGCCACCGCGGGGACCGGCATGTGGAACACCAGCAGCGCCACCAGCACCTGGACCACCAGGGCGATCACACCGGATTTCAGTCCGGTGAGCTTGAACAGCATCATGCACACGAGGAACACGATGATCGGCACGGCGGCCACGAGGGCGGTCAGGGGCAGGCTGCCCAGGGTGTCAAGGGTTTGGGTCCACATGTGGGTCTCCGGGTGGCGGGGTGAGGTGGACTCAGGACAGGCTGTCGACGACGCCGCGCAGGGTCTCCGCGGACGCGGTCAGGCGGGAGAGCTCGTCCTCGGAGAACGGGGTCTCCCGGATGGGACGGGCACCCTCGGCGCTGACGATGCTGGGCACGGACATGGCAATGCCGTCGATGCCGCGGAAGTCCGAGAGCACGGGCGCCACGTTGAGCACGGCGTGCTGGTCCCCGGTGATGGCCTCGACGATGCGCGCGCTGGACAGGCCGATGGCGTCGTTGGTGGCGCCCTTGCCCTCGATCACCTTGTAGGCCGCGCCGCGCACCTCCGCCAGGATCTGGTCCAGGTCCTCGCGGGTGAACACGGGCTGGCCGTCACGGGTCCACTCGAGGATGGGCACGGTGCCGATCGTGGCGGTGGACCACAGGGCGAACTCGGAGTCGCCGTGCTCCCCCACGATGTGCGCGTGCACGCTGGAGGTGGCCACGCCGGCCTTCTGGGCGATCAGCCAGCGCAGGCGGGAGGTGTCCAGCACGGTGCCGGAGGCGAAGATCCGCTCCGCGGGCAGACCGGTCTCCTTCTGGGACAGCGTGGTCAGCGGGTCGCACGGGTTGGTGACCACCACGAAGATCGCGTTCGGGGAGGCCTCCAGCAGCGGCGGCACCAGCTGGGACATGATCTTGGCGTTGGTCCCGGCCAGTTCCAGGCGGGTCTGCCCGGGCTTCTGCTTGGCGCCCGCGGTGATGACCACCACGTCCGAGTTCTCGGTCAGGGCGATGTCCGACCCGCCGCCCACGATGTCCGTGTGGGCCGCGAACTGCGAGCCGTGGGCGAGGTCCAGTGCCTCCGCCTCGGCCTTCGCGGAGGCGATGTCGTAGAGGGCGATGTGGCGCACGGACCCCCGAATCAGCGAGGCATACGCCACGCTCGATCCCACGGCTCCGGCTCCGACGACGGTGAGTTTCGAGTCCTTGATCATAGTGTCAACGCTAGTCCTCCCGGGGCGTTGGAACACGGGTGACACCCGAAATTTCTGGCGATTTCTTGTCTTGTCACGGCGGATTTTCCTGGCCCGTGACGGCCCCCGCTCGGCCCCGTGCCCGGGACCACACGGCGTCGTCGCCGGAACCCCGTCGGTACGCTCCCGACCGGCGCCCACCCACCCGGACGAAGCTCCGCGACCGCTCCGGAGTGCTCCGCCGCCAGCGACGACGCCGGTCAGTGCCGGAGCGGCAGCAGCGTGACCGTGAGCGTGGTGGGCTCCACGGCGTCCACAGCGTGGCGCAGACCCGCGGTGAGGTGCAGGACGCGGCCGGGCGCGAGGTCCACGACGCCGTCCGGGAGCGTGAAGTTCACGCGGCCACGGACCACCTGCACCAGGGCGGGGTGCGGGGCCGCGTGCTCCTTCAGGGCATCACCGGCGCCGAACTCGAAGGCCACGACCCGCACGCCGTCCTCGTCCAGGACCGTGGTGGCGGAGGGGTGGCCGTGCTGGGGCTCGCTGCGGCCCACCAGCTCCACGAGGATCGACTCCCCCGTGGCGGAACGGACGGTGGCGCGGTCGGACGGTTCGTGCACCATGGCTGCTGAGGCTCTCCTGAATGGGTGACGCGAGACATGTTCAGCCTATGAGATGCACCTTTAGGGGTCAACGACACTTCGGACCGGGCCCGCTGGTGCGCGGGGCGGCCCCCAGCCCCTCTGGACCAGCAGGTTCAGGCCCAGTGGGGGGATCGCACCGCACATGTTTCCCGGGCAATTGTTTACGCTGCAGTAAGCACCGGCTGAGGCTTTTTCTGAACCAGTCAGAAATACTGGAGAAAGCCCCGGAAAAACCCCGCCGCGCCCGTTTTCATCCCGCCACAGGAGTAACGTGGGGTGTGTCCAGGACGGGTTCACCCACCCGGTTCACGCACTGACGAGGGACAACCATGACAGCCACCGCCCAACGACAGCGACAGACACCTGTCCCGCGCCGAAAAAGACTTCCCGTCTCGAATTTCGCGGCAAAAACCACGATGGCCCTCACCGGGCTGGTCTTCGTGGGTTTCGTGTTCGTGCACATGTACGGAAACCTGCACATCTACCGCGGTCAGGAAGAGTTCGACCACTACGCGCACTGGTTGCGCGAGATCCTGATGCCCCTTCTGCCCTATGAGGGCATGCTGTGGATACTGCGCGTGGTGCTGCTGCTGAGCCTGGTGCTGCACATCGGGTGCGGGGTGCTGCTGTGGTCGCGAGCCCGCCGTGCGCGTGGCGCGTTCCCGCGCCAGGGCCTGCGCCGACCGGACGCCCTGATGGCCCGCTACATGCTGGGTACCGGCGTGGTGCTGCTGCTCTTCGTGGTCTTCCACATCCTGGACCTCACGCTGGGCGTCCAGCCGGTGGCGGCAGGTTCCTTTGAGGCCGGCTCAGCGTACGCCAACCTGGTCGCGAGCTTCCAGCGTCCCCTCGTGGCGGCGTTCTACATGCTCACGATGCTCGTGCTCACCGTGCACGTGGCCCACGGCACCTGGACGGCCGCCAACGACCTCGGCGCCACCGGCAAGCGGCTGCGTCAGGTGGCGGCGTGGGTGGCCGGGCTGGTCGCCGTCGCCATCTGCCTCGGCAACATCTCCATCCCCGTCATGGTTCTCCTGGGAGTGATTCAGTGATGAAGGCGTCCACATCCACCTCCCCGCAGGCCCTGCTGGACGGGCTGCGCAGCATCGGCTCGGACCTGCCCTCCCTGGACTCCCAGGTTCCGGCATCCGAGATCTGGGCGGACCGGCGGCTGCACTACCGCCTGGTCTCCCCGCTGAACCGGCGCAAGTTCACGGTGATCGTCGTGGGCACCGGCCTGGCCGGTGCCGGGGCGGCCGCCGCACTGGGCGAGCTGGGCTACAACGTGGAGTCGTTCACGTTCCACGACGCCCCACGGCGCGCCCACTCGGTCGCGGCCCAGGGCGGCATCAACGCGGCCCGCGCCCGGAAGGTCGACAACGACTCGGTCGCCCGGTTCGTGAAGGACACCGTCAAGGGCGGCGACTTCCGCGGTCGCGAGGCGGACGCCTGGCGGCTCGCGGAGGAGAGCGTCCGCGTGATCGACCACATGAACGCGATCGGCGCGCCCTTCGCCCGCGAGTACGGCGGTCAGCTGGCCACCCGCTCCTTCGGCGGCGTGCAGGTCTCCCGCACCTACTACACGCGCGGGCAGACCGGGCAGCAGCTGCAGATCGCGGCGGCCCAGGCGCTGCTGCGCCAGGTCTCCACCGGTCAGGTGAACCTGCACACGCGCACGGAGATGCTGGACCTGATCGTGGCGGACGGCCGCGCCCAGGGCGTCGTCGTCCGTGACCTGGTGACCGGCGAGATCTCCGCCGTGACCGGGGACGCCGTGGTGCTGGCCACGGGCGGGTACGGCAACGTCTACTACCGCTCCACGCTGGCCAAGAACTCCAACGTGACCGCCGCGTTCCGGGCGCACCGCCGCGGCGCGCTGTTCGCCAACCCGTGCTTCATCCAGTTCCACCCCACGGCGCTGCCGGTGTCGAGCGAGTGGCAGTCGAAGACCACGCTGATGAGCGAGTCCCTGCGCAACGACGGCCGGATCTGGGTCCCGGTGAAGCCCGGGGACACGCGCCCGCCCAACGACATCCCCGAGGACGAGCGCGACTACTACCTGGAGCGCCGCTACCCGGCCTTCGGCAACCTCACGCCGCGCGACGTCGCCAGCCGGGCGGCGCGGACCGAGATCGACGCGGGCCGCGGCGTCGGGCCCCTGAAGAACTCCGTGTACCTGGACTTCCGGGACGCGATCGAGCGGCTCGGAAAGAAGGTGATTGCCGAGCGCTACGGCAACCTCTTCGAGATGTACTCGGACGCGACCGGCGAGGACCCCTACCAGGAGCCCATGCGGATCGCGCCGGGCGCGCACTTCGCCATGGGCGGGCTGTGGAGCGACTACGACATGATGACGTCGATCCCCGGCCTGTTCGTGGGCGGAGAGGCCGGCTGGGGCTACCACGGGGCCAACCGCCTGGGCGCCAACTCGCTGCTCTCCGCGTGCGTGGACGGCTGGTTCACGCTGCCCTACTCCGTGCCGAACTACCTCGCTCCCCTGCTGGGCAAGCCCAAGCTCGCGGCCGACGACGACGTCGTGCGCGCCGCGGTTGCCGAGGCCGAAGCGGGCGTGCAGGCACTGCTCGACATCCACGGCACCCAGGGACCCGAGCGGTTCCACCGGCGCCTGGGCGACCTGCTCTACGCAACGTGCGGCGTCACCCGCTCCGCGCAGGGCCTCGCCGAGGGCTTGGAGGGCATCCGAGCGCTGCGCGAGGAGTTCTGGACGGACCTGCGCGTGCAGGGGCGCCCGGACGGCTTCAACCAGGAGCTCGAACGCGCCGGCCGCGTGGCCGACTACCTGGACATGGCCGAGCTCATGTGCCTCGACGCCCTGGACCGCGACGAGTCCTGCGGCGCCCACTTCCGGGAGGAGCACCAGACCGAGGGCGGGGAGGCGCAGCGCGACGACGCGCACTGGCTCTTCGCCTCCGCGTGGGAACGCGCGGCTTCCGGTGACGACGACGCCGCGGCCGGGCCGCGCTACGTCCGCCACCAGGAGCACCTGCAGTTCCCGAGCGTTCCTCCCGAGACCCGCGACTACCGATGATTGGAGCATCCTCATGAAGCTCACGCTGAAAGTCTGGCGACAGGAATCCGGTGCCGAGGAGGGCCGTTTCGAGGAGTACCCGCTGGAGGACGTCGGGCCTGAGTTCTCACTGCTCGAGGCGCTCGATAAGCTCAACGACGACCTCGTGGCGCGGGGCGAGGAGCCGATCGCGTTCGACTCAGACTGCCGCGAGGGCATCTGCGGGGCGTGCGGCGTGACCGTGGACGGCACTCCGCACGGCCCCCAGAAGAACACGCCGTCGTGTCGGCAGCACCTGCGGTCCTTCGAGGACGGCGCGACCGTGCAGCTCGAACCGTTCCGCAGCGGAGCGTTCCCCGTGGTCAAGGACCTCGCGGTGAACCGCAGCGCACTGGACCGGGTGATCGAGGCCGGCGGGTTCGTCTCCACCTCCGTGGGCACGGCGCCGGACGCGGACGCCATCCCGGTCTCGCACGAGGCCGCGGAGTGGGCCCTGGACCTGGCAGCGTGCATCGGCTGCGGTGCGTGCGTTGCCGCGTGCCCCAACGGTTCCGCGCAGCTGTTCGCCGGGTCCAAGACGATGCACCTGGCCACGCTGCCCTCCAGCTCCAAGGAGCGTGGCCACCGGGCCAAAGGCATCACGCGCGCGGCCGAGGAGGAGTTCGGTCCGTGCTCGGTCTACGGCGAGTGCGCGGAGGTGTGCCCCGCTGGGATCCCGTTGACCGCGATTGCCGGTCTCAACAAGGAGAAGCTGAGGCAGGTGCTGCGCAACAAGGACGACTGACCCGCTCCCCCGACGACAGACGACGACGCTCGGTGCCCCTGGGAGGGCACCGAGCGTCGTCGTGCGGGGAGGGTTTGCC